>JADGPL010000023.1 GCA_017882455.1 Solirubrobacteraceae bacterium | reverse complement strand
TGGGAAGTGAGAATGCCGGCATAAGTAACGAAAGAGGGGTGAGAATCCCCTCCACCGATTGCCCAAGGATTCCTGAGTAAAGTTCGTCTGCTCAGGGTTAGTCGGGACCTAAGGCGAGGCCGAAAGGCGTAGTCGATGGCCAACAGGTTGATATTCCTGTACCACGTCGCTTCCGTTTGACCGATGGGGGGACGAGGAAGGCTAGGGGAACCCAGGCGATGGTTGTCCTGGGGTAAGCATGTAGGGGTGGCCCTTGTTAAATGCGGGGCCGCATAACCTGAGGTGCGATGCCAGCTGGCGTTAAGCCGGCGAGTCCCTGACGCCATACCTCCAAGAAAATCCTCTAGGGAGGAAGCGCGTGCCCGTACCAAAACCGACACAGGTGGGCAAGTAGAGAATACTAAGGTGATCGAGATAACCCTCGTTAAGGAACTCGGCAAAATCGCCCCGTAACTTCGGGATAAGGGGCGCCCCAGTAGGGTGAAGCTCTTCGCGAGTGGAGTCCGAGAGGGCCGCAGTGAATTGGCTGAAGCGACTGTTTACCAAAAACACAGGTCTCTGCTAAGTCGAAAGACGACGTATAGGGGCTGACGCCTGCCCGGTGCCGGAAGGTTACGTGGAGTTGTCAGGACTTCGGTTCGAAGCAGCGAAGCTAAGCCCCGGTAAACGGCGGCCGTAACTATCAGTTGACCGAGGTAGTTGTAAAACTCGGCTATATGCTGGAACATCCGAGTATCCCGCACTACGAGTTCCGTCCCAAGTACCCCATTCGGGGCACAGGTGGGCGGTACCGTGAAAATGTGCCGGGTGCGGACAATCAGCAGGAAAGACGCAGTGTCCAGTTGATCCAGGACGGTCAACCGCTTTGGCGGTGTCTTGGCTCAGCGTTTACGGCGTTGCGAATCCTCAGAGACTATACGCCGAGCCTGCTCTCCAGACCGAGAGTGGGATGAGATAGTCCGCTCTCATGGGCGACCATGAGAGTCGGCCAGAAATGTGCCGACCGCTCGGAGAAGCTTTCCGAGTCGTAACAGTAAGGAACGGTCCTAAGGTAGAACGCTGCCCCCCGTGCGGGTAACCGCACGGTGCGCATTTGGCTATATGCTGGAACGCCTGAGTATCTCACGCTACGAGTTCCGTCCCAAGTGGACGGTACCGTGACAATGCGATGAGTGCAGGAAATCAGCAGGAAAGACTGATCCAGCTCGGCTGGGTGATTGGTTTTGTAGACGGAGAGGGATGCTTCTCCATCGGCTTTGTCCGACAACCAAATCGGACAGGTCGAAAGGCTACAAAACGGGATTTCAAGTTGCGCATCGATTTGTCGTGACGCAAGCAAACAGCGGGCGACCAGCGCTAGAAGAGCTACAAGGCTTCTTCGGTACTGGGCGCGTGTATGTGGCGAAGCGCCACGACAACCATCGAGAGCACCTTGCCCAATTCGTCGTCAACCGGCGAGACGACCTTCTAAGAGCGGTTATTCCGTTCTTTGAGGCTCATCCGCTGCACACAGCTAAGCGAGCTGACTTTGAAAGCTTTGCTTGCTGTATGCGAATGATCGATGATGGTCTGCATCGTGAGACGCAGGGCCTTATCGAAATTGCGGAACTGGCGCAGACGATGAATCGAAGGACATCCAGAGTTGAACTGATCAGAATCCTCAGAGGCCATACGCCAGAGATCCAGGACACTGGATCATGAGATGGTCCCATCTGCATGGCGACATGCAGGGACGATACGCACACAAGGGCGTAACGTCCACTCGAGATACCGACAGTCATGTATCGCGAGCAAGGTTAAGAGCGAAATTCCTTGTCGGGTAAGCAACAACACTTGCCCCGCCGTCTCGCGAGAGACGGTCGAGAACCGGCTCATATCGGGGAAACCCTCCCTGCCAAAGTGGCAGCGGGCAATCCCGAGGGAAGTCCTAGTGACCCCCTAACGACTGATCCGAAAGGAGAGGCGTGTCACGCTTCGGAGATTCCGAAAATCTATGTGACGCGCAATACGCCGGCCCTCATCGAAAGACAGGGCGCCTATGGAGTAGCAGTACCGCTGGATCCCTGGTTTGTCACAGGTCTTACGGACGGTGAGGGATGCTTTTGCGTCTCTTTCGCCCTCCGGGCGAAGCTACGAACCGGCCTCGAGGTGAGGCCCTCGTTTTCGCTCTCGCTCAACGAGAAGGACCTAGGACTACTGGAAGATCTGCAAACGTTCTTTGGTTGTGGCTGGATCCGAGAGTCGAAAGGAGACCGCACCTTCAAGTACGAGGTGCGATCAATTGGAGATCTCATCGGAGTCATCCTGCCGCACTTTGAGCGCTTCCCCTTGAGGGGATACAAGGCGAAGAGCTGTGCAGGCTTTTCGCACGTATGCCGGATGGTCGAGCAAGGAGACCATCTGCAGCGCGTCGGTTTGCGAGAGATCGTTGGCATCGCCTACCAGATGAATCTGGGAAAGCGACGCCACTCGGAAGCCACGCTCCTAAAGGTGCTTGGTGAGGTGAAGGGATAGTCTGCGCTCTCGGATAACGAGAGAACACGTGAAGTTCCGACCTGCACGAATGGCGTAACGACTTCAGCGCTGTCTCAACGAGGAGCTCGGTGAAATTGCAGTCTCGGTGAAGATGCCGAGTACCCGCGGCTAGACGGAAAGACCCCGTGAACCTTTACTACAACTTGGTATTGGAGTTCGGTGCACTTCGCTCAGGATAGGTGGGAGGCTTTGAAGCGCTGGTTGCGGCCGGCGTGGAGCCAACCTTGAGATACCACCCTTGGTGTATTGGATTTCTAACAGCACTCCGTGAATCCGGGTGCTGGACAGTTCCAGGCGGGTAGTTTGACTGGGGCGGTCGCCTCCCAAAATGTAACGGAGGCGCACAAAGGTTCCCTCATCACGGTTGGAAATCGTGTGTAGAGCGTAAAGGTATTAAGGGAGCTTGACTGCGAGACTGACAAGTCGAGCAGGTGCGAAAGCAGGTCTTAGTGATCCGGCGGTAGCAAGTGGAAGTGCCGTCGCTCAACGGATAAAAGGTACTCCGGGGATAACAGGCTTATCGGGCCCAAGAGTCCACATCGACGGCCCGGTTTGGCACCTCGATGTCGGCTCGTCGCATCCTGGGGGTGGAGTTGCTCCCAAGGGTTGGGCTGTTCGCCCATTAAAGCGGTACGCGAGCTGGGTTCAGAACGTCGTGAGACAGTAAATTTACCGTTGCTGTCTATAAATTCGGCTATATGCTGGAAACTCCGAGTATCCGGCGCTACTCGCCTCGTCAAGAGGCAGTGAAAATGCGTCCGGTGCGGACAATCAGCAGGAAAGGCTGGATTGCTTGTTCAGCAGTCCAGAATCCTCAGAGACTATATGCCGAACACGGAGAGTGATGCCTCCGCGAAGATATAGTCCGAGCTGCATGGCGACATGCAGAGTCAGGCAGAAATGTCCTGGCCCGCGCGCACGATTCTGCGCGTGAGTAACAAAACTGTCGGTCCCTATCTGCCGTGGGCGTTGGAGAGTTGAGAGGATTTGTCCCTAGTACGAGAGGACCGGGATGAACGCACCTCTGGTGTATCTGTTGTCCTGCCAAGGGCATAGCAGGCTAGCTACGTGTGGATCGGATAACCGCTGAAAGCATCTAAGCGGGAAGCCGGCCTCGAGATGAACTCTCCCATCCCCTAGAGGGAGTAAGACCCCTGGTAGACCACCAGGTTGATAGGCCGGATCTGTAAGGACAGCAACGTCTGAAGGAGACCGGTACTAATGGGTCGAGGGCTTGACGGATTTTTTTGATCCCCGAAAGGGGTGTCGATACCCGCTGTGGCGCTGTGCAGTTTTGAAGGACCGGGAGGCGTGGTCTCTCGACCTTTTCCGGTGGCTTTAGCGAGGGGGAAACACCTCTTCCCATTCCGAACAGAGCAGTTAAGCCCCTCAGCGCCGATGGTACTTGGCCCGCAAGGGCCTGGGAGAGTAGGACGCCGCCGGTTTACTTCCAGAAGCAAGACCCGGGCCGCCACCAGGCGGTCCGTCGTCGTTAATCCGGCAGGATCACGTCACCGTCGTCCATGAGGATCCAGTGCGGGTTGTGAGCGACCTCCCACGGGTGGCCGTCAGGGTCGAGGAACACCCCCGAGTACCCGCCCCAGAACGTCGGTGCGGGCTGCTTGGTGATCCGTGCGCCCGCTGCGGCCGCCTCGGCCAGGACCACATCGACCTCCGCGTCGCTTGCCACATTGTGGGCGAGGCTCACGCCGCCAAAGCCGCTCCCGAGCTCCAGGCCGTTGTCGGCAGCGACGTTCGCGCGATCCCACAGAGCCACGACCATGCCTCCGGATTGGAAGAAGGCGACGTCGATCTCGGGCGGGCTGTCGCTGCGCCAGCCGAGCGCTTCATAGAAGCAACGGGAACGCGTGAGATCCGAGACTCCGAGCGTGAGGACTGTGAGGCGCTGCTTCACGGCGGTCCTGTCAGCGGCTGTGCGCTGAGTCCGCACGGCGCGCCACGACGCGCCCACGGGCCGAGCCGTTGCGAGCGATGGGGGAGATGCACACCTGCGGCGGCGCCTCGAGCTGCCCTGGGCGCCTGTGCGCGAGCCGCTCGGCGACCGCGCCCCGCCGCAGCGCGGCCCGATGCGGATGATCCACCTCGAAGCGCTCCTCCTGGTCGACCTCCCAGTCGACGTCGTAGTCGTCCTCGAGCAACAGGAAGGAGCGAACGAGGCCAAGCGCATCGAGCGCGCGCTGCCCCAGCTTGGATGTCCTTTTGGGGGAGAACATGTGTTCGTAAGCTACGAGTGGCTGCGGACGGAAGCGCAGCGAACGTGTGTACGTACCGGTCGTGGCGCGGAGATCTGGCTCTGCGAAGCCGATCCAGCGCCTCCGCCGCTGCAATGAGTGTTGCAGATGGGCCGCCGATTCGCGGGAGAGCCGACCGCTTCGCCAGCCCAGGCAGGGCGTTCGTCCGGCGGCTCGAACTTGACTGGAGAGATGGCTGTTACGCTTGCCAAGCGCCACACCGGCGGGCCGATGCTGGGTCGCAGGCGCCCACAGCTCATGGAGAAGTTCGTCATCGAAGGCGGCGTACCGCTTTCCGGCACCCTGGTTCCGGCCGGGAACAAGAACGGTGCTCTGCCGATCCTCGCCTCCAGCGTCCTCACAGAGGACGAGGTGATCGTGCGCAACGTGCCCCGCATCCGCGACGTGGAGGCGATGCTCGAGATCCTGCGCGCGATCGGAGTGCAGGTCACCTGGCGCGGACCCAACGAGCTGGCTCTGTGCGCAGCCCACGTCAGCGAGGTCGAGATCGAGCGCGACCTGGCCGAGCTGATCAGGGCGTCGTTCCTGCTCGCCGGCCCATTGCTGGCGCGCTTCCGTCGCGCGGTCATGCCGCCCCCCGGAGGCGATGTCATCGGGCGCCGGCGCCTGGACCCGCACCTGGACGCCTTCCGCGCGATGGGCGCCAGCGCCGACTGCGGCCGCGAGATCGTCCTCAGCGCCCCGCTCGGTCTCAAGCCCACCGACGTGTTCATGGACGAGCCATCCGTGATGGCCACCGAGAACGCCCTGATGGCCGCGGCCCTCACGCCTGGCGCCACCGTGATCGGAAACGCCGCCTGCGAGCCCCACGTCCAGGATCTCGCGCGCATGCTCGTGAAGATGGGCGCCGACATCCAGGGCATCGGCTCCAACCTGCTCACCGTCAACGGCGCCGAGCGCCTGCACGGCTGCGAGCACCAGATCGCCCCCGACCACATCGAGATCGGCAGCTTCATGGCGCTCGCCGGCGTCACCGGCGGCGAGCTTCGCATCAAGGACACGGTCCCGGGCGACCTGCGCATGATTCGCCTCGTGTTCGAACGCGTGGGGCTGCGATCGGAGCTCGACGGCAACGACGTGGTCGTACCGGGAGGCCAGAGGCTCGTGGTACAGGCCGACGTGGGCGAGTACAAGAGCAAGATCCAGGACGGCCCCTGGCCCGCGTTCCCCGCCGATCTGACCTCGATCGCGCTCGCGTTGGCCACCCAGGCCGAGGGATCGATCCTCGTGCACGAGTGGATGTTCGAGAATCGCCTGATCTTCACCGACAAGCTGATCCTGATGGGCGCCGACATCGTCATGTGCGATCCCCACCGCGCGATCGTCACCGGCCCGCGCCGGCTGCGCGGCGAGCGCGTCGAGTCGCCCGACATCCGCGCCGGCATGGCCATCCTGCTCGCCGCGCTGTGCGCCGAGGGGCGCAGCGAGATCGGCAACATCCGCCAGATCGACCGTGGCTATGAGCGCATCGACGAGCGCCTGCGCGAACTGGGCGCACGCATCGAGCGCGTGGCCACGGAGCCCGTACACGCGTAATCTCGGGGTCGCAATGATCCACCCGATCCCCAGCGGCACGCGCGACGTGCTTCCAGACGAGACGCGCGAGGTGCGCGCCATCACCGCCACGCTGCTCTCGGTCTTCGAGCGCCACGGCTACGGCGAGGTCTACACCCCGGCGCTGGAGTACGAGTCCGTGCTCGCGCGCGCCGACATGGCCGAAGCCCAGCCCGCCTACCGCGTCTTCGACGAGTCCGGCGCGGTGCTCGTGCTGCGCTCGGACATGACCGTGCCGATCGCCCGCGTGGTCGCCAGCCGCTACGCCTCCAGCGAGCCGCCCCTGCGCTTCTGCTACTTCGCCCACTGCTACCGAGGCGTGCGCCCGCAGCGCGGCCAGCCGCGCGAGCTGCTGCAGGCCGGGATCGAGCTGATCGGCGCACCGGCACCGCACGGCACGGCCGAGGCGCTGACCGTGCTCTGCCACGCCCTCGACGCCACCGGACTGAAGGACTACCGGATCGGCCTCGGCGACGCCTCGCTGTTCCCCGCGCTGATGGCCAGCCTGCGGGTGCCCGAGGAGCTTCGCCCCACCCTCCTGGACTCGCTCGTGCTGCGTGACTTCGTGGGGCTCGAGCAGGCCCTGGCCGAGTCCGGCCTCGCCGGCGAGGCCATCGAGCTGCTGCTGAGCGTGCCCCAGCGCCGCGGCGGCCCCGAGATCCTGGCCGGCGCGCCCGCCGAGGCCGACAGCGCGGTCACCGGCCTGCGCCAGGTCCACGAGCTGCTCGAGAGAGCCGTGGCCGATCGCGTGATCCTCGACCTCGGGCTGGTGCGCAACATCGGCTACTACACCGGCGCCGTGTTCGAGGTCTACGACCCCGCCCTCGGCGCCCCGATCGGCGGTGGCGGACGCTACGACGAGCTGCTCGGGCGCTTCGGGCGCCAGCTCCCGGCCGTCGGCTTCGCGCTGGGCGTGGACCGCCTGCACATCGCCCTCGCCGGGGAGGAGCGCGGAACGGGAGCGCTGCTCGCGCGCGAGATGAGCGGCGGGCGCACATGACTCCGATCAACGGCCTCACGATCGCGGTCCCCCGCGGCGCCCTCTTCGGCGACACCGTCGATCTTCTCGCCGGCCTCGGCCTCGATACCGAGGAGCTCAGCAAGAACGACCGCAAGCTGCTGTTCGAGGACATCGGCGTGATCACGATGCGTCCATCCGACGTGCCCACCTATGTCGAGGCCGGGGCCGCCGACCTCGGCGTGACGGGCAAGGACGTGCTGCTCGAGCAGGGTGGGCGGGCACACAATCCCCTCGACGGCGGACGCGAGGTCTACGAGCTGCTCGATCTCGGTTACGGCCGCTGCACGATGGTCCTCGCCAGCAAGGCCGGCCCCGACCCGGCCGCCGAGGCCCTTCGCCGGCTGGGCGTGATGCGCGTGGCCACCAAGTACCCGCGGATCGCCGCACACCACCTCGAGGAGACGGGCCGCCAGGCGGAGATCGTCGAGGTCAAGGGCTCCGTCGAGCTCGCGCCCCTGACGGGCATGGTCGAGGCGATCGTCGACCTCACCGCCACCGGCACCACCCTGCGCGAGAACAACCTGGTCGTGCGCGAGGAGATCGTGGTGTGCACAGCCAGGCTGATCGCCAACCCGGTCTCCCACAAGCTCAAGGCGGCCGCCATCGACGATCTGCTCACGCGGCTGCGCGGGACCGCGCCCGCGCGCGAGCGCGAGTCGGCTGGACGCGAGACCGCCGGCGCCTGAGGATGCGCCTGCAGCTCCTGGATCTGGAGGCGGTGGAGCGCCTCGGCGGACCCACCGGTGCCGCCACCCACGTGCGCGCGCTGGTCGCCGGCGGAGCCTCTGTGGCCGAGCGCGTGCGCGAGATCCTCGAGGCCGTGCGCCTGGAGGGCGAGGAGGCCGTCAGGCGCTACACGCGCGAGCTGGACACCGCCGGCGCCGAGCCAGGCCCGTTGCGCGTCTCGGCCGAGGAGCTCGACGAGGCCATCAAGCAGCTTCCGCTGGAGCTCGTCGCGGGGCTGCAGGTCGCGATCGCCAACGTCGCGCTCGTGGCCGAGGCGGGCGTGGGACACGACCGCACCGTCGATCTGCCCCAGGGGCAGAGGATCCTGCTGCGCGAGGTGCCCGTGTCGAGCGCCGCCGTATACGTGCCGGGCGGCCGGGCGCCCTATCCGAGCACCGTGGTCATGGGCGTGGTCACCGCGCGCGCCGCCGGCGTGCTCGACGTGGCCGTGTGCGCCCCGCCGGGACGCGACGGCCAGATCGATCCCGTGATCCTCGGCACCTGCCGCCTGTGCGGCGTCGAGCGCGTCTACCGCATGGGCGGCGCCCAGGCGATCGCCGCGCTCGCCTACGGGACCGAGTCGGTCGAGCCGGTCGACGTGATCGTCGGTCCGGGCAACCTCTACGTGCAGGAGGCCAAGCACCAGCTGTCCGCGAGCGTCGGCATCGACGGCTTCGCCGGACCCAGCGATCTGCTTGTCGTGCTCGGCGCCGGGGTCGAGGTCGGGGTCGGACAGCACGAGATCCAGCTGGCTGCCCTGGACATGCTCGCCCAGGGCGAGCACGGCGAGGGCAGCCTCGTGGCCGCCGTCTCGCCGAGCGTCGAGGTCTGCGACGCCCTGGCGGGCGAGCTCTCGAGGCTCGTTCTCGAACGTCCCACCGTCGGCGAGGCTCAGTTCGCGATCCTGCAGCTCGACAGCGCCCGCGCGGCCCTGGAGCTCGCCAACGCGTTCGCGCCCGAGCACCTGCAGCTGATCGGAGCCGACGTCGAGGCGCTCGCGCACACGGTGCGCGCGGCGGGCTGCCTGTTCGTGGGCGCCCAGAGCGCCACCGCCTTCGGCGACTACGTGGCCGGCTCCAACCACGTCCTGCCCACCGGCGGAGCGGCGCGCTTCGCCTCCCAGCTCTCGCCCCGCCACTTCCGCCGCCGGATGGCCGAGGTGCGGATCGGCCCGGCCGCCGCCAAGCTGGCCGCGGCCGGCGCCCCGCTGGCGCGGGCGGAGGGCTTTGAGGTGCACGCCGAATCGATGGAGGCCCGAGTGCGAGAGAATGGAGACCCATGAGCCGCAACGCCAAGATCGAGCGCAGGACCGGCGAGACAGACGTTCGCCTCGAGCTGGCCCTCGAAGGCACCGGCGCGGGCACTCGCAGCACGGGCGTGGGATTTCTCGACCACATGCTCGACCTGGTGGCCCGCCACGGGCACATCGACCTCGAGGTGCAGGTCAACGGCGACCTGCAGACGGGCGCCCACCACACGGCCGAGGACACCGCGATCGTGCTCGGGCAGGCCCTCGATCAGGCGCTGGGCGACCGCGCCGGGATCGTCCGCTACGGCTCCGCCACGGTGCCAATGGACGAGGCGAGAGCCAGCTGCGCGATCGACATCTCCGGGCGGCCGTTCACGCTGTTCGAGGCCGATCTCCCACCTGGAGCCACGGGTGGCTTCGAGCACGAGCTGACCGAGGAGTTCTTCAGGGCGCTGGCCAACAGCGCCAAGCTGACGCTGCACCTGAGCGTGGAGGCGGGCACGAACGCCCACCACATGATCGAGGCGGCCTTCAAGGCCTTCGCGCGCGCCCTGCGCGAGGCCACCGCCATCGACCCCGGCGAGAGCGGTGTGCCCAGCACCAAGGGAACCCTGACCGCATGAGCCCGCTGATCGAGGAGCCCGTGGAGATCGCGATCGTGGACTACGGGATGGGCAACCGCCGCTCGGTCGAGAAGGCCCTCGAGCACGTCGGCGCGCGCGCGAGCATCGGCCGCGACCACACGGAGCTGCGGGCGGCGGCCGGACTGGTGGTGCCCGGCGTCGGCGCTTTCCCGCGTGCGATGGAGAACCTGCGCGCGCTGGGACTCGACGAGCTGATCCGCGAGCGCGTCGCCGCCGGCACGCCCGTGCTCGGGATCTGCCTGGGGATGCAGCTCGCCTTCGACTCCTCCAGCGAGCTCGGCGGCGCGGAGGGCCTGGGGATCGTCCCGGGCGAGGTACGCGCCCTGGCGGCCGGCGAGCTGAAGCTCCCGCACATCGGCTGGAACGAGATGACGATCCTCAGGCCGGACTCGCCGCTCGTGGACTCGCTGCCGCAACGCTGCGCCTTCTACCACGTGCACTCCTTCGCCGCCGTTCCCGCCGCCGCAGAGGACGTGGTGGGCACGGCCGAGTACGGGGAGGCGTTCGTGACGGCCGTGCAGCGCGGCTCCTTCTACGGCGTGCAGTTCCACCCCGAGAAGTCCTCGGCGGCGGGGCTGCGCCTGCTCGCCAACTTCGCCCGCATATGCGTGGGGGCCACGGTCGCCGGGTGAAGCTCTACCCGGCGATCGACATCCTCGCCGGCAACGCCGTGCGCCTGGTCAGGGGCGACTTCGACGCCAGCAAGGTCTACGACGAGGACCCGCTGTCGGCGGCCCATGGCTGGACCAGTGCGGGCGCGCGCCAGCTGCACGTGGTCGACCTCGATGGCGCCAAGGCGGGTGAGCCGGTCAACCTCGGGCATCTGCGGCGAATCGCCGGGGAGGTCGGGGTGCCGGTGCAGTACGGCGGCGGCCTGCGCTCGGCCAAGGCCGTCGGCGATGCGCTCGCGGCGGGCGCGGCCCGAGTGATCCTCGGTACGGCGGCGTTCACCGACCCCGGGCTGCTGGAAGAGGTCCTCGCAGCCCACGGGCCCGAGCGGGTGCTGGTGGGGGTCGACGTGCGCGCGGGCAACGTGGCCACCCACGGCTGGCTGGAGACGACCGAGGCGCCGGCCCACGAGGCCTTCGCGGAGCTGCGCGAGCGTGGGGTGCGCCATTTCGTCTTCACCAACATCGACCACGACGGGATGCTCGACGGCGCCAACCGCGAGGAGGTCATGTGGGTGGCACGGGCGGTCGGTGACGGGAGCCTGATCTTCTCCGGCGGCATCGGCACGCTGGCCGACCTCGAGGGCCTCGCGGCCCTGCGCGGCGAGCTCGACCTGGAGGCGCTGGAGGGCGTGATCGTGGGCACGGCGCTGTACGAGGGACGCTTCACCGTCGCGGAGGCGCACGCGGCGCTCGCAGACTAGCGGTCGAAAGGACGCGCCATCGCGTCACCGCTAGGGGATCGAGCCGGACGGAGCCAGCCAGACAGAGTCGAAGGTCATGATCTCCGCGAGCAGGTCGTAGTCGCGGTCGTAGTGGATCACGGCGGCGCCGGACTCCTGGGCGCAGGCGGCGATCAGGTAGTCCACGATCGGGACTCGATGGGCGCCGGCCGACCGATGAGCGAGCGTCCCCATCGCCTCCTCGGCCGCCCGGAGGACCGCGGGCGTGAGCGGCGCGGCCCGCAGCAGCGAGAGCTCCTGCGCGAGCTCGTCGAAGGTCTCGCCGTCACGGGCGCCGATCAGGATCTCGAGCCGTGCGGCGGGCGAGATCCGCAGGCGATCCGCGCGCAGAGCCTCGGTCCATTGCTCGCGAACGCCGGGGTGGTGGGCACGCGACCAAGCAGAGGTATCGACGACGAGCGCCAGCTCTCCCCACGGGGACCGGCTACGGGAGCGGCCAGGCACGAAGCTTGCCGTCACGCAGCAGATCCCAGTCGATGCCCGCGGTCTCGGGCTCCATGAAGCGCCCAGCCAGGCGCTCCAGCAGCGCCCGGCGCTCCTCATCGGTGTGTGGGTGGCCCTCGGCCAGCGTGCGCGCGCCGGCGATGGCCAGCTCGCGCACCTGCTGCGAGCGCGGCAGCCCTGGAGGCAGATGCGGAGCGGCCGAACGCAGCGCGCGTGCCAACTCGGGGTCCTCGGTCACCTGAATGCGTGGATGGGAAGCGGCCACCGCCCAAGTGTACCACCGGTGTACCTACTGCTCTCCGGCGGCCTGCAGGATGCCGAAAGGCTACCGTGGGCGGATGCACTTCAAGCGCGTGATCCCCTGCCTGGACGTTGACGCCGGACGCGTCGTCAAGGGCGTCGAATTCGTGGACATCCGCGACGCAGGGGATCCTGTAGAGCTGGCAGCTCACTATGACAGCGAGGGCGCCGACGAGCTCGTGTTCCTGGACATCACCGCAACCCACGAGAAGCGCGACACGATCGCCAAGCTCGCGCGCCGGACGGCCGACGAGGTGTTCGTGCCGTTCACGATCGGCGGCGGCATCCGCTCGGTGGCAGACGCCCAGGCCGTGCTCGACGCCGGCGCCGACAAGGTGTCGGTCAACTCGGCTGCGCTGCAGCGACCGGAGCTGCTGGGCGAGCTCGCCGATGTGTTCGGCGCGCAGTGCGTCGTGCTGGCAATCGACGCCAAGGCGCGGCGGTGGCCCGCGGGCGATCCCCGTTTGCAGCGAGCGTATAACCATGGTGGTACACCAGTGCCGAACGGACACGACGACGCTCCCGCGGGCGCAGCGACCAGCTGGGAGGCCTACCTGGCGGGCGGGCGCACCTCCACGGGCCGCGACGTCGTCGCCTGGGCACGCGAGGCGGTGGAGCGCGGGGCGGGGGAGATCCTGCTGACCAGCATGGACCGCGACGGCACCAGCGACGGCTACGACCTCCCCTTGACGGCGGCCGTCAGCGAGGCCGTGAGCGTGCCCGTGATCGCCTCGGGCGGCGCCGGAGAGCTCGAGCACTTGGCCGAGGCGCTGCGAGCCGGCGCCGATGCCGTGCTGTGCGCCTCGATCTTCCATTACGGGCGCTTCAGCGTGGCCGAAGCCAAGTCCCACCTGGCCGCTGCGGGAATTCCGGTGCGCGTGATCGAATGAGCGCCACTGCCGGGAACGCGTCCGGCGCGGGGGCGGGGGCCGAGGTCATCGCGGGGCTCGCGCGACTGCCCGGCGGCTGCGAGCTGCTGGCGCTCGCGACCGAACGCGAAGACGTGGCGCTCGTCGGCGGCGCGGTGCGCGACCTGCTGCTGGCCCGCACCCCGAGAGAGCTCGACGTGGTGGTGGACGGTGCCGCCGCAGCATTCGCGCAAGAGCTCGCCGACGCGCTCGCGGCGCTCGGCGGCGGCGCTCCCAGCTCAACCGGGCATCAGCGTTTCGGGACCGCGCTGGTGGTGTGGGAGGGGGGGAGGATCGACATAGCCGAGAGGCGAGCCGAGTCATATCCGAGCCCCGGCGCGCTGCCGGAGGTGCGAGCGGGCACACTCGAGGAGGACCTTGCGCGCAGGGACTTCACGGTCAATGCCATCGCCGTGCCGCTCAGCGGCCGGCTCGCCGGTGAGCTGCTGTGCGCCGAGCACGCCCAGGAGGATCTGCGCGAGGGGCGCCTGCGCGTGCTGCACGAGGGCAGCTTCCTCGATGACCCCACGCGCCTGCTGCGCCTGGCCCGCTACAGCGCGCGGCTCGGATTCGAGGCGGAGCCGCGGACGGCCGAGCTCGCGAGGGAGGCGCTCGCCGCAGGGGCGCTCGATACGGTCTCGCGGGCGCGGATCGGCGCCGAGCTGCGCCTCGCGCTCGCCGAATCCGACGCCGTCGCAGCGCTCGGCGCCATCAGCGAGCTGGGGGCGCTCGCAGCGATCGAGCGCAGGCTTCGCCTCGACGAGAGCCTGGCGCGACGGGCGCTCGCCCTACTGCCGGGCGATGGACGCCCCGACCTGCTGCTGATGGCCTCGCTGCTGCTTCCGCTCTCGATCGACCCGGACGAGGACCCCGAACCGGTGATGTTCGAACTCCTCGACGGGCTCGAGTTCACCGCCGGGGATCGCGAGTGCGTGATGCGCACCGCACTGGTGGCTCCCGGCCTGTTCAAAGAGCTCTCCCTCGCCGCCAAGCCCTCGGAGATGCACGAGGCGCTCTCGGCCCACACGATCGAGGCGATCGCGCTCGGAGGCGCGATGGGCGAGGGAACCTCGAGCGTCACGGCCGAGGCCGAAATATGGTTCGAGCGCTTGCGCCACGTCCATCTCGAGATCACCGGGCAGGACCTGCTCGACGCCGGCATCCCCGCCGGGCCGCAGGTCGGATGGCGCCTGACCCACGCCCTTGCCCGCAAGCTCGACGGTGAACTGGGCGGCGGGCGCGAGGCCGAGCTCACAGCGGCCCTCGAGCTGGACGTAAGGTGAGCGCCTCCGGGACCGCGATCGAGCTCGGCGTGGGCAGCCACGTCCTGTTCACCGATCGCGAGCACGGCAACCTCTCGAGCGCGGGGGGCGAGGGCGCCGAGGGGGGCCCGCGGGCGCGCGAGCGACTGCGCGAGCTGACGGGCGTACGCGTCCTCGCCCGCGGCCATCAGGCCCACGGCACCCGCGTGGAGCGCGTCATCCGAAGACCTGCGCCCGAGCGGGCGGGAGCGCCGTCCCGCGAGGCCGACGGGCAGGCGACGGCGCTCGCGGGCGTGGGAGCGATGGTGCTCAGCGCCGACTGCCTTCCGGTGGCCCTCGCGAGCGAGGGGGCGGTGACGATGCTCCACGCGGGCTGGCGCGGGCTCGCCGCGGGCGTGCTCGAGCAGGGGATCGAGGCACTCAGAGAGCTGGGCAGCGGCCCCGCCAGCGGTGGCGGCAGCCGCGGCGGCCAGATCGTGGCCGTCGTCGGTCCCGGCGCGGGCGCCTGCTGCTACGAGGTCGGACCGGAGGTGCACGCGGCATTCGCCGGTGCGCATGCCCACGGGCGCAGGATCGACCTACGCGCGATCGCCCACGAACGCCTGGAAGCGGCCGGTGTGGCCGTCGTGGGCGACGTGGCCGCCTGCACGATCTGCGACGAGCGCTTCTTCTCCCACAGGCGTGAAGGCGCCCGCGCCGGGCGCCAGGCGGGGGTGGCATGGTTGAGCTGATCGCCGGCCTGCGCGCCGAGCGGATCCACGAGAACCTCGAACGCATCCGCGAAGAGCTGACCCGCGCGCGCGCGGGTGCAGGCGGCGGGAGTGGGGAGGTGGAGATCCTCGCCGCGAGCAAGTACGTGGCCTGCCGCGACCTGCCGATCCTCGCCGAGGCCGGCGTGCGGCTCCTCGGCGAGAATCGAGCCCAGGACCTCGAGGAGAAGGTCGCCGCCCACGGCTCCCTGTTCGAGTGGGACTTCATCGGGCAACTGCAGAGCCGGCGCGTGCGCCTGATCGTCCCGCATGTGCGCCTGATCCACTCCGTGGCCTCCGAGTCGGCGCTGCGCGAGCTCGGGCGCCACCGCGAGCAGGCGCGCCCGGGTCTCGCCATCCTGATCGAGGTCAACCTGGCAGGCGAGCAGGGCAAGGCTGGAATCGCCCCCGAGGACCTCGACGCGTTCATCGCGCTCGCCCCGGTGCCGGTGGTGGGCCTGATGACGATGCCCCCGCTGTCCGAGCGCCCCGAGGACAGCCGCCGCTGGTTTGCGGCGCTGCGCGCTCTGGCCGAGGACCGCGACCTGCACCATCTCTCGATGGGCACCTCCCAGGACTACGTCGTCGCGGCCGAAGAGGGCGCCACCATCGTGCGAATCGGCACGAATCTGTACCATTAGACGCCGCAGGCAGCCGGCTCGGCCGATGGCGAATTACTAGCATCTGCAGGGAAACCGGCTCGCCGGGCGAAACGCACCTACACCATGGCCTTCCGTGACTCCTGGCACAGCGCGCTCGTGTACTTCGGCCTCGCCGAGGAGTACCACGACGACTACGAGGAAGAGGCGGCCCCAGAGGCCGAGATCGAGGACCGCTACCGCGAGCGCCCCAACGTCCGCCGGCTGCGCCGCCGCCGCGACGAGTTCGACGACATATTCGCCGAGGACGACAGCCCGGACGCCGGCGCACGGCCTCGCTCCACGACCGTCCTGAAACCTGTCGGCGGCCGTGGCAATGGCGACGTGCGGGTCCACTTGGTCATCCCGAAGTCCTTCAACGACGCCCAGCAGATCGCCGACAAGTTCAAGGACTCCATCCCCGTGATCCTCAACCTGCAGAGCTCCGACACCGATCTGTCCAAGCGCCTGATCGACTTCGCCTCCGGCCTCACCTACGCTCTCGATGGCGGCATGCAGCGGATCGCCGACAAGGTCTTCATGCTCACGCCCCGCAACGTCGAGATCTCAGCCGAGGAGCGGGCGCGGCTGATCGAGAAGGGCTTCTTCAATCAGTCCTAAGGCGCGATAGCCGGCGTCTCGCTGTGTCCTCGATCGCCGCTAGCGTGAGCAACCTATGAACATCGGTCTGATCGGTTGCGGCAACATGGCCCGGGCGCTCGCCCGCGGGTGGGACCGGCCGCTCGTCTGCGCCGACCCCGTAGCCGAGCGCGCCCGCGCCCTGGCCGAGGAGGTGGGCGGCGAGGCGTTGGCCTCCAATGCCGACGTCGCCGCACGGGCCGATCTGGTCGTCCTCTGCCACAAGCCAGCCCAGCTGCAGACGGTCGCCGCCGAAGTCGCGCCCCAGGCCAAGGCCGTCGCCTCGATCCTCGCCGCCACGCCGCTGGCGGCATTGAAGGAGGCCTATCCCGAGCGGCCCGTGTACCGCTTCATCCCTTCATTGCCCGTGGAGGTGCGCCAGGGCGCCGTGGTCCAGGCTGCGGGCCCAGCGCAGGACGCGAACGTGGATGCGGCGGTCGCCGAGCTGTTTGCACAGCTCGGCACGCTGGTGGTGCTCGACGACGGGCTCGTCGACGTGGCCATGGGGCTGATGTCCTGCGCGCCCGCCTATGTGGCGCTGGTGGCCGAGGCCCAGGTCGATGCCGGCGTGCGCAAGGGCATCCCCGCGGCCCAGGGTGCCGAACTGGTCGTGCAGACGTTGGCCGGCACCGCCGAGCTGCTGCGCAGGCGGGGCAACGACACGATGGCGATCCGCCGCGAGGTCGCCTCGCCCGGCGGGCTGACCGCGCGCGGCCTCGATGCGCTCGAGCGGGGCGGCATACGCGCCGCCTTCAGCGACGCGCTCGACGCGGTGCTCGACCCCGTTCCTCAAAGCCTGTCGCGATCATGATCCTCGCCACCGCCCGCACCGACGTCGCCGACTTCCTCTCGACGCTGATCTACGTCTACACGCTGCTGATCATCCTGCACATCGTGATCCAGCTGCTGTTCTCGGCTGGTCTGCGCCCGCCCTACACGCGCGCCACGAGCAGCGTGATCGGCTTCCTGCGCGACGTCTGCGAACCGTTCCTGCGGCTCTTCCGGCGCGTCCTGCCGAGCTTCGGGGGACTCGACCTCAGCCCGATCCTCGCCATCATCACGCTCGAGATCATCAACAGCGTGGTCGTCGGGCGCCTGATCCACGGCTGAGCGCCCGTGCGAACGATCGCAGACCGGCGGGGGGCCGCATGGCTGCTCGCGCTGCTCGTCGCGATCGCGGTGGTGGCGCTCGACCAGCTCACCAAGCGCCTCGTGCGCAGCTCGATCACCCCCGGCGAACAGCGCAGGTTCCTGCCCGGCGTGCAACTCGTCAACACCCGCAACCACGGCGTCGCCTTCGGCTTTCTCCCCGGCAGCCACGTCGCGGTCACGATCCTGATCGCGCTCGCGCTGGTGGTCCTGCTCGTGTACTTCGCCCTGCACGCCTCCCGACGCCTGATGTGGCTGCCCACGGGCATGCTCGTCGGCGGCGCCGTGGGGAACATCCTCGACCGCCTGCGCGACGGCTCGGTCACCGACTTCGTCAAGCTGCCGCTCGGCTGGCCGCCGTTCAACCTGGCCGACGCCTCGATCACGCTGGGCATACTGATCCTGTTCCTGCTCATCGACAGCTCCCGCCGTACCGAGACGTGATCAGAGCCAGCCCCGCCGAGAACGGATTCACGATCGTCTTCCAGGACGAGCACCTGCTCGTGGTCGACAAGGGTCCCGGCCTGGTCGTGCACCCCGCGCGCGGGCACCGCGAGGACACGCTCTCCCAGATGCTCGCGCCGCTGCTGGCCGTCGGCGAGGGCGGCGAGACCGGGTGGGATCCCGAACGTCCCGGGATCGTGCACCGCCTCGATCGCGACACATCGGGGCTGATGGTCGTGGCCCGCTCCGAGGAGGCGCACCGGCGCCTGCAGAGCGCCCTCTCCGCCCGTGAGATCGAGCGCGAATACCTGGCCCTGGTCGAGGGGCGTCCCCCAGCGCGCACGGGAACCATCGAGGCGCCGATCGGTCGCGACCCGCGGGTGCGCACGCGCATGACCGTCGGTGGATCGGCTGCCCGTGAAGCGCGAACCCATTTCGAGCTCGAGCGCGCGCTCGCGGACACCTCGCTCCTGCGCCTGCGCCTGGACACGGGGCGCACCCACCAGATCCGCGTGCACCTGCAGGCGATCGGGCACCCGGTGTGCGGAGACCCCGAGTACGGCAGCGCGGGCATGCTCGGGCTGCGCCGCCAGTTCCTGCACGCCACCCGCCTGGCCTTCGCCCACCCGCTCACAGGCGATCCCGTCGAGATCCTCTCGCCCCTGCCCGAGGACCTCGCGGCGGCACTGGCCCGCGCCGAAGAGCTATCCTGACAGCTTCAACTCGGATCTTCGACCCGCGTGGTCGTGGATCGCGGCCCTGCCCGGAGCAGCGACTCTCTCGCCGGCTTCGGGTCCGCTCCATCCACGCGGAACTCAATCGCACACATACAAGGGAGTAGCCCGTGGCTGACGTAGGCATCGCGGAGCTGCTGGAGGCCGGCGTTCACTTCGGCCATCAGACGCGCCGCTGGAACCCTAAGATGCGCCGCTTCATATTCGGTGAGCGCGGCGGCATCTACATCATCGACCTGCTCAAGACTCAAGGCCTGCTCGCCCAGGCCCAGGAGTTCGCCGGGACCGTGGCCCACCGCGGCGGAACGGTGCTGTTCGTGGGCACCAAGAAGCAGGCCCGCGACACCGTCAAGGAGGTCGCCGAAGCGGCCGACATGCCGTTCGTGAACCACCGCTGGCTCGGTGGCCTGTTGACGAACTTCCAGACGATCAGCCTGCGCATCCGCCGGCTGCACGACCTCGAACGCTTCGAGGCCGAGGGCCAGCTCGCCCTGCTGCCGACCCGCGAGCGCATGGCTGCGCAGGCCGACCTGGAGAAGCTGCGCGCCAACCTCGGAGGCGTGAAGAACATGCAGCGCGTGCCCGACGCGATGTTCGTGATCGACCTCAAGACCGAGGAGATCGCGGTCAAAGAGGCCCGGCGCCTGCGCATCCCGATCATCGGCCTGGTCGACACCAACTGCGACCCCGACGGCATCGACTTCGTGGTCCCGGGCAACGACGACGCGATCCGCTCCTGCGCGCTGATCACACAGGCGATCGGACAGGTCGTCTCCGAGGGCCACTCGGTCTTCCGCCGCGAGGAGGAACGCGCTCGCCAGGAAGCCGAAGAGAAGGCCCGCATCGAGGCTGAGGCCCGCGCCAAGCGCGAAGCCGAGGAGCAGGCCAAGCGCGAGGCCGAGGAGCAGGCCAAGAAGGAGGCCGAGGAGAAAGCGGCCGCCGAGAAAGCCACAGCCGACAAAGCGGCGGCCGAACGAGCCGCAGCAACGGCGGCGGCGCAGAAACCGGCTCCGGAGACCGTGCCGGTGCCCCCAACCCCGGCTCCGTCCGAGCCGATCACCGAGTCGGTGACGCCGATGGCGGCGAGCGCTGACGAGGACAAACCCGCGGCACCGACCTCGGCCCCGCCGGAGACGGTCGCAGAAAGCGCCGAGCCCGTCGCGGAGCCGGCCACGCCCGTGGCGAGCGCCCCCGCACCGGAGCCACCGGCACAGGCGGCTGAGCAGACGACACCGGAGACGAGCGCCACATGAGCACGGTCGAGATCGGAGCGAAAGACGTAAAGGCCCTGCGCGAGCGCACAGGCGCGGGCATGATGGACTGCAAGAAGGCCCTCACCGAGGCCGAGGGCGACATCGAGAAGGCGATCGAGATCCTGCGCGTCAAGCAGGGCAAGAAGATCCAGGATCTCGGCGAGCGCGCGGCCACGGAGGGGACGGTTCAGGCATATGTGCACGCCGGCTCCAAGGTGGGGGTGCTGATCGAGGTCGACTGCAACACCGACTTCGTGGCCAAGAACGAGGACTTCGTCACCTTCGCGCGCGAGGTGGCCATGCAGATCGCGGCCACGCCAACCGTCAAATACGTCAGTCGTGAGGACGTCCCGGCCGAGCAGCGTGACGCCGAGGCGCGCATCTACGAGCAGGAGGCGGCCGACAAGCCGGAGAACGTGCGCGAGAAAATCGTCTCCGGCAAGCTCGACTCGTGGCTCGCGACGATCGTGCTGCTCGAGCAGGAGATGCACAATCCCAAGTTCGAGGGCAAGACCGTCCAGCAGCTGCGCGACGAGCTCACGGCGACCACAGGTGAGAATGTGGTCATACGCCGGTTCGCACGCTTCGCCATAGGCCAATAGACCCTCACGGGGCTCGGTAACGGCTCGGTAACGGGATAGGCTGCCGCCGATGGCCCCTGCCTTCACACGCATACTCCTGAAGCTCTCCGGCGAGGCGCTGATGGGTGAGCTCGAGTACGGGACCGACCCCGAGCGCGTCGCCGCGGTGGCGCGCCAGGTGACGGACGTACGCGACCAGGGCGTCGAGGTCGCGATCGTGGTGGGAGCCGGCAACATCTACCGCGGGATGAAGGGCGCCGCCGCGGGCATGGACCGGGCTACGGCCGACTACATGGGCATGCTCGCCACGGTCCTGAACGCCCTGCCGTTGCAGGATGCGCTCGAGAAGAGCGGCACCAACACCCGCGTCCAGTCCGCGCTGGGCATATCCGAGGTGGCCGAGCCCTACATCCGCCGCCGCGCCATGCGCCACCTGGAGAAGGGACGCGTGGTGATCTTCGCGGCCGGCACCGGCAACCCGTTCTTCACGACCGACACCGCCGCCGCGCTGCGCGCGGCCGAGATCCACGCGGAGATCATCCTGATGGCCAAGAACGGGGTCGAGGGCGTCTACTCGGCCGACCCGGCACTCGACCCGAGCGCCGAGTTCATCCCCGAGATCACCCACATGGAGGCGATCGAGCGGCGCCTGCGTGTGATGGACTCGACGGCTCTGGCGCTGTGCATGGAGAACGGCATGCCGCTGAACGTCTTCAACATGGATGACGAGACGAGCCTCGCGCGGATAATCTCAGGCGAACGCGTGGGCACGCTCGTCACGACAGCAGGAGGAGAGGGCGATGGCGGCTGAAAACCTGATCGACGAACTGCTCCAGGACGCGGGCGAGCGGATGGGCAAATCGCTCGAGTCCGCACACCACGAGTTCTCGACCGTCCGCACCGGTCGCGCGAGCCCGTCCCTGCTGGACCGCGTCCAGGTCGACTACTACGGCGCCATGACGCCGCTGAACCAGCTCTCCACGATCTCGGCGCCCGAAGCGCGGCTGCTGACCGTGCAGCCCTACGACAAGTCCTCGATCAAGGCGATCGAGAAGGCGATCAACGAGTCCGACGTGGGGCTCACGCCCTCCAACGACGGCAACGTGGTGCGCCTGGTCGTCCCCGAACTCACAGAAGAGCGCCGGCGCGAGCTGGTCAAGGTCGTGCGCAACCTCGCCGAGGAGGGTCGCGTGGCGATCCGCAACGTGCGCCGCGACACGATGCAGCACCTGCGCGAGCTGAAGGCCGAGGGCGAAGCCTCCTCCGATGACGAGCACCGCGCGGAGGTCGAGCTGCAGAAGCTGACCGACGGGCGCATCGGGGAGCTGGACACCGTGCTCAAGGCCAAGGAAGAGGAGATCCTCGCAGTCTGATGGCCGCCGCCGGGGAACGCGCCTCGGCGGCCGATCTGAGATCGGCCAGCCCTGTGGCCCGGTATGTCGCCGTCATCACCGACGGCAACGGACGCTGGGCGCAGGCTCGCGGGGTCCCGGTCAACGACGGCCACAGCGCGGGCGCCGACACCGTCAAGGCGCGCCTGCGCGACGCGGCCGAGCTCGGGATCGAGGAGTTCACCGTGTACTCGTTCTCGACCGAGAACTGGTCGCGACCCGCCGACGAGGTCCAGGGGCTGATGGACATGTTCTCGGCGCGGATCGCCGGAGAAACCCCCGAGCTGCACTCCGAAGGGGTGCGGATGCGCTTCATCGGGCGTCGCGAGGACGTCAGCGAGCGGCTTCAGGAGCAGATGGGCTGGGCTGAAGAGATGACGCAGGGCAACAGCCGCATCACGATGTTCGTGGCCTTCAACTACGGCGGACGCGCCGAGATCGTCGATGCCGCCCGCCGCTTCACCGGCACCACCGAAGCCGAGTTCCGCGCATGCCTCTATGCACCCGAGATGCACGATCCCGACCTGATCATCCGCACCAGCGGCGAGCGACGGCTCTCCAACTACCTGCTGTGGCAGTCGGCCTACTCCGAGCTGATCTTCCGCGAGGAGCTGTGGCCCGACTTCACGCGCGAGGCGCTCGAGGAGTCCCTCGCCGAGTACGCCGAGCGCCGGCGCCGATTCGGCGGGCGATGAGGGGCCGCTGATGGCCAGCGGGCCGCATACGCCCGGCGGCGCCCGGCGCCCCAGGCGACCCCAACCCGCCGCGGCGCCGCCGGCCCGCCGGCCCGCTCGCCCACGACGGGCGCCGCGGCGCGCCGCGGCGCGCAGGCCTCGCTCTGAGCTGAGCGCACGCGTGCTCGTGGCGATCCCGGCGATCGCGGTCGCGCCGTTCCTGGTGATCGAGTGCGGCCTCGTGTTCGCGCTCGGGATGATGGTGCTCGGCGGCGCCTGTATGCACGAGCTCTACGGAATGTACGAGCGCGCCCGCCCCGTACGCCTCGCCGGCCTGATCGCGCTCGCCGCGCTGCTGCTGGCCGCGCTCTACGGCAACCAGTTCCAGGTGCTGCTCGTGGCCGTGGCGGTTCTGCCGATGCTGTTCGGGCTGACGCTCCTGCAGCCGCGCCCCTCGGTCGCCTCGATGGCCGTGACCCTGCTCGGGATCTACTGGATCGGCTTCGCGCTCGCGCACGCCGTGCTGCTGCGCGGGCTGCCCCATGGCCTGGGAATCGTGATCGACGTGCTCGTGGGCACATTCCTCGGCGACACCGGCGCCTACCTGGGCGGGCGCACCTTCGGCCGCCGTCCGCTGGCGAGCCATATCTCTCCAAACAAGACCGTCGAGGGACTCCTGATCGGGATGGCGTGCGCCGTGCTCGGGGTGTGGATCGCCGGGCGCTACCAGGAATGGCTGCCGGGCACGCACGCGCTCGTGCTCGGCCTCGGCGTGGCGCTGGCGGCGCCCGTCGGCGACCTGTTCGAGTCCTTCGTCAAGCGCGAGGCCGGGACCAAGGACTCGGGCGGGCTGTTCGGCGCCCACGGGGGGGCGCTGGACCGGCTCGACGCCGTGATGTTCACGGCCGTCGTCGGCTACTACATCTGGGCCGCCTACACCTGATCTTCACTCCAGGCCCGATCGCCCCTGGCAGCCTTTGGCGCATGCCCGAGTCAGGTCACTCCACTAGACACGAGAGCCATCCGGGGTGTACCGTTGTCAGCGGACCGAGGGAGTCCACCGGCAAGGAGAGGGAGATCATGGATCGAGTGCGCAGCTGCGTGGGGACAGTCAGCGATCGCGCGGCAGCGGGGGGACGGCTGCGCCGCGCGCTGGTGGCGGCGCTCGCCGCCGCCGCCGTGCTCGGCGTGAGCGCGAGCGGCGCCTCCGCCGTGATCGTGCAGGTGGAAGCGGGCAAGACGCTCAGCTACCAGCCGCTGCGCGGCCATCAGGTGATCAAGACGGCGGTCAGGCCGCTGGACGAATTCTTCTCCAACCTCGATTACAACGGCGGCCCCGTGATGCCGTCCAACACCAACTACACCTTCTACTGGGCGCCCAAAGGCTCGCCGAGCTACCCCGCCGAATACCAGTCGGGCGTCGATCAGTACCTCGAAGGCCTGGCCCATGACAGCGGCGGGCACGAGAACGTCGACTCGGTCTCCGCCCAGTACAACGACGCCGCCGGGGCCTTCGCCAAATACGAATCCCACTTCGGCGGCGCCATCGTCGACACCGACCCCTATCCGGCCAACGGGTGCACGCGCGCGGCGATCTGCCTGACCGACGCCCAGCTGCAGGCCGAGCTCACCAGCTACATCACCGCCCACGGCCTGCCGCGCGACCTCGCCCACGAGTACTTCATGCTGACGCCCCCCGGGGTCGAGGACTGCTTCCAGGCCTCCGGGCACGAATGCTCCGCGGGCTCCTCCAAACCCGTCTACTGCGCCTACCACGGCAACATCCCGCTCGCCGGAGGCGAGATCATCTACTCGAACGATCCCTACGTGACCGGGGTCACGGGCTGCGACGACGGCAACCACCCCAACGGCAAACCGTCCGACGGCGCGCTCCAGGGCGGTCTCAGCCACGAGCACAACGAGTCGATCACCGACCCCGAACCCAACGACGCCTGGACCGACATCGGCGGAAGCGGCGGCGAGGTGGGCGACAAGTGCGAGGAAAGCACGGGGACCGCGCTCGGAACAGCACCCGACGGCTCCCCCTACAACCAGGTGATCGACGGCCACCTCTACTGGTACCAGGAGGAGTGGAGCAACCAGGGCAACGGCTGCCTGCAGCGGCTCACGTTCGCCGGCGCCGAGCCCACGGCGACCTTCACGAGCGCCCCCGCGGGCGGCGAGAGCGTGAGCTTCGACGCGAGTGGCTCGACGGCGCCCGGCGGGGTCGCCCACTACAACTGGCAGTTCAACGACGGGCCCGGCCTGAGCATCCCGACCGAGACGAGCACGCCGACCCTGACCCACACCTTCCCCAAAGCCGGAACCTATGAGGTGGCGCTCACCGTGTTCGCCTCCGACGGCACCAGCATCGGCACCGCGCAGAGTGTCACCGTGGGCTCCCCGGCCGCGCCCGCTGTGAGCGGCCTCTCGCCCAAGAGCGGCCCGGCCGCGGGCGGAACGAGCGTGACCGTCACCGGCACCGGCTTCACAGGCGCCACCGCGGTCAAGTTCGGCTCGGCGAGCGCCTCCTTCACGGTCAACTCCGACACCTCGATCACCGCCACCTCGCCGGCCGGCATCTCGGGCACGGTCGACGTCACCGTCGCCACGCCCCACGGCACGAGCGCCACGGGCAAGTCAGACCGCTTCAAGTACGGACTGGCCACGGTCACGAGCGTGAGCCCCGCCACCGGGCCCAAAGCGGGGGGCACCGCCGTCACCATCACGGGCAGCGGCTTCGCCCTCGGCTCGGCCACGACCTTCGACTTCGGCAAGGCGCCCGCCTCGGCGGTCGACTGCACCTCGAGCAGCTCCTGCACGGCGGTGACGCCGGCGAGCACCAAGACGGGCGCGGTCGACGTCCGCGCGAGAACCGGCGCCAAGCAGAGCAAGAAGAACCCCCCGGGCGACCGCTTCACCTATACCTAGGCCGCGACGCCGAGAGCCGGCTGCGGGCGCGAGCGCGCCACCGGCGCACGTATCATCGGCGCATGTCCGAGCGCAAGCGACTGCTCATCCTGGGCTCCACCGGCTCGATCGGTACGCAGGCGCTCGACGTGTGCGCGCGCAGCGAGGAGCTCGAGCTGGTCGGGCTCTCCGCCGAGCGCTCGTGGGAAGCGTTGATCGAGCAGGCCAGAGCCTACGACGTCGAGCGCATCGCCCTCGCCGACCAGGACGCGGCCGCGCGCGCCGCCGAGGGTTGGACGCAGGGGCGCGTCTTCGGGGGGCCCGAGGGCCTCGTGCGCCTCGTCGTGGAGTCGCGTGCCGATCTCGTCCTCAACGCGCTCGTGGGCTCGGCCGGGCTCGGACCGACCGTGGCCACGCTCGGGGAGGGCATCGACCTGGCGCTCGCCAACAAGGAGTCGCTGGTCGTCGGCGGCGAGCTCGTCACCGCGCTGGCCGAGGCCACCGGGGCGCGAATCGTGCCGGTCGACTCCGAGCACACCGCCCTTCACCAGCTGCTGGCGGGGCAGCCCCCCGGCGCAGTGGAGCGCCTCACGATCACCGCCAGCGGCGGCCCGTTCCGCGGGCGCAGTCGCGAGCAGCTCCAGGAGGTGACCGTCGAGCAGGCCCTCGCGCACCCGACCTGGGCGATGGGGGGGAAGATCACGATCGACTCGGCCACGCTCATGAACAAGGGCCTGGAGGTGATGGAGGCCCACCACCTGTTCGGCACCCCCTACGAGCGCATCGACGTGGTCGTGCACCCGCAGTCGCTCGTGCACGGCGTCCTGCAGCTGGCCGACGGGGCGATGCTCGCCCATCTCGGCCCCCCGGACATGCGCATCGCCATCTCCTACGCGCTTCACGGCGGCGAGAGCGTCCCGCTGCCGATCCGACCGCTCGACCTCGCCGAGGTCGGCTCGCTGACCTTCGAGCCGGTCGATCTGGAGGCATTCCCCTGCCTGCGCCTCGCCCGCGAAGCCGCAAAGGCGGGTGGGACCGCGCCGTGCGTGCTCAACGCCGCCAACGAGATCGCCGTCCACGCGTTCCTGCAGGGGCGCCTGCGCTTCCTGGAGATCCCGGCCGTGATCGAGCAGACGCTCTCGGAGCTGGGCAGCGAGCCGGTGATCTCCTTCGAGTCGCTGTACGAGGCCGACCGCCAGGCGCGAGAGCTCGCCGGCCAGTCGGTCGCCGCGCTCAGCTGAGCCCCCGGCGCCTGCCTGCGGCGCCGGACCCGGCGAGAAGGACGGGCGGGCCTGCCAAACTGGAGCGGTGAGCTGGATCCTGACACTGCTGGGAATCGTCGTGCTGATCGTGCTCCACGAGCTCGGGCACTTCGTCGTGGCCAAGGCCGTGGGCATGCGCGTGGAGCGCTTCTCGCTGTTCTTCCCACCGACCCTCTTCAAGGTGCGCAGAGGGGAGACCGAGTACGCGATCGGAGCGATCCCAGCGGGTGGCTACGTGAAGATCACCGGCATGAACCCCGAGGAGATCAAGGATCTCGAGCCCGAGGTCGCCCGCCGCGCCTACTACAGCCAGCCGCCGTGGAAGCGAATCGTCGTGATCCTGGCGGGGCCCGGCGTCAACATCCTGATCGCCTTCCTGCTGTTCTGGGCGGTGCTGTTCACGGGCAACCTCAACGGGGCGATCGCGCTCGGCAACCTCGACACCTCCGTGCCCACGCTCACCGCCGCCACCTCCGTGGGGGCGGTCGAGCGGGGCCATCCCGCCGCCGCGGTGCTGAAGCCCGGCGACCGCATCATCGCCGTCGACGGACGCCGAGCCACCGTCACCTCGACGATGCGAGCGATCGGTGAGCACCGCTGCGCCGGCACCCTCAGCGCCGGCTGCCAGGCCGCCGCACCGGTGCAGCTGACCGTCCGCCGGGCCGGACGGACGCTCTCGCTCTCGGCCTACCCCCGCTACGACGCGCAGCTGCACAAGATGCTGCTCGGCTTCGACTTCGGCGCCTCCGCGAAGGCCTTCGGCGTGTTCGCCGCCGCGGGCGCCGCGCTTCAGGAGATGTGGCACACGACCACGCAGACGCTGACCGGGTTCGGGCGTGCCCTCAGCAGCTCAAAGGCCCGCGGCGAAGTCCGCAGCATCGTCGGCATCACCGAAGTGGCACACGAAACGGTCAGCGCCGGTGCCGGCTATGGGCTCGTGTTCCTCGGCTTCCTCTCCCTGATCCTCGCCGTCATCAACCTGTTCCCGTTCCTGCCACTCGATGGGGGGCACGTGCTCTGGTCGCTCGGCGAGAAGCTGCGCGGCAGGCGCATCTCGATCATGGCCATGTACCGCTACAGCTCCGTCGGCATCGTGCTGCTGCTGTTCCTGGTCATCAACGGCCTGAGCAACGACATCAGCCGCCTGACCGGCTAGCGACCCGCGCGAGCCCGATCCGCCGGCGCGGGCGAATCGGTCATGCGCCCGACGCACACCCAGCTCTTGACCAGCCCTCCGAAGCGCTCCGGGAGCGCCGGCCCGAACAGGGCCTCCAGCTCGCCGCGGCGCAGCAGCGAGATCTCCTCCCAGTCGCCCGCCGCGCCCATCCGCCAGTAGCGCCTGCGCAGGCCCACCGGCAACCAGTGGGCGAACGGCAGCAGCGCGTGCGGCTCCAGCGGGAACGAGTAGGCGGGCGTCTGCACGAACCAGCTCCGGCCGACGCGGCGGATCTCGGCCGCGAACGCCGCGCGGCGGGCGGGGGGTACGTGCTCGATCACGCTCGAGCAGTACACGAGGTCGAACTCGTTCTCGGCGAACGGCAGGCCGGCGGCCGCGTCGGCCTGCACGAACGGCCCCGGATACTCGGGACGTGGCGCGAGGTCCACGCCCGTGATGTCCAGCTCGGGCTCGAGGGCCTGCAGGCCGATGCGCCCGCAGCCCACGTCGAGCACCTTCGCCCCCGCGGGCAGGCGTGTGAGCGCGAAGAAGCGCGCGTGCCTGCGCGCGCGGGCACGCGCGCTGAACGGCCCGGCCAGGCGCGCAAGCGGCCCGCCGGCGGTGGCGTAGACCTCGGCCATCTAGAATCAGCCTATGGCTTCAGAGCGGCAGATCCACGTGGGAGCTGTTCCCGTCGGCGGCGGCGCGCCCGTGGCGGTGCAGACGATGACAAAGACCGAGACCGCCAACCTCACGGCCACGATGGACCAGATCCGCACGGTCGCCGAGGCAGGAGCGGACATCGTGCGCGTGGCCGTGCCCCGCGAGCAGGACGCCGAGGCGCTGAAGAGCATCGTGGCCCAGTCGCCGATCCCGATCATCGCCGACATCCACTTCAACCACACCCTCGCGCTCAAGGCGATCGAGGCGGGAGCCCACTGCGTGCGCCTGAACCCCGGCAACATCGGCGGCCCCGAGAAGGTCGCCGAGGTGATCGCCCTGGCCAAGCAGCGCGGCACGCCCCTGCGCGTGGGGGTCAACTCGGGCTCGCTGCCCAAGCACCTGCGCCAGCTCGAGTACGACAACCCCGTCGAGGCGCTCGTCACGGCCGCGATCGAGACGGTGGAGCTGATGGAGAGCCTCGACTTCTCCAACTTCAAGGTCTCGATGAAGTCCACCTCGGTCCCCAACACGATCGCCTCCAACCGCATGCTCGCCGAGAAGATCCCCTATCCGCTGCACCTCGGCGTGACCGAGGCCGGCACCAAGTGGTCGGGCTCGCTGAAGTCGGCCGTGGGACTGGGCACGCTGCTGGCGGACGGCATCGGCGACACGATCAGGATCTCGCTCTCGACCTTCCACGCCGAGGAGGAGGTCAAGGTCGCCTGGGAGATCCTCAAGGCGCTGAAGCTGCGCGAGCGCGGCCCCGACCTGATCGCATGCCCCACCTGCGGGCGGCTGCAGTTCGACATGGACACGGTCGTGGCCGAGGTCGAGCGGCGTCTGGAAGCCTACGAGGACCCGATCGAGGTCTCCGTGCTGGGGTGTGCCGTGAACGGCATCGGCGAGGCCCGCCACGCCGACTTCGGGATCACCGGCGCCAAGGACATGGGCATGATCTACTCCAAGGGCGAGCCGCTGAAGAAGGTCCCCACCGGTCAGCTCGTCGACGAGCTGTTCAAGGAGATCGACCGCTACTACGCGGCCGGCAAGAGCGTTCAGCGCGACGAGGCCGCCGCCGCCGAGGCGCGCGCCTGGCTGGCCGAGAACGAGGATGAGACGGCGATGACGCCCGAGCGGATCGCGGCGCTCGAGGCAGCGGCCGCCAAGAACGACGAGCTCGCGGGCGAGGTGCTCGAGTCGATGCTCACGCCCGCCGGAGCGGCGGCGGGCAGCGCCGCCGAGGACCCCGCGCTGGTGCTCGACGAGGCCGTCTCGCCGGTCGCCGGACGCCGCTTCAGTCGCAGCTGAGCCTCAGGCCTCCAGCGCCGACTTGTCGGCGAGCAGCAGCTCGCCTAGACCCACGCCTGGTCGTCCCTGATCGAGGCCCAGTCGACCGTGCGCTGCAGCCCGGCGAGCGCGGCGCGCTGTCGCTCACGACGGCAGGCCATCAGTTTCAGACTGCGTATAACCATTGCTATACGCAGTCCGAAAACGATGTAAGTGCTCCCGGAGAAGACCTGAGCGGACCCGCCGAGCTCAGCTCGCGGCGCTGAAGCGCTCTGCGATCTTGTCCCAGTTGACCACGTTCCACCACGCGTCGATGTAGTCGGGACGGCGGTTCTGGTACTTCAGGTAATAGGCGTGCTCCCACACGTCCACGCCGAGCAGCGGCGTCTTGCCGTCGGAGAGCGGCGTGTCCTGGTTGGCCGAGCCGACGATCGCCAGCGAGGAACCGTCGAGCACGAGCCACGACCAGCCCGAGCCGAACTGGTTGACGCCCGTTTCCTTGAGCTTGGCCTGGAAGTCGGCGAATGAGCCAAACGTCGAGGCAATCGCGTCTGCCAGCGCGCCGCTCGGCTCGCCGCCGCCGCCCGGCCTCATGTTCTCCCAGAAGAGGGTGTGGTTGTAGTGCCCGCCGCCGTTGTTTTTGACGGGGCCCTTCTTGTCGCCGAGGCTGTCGAGGTTCTGCAGCACCTCCTCGATCGGCTTGTCGGCCCACTCGGTGCCCTCGAGCGCGGCGTTGACCTTGTCCACGTATGCCTGGTGGTGCTTGTCGTGATGGAATTCCATCGTCGCCTTGTCGATGTGCGGCTCCAGCGCGTCGTAGGCGTAGGGAAGCGGTGGGACGGAGTAGGCCATTTGCAAGGCTCCTTGTCGGGATCTTGGATCGCTTATCGGTCGATGACAGTTGTTCTATCAGAGGGTGCCGGTCGGCTTGTGTGCCTCTTGGTGCGGCGTTCTGCCTCCACCCGCGGGGCTGCACGTGATGTGCCTTGGCGTGTAATAGGATGGGAGAATGAGTGCCGCGAACCACCGCTTGAACGTCACCCTCGACGCCGAGCACGCCGCGCGCTTGACGCAGCTGGCCGAGCGAACGCACGTGCAGGAGGGCACGCTGGCACGCTCACTGCTGTCCAACGCGATCGAGGACGCCGACCCCGACGCGCGCGACATCACCAGCCTTCTGGATGGGATTCCCGGAGCCTTCGAGCGGGCTCAGCTGGGCTTGGAGAGCGCCCGCCGTGGTGACACGATTTCGCTGGAGGACCTGTAGTCGCGTGGCTCGTGTCGAGCTGAGCGCGATCGCAGTCCAGGACCTCGAGCGGCTGATCCTCACCCATAGTCTTCCGCACGACACCCGCCCACGGCTCAGGCGGTCGCTGCGGATACTGGGGGAGTTCCCGCTGGTTGGGAGACAACTGTCGGGACGATGGCAGGGGACGCGCTTCGTCCTCGGCCCCTGGCGTTGGCTGCTTGTGGTCTACCACTACGAGGAGTCCGAAGATCGCGTGGTCGTCCTGACGATTCAAGATGCACGATCCTCCGCGGCGGCGACCTTCCCCGGATAGCCATCGACAGCCCAAGGCCCCGTCACCCGTCTGACGCTGCAGATCGCGGGCGTATACCCTCGACCCCCATGCCCCGCCTCTCCGAATACCTGCTGCCGACCGAGAAGCAGGCGCCCGCCGACGCGGAGGCGGTCTCCCACAAGCTGATGGTCAGGGCGGGCCTGGTCAGGCAGATGGGGGCGGGCATGTGGACGTGGATGCCCGCCGGCTGGCGGGTGCACCAGCGCGTGGTGGGCATCATCCGCGAGGAGATGGAGGCGATCGGCGCGCAGGAGATGCTGATGCCGGTGCTGCAGCCGGCCGAGCCATGGCGCAAGACGGGCAGGATCGAGATCGACGAGCTGTTCAAGCTCACCGACCGCAAGGGCTCGGAGCTCGTGCTGGCGATGACCCACGAGGAGGCCGTCACCTTCCACATCGCCCAGACCGTGCGCTCCTATCGCGAGCTGCCCCTGATCGTCTACCACTTCCAGGTGAAGGAGCGCGACGAGCCACGCCCGCGCGCGGGCGTGCTGCGCACGCGCGAGTTCGTGATGAAGGACTCCTACAGCTTCGATCGCGACCAGGCCGGCATGGAGCAGAGCTACACGCTGCACGTGGGCGCCTATGACCGCATGATGGAGCGCACCGGGCTGCGCTTCTACCGCGTCGAGGGCGACGTGGGGATGATGGGCGGCACCGGAGCCCACGAGTACATGGCGCCGTGCGCCGCCGGAGAGGATGAGATCGTGCTCGGCGAGGGATACGCCGCGAACGTCGAGGTCGCGCTCGCGAGCCCCGGGGTGGCGAAGAGGGGAGAGGAGTACCTCAGGGACGGGGAGCCCCTCACGCTCGAGCCGGCGATCGAGATCGGCAACATCTTCAAGCTCGGCACGCGCTACTCCGAGCCGCTCGGCGCGAGCTACCTCGACGAGGCCGACGCCTCACACCCGATCTGGATGGCCTCCTACGGCATCGGACCCGCGCGGATCGTGGCGGCCGCCGTCGAGCAGTTCGCCGACGAGCACGGCATCTCCTGGCCCAAAGCGCTGGCGCCCTTCGCCGTCCACCTGGTGGCGCTCGGCAAGCCCGGAACCCCCGAGCGCGAGGCCGCCGACACGCTCTACGCCACCCTCGAGGAGGGCGGGGTGCAGGTCATCTACGACGACCGCGACATCGGCACCGGCGAGAAGTTCGCCGACGCCGAGCTGCTCGGCTGCCCGCTGCGCCTGACCGTGGGGCGGCGCTCGCTGGAGTCCGGCGAGGTCGAGGTCCAGATCCGCCGCGGGCGCGAGCAGGCCCCGGGGCTGCCCCTGGCGGCCGAGCCCCAGGCGCTGCTGGCGGCGGTGGACGAGCTGTGGCGGAGCCTCCCCTAGGGCGCGACCCGCGCGAGCGCGAGCCGCCGCGCGCGGGCGAACCGTCACGCGAGGGCGAGCAGCCGCGCGAGCCGCGCCTGACGCTCAGGCGCCTGTTCGGGCTGGACCGCTCCGGGCCGCCCCCCGCGCAGACGCAGGCCGGCCAGCCGCTGCGCCCGTGGACGATCCCCAACACGATCGGCTTCGCGCGCCTGGCGCTGATCCCGGTCTTCCTGGTCGTGGCCCTGTCGAGCCGCGACGGGACGGGCGCGCTCGTGGCCACGCTGTTCGCGTTGATCGGCTGGGGCGACTACGCCGACGGGATCGCCGCCCGCGTGACGCGCCAGTACAGCCGCCTGGGCGCCCTGATGGACCCGGTCACAGACCGGCTGCTGGTGGTCTCGGGCGTGGTCGTGAGCTGGCGCTTCGACCTGCTTCCGCGCTGGGCGCTGGCCGTGCTGGCCGCGCGCGAGCTCTCGATGCTCGCGCTCGGGCGCTACGGCCTCTCGCGCGGGGCCGAGCTGCGCATCAACTGGCCCGGGCGCCTGTCTGTGGCGCCGGTCATGGGCTCGTTCTTCTTCGCCATGGCGGGCCTGCAGACGTTCGCCGAAGCGCTCCTGTTCGTGGGCCTCGCGCTGGCGCTCGTCGCCAGCGCGCTCTACGCGAGAGACGGCGCGCTCCAGCTGCGCGCGGCCGCTCAGCGCGAACGTCGCCCTCCCATCTCCTAGCCCTAAAGCTCAACCTGACCGTTTGGTCTATACTCGCTGCTCTGGCCGGCATCGCCGGCACCTGACAGACGCGATCGCCGGCACAGTCCGCGAGAGGAGAGGCCACGATGGACGAGACGTTTCCCGACCTTGGCTCGCTGACGGACGTCGAACTCAAAGACGTGATCCGCCAGCTGACCGAGGAGGAGACCGAGATCTCCTACAAGCGGCGCATCCTGCACGGCAAGATCGACATCCTGCGCGCCGAGCTCGTCAACCGCCTGCGCAACAAGCACGAGGACGGCGAGATCATGATCACCGGCGAGGACGTGCAGAAGCTCACCGACATCCTCGCCCACCGCCAGCCGGACGGCGCCGAGTGAGCCGCTCGGCTCGACCGGCCGTCTAGAGGAGAGCACTGCTGTCATGGCCCTGCACTGCACCGAGTGCGGTTTCGTAAACGGCGAGGGAGCCAACTACTGCCAGCGCTGCGGCGCGCTGCTCCCGCGCACCGAGGGCGCCGGCGCAGAGGGCGGGGCGGGCGGAGCGGGAGGCGATCCAATCACCGCGACCTACCGGATCGACGAGACCGGCGAGCTCGTGCCGATGGAGATGGACGAGGCCATGAGGCACGGCCCCGCTCTGGTCATCCGCGCGGGCGGCGGGCGCGTCGGCGAGAGCTTCCCCGTCGAGGGCGAGCGCATGAGCATCGGGCGCCGGCCCGACTCCGAGGTGTTCCTCGACGACGTCACCGTCTCGCGCGACCACGCCCTCTTGATCCACCGCGGCGAGGACTGGCACCTCGACGACTGCGGCTCGCTGAACGGCACCTATGTGAACCGCTCGCGGATCGAGTCCCACCACCTGCAGGAGGGTGACGAGGTGCAGATCGGCAAGTACAAGCTCACCTTCCACGCGCGCTGATGGCCGCCCGCGCCACACCCGCGGACGAGATCCCGCCCGGGCAGCTCGAGGCGGAGCTCGCCGCGCAGGATCCTCCCGGGCGCTCCGAGCTCGCAAAGCGCCAGAAGTCGCTCACGATCGGGGCCGTGTGCAAGGCCCTCGCCCAGGAGTTCCCCGACATCTCCATCTCCAAGATCCGCTACCTGGAGGATCAGAAGCTGCTGACGCCACGGCGCACCCCGGGCGGCTACCGCCTCTACTCCCAGGGCGAGGTGGCCCGCCTGCGCACGATCCTGCGCATGCAGCGCGACGAGTTCCTGCCGCTGCGCGTGATCCGCCAGGAGCTCGCCGCCGGGCGCTCCGGCGACACCGCGCCGGTTCCCGGGCGCACCGCCCGCGAGAGCGGGCGCACGTGGCGTCCCAGCGTGAGCGTGCGCGAGGCCACCGGCGCCCTCTACTCGATCGAGGACGTGCTCGAGGAGACCAAGGCCGAGGCCAAGCTCGTGCGCGAGCTGGAAGAGTACGGCGTCGTCAAGGGCGAGATGCGCGGCGGCGTGCGCTACTTCGACGAGACCGAGCGCGAGATCATCGCGGCCGTCGCCGAGCTCGCCCGCTACGGCGTCGGCGGGCGCAACCTCCGCGTCTTTCGCTCCTCGGCCGACCGCGAGGCCAACCTGCTCCAGCAGATCCTCGCCCCTGCCCTGCGCTCGCGCAACCCCGAGCGGCGCAAGGAGGCCGTCGAGGCGCTCGAGAACCTCGCCGCCGTCGCCACCCACCTCAAGCACCTGCTGCTGATCCGCGACCTGCGCAAGATCGTGCGGTGAGCGGACACCCGCCCACCCCGGCGGGCGGGCCGGCCGATCTGCGCTCGCTGATCCGCGACATCCCCGACTTCCCCAGGCCGGGGATCGGCTTCAAGGACATAACGCCGCTGATGGCCGACGCCGGCGCCCTCGCCGAATCGGTCCGGCTGCTGGCCGACTATGCGCGCCCGCTGGAGGTGGACTGCGTGGTCGCGGCCGAGGCCCGCGGCTTCCTGCTGGGCCCCGCCCTCGCCCTCGAGCTGGGCGCGGGCTTCGTGCTGGCGCGCAAGCCCGGCAAGCTCCCCTATGAGACCGTCAGCGCCGAGTACCTGCTCGAGTACGGCGAAGGACAGCTCGAGCTGCACACCGATGCCGTGGCAGCCGGACGGCGCGTGCTCGTCCACGACGACCTGCTGGCCACCGGCGGCACCGCCGCCACTCTGTGCGACCTCGTCGAGCAGCTCGGCGGCGAGGTCGTCGGCTGCGGCTTTCTGATCGAGCTGGCCTTCCTGGATGGGCGCGAGCGCCTGGCCGGGCGCGATGTGCACGCGCTGCTTGCATACCGATCTTGACGTCTGTATAGCCATGGCCATACAGCAGCATCCGCGGAGACAAAGCCGTGGCGCTATGTCCCATTGCGCCGGCCGTATAACAATGGTTATACGGCGTGCACGATGGAGGCTCTACGTCGGCGCGGCTCGGCCTGACTAAGCTTCGCACCCATGCCCACCGCGCGCCGCAGCCGCACGATCGCAGCACCGGTGGAGGAGGTGTGGAGCCTCGTGCGCGATCCACACCACCTGCCGCGTTGGTGGCCCCGCGTGACACGCGTGGAGGACGTGCAGGACGGTGCCTTCACCGAGGTCATGCTCACGCGCAAGGGCAAAGTGGTGCGTGCCGACTTCAACGTGGTTGCGACCGATGAGCACACCCGCGCGCTCACGTGGGCGCAGCGCATCCAGGGCACGCCCTTCGCACGGCTGCTCAGCTCGGCTGAGACCGAGGTGCGCCTGGCGGCCTTCCCGCCGGAGGCACCAGACGCACCCGGTGCACCCGGCGCGCCGGATGCACCGGACGCGGCGGCACGCGCGCGCGCGTGCGTGCGCGTGCGGGTCGCCAACGCCACAGAGGTCAACGCCACAGAGGTCAACGCCACAGAGGTGACGATCGAGCTGCGACAGACCCTCACCGGCCTCTTTCCGCGCCTCGGCGGCGTGATGGTGCGCCGGGCGGCGGCGGCCACGATCGACGAAGCCCTGGACGGGCTCGAGCGGATCAGTGTCTGAGCAGGGGCGCCCCGCGGGGATGCGCTGGTGGGGGTGGGGAGACCCGGCGGCCCCGCCGGCGCTGCCGGCGCACGCGCTGGGGTTCCTGCGCGAGAACGTGGGTGTGGCCGAGCAGCCGCGCCCGCCTGTGGCGCTGGAACACGTGAGCGTGGCGCCCTCCAGCCTGGGCGAGTCGCTGCTGGCGAAGCTGCGCGCGATCGTGGGCTCGGACGGGGTCAGCGACACCCACGAGCAGCGTGTGCTGCACGCGGCCGGCAAGGGCTACCCGGATCTGGTGCGCCTGCGGGCGGGCGAACCGGAGGGGGCCCCGGACGCGGTGCTCTATCCGGCGGACCACGAGCAGGTGCGGGCGCTGCTCGAGCTGTGTGAGAGCTCCTCGATCGCGGTCGTGCCCTTCGGGGGCGGCACGAGCGTGGTGGGCGGCGTGGAGCCGCTGCGGGGCGAGCACGGCGGCGTGGTGTCCCTGGACATGGCGCGCATGGGCGGGCTGCTCAAGCTCGACGGAGAGTCGCGCACGGTCACGGTGCAGGCGGGGATGCGGGCGCCGGCGCTCGAGCGGATCCTCGCCGCGGAGGGCCTCACGCTCGGGCACTTCCCGCAGTCCTACGAGTACGTCTCGCTGGGGGGCTGCGCGGCCACGCGCTCGGCCGGGCAGGCCTCGACGGGCTACGGGGCGATCGAGAAGATGGTGCTCGGCATGCGCCTGGCGGCCCCGCGGGCGGAGATCATGCTGCCGGCGCTGCCGGCCACGGCCGCCGGACCGAGCCTGCGCCAGCTGCTGGTCGGCTCGGAGGGGACGCTGGGCGTGATCTCAGAGCTCGCCCTGCGCGTGCGCCCGGCGCCGGCGGCCCGCATCTATGAAGGCCTGTTCTTCGAGGACCTCGCCGCGGGCGTGCAGGCGCTCGAGGCGCTCTCGCGCGAGCACGCGCTCCCGGACGTGGCGCGCCTCTCGGACGAGCACGAGACGCGGATGTCGCTCGCGCTGGCGGGCAGCGGCGGGGTCAAGGGCCGGCTCGGGCGGGCCTATCTGGGAGCACGCGGATACGGCGAGGGCTGCCTTGCGATCTTCGGCTTCGAGGGGGGCGAGGAGGAGGTGGCCTCCAGGCGCAGCCGGGCGCTCGAGCTGGCGCGCGCGTGCGGTGGGCTGCGCGTGGGGCGCTCCCCGGGGCAGGCGTGGCTGCACGGCCGCTTCGCCGGTCCCTACCTGCGCGACGATCTGCTCACGCACGGCGTGATGGTGGAGACGCTCGAGACGGCCACGCAGTTCTCGAGCCTGCTCAGCCTGCGCGAGGGCGTGGCGCGGGCGATCGCCGCGGCCCTGGAGGCGCGGGGAACACCGGGCCTGGTGATGTGCCACGTCTCACACGTGTACGAGACCGGGGCCTCCTTGTACTTCACGTTGATCGCGCGCCAGAACGAGGATGATCTGCTCGGGCAGTGGCGCAAGGTCAAGGAGGCGGCCGTCCGGGCGATCCTGGACGGCGGGGGGACGATCACCCACCACCACGCTGTCGGTCGCGATCACGCGCCGTGGATGGAGCGGGAGGTCGGAGCGGGGGGCCTGCGGGCCCTGCGCGCGTTGAAGGCCGAGCTCGACCCGGCCGGGATCATGAACCCGGGCAAGCTCCTGGGCGCAGCGGGGCTCAGCCGCCCGCCAGGCTGAAGGCGCCTCGCAGGACCAGGTGGCCGGGATGCGTGGGTTTGCTGCTGGTCTCGCGCGTGAGCAGGATTTCACGGAATTCGCCGGCGTTGGACGGCAGCGGCGCGCCGCCTGAGAGCTTTTGGCTCGAGCCGACCGCCGGGGCCCTGCTCAGCGCCTCGGCGCTCGTGTGGGAGTTGTACAACCAGATCGCGTAGAAGAACCCGCGGCTGGGGGCCAGGTGCTGGGCTTCGATGTAGAAGGCGCGTTTGCCTTTTTCGGAGAGCACGGCCACGACGCCCGCGCTCCGGCTCTTCGGGTTGGGCGAGCTCAGGGGGATCGTCGGGCTGACCGTGGGGCCGGTCTTGGTGGCGGCCGTGCTCGAGGTCGAGGACTTGTGGGAGGCGGTCCCTTTGGATTTCGAGCCGCCGCCGGTGAGCAGGATCACGGCGACCACCACGGCGACGACGATCGCGGCCAGCAGCAGCGCCCCGCCCAGGCGCGAGCTCGCGGGCGAGGAGGGCGCGCCGGAGGGTAGGGAGGCGGCCACCTCGCTGATGGGCATCGGCCGCGCGCCGCTATTGGTCCCGCGCACGGCCGCCTGGACGGCGGTCTGCGTGGTGGGTGCGCCAGGCGCAGCTGCTGCGCTCGGGGTCGCGCCGGTGGCCGCGGCTGGGATCTCGGGCAGCTCCGAGCCACCCAGCGGAGCGAGCTCGGCGGCGAGCGCCCCCGCCCAGGCCCGAGCCTGCTCGGACTGCGCCAGGTGCGCGCGCGTGCGCAGGCGCTCGGCCACGCCGGCCTGCCCGAGCAGGTACTCGCCGACCTCCTCGCGCTGCTCGGGTGCGAGCTCGCGCGCCTGGCGCGGGGCGAGCACGGCGAGGGCCGCGTGAGCACGATCGTGCACGGCCCGTTCGGGGATGGAGAGCAGCAGCGCCACCTCGGCGTAGCTCTTGCGCTGGCGCAGCAGCAGGGACAGCGCAGCGCGCTGGTCGGGGGGGAGCTCGTCCAATGTGCTCATGGTCTTCTGAGGAACTCCGCGCCGGGGCGCCGGGCGCTGGGCGCAGGGCCCGCAGCGGAGGAGCGTAGGCTATCGTGGCGGCGGGATGGGCACAGCCAGCGTCGAGCAGATCAATGCGGTGATGCGCGGCTTCGACCTCCTCTACGGCCTCGAGATCCTCGCCTGCTCGGACACCGAGGTGCGCGCGCGGGTGGCGGTGCGCGAGCAGGTCAAGCAGCCGGCCGGGCTCGTGCACGGCGGGCTGTACGCCTCGATGGCCGAGTCGATGACCTCGCTGGCCACGGCGCTCGCGGTGATGGAGAGCGGCGAGATGGCGATGGGGCTGTCCAACAGCACGAGCTTCCTGCGCCCGATCACCGCGGGCACGGTCCATGCGCAAGCGACGCGCCTGCACCGCGGTCGCACGACCTGGGTGTGGGACGTGCGGGTGAGCGACGACGAGGATCGCCTGTGCGCGCTCACGCGCATGACGATCGCGGTGCGTCCGGCGCCGGCCGGCACGCCGCCGCTCTCCGCCCTGGCCGGCTAGCGCAGCGGGCGCGGCTATCAGCGCAGCGGGCGCAGCGGCGAGGGGATCTGGGAGGGCAGGGGGGTGGCGCCGAAGCCGGTGTCGGGCTGGCGCGCGGGCAGCGGCGCTTCGGGGGAGCCAAGGGCGTTGATCGGCACCATCGTCTGAGCTGCGGCGGCGGCGACGCGGGCATCGTTGGCGTAGATGTCGACGACGATCCCGTCCGTGGGGATCACGATCGCCCTGCCCGCCTGGGCGACCACGGCCTGGATGCCGCGGATCGAGCGGCCCTCGGTCGGGGCGGAGCCGCCGGGCAGGAAGCTGTTGTCGGGAGAGCTCACCACGCGCAGGGGCGGCACGCAGGCTCCCTGCCCGCCCTGCAGGCAGTCGCCGTAGGAGACCGTGAAGGCGTCGCTCGGGTCGTGGACGACTTCGGTGACGGCCATGCCCTGGAAGCTCGCCCCGAGCCAGTAGACGGGGTAGGGCGCCACGATCAGATCCTCGAGCAGCGAGTGGGAGATCGGCTTCTGCTGCACGGTGTCGCCGCAGGCGCCGAGGCCGAGCAGGCACAGCCCGGCGAGCAATGGAGCGGCGAGACGCACGAGCGCAGGGTAGCGATGCGCCTCAGGCGCGGCTCCTCGCCTGCGGGCCTTCCGAACACGTTCGGCGTAAACCTACGCGTCTCCGCGGTCACCGGGCCCATCCGCGACTTCCGATAGGTCCACTTCGTCGCGCAAGTGGAGCTGCTCTTCAGCGATGCCCAATAGACTGCTTCGAGAATGTGGAGGAGGGCTTCGAAAGGAACGGTCCCGGCAGGTCGACGCATCTGCGTCGTTGCGTTGTTCGTCGCCTCGATCATGGCGACGGGCTGCGGCAGTGACTCCTCCTCCTCTTCTTCCTCTTCCTCCTCCTCGATCCCGGCTTCTCCTGCAGCGTCGACGGGACGGCCTGCGTCGAGTGCCGACACTGTTGCCTTCGTCGCGAGCACGCCGATCCCCAAGGCTAGCTATGAGCATTGGCTGGCCATCGAGAAGGCGCTTGGCGGCAACGGCAACCCCGGTCACGCAGCGCTCGGCTTCCTGCTGACGTCTCAGTGGGTCATCGGAGAGGCCCGCGCACGCGGGATCTCTGTCTCCGAAGCGGACATCAGGCAGCATCTGTCGCACCTCGAGACGATCGGCTTCCCGAAGGCCGGAGCGCTCAAGAGGTTTCTCGCGACGTCGGGCGAGACCGAAGGTGACCTGCTGGCGCGGTCGAAGGTCGAACTGCTCCGGGCGCGCATCTCCGCGCAGGTCGTCGCGAACAAGAGCGCCCCGCAGCGAGGCGCTCTCCTGGCGAGCTTCGGTCACGCCTTCGATCAACACTGGAAGAGCTACACGAGATGCGATTCGCACTACGTGATGGAAGATTGCTCGGAGTACAAGGGACCGAAGACGAGCTCGACGATCGAAGCGCCCCCGGCCGGATCTCCAGCCTCTCAGCCGTCTACGTCCAGAGAAGCTTCCAAGTCACGCACTTCCACGTCGAGCCTTTTCGCGGTCAGCCCGAAGACAGGCGCGTCCCTGGCCAACGGCGAGGTGGCCTCCCGTCCAGCTGGTCAGCTGTCGCTGAGCAGTCCGGCGTTTGGACGGAACCAAGAAGTTCCCACGCCATACACCTGTGATGGGACCGGCATCAGCCCTCCTCTCCAATGGACAAACGTGCCGGCCAAGGCCGCCGCGCTCGTGCTGTTCATCATCGACGACGACACTCAGCTTCCCCACGGTGGCATCCGCTGGATCGTCGGCAACATCGACCCGCACAGCAGCGGCGTCGCGGCAGGCGCGACGCCGACAGGCGGCATCGTCGGGGTCAACGCAGAAGGCCACACCGGCTACGGCAGCATCTGTCCCGCACACGCACACGTGACGAGGATCGAGTTCATCCTGTACGCCTTGAGCAGGAAGATCGCCCTGTCGCCGGGTTTCCCGGCATCCCTCGCAGAGAACGAGTACGGACCCCCCAACAATCTCGTGATCGGCGAATCCGGCATCACCTATGCCGGTTACCAGCGCCCGTAGAAGGAGGACCGTCGACGAGCACACCGGCTGGAGCGGCACCCGAATCGGGATTCCGCCCGGTCTCGCTGCTCTATAGCCAGACTACCCCCGGTAGCGGTTGGTGATCGGCATGCGCCGGTCGCGACCGAAGGCGCGGGCGCTGATCTTGATCCCGGGAGGAGCCTGGCGGCGCTTGTACTCGGCGAGATCCACGAGCTGGATGGTGCGGTCGACGTCGTGCTCAGCCAGTCCCTGCGCGATCAGCTGCTCGCGGCTGCGGTCGAGCTCGACATAGCCCTCGAGGATCCGGTCGAGGATCGGGTAGGGGGGCAGGGAGTCCTCGTCGCGCTGGTCGTGGCGCAGCTCGGCCGAGGGGGCCCGCCCGATGATCGAGTCGGGGATCGGGCTCGCGACCGCGCCCGCACGGCCGTCGTCGCCGCCGCCGAGCGTCTCGACGAGCGCCCCGGCGGGCGAGTTGCGCCACCGGCACAGCCTGTAGACGAGGGTCTTGGACACGTCCTTGATCACGGCGAAGCCTCCGGCCAGATCGCCGTAGAGGGTGGTGTAGCCGACGGACATCTCGGACTTGTTGCCGGTGGTGAGCACGAGCCAGCCGAACTTGTTGGAGAGCGCCATCAGCAGGTTGCCGCGGATGCGAGCCTGGAGGTTCTCCTCTGTCAGGTCCTCCTCGCGTCCGGCGAAGGGCCCGGCCAGGGTGTCCCGGTAGGCGGCCATGACGGCCTCGATCGGGAGCTCGTGGACGTTCACGCCCAAAGCGGCGCTGAGCGCGCGGGCGTCCTGCTGGGTGGAGGCGGAGGAGTAGGGGGAGGGCATGATGGTGGTGCTGACCCGCTCGGGCCCGAGCGCGTCGACGGCGAGACAGGCCACCAGCGCGGAGTCGATCCCGCCGGAGAGGCCGAGCACGACGTGCTGGAAGCCGTTCTTTGTGACGTAGTCGTGCAGCCCGAGCGTGAGCGCGCCGTAGACCTCGGCCTCGACCGGGGCGAGCAGCTCGTGCAGGGTGGGGGCGAGCGGGACGGGCTGCGCGCCGGCGTGGGTGCCGCGCGGACGCGCGGCGGCGGGGCCCGCGAGCGCTGGCAGCGTCACGGCCCTGTGCTCGGAGCGCCGGGCGGCGGGACGGTGGCTGGCGTCGCGCAGGCGCGCGGCGGCGGCGGCGGCGAGGTCCACGTCGCAGACGAGCATCTGCTCGCGGAACTGGGCGGCGCGCGCGATCGTGGCACCGGTGTGGTCGATCACGCAGGAGTGCCCGTCGAAGACGAGCTCGTCCTGGCCGCCGACGAGACCGCAGAAGGCGAAGCAGGCGATGTTGTCGCGGGCGCGCTGCGCGAACATGCGCTCGCGCTCGGCCCCCTTGCCGGCGTGGTAGGGAGAGGCGGAGATGTTGAGGATCAGCGTGGCCCCGGCGAGGCTCTCCTCGCTGGCGGGCGGCCCGGGCTCCCAGATGTCCTCGCACACGGTCACCCCGACGCGCTCGGATCCGATGTCGAGCACGGCGCCGCCGGGGCCGGCCTGGAAGTAGCGCTGCTCGTCGAAGACGCCGTAGTTGGGGAGATAGACCTTGCGATAGACGGCGTGGACGGCGCCGTCGGCGAGGATGGCGGCGGCGTTGTAGACGTCCTCGGCGCGCTCGGGGAAGCCGACGACGGCCACCACCTCGCGAGTCTCGGCGGCGAGCTCACGCAGCGCGTGGGCGGCGTCCGCGAGGAAGTGCTCCTTCAGCAGCAGGTCCTCGGGCGGATAGCCCGTGAGGGCGAGCTCCGGGAACAGGACCAGATCGGCGCCGGCCTCACGCGCCCTGCCGATGCCCGTGCGGATCAGCTCGGCGTTGCCGGCGATGTCCCCCACCGTGGCATTGATCTGGCAGAGGGCGAGGCGCACCCCACAGATCGTATCCGCGGCCTGCTCTCAGCCTGTGCTCGCGGGCTTCCTGGCGGAGCTGTTGGCGGAGTTGTTGGCGGAGCGGTTGGCGGCCGCCGCTCCGCGGGTCGATCTTGCGCGGGGGGCGCGGGGCTTGTGGGCCGCGTCGGCACGCGATCCGCGCGTGTGGGCACCGCGCGGCTTGACGCCGGCAGCGCGGCACAGCGCGGCGATCGCCCACTTGAGATCGCGCGCGATCGTCTCGATGTCCGGCAGGGCGTCGTAGTCGCCGAGCAGCCCGAAGCCCAGATGCCCGTCGTAGCTCATGACGGCGATCCCCAGAGCCTGGCGCTGGGCGAGCGGCACGACGGGGTAGAGCACCTCGAGGCGGCGACCGAGCAGGTAGAGCGGGAACTGGGGCCCGGGCACGTTGGTGACGACGAGGTTGAAGAACGGCTGGCGAGCCTGCAGCCGCGCGGCCTGGCTGAGGATCGTCGGGGGAGCGAAGCCGGCGAGGTTGGTGAGCACCTGCGCGCCCACGGCCTGCCCGGACTTCTTGAGGTCCTCCATCGCGGTTGCGATCTTGCGCAGGCACTCGGCCGGGTTCTCCACGCCGACGGGCAGGGGCGCCCACATGGCGGCCACCTGGTTACCGAGGGCGCCACGCTGTGACTTGGTGCGCACGGACACCGGGACCATCGCCTTGAGCACGAGGCCGTCCGTGTCGAAGTCGTGCCTGCGCAGGTAGCGACCGAGGGCGAGGCTGACGGACGCCAGCACGGCGTCGTTGAGCGTCCCCCCGAGCGAGTCCTTGATCGCCTTGAGACTCGCGAGGTCGGCGTCGAGGAAGGTGTAGCGGCGGTGGGGGCCGATGTCGACGTTGAAGGGGCTGGGGGGCGCCGGGGCGTTGATGCCGGCCAGCGTCGTGGCGCCGATGCTGGTCAGCCCCTCCTTGAGCTGCGAGAGTGCCTGCCTTGGACGGCGCAGCAGCGCACGCCCACCGCGCAGCATCTCGGCGGGCACGGTCGAGCGCTCGACGAGCGCCTCGCCGAGCAGCTTGGCGGGACCCGGCAGCGGCTGGGCGCTCCAGGGCGTGGCGGGGGCGGGGGGTGCGACGGGCTCGCGGGCGGTGTCGAACAGGACGGTGGTGATGTCCACCCCGGAGATGCCGTCCACGAGGGCGTGGTGGGTCTTGGCGATGATGGCGAAGCGCCCCCCGGCCATGGCCTGCACGAGCCAGATCTCCCACAGGGGCTTCGAGCGGTCCAGGCGCTGGGAGAAGACGCGGCCGGCGAGCTGCTTGAGCGCCTCCTCGTCAGCCGGCTTGGGCAATGCTGTGTGGCGGATGTGGTAGTAGGGGTTGAAGTGGGGATCGTCGGCCCACACCGGCCGACCCTGGCCGAGGGGCACGTAGGCCAGGCGCTGGCGGTAGCGGGGAACGAGGTGCAGGCGCCCCATCACGTGGTCGATCAGGTCCTGCAGAGTGGGGGCCTCGCCCTCGAAGACCATCACGGAGGCCACATGCATGTGCGCCGTCGAGTGGTCCTCGAGATGCAGAAACGTCGAGTCCAGCGCTGTCAAACGGTCGGGGTTGGCCATCGCCAGCCGATTGTTGCTGTTGTGCGGGCCCGAGTCAACGACCTGGGCGAAAACATCTCTGCCGAGGCCTCAGTGCTCGACGGCGTTGATGTGCTCCTGGGTGATCCGGCCGTCGCTGGGAACGTTGGGATGGTGCACGCGACAGAGCTTGTAGCGCCCGTGCGTGAAGCGCCCCAGCCGATGGCAGCCGGTCTTGTGGCATTCGAGGTGCCTGTAGACGCCGATCACGAAGGCGATCAGCGTGACGGTGCTGGCGAGTTCGACCCAGCTGTCGGTGAAGACCTGCGGCTGGCTCCAGAAGGTCAGTGCGAGGATCACGGCATCTCCAGACGGGTTGATTTGCAAGCCTGCGGGCACGGGGCGCGCCACGCGCGCGAGCCCAGACCATTGTCTAGCCCAATTCGTTCCTGAGGGCCTGCGTGAGCAGTCCGATCCGTGCATGGTGGCTGGCCGGATTGCTGCGCACCCGAACCTCCCTGCTGTCGGGGCAGAGCACCTCGACGACCACGATCACGTCGCCAAGCTCGCAGTCCTCGCCGGCGTGGTCCTGTTCGATGGCCTCCATCTGTTCGGCGACCACGCTTCCGAGCTTGGTCTGGTCGATCGGCATCGGGCCTCCTGTGTACGTTGGGCGAGCGACGACGAGTAGGGACTATCGCTGATCCGCGCGAAAGCGCCGTATTCGCTCAGCGAGCCGCCGTCACGACCACCACGCCCGCGATCACAAGGCCCGTCCCGGCGACGCGCAGCAGCGACACGCGCTCCGACAGGGCTGAGACCGAAAGCGCAAGCGTGACGGCGGGGTAGGCGGCTGAGACCGGTATGACCTTGCTCGCCTCCCCGGTGCCAAGCGCGAGATATAGGGCCACGAGCCCAACGATCGCCGCGCCCGCCGACAGCACCGCCCAGGAGGTGCCCGTCACGATCTCCAACTTGGTCTGGCCGATCGCCAGAAGCACGGCCGCGACGAACACGTAGCCGACGCCGCTCCAGAGAATCATGTCGGGCCATTGGAGCGTGCGCAATGCCAGCTTGCTCGTGACTCCAAGCGCCCCCACGGCGACGATGTACACCAGGGTAGGCACGAGCCAGCGGAGCATCGCCAGTCAAGCTAGCTCCTCCCGCGACCGTGGCCCACTGGCCGATTCGCCAGTCGTCTGTACGTCGTGCGTACCGAACCGCATGACCCATGTGTGACCCAGATCACACATCAGCTGATCTGTAACCCGCTAGGCTTACGAACGATTGTTCGACTCACCGAGTCGTCTCCGTGGATGGAGATGAACGGGGGACCCATTGCCAGATCGCCGCAGCGGCGGTCCGGATGGGGCGAATCGGCCGTTGCTGCGGCCGTAACGCCCGGCCCACACGCGTCCAGTTCGCGTGCGGGGCCGGCCGTGAGCCCGACAGCTAACCCCGTAGGTGGACACGAAGGAGGTCTCACCACACGATGTACGTCCCAGTGACGCCCGCGCAGCCTGCGCCGGCGCTGGCCCCGGTCGCTGTCTTCTCGGCCGCTCCCGCCGCAGTCCCAGCACCCATGCACACCACGCTCAGGGTGGGCACATCCCAGCTGAACGTCCTCGCCGACCAAAGGGCCACCATCGCGGGCGCCCTGCAGGAAGGTCGCAAAGGACGCCCGGGACGGGTGGTGGCCCTGCAGGAGCTCGTGGGCCACGGCTGGAGGACCATCGCCCGCACGCATACGCATGCGGGCGGGCGCTTCCGGTTGAGCTTCACCGCACGCCGTCTCGGCAGCGAGCGGGTGCGCCTGCGCTTCGCCGGCGACGCCTACGGGCGCCCGGCCCACCGTCCGCTCGGACACCTGAGCGTCTACCGCCTGGCCGGAGCCTCGTGGTATGGAGGCGGCGGCGGGATGGCATGCGGCGGCTCGCTCACCAGCTCCACGCTGGGAGTGGCCAACAAGACGCTGCCCTGCGGCACCCTCGTGACGCTGCGCTACAACGGGCGCTCGATACGCGTGCCGGTTGTCGACCGCGGACCGTATGTGGCCGGCCGCGAATTCGACCTCACCGAAGCCACCAAGCGCGCGCTCGGCTTCGGCGACACGGGGAACGTTTGGAGCACGAGCTGACGGACGTGGCGATTTGCTGGGCGGCTTCGTGCAGGGGTTGGGTTCTGCGCGGTGCTGCCGTTCAATCACCTGAATGCCCATAGCAAGCAAGGCTTCGCGCACCCAGGTGTGGATGGACAGCCTGGGCGAGTGGAGCTGGCCGGGCCAGGGCGCAGTGGCGGCAGAAGTGCTGCCACCGCCCTGGGTCCCCGCCTTCCCGCCTCGGCTGGAGCCCGCCGCCTCGCCGGCGACGCCGCTCGCCGGCGGGCGCGCGCGCCGGGTCCTGATCACCACGCTGCTATGCGGCCTGTTGGCGGTGTCCGTTGCGCTCTCGTTGCAGGGTCGGCTCGGTGTGGCCCATCTCCTGGGCATCTCCACAGCGCCACCGCCCGACCGGGCACTCTCGCTGCAGAGCACCCTCGCCTCCGAGGCTGCGCCCCTGCCCGCGCTGAGCTCCGTCAGCCACGACTCGGCCGGCAGCTCGATCGACACCGCGAGCTACTCCTCGGTGGCCCTGCACCACGAAGGCTCCTTCTATGTCTACCTGCCTCCCGGCTATGCCGAGACCAGCCGCCACTACCCGGTGCTCTACCTGCTGCACGGCAACAGCCAGCCCGCCACGGCATTTCTCGAACTCGGCCTGCAGGAAGAACTCGACCAGCTGATCGCCCGCCATCTGATCCCGCCGATGATCGCCGTGATGATCCAGGGGGGGCCGGGCTCCAACAACTGGCGCAACATCGACGGCATGCACTACGAGAGCTACGTCCTCGAAGTCCAGGAACTGATCGATCGCATGCTGCCCAGCATCCCCGCGCGCGCAGCCCGCGCGATCGCCGGCGACTCGATGGGCGGCTACGGCGCCATGAACGTCGCGCTCGGCAACCCCTACCGCTTCGGGACCGTCGAGAGCTGGCTCGGCTTCTTCGACGGCCTGGGAGGCGAGCTGCACAGCGACCGGCCGATCATCTCGCGCCTCGGCCTGCACGCCTTCGTGTACGGCGGCGAATCCGACCACATCGCCGACCCGTCCGAGAACGCGCCGTTCGCGGCGGTGCTGCGCGCCGAGGGGGCAAGGGCCGAGAGCGCCGTCTACGCGGGTGGCCACACGATGGAAACACTCGCCGCCCATCTCGGGAGCATGCTCGCCTTCGCCGGGCGCGCTCTGCGCGAGGGAGAACGCGCTGGCACGCCACAGACAACGACGGTGAGCGATGTCTCGTCCAAGACGACAGCCGCGGGCTGAGCTCACGCCCCCGCACGGAGGCCTCGCCGGCTTCTTCAGATCAAGAGCCGCGACCGATCGCCCGAACTGGCCAATCAGCCAGTAATATCGCCCCGTCCCGCGCAAACGATCCCGGAGGTCCCCGATGGCGGCGGTTGGCAGCGATCTCGAGAATGTGCTGGTCGGCGAGCGCGAGCACTGGCAGGAGGGACCGCCGCACGAGCTCTTCGGCGAGCTGCGCCACAAGTGCCCCGTCCACTGGACGGCGCAGATAACCGAGTACCCGAACGAGGCCGGCTACTGGTCGGTGACGACCGCCGAGGACGTCCACACGGTCAGCCGCGACTTTCGCACCTACTCCTCAGAACTGGGCGGCGTCACCGCTGTCTCTGAAGTCCTTCCGATCGAGCTCACCCGGGCGATGTTCATCGGGATGGATCCGCCGAAGCACGACCGCGTCAAGGCTTTGTTTCAGGCGGGGTTCACGCCGAAGCGGATCGCGGCGCATGAGGATGCGATCAGGGCGATCGTGGTCAGGGTGCTGGATCGGCTGGAGG
>JADGPL010000007.1 GCA_017882455.1 Solirubrobacteraceae bacterium | reverse complement strand
GCTCCATGAGAGGCCCCTGCTACAAGCCTTCACCCCGTAAACGATGTGCTTGCGGTGATCCCTCACCCCAAACGGTCAACGATGTCCTTGCGGCTGTGACGTAGCGGGCCTGGGCGGAGAGGCTGGTGCCGGAGGTGTGGGGCGTCATGCCGTGGTGGGGCATCGAGCGCCATGGGTGGTCCCTGGGCGGCGGCTGTGGGAACCACACGTCGCCGGCGTATCCGGCGAGCTGCCCGCTCTCGCAGGCCCGAGCCACGGCATCGCGGTCACAGATCTTGCCGCGTGCGGTGTTGATCAGATACGAGCCCCGGTTCATCTTGGCGAGCAGCTCGGCGTCGAACAGGTTCTCCGTCTCGGGGTGCAGGGGCGCGTTGATGGTGACCACGTCGCAGACCTCCACGAGCGACTGGACGTCCGGATGGAACGTGACGCCCAGCTCCTGCTCGACCTCGGCGGGAAGGCGGTGGCGGTCGGTGTAGTGCAGGCCGACCTCGAACGGCTTCAGCCGCCTCAAGACCGCCGAGCCGATCCGTCCGGCGGCGACGGTGCCGACCTGCATCCCCTCCAGGTCGTAGGAGCGCGATACGCAGTCGGCGATGTTCCAGCCCCCGTCGATGACCCATTTGTAGGAGGGGATGTAGTTGCGCACGAGCGCAAGGATCATCATCACCACGTGCTCGGCCACGCTGATGCTGTTCGAGTAGGTGACCTCGGCGACCGTCACGCCGTGCTCGATGGCGGCCTGCAGGTCGACGTGGTCTGAGCCGATCCCGGCCGTCAGGGCGAGCTTGAGCTTGGGCGCCTTGGCGATCCGCTCGGCGGTCAGGTAGGCCGGCCAGAACGGCTGAGAGATCACGACCTCGGCGTCCGGGAGCTCGCGCTCGAAGACCGAGTCCGGGCCGTCCTTGTCCGATGTGACGATCAGGCGGTGCCCGCGCCCCTCGAGGAACTCGCGCAGGCCGAGCTCTCCTGAGACGCTCCCCAGCAGCTCGCCGGGCCGAAAGCCGATCGCCGCGGGCGTCGGCGTGCTCTGACCGTCGTGGTAGCGCTCGATCCTGGGGATGTCCTCGCGCGCGTAGGACGGCGGATAGCCGTCGACCGGATCGTCGTAGAGCACGCAGAGCACGTTCGCCATGGTCTGATCCCTTCCTCGCCGTTTCCCGTCCGTGCCGCTCGAGAGGACGGCAGCGGGGTCATGCGATTATGAGCGAGCACGGCGAGGCATGTATCGTCGTCTGCCATGAGCTCCCACCGCCGTTGGTGGCGCCGTGGCTGATCAGGTTCACCACCCGTTCTTCGCGCGCGTGTACACGCACCTGTCCAAGCTCGCGGAAGAGCGAGGCGGAAGCGAGCACCGTCGCAGCCTGCTCGCGGGCACCTCGGGGCGCGTGCTGGAGATCGGGGCCGGGGCGGGCGCCAACTTCGCGCACTATCCGAGCACGGTCGGCGAGGTCGTGGCGATCGAGCCCGAGGCCCACCTCCGCGAGCTGGCGCGGGGCGCGGCGGCGGAGGCGGCGGTATCCGTGACGGTGCTCGAGGGGCATGGGAGCGCCCTGGCCTTCGACGAGGGCTCCTTCGATGCGGGGGTGGCCTCGTTGGTGCTCTGCACGGTGCCCGACCAGCGCCTGGCGCTCGCGGAGCTCTTTCGCGTGATCCGCCCTGGTGGAACTCTGCACTTCTACGAGCATGTGCGGGCGCGCAGCCGCGGCGAGGCGCGTGTCCAGGATCTCGCCGATGCGACCTTCTGGCCGCGCATCGCGGGCGGCTGCCATCTCGGACGAGACACCAGCGCCGCGATCGCCGCGGCCGGATTTCAGATCGAGAGCTGCGAGCGCTTCGCGTTCAGCCCCGCGCGCTATCTCCCGCCGGCCGCGCACATCCTGGGCGCGGCGCGTCGTCCGTAGCGCCCCGCGCGCCGCCACCTGTGGCGCCGCGCGCTGTCCGTGGCGCCGCGCGGGCAAGGGGACACAGCCGGCGGCGGCCCACTCGGACATAATCCCCGCGGTGAAAGCCATCCAGATAGTCCAAGAGACGGGTCCCGACAGTGCGCTCGAGCTCGTGGATCTTCCCGACCCCGAGCCCTCGCACATGCTCACCCCGGGGGAAGGCGTCGTCGTGGATGTGCATGTGGCGGGCGTGTCCTTCCCCGAGCTCCTGCAGACGCGGGGCGAATACCAGATGAAACCGCCGCTGCCGTTCGTGCCCGGCAGCGAGGTGGCGGGGATCGTCCGCAGCGCTCCCCCGGGAGCGTCGGTCGCCCCTGGCGAGCGGGTGGCGGCCTTCTGCGCCCTCGGTGGCTTCGCGGAGACGGCGGTGGCGCCCGAGTACTTCACGTTCGCCCTGGCGGACGAGCTCGACTTCGCCCAGGGCGCGGGCCTGATCCTCAACTATCACACGGCCTACTTTGCGCTCGTGATGCGCGGTCGCCTGAAGGAGGGCGAGAGCGTGCTCGTCCATGGTGCGGCGGGCGGCGTGGGCACCGCGTCGCTCCAGGTCGCCAAGGCGCTCGGCGCGCGCACGATCGCGCTCGTCTCCAGCGAGCAGAAGCGGGGCGTGGCGGAGGCGGCGGGCGCGGATCAGGTCGTGATGCTGGGTGAGACCTGGAAGGACGAGGTCAAGGAGCTCTCAGGCGGCGGCGTGGACGTGGTCCTGGATCCGGTGGGCGGCGATCGCTTCACCGACAGCTTGCGCTCGCTGCGCGAGAACGGCCGCCTGATCGTGGTGGGCTTCACGGGCGGCTCGATCCCCGAAGTGAAGGTCAACCGCCTGCTGCTCGGCAACACCGAGGTCGTGGGCGCCGGCTGGGGCGCCTACGTGATGGGCAGACCGGATGTGAACCGCGCGATCGGCGCGGAGGTCTCGCGGATGGTGGATGCGGGCTTCATCCGCCCGATCGTGGGACAGCGCTTCCCGCTGGGGCGCGCGGCCGAGGCCCTGAAGCTGCTCGACGAGCGCCGCGCCATCGGCAAGGTCGTGCTCGACGTGCGCCCGGCCTGAGGCTAGCCCGCCACCAGCAGCTCGCGCCAGCCGTCGGCGTCGAGCGTGGCCGGCTCGGTGGACTCGATGAAGTCGATGAGCACGTCGAGGAAGCGCTCGGGCTCGTCGAGCTGCGGGAAGTGACCGGAGTCGGCGAAGAGCTCGAGACGGGAGTCCGGCACCTGCTCCTGCGTGGCGCGGCCGTGGGCGGCCGGGATCAGGGAGTCGTGCTCGCCCCACATCAGCAGCAGGGGCAGGTGCTTGGTGAGGTACAGGCGGTTGGAGGCGTTGACGCGCTGTCCGCCGGGGTCCACGACCGCGCGCAGCGTGTGCACGAAGGCGCCGCGCGCCCCGCCGTCGGAGAGGGTGGCGTGCCCGCGCGCGATCTCCTCGATGTCGGTGCCGGCGCGCAGGCCGAGGCGGCGGAGCACGTTGCCGGCCAGGCGTCCGAGGTCGAGCAGCCGGCTGGCGACGAGCAGCGGCAGGACGAGCTCGGATCCGGGCAGCGTGGCCGCTCGCAGCAGCACGCTCACGTCGCGGCCGAGACCGCCGCTGTCGACGAGCACCAGCCGTTCGCAGCGCTCGGGGAACTGGTAGGAGAGCTGCATGGCGATACCGCCGCCCAGGGAGTGCCCCACGAAGGTGGCGCGGTCGTGGCCGAGCGCCACCAGCAGGTCGCGCAGGGCGCTGGCGTGGGCTCCCAGCGAGTAGTCGCCCTTGGGCTTGGCGGAGGCCCCGTGGCCGAACAGGTCGGGTGCGATCACGGTGAAGCGCCGGGCCAGGTAGGGCATCACCCGCCGCCAGGTGCCCGAGTCGGAGGTGATCCCGTGGATCAGGACCACCACGGGCCCGCTCCCGGCTTGACGGTAGGCGATCGGATGGCCGTGGAGGATCAGCTCGCGCAGCTCGGGCTCGTCAACTGCGCTCATGCTCGCCTCACCCACATGTCTACCGCTGCACACTAGCGCTCGGCGCCCGCGAAACTCCTCCGAAGGGGGGATATCCCGAAGGGCCATCCGGGGGTGTGCCGCCGCGCGCTCGGTGGCCGGCTCCATCGACAGGGATGTGGCATCGCCTCAGGATCGAAGGGGAATGAGAGCCCCCGCTGCCGCTGAGGAAGGCCCCTCGCCCGAGGAGATCCAGGTGCCGGTCCTGGAGAACGTGGACCGGGCGATCACGGGGCTGATCACGGGCGTTCCTCCGCTGCTGCTCGTGCTGGCGGGCTGGCAGCTGTGGAATCGCGAGCTGCGCTGGCGCGACGTGGCGATCTTCGTGCTCCTGTACGCGTTCACGGGGCTGGGCGTGACCGTGGGCTTTCACCGGCTGCTGACGCATCGCAGCTTCAAGACCTCGCCCTGGCTGCGGGGGCTGCTGGCGGTGGCGGGCACGATGTCGGTGGAGGGGCCGGTGATCTCGTGGGTGGCTGACCATCGCAAGCACCACGCCTACACGGACCGCCTCGGCGATCCCCACAGCCCCCACGTGGACCGCGGCGGCGGCTGGCGGGGCGCCCTGCGTGGCCTGGCGCACGCCCACGTGGGCTGGCTGTTCGATCACACCCAGCGCGGCGCCCGCGAGCGCTTCGCCCCCGACCTGCTGGCCGATCCGGTGGTGGCGTTCGTGGACAGGACGTTCGTGGTGTGGTCGTTGGTGGGCCTGGCGATCCCTTTCGGACTCGGCATGGCGCTCGGCGGCACGGTGCAGGCGGGCCTCGACGGCCTGCTGTGGGGCGGCGCGGTGCGCATCCTGGTGCTGCATCACGTCACCTACAGCATCAACTCGCTGTGCCACTTCTTCGGGCGCCGGCGCTTTCGCACCGAGGATCACTCCCGCAACCTGCTGTGGCTGGCCCTGCTCTCCTTCGGCGAGGCCTGGCACAACAACCACCACGCCTTCCCGATGTCGGCCTTTCACGGCATGGGCCGCGCCGAGATCGACATATCGGGCCTGGTGATCACCGCGCTGGAGCGCGCGGGCCTGGTCTGGGATGTGCACCGTGTGGGCGCTGAGCGGCAGGCCGCCAAGGCGCTCTGAGCGGTCGCGAGAAGGCTTCGCGAGCCCGCTGGCCCGGCGCGTGCTGCGCCGTGGGAGGATTGAGGCGATGGATCATCGAGCGCGGCTTCCCTTGGAGCTGGGCCTGCCCCGCGGCGCGAGGCCCAGGCGCTGGATGCCGACGCTCGCGGCCGGTCTGTCGATCGGCGAATACGCTCGCTCGCTGGAGCGGCGGCTGGCCTTCCTGACGGCGGTGCTGCTGGCGGCGATCTGGGCGCTGGGCGGACAGGGCTACTTCTGGCCGGCGTGGGCGTGGCTGGGCCTCGGCGACCTGGTCCTGCTCGACTTCACGGCCGGCTGGGCGTGGCGCCACCCGCCCGGCGCGATCAGGCGGGTGGCGTGCGTGTGGGCGCTGGTCGGGGCGGCGGCGGTGATCCTCGTGTTCACGTGGCTGTTGACCTGGCTGTTGGCGGGCGTGCACTCGTTCTGGCCGGCTTGGGCGCTCTTGGGGCTGGCCACGGCGGGCAGCTCCTACTCGCTGGTGGCGCTGCATGACCGCGTGCTCGTGGCCCACGGCCGCCGGGCGCTGCGGGCCCGGATCGACATGCTCACGCATACCCGTCGCCAGGCCGTGGCCGCGCAGGCGGCGGAGCTCAGGCGAATAGAGCGCGACCTGCATGACGGGGCGCAGGCGCGCCTGGTGGCGCTCACGCTCCAGCTCGGGCGCGCCGAGCTGCGCGTCTCAGACCAGCCGGAGGTCAGGCGCCTGATCAAGGACGCCCAGCATGAGGCCCGGCAGGCGATCGAGGAGCTGCGCGACCTGGCGCGCGGGATCGTGCCGCCGCTGCTGGCCGATCGCGGGCTGGTGGCGGCCGTGGAGTCGCTGGGGGCGCGCTACGGGCTGGGAACGTCGGTCGATGCGACGATGCACAGGGCGCTCGCGCCGGCGGTCGAGAACGCGGCCTACTTCGTGATCGCGGAGGCGCTGACGAACACGGCCAAGCACGCGGCGGCGGCTCGCAGCTGGATCGTGATCAGCGAGGAGCGCCGCGCGCTGACGGTGGTGGTGGGTGACGACGGCGCCGGGGGCGCCGACCCGGCGGGCTCGGGGCTGGCGGGGCTGCGCGCCCGCGTGGAGGCGCTCGATGGAAGCCTGAAGGTGGAGAGTCCGGCGGGCGCGGGAACGGTGCTGGAGGCGAGGCTCCCGTGCGGGTGGTGATCGCCGAGGACCTGGCGCTGCTGCGGGAGGGCCTCGTGGCGCTGCTGCGGGAGAACGACATCGAGGTCGTGGCGCAGGTCGAGGACGGCCCGGGCCTGCTGCGGGCGATAGCGGGGCACGAGCCGGACCTGGCGATCGTGGACGTGCGCCTGCCCCCGACGTTCAAAGACGAGGGGCTGATCGCGGCGATCGAGGCGCGCAGGCGCCAGCCGGCGCTGGGCGTGCTGGTGCTCTCCCAGTACGTCGAGACGGCCTATGCGAGCGAGCTGGTCGGTGAACACACGGCCGGCATCGGCTATCTGCTGAAGGAGCGCGTGGGTGACGTGAGGGCCTTCCTCGATGCGCTGCGGAGCGTGGCGGCTGGGGGCACGGTGCTCGACAGGCAGGTCGTGGCCGAGCTGCTGGCCCCACGCGAGGGCGCCGACCAGACGCTCCCGGGCCTGACGGCACGCGAGCGCGAGGTGCTGGCCCTGATGGCCGAAGGACGTTCGAACACGGCGATTGCGGAGAGCCTGGTGGTGACCCCGGGCGCCGTGGAGAAGCACATAACCAGCATCTTCGCCAAGCTCGATCTGGGCGCGTGCGACGAGGATCACAGGCGGGTGCTCGCGGTGCTCGCCTACCTGCGGGTGGCGAGGTAGCTGCGGCTTTGTCTGTAGCCGACCTGATAAAAACCCGTAGCTAGATATGAGCGTTCCCTCATGAAGGTCATCGGCGCGGGCCTGCCCCGCACGGCCACCACGACGCAGATGTTCGCGCTCGAACATCTGGGCTTCGGGCCCTGCTACCACATGCGCGACCTGCTGGCCGACCTCGAGGGCGGGCTGCCGTTGTGGGAAGACGTTTCCGAGGGGGAGCCTGACTGGGAGCGGATCTTCGGCAAGGCCGTCTCGACCGTGGATTGGCCCTCGGCGCGCTACTACGCCGAGCTGGTGGAGCAGTATCCGGAGGCCAAGGTCCTGCTGAGCGTCCGCGGCGGCGAGGAATGGGCCCGGAGCATGCGCGAGACGGTGTGGGGGATGTTCCACGGCGACTCGGTCCTGCACTACATATCTGACGCCCGCGCTGTCCTGGACCCCCTGTGGCAGCGCTATGTGAAGCTGATGAGCCACATGAACTGGGAGGAGGGTGTGGGAGCCCTCGCGGGCGACACCTCGACCACGGCCGGTCTGATCGCGGCGATGGAGCGCTGGAACGACTCCGTGCAGGCCACGGTGGCGGCGGAGCGCCTGCTCGTGTGGAACCCGAGCGAAGGCTGGGAGCCGGTATGCGAGTTCCTCGAAGTCCCCGTGCCGGCGGAGCCGCTGCCTCGCCTCAACGACACCGTGTCCTTTCGCGAGGGCATCATCGGGGGCGCGCTGGATGTGGTGAACGAGTGGTGGAACGTGCGCGAGCGCCCCACCAGCGGCCTGCACGGCGCTGCCCTGAGTTGAGCGCCACGCACGGGATCCGGGCAGCCTGATGGCCGGCGAGCTGCTGGCGAAGATCAGCGCTGAGATAGATGCCCGCCTGGCGGAGCTGCGCCCTGCGCTCGCCGAGTACGAGCGTCTGATCTCGGCGGCCGAGGCGCTGGAGCTGCCGGTGCCTGCAGCGGGCACATCGCCGCGCAGGAGCACGAGCGCCAAACGGGCGGGCTCACCACCGTCGAGGACGACGGCCGCGCCCAAGGCCACGCGCCGGCGAGCGGCCGGTCCGCGCGGATCGGCGGCCGGCACGATCGTGCGTGCCGCCTCGCCCCCGGGACGGGCGCGCAAGGCCCCCGGCGTCAGGAGCGTCCGCCCGCGGGCTGTCCGTGGCGCGGCCCAGCAGGCGATCCTGGCGGCGCTCGAGCACGGATCTCACACGGTCGGCGAGCTGGCGGTGGTGACGGCGATGAGCGGCCAGAGCATCCGCGAGAACCTGCGGCGGATGCTGGGCGCCGGTGCGGTCACCCGCGCCAAGCGGGAAGGCAAGGCCGCCTATGCGCTGGCCGGCCGTGCCGGACACTGATCTGATCGATCGACCGATCACCTCACCTTGTGTCACGCGAGCAGCGGTGTATAACCATGGTGATACACCGCTTGACGAGGGACATAACGTTCTCGGCACTGCTCCCTACTACCCCCTACCTCCCCTCCCCTCCCCGCCTCGTCTCGTCTCCTACCCGCGGGCGCCTGCGGCGGCGGCCGCGGCGGCTGAGTCCGGCCCGAGGAATGGTGTGAGCGCCATGTAGGCGAGCTGGGGCGCGGCCTGGGGCAGCTGGGCGATGCAGTCGTTCTCGATGTAGTGGTGCAGGACCTGCCACACCCCCCCGGCGACGGCCTCGGCGGCGATCGCGGGAACGGGTCGCTGCTCGCGCGCGGCGATCTCGTATCCGGGCTGCATGTAGGCGGCGAAGGCGTGCATGGTGGAGTTGCGTGTCTCGATCGCCTCGGGGCTGGCGGCGAAGGTGTCGACGAGGCTCAGGTGCGCGTGGGCGGGCTCGGAGGCGAGGTAGTCGATCAGGGCGCGCAGGCCGGCCGCGACGGCCAGCGGCCAATCGCCGGCGTGCGCCTCATAGACCTCGGCTGTGATCTGCAGCGCCTGGTGCATGCCCACCTTCTGGGCGCCCAGGAAGGCCTCGCGCTTGGAGGCGTAGATGCTGTAGAAGGTCTGGTTCGAGACGTTGGCGCGTCGGGCGATCTCGGGGATGGTGAGGCCGGCGAGGCCCTTCTCGGCCACGATCGCGGCCGTCGCGTCGACGATGCGCTCGCGCTGGCTTTTGACGATGAACTGCCGCGGCAGGTCGCTGCGGCCGCTCGGCAGGCGACCCTCGGCCCGCCGGGCGCGCTCGGAGGCCGGGAGCCCTCCCGGAGAGGGGTCCTCGCGGGTCATGGGCGGCGCTCCCATGCCGGAGGGCGGCCGGCGCGGGTAGGAGCTGGCCCAGTCGGCCAGGTCGTCGACCAGCTCGGCCAGTTGGCTCTGGCGCCCCTCGCGCAGGCGCGCGGCCGCGACCTCGCGGATGCCGCCGAGGATGACCTTGACGGTCAGGTCGGTCGCGCCCATCGCGGGGGTGCGGTCGCGGCTTGCGAGGATGCTGGCTTCGAGCGCGTCGAGGGTTCGCCTGCGCCGCTCCAGCGCACAGGGGCCGGCGCCGAAGGCGCCGAGCATGAACAGGGACATGGCGTCGGGCTCGGCGTCGGCGAGATCGGTGAAGGCGCGCATGGCCACGCGCAGGCGCTCGTCCTGGGAGCCGGCGCAGTTGTAGGCCCTGAGGATGGTGTGCCCGGTGCGCTGGGCGATCTGGTCGTAGGTGCTCAGGAACAGATTTTCCTTGTCGGCGAAGAGCGTGTAGAAGGTCGGCTGGGAGACGTGGGCGAGCTTGGTCAGATCGATGATCCGCACCGAGGGGTAGCCCTTCTGGGCGATCAGCTCGATCATGGCCGCGCGCAGGCGTTCGCGCTGGTCGCTCTTGACGAGCTCCGGGTCGAGTCCGTGCGTGCCGGTGGGCAGTGGGCGGTAGCGCTCGGGCGAGGCGTCGTCGGCGTGCGAGCCTCCGTTCGCGTCAGCCGATGCGGGGACCTCGTCGTCGAGCGTCCTGTGTGTGACATCGCCTGGCGCCATGTCTACGGACCTCCCCCTTGACAAAAAGCAAATCCAGCTTATCAAACAGTGCGCACAGCCTAACCGGCGTGGCGGTCGGCGGGCGGAGCTCGCGGGGCGGTTCTCAGCCCTTGATCACGCGGGATGTGCCGAGCACGGCACCGCTGGGGTCGAGCGCCTGCACTGCCACGTAGGCCGCGGGGGCGGGTGCGCCCAGGGTGGTCTCGAAGCCGCTCTTGGTGGCGCTGGCCACGGGGGCGAGCTGCTGCGGGGAGGCTCCGGCGAGCAGGCGCCAGCTGGCCGTGCGCGTGTCTCCGTTCCAGCTGGCATAGACGGTCGGGGGCGAGGTGGCGGAGGCGGCCGAGACGGCGATGGCGGGCGCTTCGCTGGGGGCGCCGATCCAGGCAAAGCGATAGGCGCGGTAGGACTGGTAGGAGCCGTGCATGTGGGCGTCGTAGAGGACCTTGCCGGCGGAGTTGAACTCGGTGAAATAGGGCACGGCGCCCCAGCCCACGAACATGTCCCCATTGGTGAGCGTCTGGATGTTGCCCTGGCTGCCGGAGGAGATCGACGGGCTCGGATGCTCGTATTGGGCCACCACGGTGTCGGTCCTCTTGACGGGATCGACGGCGAGCAGGATGCCGCGCGATTGCGGATGGACGGCCGGTACGGCGCCGTTGTCGAAAACGCTGACTGTCCCGTTTGACAATGCTGTGGCGTCGTGCTGGAAGGCGGTGGCTGCGCCGGCGCCCAGCTTGACGCTGGAGTACCGCCCGCCGATGCGGGTGAGCACCTGCCCGGTCTGCGTGTCGAGCTCGTAGAGCGCCCAGGTGTTGCGCGCGGAGATGAGGGTCTCGCCGCCGGCGAGCACGTCGATGCTGTTGAGGTGGAAGTAGTCGAAGGGCCATTCGAGGCTGGCGTGGGTGGCGGTGCTGTAGGACTCGGCGAGGCGGACGTGGTCGAGGCTGTGCCACTCGCGCCTGACGAGGCCGGTGCGCAGGTCGACTTCCTGGATGATCGTGTCGGTGACGGCGCCACCGTCGGGGCCGCCGAGGGAGGACAGGTTGCACTCGATCGGGTCGAACGCGCTCAGCAGCGCGGTGCCCTGGGGTGTGAGGTGGAAGTCGTGGAGGTCGGCTTTCAGGCCGTTGCCGGCGTGCACGCGCCCGAGCTGTTTGTAGGAGCTGTCGTAGATCAGCTCTTCGCCCTCCCCGAAGCCCTGGGGGGTGATCCGTCCCTGCCACCAGGTCAGCACGGGCGTGCTCCCGTCCTGCTGGAGCTGCAGGTTCGAGGCCGCGTATTCGGCGGGCAGCGGGTCGAACCAGACGAGGTTGCCGGCTTCGTCGAAGATCATCGGCCCGGCGGGCCCGGGCCCGGAGTAGGGCGCGGCGAAGACGTAGCCGCCGGCGGTGGCGGCGGATGTTGCGGTGACGGCCAGCGAGGGGGGCAGGAGCTCGGGGCGCGAGTGGAAGTGCTGCATCTCGTTCTCGTCGCGCGCGACCTTGGCGGGGGCGGGCGAGTAGAGGCTCGTGTCCTGGTGGGCGACCACGAAGCGGTAGGAGAACGGGCGGGAGGCGGAGCTGATCTTGACGACACCGGCCACGCTCACGGTCTCACCGGCCAGGAACGGCTTGGACGGCAGGAAGCTGGCGCCGTCTCCCTGGGAGTAGGCGATCAGGCGCCCGGAATGCGAGCCGGTCTGCGAGCCGATGACGCGCAGGCCGCCGAAGGCGCTCGAGGGTGCTCCCAGGAGGCTTATCTGGGTGGCCGGGGTGGCGTCGTAGGAGCCTGGCAGCGGGGAGACGGCCACGGTGGTGCCGGGCAGGAGGGCGGAGCGGTTGATCTGTTCGGCTTCGCAGCGCCCGGCGGCGGGAGCCCGGAAGGCGGCCTCCTCGGAGACGATGCGCCGCGAGGCGATCGCGAGCGTGACGATGCTGGAGAGCGCCACGAGCACGCCGGCGGTGAGCAGGAATCTACGCATGGAATCCTAGGTCTTGGACACGAAAGCGCCCCAAGAAGTTGCGAAGTGGGGCGGGGCGAGCGGTGATGGTCCCGCGGAGACCGCTGTATAACCATGGTGATACAGCACTGGCACAGGCACAATTATCCCAGCACGGCCGCCGTGAGTGAGGATGACCTCCCCGGATGGCCTTGCGGGCAGGGCAGCAGGCGAAAGGGGCAGGCCCACCGTCCTCGAGCGCCCCGCTCAGAAGACGGGCGTCTCGGTGTAGTCGCCGAAGACCTGTTGCAGCGACTCGATGATCTCGCCCTCTGAGGCGTGCGCGCGGGCGCAGTCGAGCAGGGGCTCCATCAGGTTGTGGTCGGAGTGGGCGGCGTGCTTGCGCAGGGCGGCCAGGGAGCGCTCGACGGCGGCTCCGTCGCGGTTGGCGCGGGCGGCCTGCAGGCGCCCGATCTGCTTGCGCTCGAGCGCGGGGTCGACGCGCAGCGTGGGGATCGGCTCCTCGTCGCTTGCGAGGTATTGGTTGACGCCGACCACGACCCGTTCACGGCCGTCGATCTCCTGTTGCAGCTGGAAGGCGGCGTCGGCGATCTCGCGCTGGGGGTAGTTGAGCTTGACCGCTGGGACCATCCCTCCCAACTCATCGATCTTCTTAAAATATTCGTATGCCCTCTCCTCCATCTGGTCGGTGAGGGACTCGAGGAAGTAGCTTCCCCCGAGGGGGTCGACGGTGTTGGTGACGCCGGTCTCGTGGGCGATGATCTGCTGGGTGCGCAGGGCGATGGTGACGGCGTCCTCGGTGGGCAGGGCGAGAGCCTCGTCGTAGGAGTTGGTGTGCAGGGACTGGGTGCCGCCGAGCACGCCGGCGAGCGCCTCGATGGCGGTGCGGACGATGTTGTTGAGGGGCTGCTGGGCGGTGAGGGAGACGCCGGCGGTCTGGGTGTGGAAGCGCATCTGCCACGAGCGGGGGTCCTTGGCGGCGAAGGTGTGGCGCAGCTCGCGCGCCCAGATGCGCCGGGCGGCGCGGTACTTGGCGATCTCCTCGAAGAAGTCGATCTGGGCGTTGAAGAAGAAGGACAGGCGGGGGGCGAAGTCATCGACGTCGAGGCCGCGCTGGACGGCCTGCTCGACGTAGGTGAGGCCGTCCTTGAGCGTGAAGGCGAGCTCCTGCTGGGCCGTGGAGCCGGCCTCGCGGATGTGGTAGCCGGAGATGGAGATGGGGTGCCAGCGGGGCATGCGGCGGGTGCACCACTCGATCATGTCGCCGCACAGGCGCATGGCGGGATCGATCGGGAAGCACCACTCCTTCTGGGCGATGTACTCCTTGAGGATGTCCGCCTGGATGGTCCCGGAGAGCTGCTCGGGACCGACGCGACCGCCGGCTCCGTCGCCCCCGGCCTCGGCGGCGGCGACGTAGAAGGCGAGCATGATGGCGGCGGGGGCGTTGATGGTCATCGAGACGGAGACCTCGCCCAGATCGATGCCGGAGAAGAGGGTCTGCATGTCGTCGAGGGTGTCGACGGCGACCCCCTCGCGCCCGACCTCCCCGAGCGAGCGCGGAGAGTCGGAGTCGTGGCCCATCAGGGAGGGCATGTCGAAGGCGGTGGAGAGCCCGGTCTGGCCGTGCTCGAGCAGGTAGTGGAAGCGCTCGTTGGTCTCCTCGCTGGTGCCGAAGCCGGCGAACTGGCGCATGGTCCACAGCCGCCCGCGGTACATCGAGGAATGGATGCCGCGGGTGAAGGGATAGGAGCCGGGCTCCCCGATGGGATCCTCGCCGGGTGGGTGGGCACCTATTCCCGCTGGGAGGTCGGCGGGCGTGTAGAGCTCGCGCACGGGCTCGCCGGAGAGCGAGCGGAACTGCTTCTCCTCGCTCGGGCCGGAGCCCTGCAGGCCGTCCTCCCCGGACGGCTTGGCGCTGACAGCCATGACTGGCGTGAATGCTACTCGCCGTCCTGATCTCGTCCTCATCGGTTGCGAGTACTCGGCAGGAGTAGGCTCGATCTACAACTCCGAAGAGAGGACGCACGATGGCTGTAGGCATCAGGCTCAAGTTCAGCGGCGGCACGCAGGAGAACTACGACGCGGCCCATGGAGTCATGGAGGTGGACACGGACCCGCCTGCGGGGATGATTGTTCACTCGGCGGGTCCTATCGAGGGGGGCTGGGGCGTCCTTGACTTCTGGGAGTCGCGCGAGGCGTTTGACGCCTTCGTGGCAGAGCGGCTGATGCCGCGTCTCCACGGCCTCGGCGATCGGGGATTTCCGAATCCTCCGGACGTCAACGAGTTTCCGGTGCACAACCTCCAGCTGCCTTAGCGGTCGGAGCAGAGCCGAGACCGCTGGCGGAGCGCGACGATGGCCGGCACCTGGTGATGCGCGGCGAGCTCGGCAGGATCGTGGGCGCCGAGCACGTGCTGGATGCGCCGCCGGGCTCTCCCTACAACAGGGACTGCACGCGCCGCAGGGGCCTGGAGGGGCGCGCGGACGCGGTGGTGCTGCCGGGTAGCGCGCAGGAGGTGGCGGCGCTGCTGGGCTGGTGCTACGCCCATGACGTGCCGCTGGTGCCACGGGGCGGTGGAACGGGCTTGACGGGCGGTGCGGTGCCGGTGCAGGGCGGGGTGGTGTGCTCGCTGGAGCGCCTGCGGGCGATCCGTGAGCTCGAGCCGGCGCTGTGGCGGATGCTGCCGGAGGCGGGGGTGAGCACGCGGGACGTGCAGCGCCTGGCGCGGGAGAACGGCCTGTTCTTCGGCCCGGACCCGGGGGCTTCGGAGCAGTCGCAGATCGGTGGGAACGTGGCGACGAACGCGGGCGGCCCGCATGGGCTCAAGTACGGGGTGACGGGAGCGTGGGTGGCGGGGCTGGAGGTGGTGCTGGCGCCGGGGGAGCTGGTGGAGGTGGGCGGCTGGGCGGGCAAGGACGTGGCGGGCTATGACCTGAAGAGCCTGCTGGTGGGCTCGGAGGGGACGCTGGGGGTGATCACGGCGGTGCGCCTGCGCCTGCTGCCGGCGCCGGAGGAGGCCCTCGCGCTGGTCGTGTTCCTGGGCAGCCGCAGGGCGGGCTGCGAGGGGATGGGGGCGCTGCTGGGCTCGGGGCTGCGCCCGTCGGTGCTGGACTTCATGGACGCGGAGACGCTCAGGATGCTCTCACCGTCCTATCCGGGAGAGGTGCCGGCGGGGGCGGGCTTTGGACTGATCGTGGAGGTGGACGGCACGCGCTCGGACGTGCAGGAGCAGCGCGGGGCGCTGCTGGAGGCCCTCGCGGGCGCGGCGCTGGCGGTGCAGGAGCCGGATGACGGGCAGGCCCTGTGGCGCTGGCGGGACGGCGTGAACGGCGTCCTCACGGGAGTGCGCGGGGCGAAGGTGAGCGAGGACGTGGTGTTTCCGCGGGAGCGCCTGAACGAGGGGCTGGAGCGCTTCGAGCGGATGGCGGGCGCGCACGGGCTGCCCTCGTGCGCGTTTGGGCACGGGGGCGAGGGCAACGTCCATGCGACGGTGCTGGTGGACCCGGCCAGCGAGCGCGAGCTCCAGGAGGCGGAGGCGGTGGGAGAGGAGCTGTATGCCCTGGTTGTGGAGCTTGGGGGCTCGGTGGCGGGGGAGCACGGCGTGGGCTGGCTGAAGGGCGGGCGCCTGGAGTCCCAGTGGAGTCCGCGGGCGGTGGATCTGCACGAGCAGATCAAGCGGGCGTTCGACCCCAAGGGCCTTCTGAACCCAGGGAAGAAGCTGGCACGGTACCCTGCGCGGTCGCCGGTGACATCCAATTGAAAGGAAGCTGCTTTATGAACAAGTCCCAGCTGGTCGAGGCGGTCGCATCAGACAGCGGTCTGAGCAAGGCAGACTCGGCGCGGGCGATCGAGTCGCTGTTGGACACGGTGACGAAGACCTTGAAAAAAGGCGACGAGGTGAGCATCACGGGCTTCGGCAAGTTCTCGGTGGTCAAAAGGGCGGCCCGCCAGGGCGTCAACCCGCGCACGGGCGAGCGCGTCAAAATCAAAGCTTCGAAGGCCCCCAAGTTCTCGGCCGGGGCCTCGTTGAAGCAGGCGGTGAGCCCGAAGAAGAAATAGGAGCAGGATGTCCACGGCGCCTGTCACCGAGCTGGAGCTCCCCGCGTTCGACCACACGGATCCGTCGATGCGGGGGGAACGCTTCCATGCGGAGATGGCGCGTCTGCGGGGCAGCGGGAGCTGGCTGGCGCAGGGGCCGTATGGCTACCTGACGCTCGACAGGGAGTCGGGCGAGTTCTTCCTGCGGACGCGCTCGGCGATCTTCCCGGGGATGAAGATCGCGGAGATCTTCGGGGTGAGCGAGGGGGCGCTGTACGAGCAGATGCGGCGGAACATCCTGCATGTGAACGGCCGGGACCACTCACGGCTGCGCAGCCTCGTGAACCCGGCGCTGTCGCAGCGGGCGGTGGAGCGCTACAGGCCGGCGATGAGGGCGTCGCTCGAGGGTCTGCTCGAGGAGGCGGTGGCGCGCTCGGGCGCCGCGAGGGCAGAGGGCGAGGAAGAGGAGGAGGGAGTCGTCAGGTGCGAGCTGGTGGAGGCGTTCGCGAAGCCGTATCCCTCGCAGGTGATAGCGACGGTGATGGGGGCGCCGCTGGAGGATGCCCCGCGCCTGCACCACTGGTCGAACTGGATCCAGAGGCAGTTCGACGCGACGAGCATGGCGAGCGAGCTCGAGGGGATCGAGCGGGCGGTGGGGGAGTTCTACGAGTACGCCCAGGAGCTGGTGCGGGCGCGCAGGGAGAGCCCGGCTGACGACCTGATCTCGAAGCTGATCGAGGCTGAAGAGGCCGGGGAGAAGCTCTCGGATGTGGAGTGCATCAACCTGGTGTTCAACGTGCTGGTGGGCGGGGTGGACACGAGCCAGAGCCAGCTGGCCCACGCGGTGAGGCTGCTGGGGGAACACCCGGAGCAGTGGAGGCTGCTGGTGGAGGATCCGGGGCTGGCGGAGCGGGCGGTGGAGGAGGCGCTGCGGTATGAGCCGATCACGCCCTTCACGGCAAGGATCCTGACCGAGGATGTGGTCTACCGCGACGTGAGCTTCCCGGAGGGGACGATCGTGATGGTGTGCGCGTTCACGGGCAACCGCGACCTGGAGGCGGAGGCGGCCGGCGAGGGCGGCCCGGAGCGCTTCGACATCACGGCCGACCGCGGGCGGGCGCGCCCGCTGACGTTCGGCGCGGGCGTGCACTACTGCCTGGGGGCGAACCTGGCCCGCACGGAGCTGCAGGAGGGCCTGGAGTTCATGGCCCGGCGCATGCCGGACCTGGAGCTGGACGGCGAGCCGGTGTTCGAGAGCGTGTCCGGGATCTACGGCCTGGCCGAGCTCCCGATCAAGTTCTCCCTGTAGCCCGGCGCTTCCTTTTCGGGGAGACGAGTTGGCGCGCTCCTCCTCGAGCGCGACCGGCGCCGGTCACGACAGCTTCCAGCATTGCGAATGCCCACGATCTGGAACAATCTCGAGGGGGGTCTCGAGCGGTCATGGAGCGACATAGGGTCATGGAGTCGGTGCGGAAAGGGATATCGAGGCGGGCCGTGCGTGCGGCGCGTTTGGTCGCGCTCGCGGCGCTGACCGTGGCTGCGATGCCCTCCGGGGCGCAGGCGGGCAGCTACCACGTGTACTCGTGCCGAACGCCGGCAGGCGAAAGCGCACCGGTGGATGGGTGGAGCGGGTCATTGGCTCCCGAAAGCGCAATAGATGTCCACGCTGACGACACGTGTCCATCGGGCGGAGCACTTGTTGCCTCGATCGGCGAACAGGAGCCACACCTGGAGGCTGTTGACCGGGCCACTTGGGCGTTTGAAGTGCCTAAGTTCGCTGAGCTTGCGGGCGCAACTCTTTGGCGTGCAGGGTACGTGCACGGCACCCAAACGGAACAGGCTTTCTATGAGTTCGCACTCACCGGAGCAACAAACAAATCGGTCTTCGACGAATGCCTGTACGTGAAGGAATGTCGAGCGCAGGGTGACACCAGCCAGCCCATGTCTGCCACCAACCGCGTGACGGTGCCCACTGCGGACCTGGGAGCCCGCATCTCTTCCCTAGTGGCGTGCGGCCCGGCGTTGCCGGGACAGGAATGCGCGGATGGCTTCGGCGACCCCAACCACTACGCAGCGGTCGTGTATCTCTACGCGGCGGACCTCACCCTGGAACAGACGGCTGGCCCGAGCGCGGGAAACGTGGGCGGGGAACTGGCGAGCGCGCCAACGGTGGGCGGGACGAGCGACGTGATGTTCACCGCGAGCGACCCCGGCTCGGGGGTGTATGAGGCGGTGTTCGGCGTTGATGGCAATGTGGTCCAGCGCACGGTGGTGAACGACAACTCGGGACGCTGCAGGGATGTGGGCCAGACGAGCGACGGCAGCCCGGCGTTCCTGTATGTGCAGCCGTGCCCGGGGTCTGTGAGCGCGGACGTGGGCCTGGACACCACGAGGATCGCCAACGGCGCCCACCATCTGGTGGTGAGCGTGATTGACGCGGCGGGCAACGGGGCCACGGTGCTGGATCGCGCGGTCACGGTCTACAACCCGCCGCCCCCGGGCGCTCCGAACGGCAGGAACGCCTCGGCGAACGCCCATCTGGCGATCCGCTGGAAGAGCACGGCCAGAGCGGCCCTGACGAGCTCCTTCGGTCAGGTCCACACGATCACGGGGCGCCTGACGGCGGCGAGCGGAGCGCCGATCGGCGGGGCCCGGATCGATCTGCTCGCCACGCCCTCGTCGACGGGAGCGAGGGGGGTGGCGATGACGAGCCCGCTCACGGATGCGGAAGGGCGCTTCACGGTGCGCCTCCCACGCGGGATCCCGTCGAGCACGCTGCGCTTTGCCTACAGCGCTCACGCCGGGGACACGGTGCCGGCTGCGACGGGCACGCTGACGTTGAAGGTGCGGGCGAGCATCGCCCTGGCGGTCACGCCGCGGACGGCGAGCGTTGGGCGCAGCATCTTCTTCCGGGGGCGCCTGCGCGGCGGGCCGGTGCCGGCGGAGGGCAAGCAGCTGGTGCTCGAGGCCCGCTCGCCGGGCAGCGCGTGGATCGAGTTCGAGGTGGTGCGCACCAATGCTCGCGGCCGCTTTCATGCCAGCTACCGCTTCAAGTTCCCCGGGCCGGCCACCTACCAGTTCCGCGCCCGCTCGGAACCGGAGTCCGACTATCCGTTCGCTGCCGGCGCATCAAGGCCGGTTACGGTCATCGAGCGGTGATGTCGCCCGCGAGGCAGCGCCAACGTGATCGAGGATCGAGGCCTGCGGTCGATCGAGGGCGAGCTGTTCCCATGCTGAGCTGCCCGACGAGTGGCAGGTAGGCGACGACGGCTCGGCTGCGCCGAACTGGGTCGCCGCGCTGCATAGATCGCTCATCGCGTTGATCCACGCAAGCCGCTGCTACGGTTTTCTGGCATGACCAAGACCGAGCTACACGAGCTGGTCGATGCACTGCCCGACGAGTCGCTGCCAGCCGCCGCGATCCTGCTTCGCCGTGCCCAGGACCCGGTCATCGCCAAGCTCGACGCGGCACCGTATGACGACGAGGAGCTCAGTGAGGAGGACCTACAGGCCATCCGGCAGGCGCGGGGTGAACCCGGCGTCCCTTGGTCTGAGGCCGAGGCGGAGCTGAGCGCTGGCTGATCCGGGCGGATGACGGATCGACATCCGCCCGGCTGCGTTGAAGTCACTGCGACGGCTGGGCCGGCGAGACCGCGAGCGGATCAGCACGGCGATCGGCGCGCTGCCCGAGGGAGATGTCAAGCTGCTGCGCGGTCCTGAGCGCCTGTGGCGACTGCGCGTCGGCGAGTGGCGAGTGATCTTCGACCGTAGGGATGCCGAACGGGTGATCGACGTTCTCGCCGTCCGGTCACGTGGTAGCGGGTATCGCCGCTAGTCGGGGGTGGCCAGGAGCGGCTTGGACGGCTTGAAGGCGAACCGCCGGCTCAGTTGCACCAGGCACGGGTCGGCTCCCGCTTCCCCGCATTCGGCACCGGCGCCGGGTCCGGTCGCCACGATGGCCTGCCGGCTGTTGATCATCGAGAATCCGCTCAGCCATTCGAGGGCGGGTGCCTTCATGTAGGTGTTGTGGGCCGGGTCGAAGGCCCACGCGGCGGTACCGGCGCCCAGGCTCTGCATGTAGAAGTAGAGCTTCCCGTCGAGCCACGACGGCCCGAGCCAGGTCCTGGCGCTCTGGCCGACGGTCATCCGGGCGACGAGCCGTGCCGGACCGCCGGTGACCGCCTCTATCCGCACCTCGGTGGGGCCTTCGTGTGCGCCGAAGGAATCGATGAGCGCGAGGCGTCGGCCTTGCAGCTGCAGCGCTTCGACGCTGGGGTACGCCGGGTATTGACAGGCCGCCTGCGAATGGGGCGTCGACACTCCGAGGCACAGGCGACGCGGCAGGCCGCCCAGCATGCTGCGCTTGCTGCCGTTCGGGCGGCTGGTCATGATCCGCGCCGCGCCGCTTACCCACGCCACCCGGTCCCCCCAGATCGTTGGATGGGATGCGCCCCGGCTGCCGGGGACGGTTTGGGGATGGCTGCCATCGACGTTCGCGACCACGACGTGGCAGCTGCTGGCGCAGGCGGCGTAGGCGAGCATCGGCGCGCCGGTCGGGCCGGGGCCGACGTCCACCTGGATCGCCTTCTTGGATGTGGGGAGCGGCGGGGTGGAGATCTGTCCGGCGCGGCGTACGACCATGTGCCACGACCGGGCGGCTGCGTCGTAGTCGCTCCACGCCGCCACGTCGCCGTATGCCTCGATAGTCGTTTCCCCTTGCAATGGAGCGATCGTCGTTGGAGCTGCCGCCGTCGCGGCGTTCACCGCGCACGACATGACCCCCACGGCGACGGTGGCCGCCCAGACTGCCGTTCTCGTGCACGAGCCTCGCATCGCTCGTATTATTCCTGATGCTTGAAGGTCGGGTCAGTCGGTCGCTACTAGCGGCATGTGGAAGCATGACCGAGCAGCTTGGGCGCCGCGGAGTTGCGGCTGCCCGGCGGGGCAGATCCCTGGACGCGCGACCGGACGGTCGAAGTACCATCGTCGGCTACCGTGCCTCACCGCCTAGTTCGCGGTCCGACCTTCCGGCGAAGCATGACCCTACGTTTGTTGAAACCGATTCTTAGGTGGGCCTGGGAGTCGCCACGCTACCCGTCGGGGTAGAGGGTGTTAGCGGGATGGCGGCGTATTTGTAGGTGCCCTCGCCGCGCTGCACGAGGAGGTGGACTTCCAGGACCAAGGGGAGAGGCGGAGGATGCGGAGGATCAGCGCGGCAGTATTGAGGGCGGGAGCCCGCGCCTGGCTTGGAGCGTCAGCGCTGCTGCTGGGGATCGCGCTGGTGCCCGCCTCCGCTGCCGGTGTGCTGGCGGTGGCGGTGTCTCCGCTCAATGGCACGCCGGACGCGTCCCCGTACACGCAGATCAGCTTCCTGGGAGTGCCCTCGAATGAGATCTCGGGCGTGTCCGTGGTGGGCTCCAGAACAGGTTCGCACCCCGGGCGTCTCGAGGGCTACGTGAGCGCCTCGGGAGCGAGCTTTGTGCCCACGCACCCGTTCGCCCAGGGCGAGCGGGTCGTGGCCGCGGCCACGGTAGGCGCGCGGGGCCACACCCAGCGCGTGAGCACCACTTTCTATGTTGCGCGCCTCTCCGGCTACAGGCCGCCTGCAGCGGGCGCGCCGGCTCCGGCGAAGGCGGGCACCGTGCAGAGCTTCGCCTCGCAGCCGACGCTTCACCCTCCGACGATCACCATAACGACGAGCTCGCCGGCTGCGAGCGCAGGCGACATCTTCCTCACCCCTACCCACGGCCTCGGCCAGTCGGGGCCGATGATCATCAACGGGCAGGGCGGCCTCGTCTGGTACCTGCCGCTCAACACCGGTGAAGTCGCGACTAACCTCCAGGTCGAGAGCTACCAGGGCCAGGCGGTGCTGGTGTGGTGGCAAGGTCACGTCCCAGGAAACCTCGGTGTTGGCCTCGGCACGGATGAGATCTACAACACCGCCTATCAGCACGTCGCGGCCGTGCCTGCGGGCAACGGCTACCAGGCCGACCTGCACGACCTCCAGATCACTCCCCAGGGCTCGGCCTTCATCACGGCCTACTCGCTCGTGGACGCAGACCTCTCCTCGGTGGGAGGCGCGCGCGACGGGACGCTGCAGGACGGGCTGCTGCAGGAGATCGACATCCCGACGGGCCTCGTGATGTTCGAGTGGCACGCCTACGGCCACGTGGAACTGAGCGACTCTTACTCGCAGGGACCCTCCTCGGCGGGCACGCCCTGGGACTTCTTCCACCTCAACTCCATCTCCCTCGACCCCTGGGGGGATGGCAACCTCATCGTGTCTGCGCGCAACACCTGGACGGCCTATGAGATCAACCACGTAACCGGCGCTGTCGTCTGGCGCCTGGGCGGCAAGCGCTCCAGCTTCAAGATGGGCGCCGGCACGGGCACGGCCTATCAGCACGACGTCCGCTGGCAGCCCGACCACACGCTCACGATCTTCGACAACGGCGGAGTGCCCAAGGCGCACTCGCAGACGCGCGTGATCCGCGAGCGGATCGACTGGGCCCACAGGCAGGTGACGCTCGTCTCGCGCTACGTGCGCACCCCGGGCCTGCTGGCGGGCAGCCAGGGAGACGACGAGGTCCTGGGCAATGGCAACTCGTTCGTGGGCTGGGGCGAAGATCCCTACTTCAGCGAATTCAGCCCCACCGGGCAGATGCTCTTCGACGGGCACCTCCCCGCTCCGGGGCAGTCCTATCGCGCCTACCGCTTCCCCTGGAGCGCCACTCCCGCTGCCCCGCCCAGCGTGGCGGTCAGCGCCAGGGGCGGCCAGGCGACCATCTATGCGAGCTGGAACGGGGCCACGAGCGTGAGCTCCTGGCGGGTGATCGCCGGCTCGCGCCCGACGGGCCTGCAGCCGATCGCAACCGCTCCTGCGGCCGGCTTCGAGACGACGATCACGGTGCAGAGCTCAGACCGCTACTTCGCCGTGCAGGCCATCGGCGCCTCCGGTCAGGTGCTCGGCAGCTCGCCCGTGCGCTGAGGCCCCCCGGGGCATGTGCGCTGAGCACCCGGGGCATGTGCGCTGAGCACCCGGGGCATGTGGGCTGAGTGCCCGGGGCAGCGTCCACTACCCTGCGCAGCTGTGAAGGCGGTGATCCTTGCCGGCGGCTTCGGCTCGCGACTCAGCGAGGAGACCGCGGTGCGCCCCAAGCCGATGGTGGAGATCGGCGGCAAGCCGATCCTGTGGCACATCATGAAGATCTATGCGGCCCACGGCATCGAGGAGTTCATCGTCTGCCTCGGCTACAAGGGCTATCTGATCAAGGAGTACTTCGCCAACTACTACCTGCACACGTGCGACGTCACCTTCGATCTCGTCAGCGGCGACATGGAGGTCCACCGCTCCGAGACCGAGCCCTGGCGGGTCACGCTCGTGGACACGGGCGAGGGGACGATGACCGGCGGGCGCCTGCGGCGCGTGCTGCCCTATCTGGAGGACGAGGACTTCTGCTTCACCTATGGCGACGGAGTGGCCGATGTGGACGTGAGCGCGCTGCTGGCCTTTCACCGCGAGCAGGGCGCGACGGCCACGGTCACCGCCGTGCAGCCACCCGGGCGCTTCGGCGCCCTCGACGTGGACGGCACCAGGGTGCGCGAGTTCGAGGAGAAGCCGCGCGGCGACGGCGGCTGGACGAACGGTGGCTTCTTCGTGCTCTCGCCGGGCGTCGCCGGCTATCTGCGGGACGACGCCACCGTATGGGAGCAGGAGCCGATGCGGGCGCTGGCGCGCGAGGGTCAGCTCTCCTGTTACCGCCACGACGGCTTCTGGCAGGCGATGGACACGCTGCGCGACCGCAACCACCTCGAGCAGCTGTGGCAGTCCGGACAGGCGCCGTGGCGGACATGGGAGTGACGCCGTGAGCACCCCCGCGGACGCGAGCGCGAGCGCGAGCTCGGCGCCCGGTGGCGCGGCCGTCGCCCCGTCCTTCTGGCACGGCAGGCGCGTGCTGCTGACGGGCCACACCGGCTTCAAGGGCGCCTGGCTGTCCTTGTGGCTGCAGTCGCTGGGGGCCGAGGTCACGGGCTACTCCAACGGCGTGCCCACCGATCCCTCGCTGTACGAGCTCGCGGACGTCGCCCGCGGGATGCGCTCGATCGAGGGCGACGTGCGCGACCTGCGGGCCGTGACAGGGGCGCTGGCCGAGGCCGACCCCGAGGTGGTCATCCACATGGCCGCCCAGTCGCTCGTGCGCCGCTCGTTCGCCGAGCCGGTCGAGACCTACGAGACCAATGTGATGGGCACGGTCAACGTGCTCGAGGCCGTTCGCGTGAGCCCCGGTGAGGTGCGGGCGGTGGTGAACGTGACCTCGGACAAGTGCTATGAGAATCGCGAGTGGGAGTGGGGCTATCGCGAGGAGGAGGCGATGGGCGGTCACGATCCCTACTCGAGCTCCAAGGGCTGCGCCGAGCTGATCACGGCGGCCTTCCGTCGATCCTTCTTCTCCGATCCGGACGGCGTGCGCCTCGCCTCGGCCCGCGCCGGCAACGTGATCGGCGGCGGCGACTGGGGAGAGGATCGCCTGGTGCCCGACATCATGCGCGCGGCGCTGGCCGGCGAGGAGGTGCGCGTGCGCAACCCCAACTCGCTGCGCCCCTGGCAGCACGTGCTCAACCCGCTCAGCGGCTATCTCGTGCTCGCGCAGGCGCTGTGGGGTGGCCCCGAGAACGCTGGCGGCTGGAACTTCGGACCGAGCGACGAGGACGCGATGCCGGTGGGCGCGATCGTGGAGCGCCTGGCCGAGCTGTGGCCGTCGGAGCTGCGCTGGACGCTCGACGAGGGGCCGCATCCCCACGAGGCGCGCTATCTCAAGCTCGACTCCTCCCGTGCCCGCGGACAGCTGGGCTGGCAGCCCCTGGTCTCGCTCGAGGACGCCCTGCGGAGCATCGTGGAGTGGTACGGCGCGCTCGCGGGCGGCGAGGACATGGGGGCGGTGACGCGCGGGCAGATCGAGTCCTTTCAATACGCTGCCCCCTCTTCATGACCCAGACCACCTGCCGATTCTGTGGCGCCCCGGTCGAGGCCGTCTTCGCGGACCTCGGCATGTCGCCGCTCGCCAACTCCTATCTGCCGCCCGAGGCCGCCAACAGCATGGAGCCCTTCTTTCCGCTGCGGGCGCTCGTGTGCGGCGAGTGCTTCCTGGTGCAGCTCGAGGAGTTCGAGACGCCCGAGGCGATCTTCTCCGACTACGCCTACTTCTCGTCCTACTCCTCCAGCTGGATCGAGCACAGCCGCCGCTACTCCGAGCAGATGGTGGAGCGCCTCGCCCTCGACGAGTCGAGCCACGTGGTGGAGATCGCCTCCAACGACGGCTACCTGCTGCAGTTCTTCCACGAGCGCCAGATCCCTGTGCTCGGGATAGAGCCGGCGGCCAACGTCGCCAAGGTGGCCCTGCAGAAGGGAATTCCCACGCTCGTGGAGTTCTTCGGGCAGGAGACCGCACGCTCGCTGGCCGGGGAGTCCGCGGCGGACCTGCTGCTCGGCAACAACGTGCTCGCGCACGTGCCCGACCTCAACGACTTCGTGGCCGGCATGAAGATCCTGCTGGCGCCGGGCGGGGTGATCACGATGGAGTTCCCCCACCTGATGCGCCTGATCGAGGAGAACCAGTGGGACACCATCTACCACGAGCACTTCTCCTACTTCTCCTTTCTCACGGTCAGCCGCGTGTTCGAAGCCCACGGGCTGCGTCTGTTCGACGTCGAGGAGCTCCCCACCCACGGCGGCTCGCTGCGCATCTACGGCGCCCACGCCGAGGATCCCGAGAAGCCGGAAACGGGCGCGGCGCGCGAGCTGCGCGAGCGCGAGCGGGCGGCGGGCTACGAGCGCCTCGACACCTACCTCGGCTACGGCCGGCGCGTGGAGCGCGACAAGCGCCAGATCCTGGGCTTCCTGATCGACCTCAAGGAGCAGGGCCTCTCGGTGGCCGGCTACGGCGCGCCGGCGAAGGGCAACACGCTGCTCAACTACTGCGGCGTGGGGCGGGACTTCATCGACTACACCTGCGACCTCAACCCCCACAAGCAGGGTCACTTCCTGCCGGGGAGCCACATCCCGATCCGCTCCCCTGACGCGATCCGCGAGGAGCGCCCCGACGTGGTGCTGATCCTGCCGTGGAACCTCAAGGACGAGATCGTGCAGCAGCTCGGGTTCATCCGCGAGTGGGGCGGGCGCTTTGCCGCGCGCACGCCGGAGCTGACGCTCATCTCGTGAGTCTCCTCGCCACCCACCCCGGACTCGGCTGATGCGCTTCATCCAGACGCCGCTGCCCGGCGTGTGGGTCATAGAGCTCGACCTCCTCGGCGACCAGCGCGGCTGGTTCGCCCGCACCTTCGACGATCGGGAGTTCGAGGCCCGCGGCCTGAACCCGGCGGTGGTGCAGTGCAACGCCTCCTTCAACGCCCGCCGGGACACGTTGCGGGGGATGCACTACCAGGCCGAGCCTCACGGGGAGTCAAAGCTCGTGCGCTGCGTGCGCGGCGCGATCTTCGACGTGGCCGTGGACCTGCGCGGCGACTCGCCCACCCATCGCGCCTGGCACGGCGTGGAGCTGAGCGCCGAGAACCGGCTCGCCCTGTACATCCCGGCGGGGCTCGCCCACGGCTTCCAGACCCTCAGCGAGGACTGCGAGGTCCTCTACCAGATGGGCAGCCCCTACGTGCCCGAGGCCGCACGCGGGGTGCGCTGGGACGATCCGGCCTTCGCGATCGCCTGGCCCGAGGCGCCCGGTGGGCGGGTCATCTCCGAGCGTGACACCTCCTATCCCGACTACGCGCCGTGAGCCGCGTGCTGCTCACCGGCGCGAGCGGCTTTCTCGGATCGCGGGCGCTGGAGGCGCTGGCCGAGGCAGGCCACGAGGTCCACGCGGTTGCGCGCAGCGAGCCCCGGCACGACTCGCCGGGCTCGGGGGTCCTGTGGCACGCCGCCGACCTGACCGACCCCACGGCGGCGGCGAGGCTGATGCGCGAGGTCGAGCCGGAGGGCCTGCTGCACATGGCCTGGTATGTGGAGCACGGCCGCTACTGGCAGGCTTCAGAGAACGTGGTGTGGGTGGAGGCCACGCTGCGACTGCTGCGCTCCTTCGTGGCGGCCGGTGGCCGGCGGGCGGTGATGGCGGGGACGTGCGCCGAGTACGAGTGGTCGCTCGATCGCTACAGCGAGGCAACGGCGCCGCTCGCGCCGGCGACGCTCTACGGCGTGGCCAAGGACGCGACGCGCCGCCTGGCCGAGAGCTTCGCGGCGAAAGCCGGGATCGAGCTGGCGTGGGGACGCATCTTCACGCCCTACGGGCCCGGCGAAGACGCCGCGCGGCTGCTGGGAAGCGTGATCCTCTCGCTGCTCGCCGGCGAGCCGACTCCGGCGCCCGAGGGCGCCCAGGTGCGCGACCTGATGTACGTGGAGGACGTGGCACGGGCATTCGTGGCGCTCCTCGACAGCCCTGTGCAGGGCGCCGTGAACGTGGCCTCCGGGCAGCCCACCCATATCCGTGAGCTGATCTCGCTGGCCGCCGAGGCGGTCGGGCGCCCTGAGCTCGTGCGATGGGGAGGGCTGGCGTCACGGGAGGGGGAGCCTCCCGAGCTCGTGGCCGACATCGGGCGCCTGCAGCGCGAGATCGGCTTCGCCGCGGGCGTCGAGCTGAGCGAGGGGGTCGCGCGCACGGTTGCCTGGTGGCGGGAGCGGACCTCGTGAGCGCTCGCCGCGGGCGCCCGTTGGGCGGCTTGCGTGACCTGCTCGGGAAACCTGTGGACGCGTTGCTGGAGCGCCTTGGCGAGCGCCGCGGGCGCCTTGCCGAGCGTGCCGTGGAGGAGCACCTGTACTCGAGCGAGCGCCTGAGCATGGGGCGCTGCAGCTATGGCGATCCGCTCGTGGCCACGTTCCCCGGCGACAGCGCCCACGTGCGTGTGGGGGCCTTCTGTTCGATCGGCCCGGATGTGATCCTGATGGACGGGGGCGATCACCGTCTCGACTGGGTCTCCACGTTCCCGTTCCGTGCCTACCTGGATCTGCCCGGAGCCTATGAGGACGGCCACCCGCGGAGCCGCGGCGACATCGAGATCGGCAACGACGTCTGGATCGGGCGTGGTGCGCGCGTGCGCTCTGGGGTGAAGATCGGGGATGGAGCCGTCATCGGCGCCTACTCGGTGGTCACGCGCGATGTGCGCCCCTACGCGGTCGTGGCGGGTGTGCCCGCGCGCGAGGTGCGCAGGCGCTTCAGCGACCAGCAGATCGAGGCGCTGCTCGAGATCGCCTGGTGGGAGTGGCCGATGGACGCGATCGAAGCCGGCGTGCCCCAGCTTTGCTGCGATGACATCGACCTGTTCATCCGCGGGCACCTGCCGGGATGAATCCGGTCGAGTCGGACGTGCCGGCGATGCCGGAGCCACAGGCGCCCGGCGAATCGGTTCACGAGGCGAGGGATCTGCTCGACACGCAGGAGGCCGGCGGTGCGGCCCTGCGGGGAAGCGTCCTGCGAACAGGCTCCTACGTGTTGGGGATCCTGCTCTCGCTGGTCTCCGCCCGAGTGCTGATCGAACATCTGGGCGTGTCGAACTTCGGCCGCTACACGACCGTGGTGGCCCTCGTGACGATCGTCAGCGGCTTCACCGAGGGCGGCCTGAACAGCATCGTGCTGCGCGAATTCGCCACGCTGGGCGAGGAGCGCAGACGCGAGATGATGGCCTCGGCGATCGGGATTCGCCTGATCCTGACCGTCGTGGGGGTTGCCCTCGCCGTGGCCTTCGCGGCGCTCGCCGGGTATGGCGCGACGATGGTCGCGGGAACCGCCCTGGCGGGAGCGGGGCTCGTGCTCCAGCTGCTGCAGAGCACGCTCTCCACGACCCTGCAGGCGCAGTTGCGCTTCGGCTGGGTCTCGGCCGTGGAAATGCTGCGCCAGGTGGTCAACGTGGGGCTGCTCGTGGCGCTCGCGCTCGCCGGCGCGCACCTGCTCGCGCTGCTCGCCGTGGCGGTCCCGGCCTCGGCTGTATCGCTGCTGGTCACGATCCCGCTGGTGCTGCGCTACACCTCGCTGCGACCGTCCTTCCATGCGGCGCGCTGGTGGCGGCTGCTGCGCGAGACGGTCCCGTGGGCGGTGATAGCGGCGGTGAGCATCGTCTACTTCCGCGTTGCCCTGGTGCTGATGTCGCTGATCTCGAGCGCCAGGCAGACCGGGTACTTCGCGACCTCGTTTCGCATCACCGAAGTGCTCGTGGCCATTCCCGTGCTGGTCATCAGCGCGGCCTTCCCGATCCTGGCGCGCGCCGAGCGCGAGGACTCGGCGCGTTTCAACTTCGCCAGCGCGCGTATCTTCGAGCTGGCGCTGTTCGCGGGAACGTGGCTGGTGCTGTGCCTGGAGGTCGGCGCCGCGTTCGCCATCCACGTGATCGCGGGCGGCCGCGCCGACCCGTCGATCGCCGTGCTGCGCATCCAGGGCCCTGCCCTGATCGCGAGCTTCGTGGCGGTGGCGTGCGGCTATCCCCTGTTGATGCGCCGTCGCTACCGCGAGGTGCTCTACGCGAACCTGCTCGCGCTGGCGATCTCTGCCGTGCTCACGCTGTCGCTCGCGCCGTCGCTGGGGGCGCGCGGTGCTGCGCTGGCGGCGCTCGTGGCGGAGACGGGACTGGCGATCGGCCAGGCGGTGATGCTCGCTCGTGCCGCTCCCGGGGTGCGGCTTCGGCTCAGCACGATCGCCGTGGTGGCGCTGGCGGGCGGGGCGGCTGTCGCCTTGGGACTCGCGCTGCCCGTGCACCCGCTGATCGGCGTGGCGGCAGCGAGCGCCGTCTACTTCGCCGCGCTCAGGCTGCTCGGGCGCTTTCCCCCCGAGGTGCGCGAGGTGATCGCCGGCTGGGCGCGCCCGCTCAGGCGCTAGGGGCCGCGGTCGGGCCCCACCACGGCCTCGAGCGCAGCCAGCGTCACGCGCCTGCGCTCCTGCACCCGGCGGCGCTTTCGCAGCACCTGTGGCAGCCCGGCGAGAGCGTCGCGCCACGCGCGCAGCCAGATCTCCAGCTTGCGATCGCGCAGCGCCACCGCCAGGTTGACGAGCTGGCCGAGCGCGAGCCGCGGGGCGTGGCGCACCAGCGCTGCGGCGGGAAGGTCCTTGGCGATGATCCACAGCGTGTTGCGCCACAGGTGGTAGCGCGTGAAGTCCGACAGGCCGCGCCCGATCGTGGCGCTGCCCATGTGGTAGGCCACCGCGGTGGGCACGTAGCGGCAGCTAAAGCCGGCCAGCTGCGCGCGCAGGTTCCAGTCGACGTCCTCGTAGAAGGCGAAGAAGTCCTCGTCGAAGTCGCCCACCAGGCGCAGCACGCTGCGGCGGTAGAGCGCCGCCCCGCCGCAGGCGCCGAAGATCTCCCCGGGCGTGTCGTACTGGCCGCGGTCGCGTTCCCCATGCCCGCGCCGTCCACCGGTGGCGGCCCATGTGAACACGTCGCCGGCCCCGTCGAGCAGCTCGCGCTGCTCGAAGTCCCTGAGCTTGGCCGCCGCCCAGCCGGCCTCCGGGTGCTCCTCGAGCGCGGCCACGAGCTCTCCCAGGCAGTCGGGCTCGAGCTCCATGTCGTTGTTGAACAGCGCCACCAGCTCGCCCTGCCCCGCGTGTGCGCACACGTTCAGCGCCGCCGTCACGCCCACGTTCTCGGGCAGCGAGATGACCTGCGCCTGCGGCCAGCTCTCGCCCAGCCACGAGACCGTGTCGTCGCGCGAGCCGTTGTCCACCACCACCACCTCGAAGTCCCTGAAGCGCTGGCCCGCGAGCGACGGCAGGATCACCTCGAGCAGGTGGCGCCCGTCGTAGCTCAGCACGGCGACCGTGAGTTGTGGGACCGCCCCCTCGGCTCTGCTCGGCAATGATGCGCTCATGGAAGCGGACAAGCTACCTGTCGCGGAGGCGAGCACGGGGGCGAGCGGCGAGGGGCTCGTGGACGTCGTGATCGTCTCTGCGGACATGGCCGAGATGACGCTTGCGTGCGTGGCCGAGCTGGCGGTCCCTGCTGTGGCCCAGATCGTGGTCGTCGACAACGCCTTCGACCCGGAGGCGGGAGCGGGCCGCGAGGAGCTCGCCGGGCGCACCACGGTCGTCCCGCTCGACTCGCCGCACGGGTTCGCCGCGGCCAACAACCGCGGCCTGGCGCTCGGAAGGGCTCCCTACGTCCTGCTGCTCAACTCCGACATCCTCGTGGTTCCAGGTGCGATCGAGGGGCTGATCGACGCCCTGCGCGAGCACCCGGACGCGGTGGCCGCGGGCGGTCGCCTGGTCGACCCGGACACGCTCGAGACCCAGAGCGGTTATCGCCCCAGGCCGTTCCCCACGCTGGCCAACTTCCTGGTGATCCTGTTCGGGATCGAGGAGCTGTGGCCGGGCAACCCAGTCACCCGCCGCTACCACGGCGCGCACATCGACGAAGAGCACGTGAGCACGGTGGAGGCCCAGCCGGCGGCTGCGGCGCTGATGGTCACGCGCGGCGCCCTGGAGGCCGTGGGCGGCTTCGACGAGCGCTTCTGGTTCTGGTTCGAGGACTCGGACCTGCTGCTGCGCCTGCGCTCGCGCGGGCAGATCCTCTACGTACCTCAGGCCGTCTTCCGCCACCTCGGCGGCGGGACGTTCGGCCGCTGGGGAAAGAGCCAGCGCATCCGCTCGATCCACCACGGGATCCTCCACTACGCCGACGCCCACTTCACGTGGGCTCAGCGTGTCCTGCTCGGTCTCGCCGCGATCGCCGTGAGCCTGCCGCGGATCGTGCTGTTCGGCCGCTCGCGCCCCGAGGAGGCGAGCGCGTGGCGGGCGGTCAGAGCTGGCGGGATGGCTCTGGTGCTCGGCAGGAAGCCGCCGGCGATCGCGCCTGGGCCACGGCTGCCACTGTTCGACAGCGGTGATGCGACTCTCGCGGAACGGGTGGATGAGGAGCTTGCCAGCGGCTTCGGCGAGTGATCCTGCTCGATACAAGCGGCCTGCTCGCGGCCATCGACGCAGGGCAGCGTGCGCATGGGGAGGCCACCGCGAGCCTTCAGGCCGCACGGCCCCCGATGCTGATCTCGCCGTTTGTTCTGGCAGAGCTGGACTATCTCCTCGCTACACGCGTCGGAGAGGCGGCCCGTGCCAGCCTCCTTGAAGAGGTGCAACGCGGCGCCTATGTGCTCGAGCCGATGACAGGCGCCGATGTTGGCCGAGCGCTGACGATCGTCAAGCGCCACGCCGACCTTGGGATCAGTCTCGCCGACGCATCGATCGTGGTTCTTGCCGAGCGCCACAGAGTGCGAGACGTCCTCACCCTCGACGAGCGGCACTTCCGCGTTCTTCAAGCAGGCGGGAAGCCTCTTCGCCTGCTGCCTGCGGATGCCTGACGGCCGTCTAACGCCGCGCCAGCAACGCCCGTCCTCCCGCCAGGTACGCGCCTTCGCGCAGCCGTTGCGCGAGCGGCGCGCGCAGGACTTCGGGTCCGTCGCCAGGACGGTCGGGCGGCGTGGGCTGGGAGATCCAGCGGATGATCGGCTGGGCCACCAGCGGCCAGGTCTGTCGCGCGGCGGCCGCCCGCAATGCCGGCGCGTAGGGCTCGCGTCCGCGCTCCAGCACGCGCTCGAGCGCCGCTGCGAGACCCTCGACGTCTCCGGGCGCTGCCACCGCGCCCAGCTCCTCGCGCTCGACGCGCTCGGCCAGATCGTCGCCGCTCGTGCACACCACGGGCAGCCCCGCCCAGAAGCAGTCGAGCAGGCGCGTGCGGTAGGCGAAGCGCGTCTCCAGGTGCTCGCCCGCCGCCGAGATCGCGCACGCGGCCTGCGTCAGCCATGCACCGCGCTCGGCGTAGGGGATCCAGTCGTGGAAGTGGACGACCGTGTCGAGCACGCCGAGCTCGCCCGCCAGGCGCCGAGCGGCCTCCGCCGCGGCGGCGCCCGCGGGATGCTCGGCGGCCACGCCCATGAACACCAGCCGCGCCTTCGGCCTGCGCTCGGCCAGGGCGGCGGCGGCGCGGATCGCGCTCTCGGCGTCCAGCCAGCTCCAGATGCCGCCGTTCCAGAGCACGATCTCGCTGTCCGGCTCGAGCGCCGCAATCGCCTCGCGTGGACCCCGCCCGGCCGCCTCGGGGGCCGCCCCCGGTGGGGTCTCGGGCAGGCCGAAGGGGACGAGGTCGATGACCTCACGCAGGCTGGGATCGCGGTCGTAGAGCCCCGGGCCGATCATCCGCAGCGCGAGCATCGCTCCCAGCCACAGGTCGCGCTGGGTCTCGCTGGCGCAGATGAAGTTGTGCCCCGTGCGCAGGGCCGCGTGCAGCCGGTCGAGCGTCGTGGCGGTGTGCTGGCGGCGCTCGAGCGCCCGCCCGCCCGCGAGCAGCTCGAGCGTCTCGAGCGTCTCGGGGCAGTAGAGGTCGACGATCACCCGCGCCGTCGAGCGCCGCAGCCAGCGGTCCACGAGCGGCCACTGCGGATGCGCGATCACGACGTCCGCTCGTGCGATCGGCTCCCTCAGCGCGTCCGGTGCGTGCGGGCGGAAGGCGATCGTGCGCACGCCCTCGCGCTCTCCCTCCTCGCTGCCGCCGTGAGCGACCGTGACCGCGGCGTGGGCACTGAGCGCACGCGCGAGCTCCCAGCAGCGGATCCCCAGCCCGGCCATCTGCTCGCCGACGGGGTCCGCGCAGATGAACAGCAATCGCGGGCGGGCGCTCGCGCCCTGCGGCAAGCCGGCGGCCTTGGGGTCAGGCCGCGCGGCGGCGGTCCCGGGGTCAGGCGGCACGGCGACCATACACCCCCCGCCTCATCGCCAGCGAGTCGCGGAAGCCGATCGAGCGGTCCACGGCCTCGTGCGGTGGCTGCGCTCGGCGCGGAGCGCTCCCACCGGCCCGCCATCCGGACACTCGGCCGCGCAGGGCCGCGAGGTCGCGGGAGACGAGGAGGTCCGCGAGCACCACCACGCTCTCCGTGGCGAGCGCCCGGGGAGCGCTGTGCCCTCGCAGCAGGCCGTAGCGGCGCAGCATGTAGCCGCGTCCGAAGCCGCCGTGGCGGCGCTGCCAGGCCGAGCGGTGTCCATGGGTGGCCGAGCCGAGGTGCACGCCCACGGCGTCGCTGGCCAGGATCGTCTTCCAGCCGGCGGCCCGCAGCCGCACGGCCAGCTCGAAGTCCTCCATGTAGGCGAAGATCGCCTCGTCGAGGCCACCGACCTGCTCCCAGGCCGAGCGGCGGTAGGCCGCGGCCGTCCCCGCCGGACCCAAGAGAACCGGCCGCTCCGAGCGGGCCAGTCCGACCTCCTGTCCCTGCAGGCGCGGAAAGCAGGCCAGCACCGCGTCGGCGACGAGGCCGGCGCTGTCGATGAAGCGCTCGCCCGGCTGCAGCATCAGCGCCGCCACCGAGCCGATCGCGGGGTCGCTCTCCAGCGGCGCCACGAGCCGCTCGAGGAAGTCCGGCCGCACGTCCACGTCGTTGTTGAGCAGCACCACGATCTCACCCGAGCCGGCCGCGACCCCGCGGTTGCACGCCTCGGCGAAGCCGCGGTTGCGATCGAAGCTCTCCACATGGACCTCCGGCCACTCGGAGGCGAGGCGCGCGCGTGTGTCGTCGGTGGAGCCGTTGTCCACGACGATCACGCGGTGCTCGACGCTCTGCCCGCGCAGGTGGCGCAGGCAGCTGTCGGTGAGCTCGTACCGGCCGTAGGCGACGATCACCACGTCGATCGAGGGAGGCATGACGCCCCATCGTATTGGCCGCCATGGCCGCCTCAGGGCTCCGGGCGCCGTGTGCCTCTGCGGATGGCACTAGCCTTTCGCCTCCTTGGGCGCGCCTCAGCCTCATATCGGCCTGAACCTGATCTTCCTCGTTCCCGGCGAGACGGGCGGCATGGAGGTGGTGGCGCGCGAGCTGATCCCGGCGCTGCTCGCGGCGGCGCCGGCGGGCATGCGCTTCACGGCCTTCATCAACCGCGAGGCGGCCGCGGCGGGCGACGGCCCATGGGGGGAGACGATCCCCGCGGTGACGGTGCCGGTCAACGCACGCAGCAGGGTGCAGTGGGTGCTCGGCGAGCAGAGCCTGCTGCCGGCGCTGGCCGCTCGCGCGCGCGTGCAGCTGCTTCACAGCATGGCCAGCACGGCGCCGCTGTGGGGGCCGTTCACACGCGTGACGACCGTCCACGATCTCATCTACGCGCACTTTCCCGAGGCCCACCCCGGGATCCGGGAGAAGGGCATGAGGGTGCTCGTGCCGCTCGCGGCCCGTCGCTCCGAGCGGGTGATCGCCGACTCGGGCAGCACCCGCGACGACCTCGTGAGCCTCCTCGGCATCCCCTCCGATCGCATCGACGTGGTGCCGCTCGGCGTGGGGGCCGTGCAGCGCGCGGCGCCCCTGGGCGAGCGTGAGCTGCGCTCGCGCTTCGACCTCGGCGAGCGGCGCGTGCTGCTCAGCCTCTCCGCCAAGCGCCCGCACAAGAACATCGCCGCCCTGATCGGAGCGCTTGCCCGCATCCCCGCCGGAGAGCGCCCGCTGCTCGTGCTCCCCGGATACGCCACCTGGCACGAGAGCGAGTTGCGCGCGCGCATCGAGCGGGCCGGCGTGGCCGCGGACGTGCGCCTGTGCGGCTGGGTCTCGAGCGAGGAGCTCGAGGGCCTGTGGGCGGTCGCCGAGGCCTTCGTGTTCCCGTCGCTCTACGAGGGCTTCGGGCTGCCCGTGCTCGAGGCCATGGCCCGCGGCGTGCCCGTCGCCTGCTCCGACGCCTCCTCGCTGCCCGAGGTCGCCGGCAAGGCGGCACTCATGTTCGACCCGCGCGATCAGTCCCAGATCGCGGCGGCGCTCGAACGGCTCCTGAAGGACAGGGAGCTGCAGGGGCGGCTGCGGGCGCTCGGCCGCGCCCGCGCTCAGCTGTTCACGTGGGAGCGCACCGCGCGACTCACGCTCGAGAGCTATGCCCGCGCGCTGTAGCTCTCCAGCACCGTCTCCAGCGAGGACTCCAGGGACAGGCGCTCGGCGTTCTGCTCGAACCAGCGCGCTGTGCTCTCTCGCAGGGCGGGCCCGCCCGCGTATACACGCACGATCGCGTCGGCCACGGACTGTGCGTCGGAGCGCTCGGCGATCGTGCCGTTGACGCCCTCCTCGATCAGCTCCGTGGCCGCGTTGTCCTCCCCGGCCACCACCACGCTCGGCGTCCCGCGCGCGGAGGCCTCGACCACGACCATTCCGTAGCCCTCCCGGCGTGAGGGCAGCAGCATGCACATCGCGCGGCGCATCTCGGCGTCGACTCTCTCCCCATCGGCGAAGCCGGGAGCGCGCACGCTCTCGCCGAGCCCGTGCTCGACGATCGCCCGCTGGACCGCGGCGCGCTCGGGCCCGTCCCCGAGGAGCTCCCCGCGCAGGCCCTCGACCCTCTGGGCGGCCAGCGCGATCGCCGCGACCCCGAGCGGCGCCTGCTTCTCGGCGATCATGCGTCCGGCGAACAGCACCAGTGGCCCGTCCCCGCGCTCCGCCTCGGACTCGGGGGGTGCAGCGGGGCGGGTGGCGGGGTCGGTGTCTCCGCGATAGAGCCCGCGCAACACCGTCACCGGCCCGCGCAGCCCCTCCTCGCGCAGGCGCGCGGCGTGAAGCTCTGAGAAGCAGAAGGCGCGCTGGGGCACGAGCGCGCAGAGGTGCTGCACGAGCGCTCCCACTCGTCCGCCGGGGCCGCCCAGGTAGTCGAGCCAGTAGGAGCGGCTCCACACCTCGAACCAGTCCACGACCAGGCCGAAGCCCATCACGGGCCGCAGCAGCGCCGCCGCCAGCAGCGAGAAGTACGGAAAGGCACAGCAGTGCACGACGTCATAGCGGCGACCGTGGCGCAACAGGTGGGCGAGCACGCCGACGCCGAACGCCAGCGGAGGCAGGATGCGCCGGCGTCCGCTCGCCGTGTACAGGGCCATGCGCGGCCCGGCCGTCACCACCCGCACGCGCGGATCGAGGTCCAGGCGCTCCCCGCGCTTCCACTGGCGCAGGGTCAGATAGGTGACCTCGTGTCCGTCCGCCGCGAGCCGCTCGGCGAGATTGCGATACCAGCGCTCGCCGCCCCCGACCGTGTAGGGGTAGAGGCAGTCATAGATGACGCAGATGCGCATACCGCTAGCATCTCATCTCGCCGGTGCGCCGCCCGCGTGCACGACACTTTCCGCCCTTCGGGGCGTTATAACCGGGTGATCCTCCGTCCCCTGGCGGAACCGCACGCCGCGCCGGGTCTCAGCCGATGAGCACACTCGCCCATACAAGCTCCCCTCAAGCGCTCGAGCCGCAGGGCGCGAAGGCACCGCTGGTGTCGGTCGTGATCCCCTGCCTCAACGAGGCCGAGAACATCGAGCGCTGCGTGACCGCGGCGCTCGGAGCCCTCGAGCGGATGGGCGTGGCCGGCGAGGTGGTCGTCGCCGACAACGATTCAGAGGACGACTCGGCGCGGCTGGCCGAGCAGGCCGGCGCGCGCGTGATCGTGGAGCGCAGGCGCGGCTACGGCAGCGCCTACCTCGCCGGCTTCGCGGCCTCCAGCGGTCGCTACATCGTGATGGCCGACGCCGATCTGACCTACGACTTCAACGACATCCCCCGCTTCGTGGCGGCGCTCGAGGAGGGCGCGGAGATGGTGATCGGGGATCGCATGGACAACATCCAGCCCGGTGCCATGCCTTGGCTTCACCGCTACGTGGGCAACCCGATCCTCACGGGCCTGCTCAACCTCTTCTTCAGGACAGGCATCAAGGACGCCCACTGCGGCATGCGCGCGCTGCGGCGCGAGGTCCTCCCCCGCCTGGACCTGCGCACGACCGGGATGGAGTTCGCCTCCGAGATGGTCATCAGGGCCTCCAAGGAGAACCTCAAGATCGCCGAGTTCCCGATCGAATACCACCCGCGCGGCGGCGAGAGCAAGCTCTCGAGCTTCCGCGACGGTTGGCGGCATCTTCGCTTCCTGCTCGTCCACAGCCCCAACCACCTGTTCATCGTCCCGGGAGCCGCGCTAGCCGGGGTTGGCACCCTGATCGTGGTGGTGGTGGGCGCCGGGGTCAACTTCTTCGGACGCGACTGGGGGCTGCACACGCTGATCGGCGGCTCGCTGCTGATGATCGTCGGAACCCAGATCCTGGCGCTCGGCCTGTGCGCCCATGCCTACGGCACCTACTTCATGGGCGAGAAGGATCCGTGGTTCGACCGCATGCGCTCGCGCTTTCGCCTCGAGCACGGGCTGCTGCTCGGCGGAGCCTTCCTGCTCGTGGGGGTGGTGATGGCGGTGGTGATCGTGGTGACGTGGATCTCGCACGGATTCGGCTCGCTCTCAGACGAACGCCTGGCGATGGTGGCGGCGTCGCTGATGATCGTGGGCATCCAGATCTTCTTCTCCTCCTTCCTGCTGTCGATTCTCGGTCTGCGCCGCCGCTGAGGTGGGCCATGTCCGCCGGATGATGGCGGCGGTGTTCGCCGGCGATCGCCGTGTGTGGCGGGCGGCCGCGCTGACGGCGATCCCGCTGGTGGCTGTGACCGCCTACTACTGCGTGCGCCCGCGCTTCTACTACGCGGGCACCAACAGCGTCGAGGCGCTCAGCTACGAAGAGAGGACGACGACCGGGACGCAACTGTGCGTCCCCGGCCTGCAGCCGCCCGCGGGCACCGCCTTCATCCGCCTCAGCGCGATCTTCCACACGCCGACGCGCTCGGCCCTGCGGTTCACGCTCACCGCGCATGGGCGCACGATCGGACTCAGCCTGCCACCGCTTCAGGGAGCGCCCGACAAGCCCAGCAACGCCGATTTTCCGATTCCAGAGATACGTCCCGGCGAAGCACCCACTCGCGCCAAGGCCTGCGTGAGCTCAGATGGGCCGGTGAACTGGGGGGGCACGCCGCTGTCCAAGCCCCCGATCCTCCCGCCCACCCTCGACGGCAAGCTGTTGGCCGCGCGCATCGCCGTCTGGTACCTGCCGCCGGCGGGGAGCCAGAAGAGCTATCTCCAGCGAGCCGGCGCGATCTTCTCGCGCGCCGCACTGTTCCGTGCGGGCATCGTCGGCGCCTGGACCTACCCGCTGCTGCTGTTTGCGGTGCTGCCCGCGATCGCGCTGCTGGCCCTGCGCTGCCTCGCGCTGGCGGTCGCTGGAGGCGGCCGGCGAATGGCGGCGTGGCTGTTCGCGATAGCCGCTCTCAACGCCTGCTGCTGGGCTCTGATCACGCCCGTCTTCCAGGGTCCCGACGAGGTCGACCACTTCGCCTACGTGCAGTCGCTGGTCGAACGCGGCGAAGGGCCGAGCCACGATCCGGGCTCGCCGCTGGCCCGCTGGTCGGGAGCGGAGAACCTGGCGCTGGAACACACCGGCTTCTTCACCGACCATCAGGTCGGCGACACGCGCCTGCCGTGGCTGGCCTCCGTGCAGCGCGAGTACTCCCACGAGGTGGCGAGCACTCGGCCGCGCCGCGACGACGGCGGCGGCTACACCACGTCGGCCGCGCACGGCCCCCTCTACTACCTGGCGCTCTCGCCCGCCTATCTGCTCACGCGCGGGAGCTCCGTGTTCTCCCAGCTGACCCTGATGCGCATCGTCTCCGCGCTGATCGGCGCGCTCGTGGCGATGTTCACCTACCTGCTCGCGCGCGAGCTCGCGCCGGGGAGACCGTGGCTGGCGGTGCTCGCGGCGCTGCTCGTGGCCTACGAGCCGATGTACGGCTTCATCTCGGGGATCGTCAACAACGACGTCGGCGTCAACGCGGCCGCGGCGGCGCTCGAGCTCCTGCTGATCCGCATGCTCCGCCGCGGGATCACGATCCCGTGGGGGGTGCTCACCGGTGCGGTGCTGGTGGCGCTGCCGATCGTGAAGGGCACCGGGCTCTCGCTCTATCCGGTGGCCGTGCTGGTGTTCGCAGCGACCCTGTGGCGCCACCACAGCCGCTCCGACCTGCTCGCGTGGATCGGGGCGGCGGTGGGCGCGGTGGCGGTCGCGCTGCTCTCGAGCCAGGTGCTCAGCCTCTTTCAACCGGTCGCGAGCGCCACCGGCTCCGGCGCGATCAGCTCCAACGCGAGCGCGGCCAGCGAAGCGCTTCACCACCTCCCCTCCTACCTGTCCTATCTGTGGCAGGCGCTGTTGCCCCGGCTCCCGTTCATGACGCGCTACTTCCCACTGCCCACGCACGCCGGCTTCCTGCTGTTCAAGGACCCCTTCTTCGTGATCTTCGTCGAACGCGGCTGGGCTGCCTTCGGCTGGTATGACGTGTTCTTCCCGCACAAGCTCTACGTGCTGATCTTCCTCGCGATGGTGCTCACGGTCCCGCTCGGGGTGTGGGCGGCACGGCGCGAGTGGGGCTGGGTGCGTCGCCACCGGCTCGAGCTGCTCGCGCTGCTGGCGATGCCCGTGGCCGTGATCATGGGCTTCGAGGCCGCCTACTTCACCACCGCGCCACGCGTCCTGATCGCCGAATTCGGTCGCTACGCCTTCCCCGCGATCGGCCCGGTCGCGATCCTCGTGGTGGGCGCGCTGCACGCCTTCGGACGCCGCTGGATGCTCACGGCCGGGGTCGTGCTGGCGGTGGCGATGATCGCCCTCAGCTACGCCTCGCAACTGCTGACCCTGACGTTCTTCTATGCCTGAGGTCACCGTCGCCATCCCCGTGCGAAACGGCGGCGAGCGCTTCGCGGGCGTGCTGGCGGCGCTTCGCGCCCAGACCGTCGAGCACGAGCTGCTGGTGTGCGACTCGGGCTCCAGCGACGGATCGCCCGAGCTCGCCCACGAGCACGGCGCGCGCGTGCTCGAGATCGCGCCCGAGGGCTTCTCCCACGGTGGCACGCGCAACCTCCTGATGGAGGCCGCGAGCGGCGAGCACGTGGCGCTGCTGACCCAGGACGCCGAGCCGGCGGCCGCGGACTGGCTCGCGAGCCTCCTGTCCGGCTTCGATCTGGGCGAGGAGGTGGCGCTCGTCTACGGCCCCTACCGGCCACGCCCCGAGGCCTCCATGCCCGTGCGCCTGGAACTGGAGCGGTGGTTCGCCTCGCTGTCCTTGGATGGTGGACCGCAGCTGGAGCGGCTGGGAGAGAGCGAGCGCTCATGTCCGGCGATCGAGCTCATCGGCCGGCGCGGCTTCTTCACCGACGCCAACGCCTGCATCGCCCGTGAGGCCTGGCGGCGGGTGCCCTTCCGGGAGGTGGCCTACGCCGAGGACAGGGTGCTCGCGCTCGACATGCTCCGCGCCGGCTACGCCAAGGCGTTCCTGCCGGGGGCCGCGGTGCTGCACTCCCACGAGTACACCGCGGGCGAGGAGCTGCGCCGCTGCTTCGACGAGTGGCGCGGGCTGCTCGAGGTCTACGGCTGGCGCGAGTCGCTTTCCTCGGCGGCCCAGCTGGCACGCCTGCGCGGCGAGCTGGCGGGCGCGCGGGCGCAGCTGGCCGGCGAAGCCCTCGGCGGCGTGCGCCTCGCGCAGGCACTCGCGGCGGTCGCTCGCCATCATGTGCTGCGCTCCGCGGGGGCGCTGCTCGGCTCCCGCGCCGACCGGCTGCCGGCGGGCGCCCGGCGCAGGCTCTCGCTCGAGGGTCGCGCGGGCTACGCCCCCCTGGAGCTGGACGGCGAGCCGACACCGATCGACGAGGAACCCTCCACACGATGAGCCAGAGCCCGACCGAGGGTCGCCCGCAGGGCGCGTTCTCGAACCTGAGACGCCGCATCCACCTGACCTACAGGTACTTCGGCCTGCGCACGATCCTGTTCCGCGCGCTCACCTTCCCGCTGCGCTTCACGCCGCTGCAGCGCCGCCTGCGCCTGCGCACGCACGCGCGCGACCAGGAGCTCAGGCGCGCGGTGCAGTGGTATCGCGAGCACGCTCGCCCCGTTGACATCGTGATTCCGAGCTACCGCGACGCCGAGCACGTGCGCACGCTCGTGCGCAGCATCCGCAAGACCGTGGCCAGGGGCATGGCCAGGGTGATCGTGGCCGACGACGCCAGCGGGCTCGAGCACGTGGCGGCGCTCAGGCGGATCGAGGGCATCGACGAGCTGATCGTGGGCGAGCAGAACGCGGGCTTCGCCGCCAACGTCAACCGCGGCCTGCTGGCCACCGCCGAGGACCGCGACGTGGTCGTGCTGAACTCCGACACCGAGGCGCTGCCGAGCTGGCTCGAGTGCCTGCAGTACGCGGCCCACCGCCACGAGGACATCGGCATCGTGGGCGCCCAGCTGCAGTACCCCGACGGGCGCATCCAGTTCGGCGGCACGGTCCGCAACCGCGACCAGCCGCAGTGGTTCGACCACCGCTACCGCTTCAAGCCGGCCGGCTGGGGCCCGGCCGACCAGACCAGCCCGGCGCTGGCGGTGACCGGAGCCTGCATGTATGTGCGGCGTGAGGTGATCGAGCGGGTGGGCCTGCTGGACGAGCGCTACGGGATGGCCTACGAGGACGTCGACTGGTGCCTGCGCGCATGGCAGGCCGGCCTGCGCGTCATCTACTTCCCCGCCGCCCAGCTCATCCACCACGAGTCGCTCACGCGCGGCACCGATCTGGGCGAGCGCGAGCGCTCCTCCCAGGAGCTCTTCTGGGGGCGCTGGTCGGAGTTCTTCGATGCGCGCACAGTGCGCCGGGAGGACGGGCGCATGCGCATCGTCTACGTGACCGAGGACACCGGCGTCGGGGGCGGGCACCGCGACATCTTCGAGCACCTCAACCGGCTGGCCGCGCGCGGGCACGAGGTCTCGCTGTACACGCTGGGCGAGCGCCCGCGGTGGTTCCCCCTGGCCGAGGAAATCCCCGTGAGGAGCTTCCCCGACTACCACGAGCTCTCGCGCGCGCTCGCCGAGGTCGATGCGATCAAGGTGGCCACCTGGTGGATGACCGCCGTCCACGTGTGGCGGGCGAGCATCCCGCGCGGCATCCCCGTGTACTTCGTCCAGGACATCGAGACCTCCTACTACCCCGACCACGAGCGCGCCCGTCACGAAGTGCTCGACTCCTACCGTCCCGAGTTCCGCTACATGACGATCTCCGAGTGGAACCGCGAGCGCCTGCGCGAGCTCGGGCTCGACGCCGAGCTGATCCCGCCGGGCATCGACCTCGAGACCTTCCGCCCGCGCCCCGAGGTGCGCCGGCGCGAGGACATGGTGCTCGCGCTGGGACGCTCCAACCCCCTGAAGAACCTGCCGCTGACGCTGGCCGCGTGGCGGGCGCTGGAGGAGCCCCGCCCCGAGCTGTGCCTGTTCGGGATCGAGCCCGAGCTGGCCGAAGGCGCGGGCATGCGCTACGTGGAGTCTCCCGACGACGAGCAGGTCGGAGCGCTGTTCTCAGAGGCGACCGTGTTCGTGCAGACCTCGACCCACGAGGGCTTCGCGCTGCCGCCGCTCGAGGCGATGGCGACCGGCGCGGCGGTCGTGTGCACCGACGCGCACGGCAACCGCGACTTCTGCGTGGACGGGGTCAACTGCCTGATGCCCGCGCCCGAGACAGCGGCCGTCAGCGAGGCCCTCGCGCGCCTGCTCGCCGATCCCGGGCTGCGTGGACGGCTTGGCGAGGCCGGGATCGCCACGGCCCAGGAGTACGCCTGGGAGCGGCGGATCGACGAGCTCGAGGCCTTCTTCGAGCGGGTGGCCGGGGCGGCGCGGATGGCCGTGGCGGGAGAGGTGGCGGCGTGAGCGAGGCGGCTGGCTGGCGCGAGAGCCTGCTCGCTCCGTCGATCGAGCCGCGCCGACCCGTACCGTTGCTCGGCGTGATCCCCGGAGAGGGCGTGGGGCCGGAGGTGACGGCGGCCGCGCTGCTCGTGCTGCGGGCGCTCGAAGGGGCCGGAGGTCACGCGGTCAGCCTTGAGACGTACCTAGGGCCGATCGGGATGGAGGCCGAGCGGGCGCTCGGGAGCGCCACGCCGCAGCGGGCGGTCGACTTCTGCTCTGAGATCCTCGCCCGCGGGGGGGCGGTCCTCAACGGCCCGGGAGGAGGACGCTACGTCTATGAGCTTCGCCGTCGCCTCGAGCTGTTCCTGAAGATCAGCCCGATCCGCGCGCGCAACGCGCTCGCCAGCGCATCGCCCCTGCGCCCCGCCCTGATCGCGGACGTGGATCTGCTCGTCGTGCGCGAGAACCTCGGCGGCGCCTACCAGGGGGCCTCCGAGGAGCGCCCGCTGGGCAGCCAGGACCGCGAAGTCCGCCACGAGCTCGCCCATCGCGAGTCGCACGTGCGCCGCTTCACGGCCGCGGCGGCGCGGCTCGCGCGTGCCCGCCGCGGAGAGCTGACCGTAGTCGTCAAGGAGGGCGGCATGAGCGCGTTCAGCAAGCTGTGGCGCGAGGCCGCGCAGGACGCCGCCGCAAGCTATGGCGTGAGCTGCGCGGCCGTCGACGTGGACCTGATGGCCTACAGGCTGATCGAGCGGCCCGCCACATTCGACGTGATCGCCGCGTCGAACCTGTTCGGGGACGTGCTCAGCGACCTCGCGGCCGTTCTACTCGGCTCGCGCGGCATCTCCTTCTCGGCCAACTTCACGGTGCTCGGCGAGGGCGTCTACCAGACCAACCACGGCTCGGCCCACGACCTGGCGGGGCGCGACGGCGCAAACCCGGTCGGCCACGTCCTCACGATGGCGAGCGCGCTGCGCGAGAGCCTCGGCCTCGAGTGCGAGGCGCATGCGTGCGAACTGGGCGTGCGTCGAGCGTGGGAGCAGGGGATGCTGACCGCAGATCTGGCGCGCGAGGGCGAGCCGTGTGTGGGGACGTCCGCGATGGCCGAGGCGATCGCGGCGGCCGCCGCGCGGGAGCTCGCCAGCATGCTCGAGCGGACGTGAGCGGGCTCGGGGATCGGCCGGTGTCGGCGCTGCTGCTCGTCGACCTGCAGCGCGACTACCTCGAGCTTGGCGGCCTCGAGCCATCTGCGGGAGCCGTCGTGGCGCGGGCGCGCGCGCTGCTCGAGGGCTTTCGCCGCGAAGCGCGCCCCGTGATCCACGTCTGGACGACGGTTGCGCGCGAGGAGGACAGGCGGATGCGCCACTGGCGGCGCCGCGACCTGTGGCGCTGCGAGGACGGCACCGAGGGCCATCGTCCGGCGCCGGGGCTTGAGCCGCTGGCGGGCGAGGTGGTGGTCCACAAGAGCGGCTTCGACGCCTTCGCGGGCGGCGATCTCGACCGCGCGCTGGAGGAGCTGGGCGTCGAGCGCCTGGCGATCGCAGGCGTCCACCTCCACGCCTGCGTGCGCGAGGCCGCGCTCGGCACGCACGCGCGCGAGCGGCTGCGCGAGGTCTGGGTGATCGACGACGCGGTGACGAGCGATGATCCGGTGCACGCGGCCGCGACGTGGCGCTACCTGCAGGATCGTGACGTGCGCTTCCTCTCCACGGCGCAGGCACTCGACGGCCTCACGGGTGCTGCGGGAGGCGAGACCGACGAGCGCGCCCGTGCGCGCGTCGAGGACGCCGCGCTGCGCTGCGCCGCTGCGGCGGGGGGCTGGCGGGATGCGGGCGCGCAGCGGCGGGCGAGCATCCTCGAGCGTGCGGCCGGCCTGCTCGAGCTCCAAGCCGAGAGCCTCGCCCGCGGGATGGCAGGGGAGATCGGCAAGCCCGTCCGCTACGGCGAGAGCGAGGTCCGGCGCGCCGCGCAGATGGTTCGCGCGATCGTCGCCCGCTGTCTGTCCACATGCGAGGAGGAGCTGACCGCGGGCGTCAGGCTGCGCAGGCGCGCGCTCGGCGTGGTGGCCGTGGTGACGCCCTGGAACAACCCCATCTACATCCCGCTCGGCAAGATCGCCGCGGCGCTCGCATACGGCAACTGCGTCCTCTGGAAGCCCGCGCCCGCGGCGCATCGGCTCGCGCTGCGCCAGGCCGAGATCCTCGCCGAGGCCGGCCTGCCGGAGGGCGTTCTGGAGCTCGTCCGCGGAGATCGCCTGGAGTCCCGGCTGGCGATGTCGGCGCCGGGCATCGACGCCGTCACCCTGACGGGCTCCTCGCTGGCCGGCTTCGCCGCCCAGGAGATCTGCGCGGCGCGGCGGATCCCGCTGCAGGCCGAGCTCGGGGGCAACAACGGCGCGCTGGTGTGGAGCGAGGCGGACCTCGAGCACGCCGCTCGGGAGATCGCCCAGGGCGCCTTCGTGCTCGCCGGGCAGCGCTGCACGGCCAACCGTCGAGTGGTCGTCGAGCGCTCCCGCCACGAGGCGCTGCTCGAGCTGCTCACGCGTGAGACCGCCGCGCTCGCGTGGGGCGATCCGCTCGATCCGGCGACGAGCGTCGGGCCGATGCTGGGCTTCGAGCAGCGCGAGCGCCTCGTGGAGATGCTCGGCCGCTCGGGCCTGCGGTGTGTCGTGCCGCACGGGCGCTCCACCGTCGCGGGCATCGATGCGGCCTGGCATCCGCCCACGATCGTCAGCTGCGAGGACCCCGCCCACGAGCTCGTGCAGCGCGAGACCTTCGGCCCGCTGCTCGTGGTGCAGCCCGCGGACGGCTGGGAGCACGCGATCGAGCTGCTCAACGGCGTCGAGCAGGGGCTCGTCGCATCGCTCTTCAGCCGCTCGCCCGCCGTGGTCAGGCGCTTCCTCGAGCAGGCGCAGGCGGGCATCCTCAAGCTCGAGCGCTCGACGGCCGACGCCGAGGTCGACGTGCCCTTCGGCGGCTGGAAGCGCTCCGCGGTGGGCCCTCCGGAGCACGGCAGCTTCGACCGCGACTTCTACACCCGGCCTCAGGTCGTCTACGGATGAGCTGGCAGCTCGCCGACACCGTCGCCTCGATCCCAGCGTGTTTCGAGGCCCAGGTGGCGGCTCGTCCGAGTGCACCGGCGATCGCGGGCACCGCCTGGCAGCCAACCTACGCCGAGCTCGACGCGGCGTCTAACCGGCTGGCCGCGGCGCTGCTCGACGCGGGGGTCGCTGGCGGCGAGCGCGTGGCGCTGCTGATGCGTCACGACGCGCCGCTGATGGCGGCCCAGCTCGCCGTGCTGAAGGCCGGTGCGATCGTCGTCGTGCTCAACCCGGGCGACCCGCCCAGCCGCTTGGCGCGCCTGCGCGAGGACACCGCGCCGACGCTCGTGCTCGCCGACGATCCTCAGCGCGAGCGGGCGCTGGCTGCGGGCTTTGCCGACTCGTCGATGCTCGTGGTGGACGAGCGTCCGGACGCCTCTCCCCACGAGGCGCCCGTGATCGCGATCGCGGCGGACGATCTCGCGGTGCTGATGTGCACCTCCGGCTCGACCGGTAGCCCGGTGGCGGTGGCCCAGAGTCACCGCAACGTCCTGCACAACGTGCTGCGCCACAGCAACGGGCTCGGCCTGCGCGCCGACGACAGGATCGTGCTGCTGGCATCGCCCAGCGGAGGCCAGGGCGCGGGAACGGTATGGACCACGCTGCTCAACGGCGCGGCACTCTGCCCCTTCCCGGTCCACGAGTGCGGGATGAACGGGCTCGCGGAGTGGCTGCGGGAGACCGGGGTGACGGTGCTGATCGCCTCGGCGTCCCTGTTTCGCCGCTTCCTGTCGGTACTCGATGACGCCGGACTGCCGGCGATCCGCCTCGTGCGGCTGGGATCCGAGCGCGCGCTGGCGAGCGATCACGAGGCCTGGCGCGCGCGCTTCCCGGCCCACTGCGCCTTTGCCAACACCTACTCCTCCTCCGAGACCGGCGCCATCACCCAGCACATCATCGGCCGCGAGGCAAAGCTCCGCCGGGGGCCCCTGCCCGCCGGACGCCCGGCGCAGGGCATCGAGGTCCTGCTTCGCGCGCCCGACGGCTCGGAGCCGGCGCCGGGGGAGATGGGGGAGATCTTCGTGCGATCTCGCCATCTCTCGCCCGGCTACTGGGGCGAGGCGGAGCTCACGGCGCAGCGCTTCGCCGGCGCCGGCGCCGGCGAAGGCGACGGCGACGGCGAGGGGGCCGCCCTCTTCCGTACGGGCGATCTCGGATATCGCGACGCGGATGGTCTGCTGACGGTGCTCGGTCGCGTCGATGACCTGGTGAAGATCCGGGGCAACCGCGTGTCGCTGGCGGAGGTCGAGACGGCGCTCGGGGGGCTGGCCGGTGTGGGCGGTGCGGCGGTCCTTGCGGATGACTCCAAGGAGGGCGAGACCCGGCTGGTCGCTTACGTCTCGCCGACCGTCGAGCGGGTGCCCTCGACGGCCGAGCTGCGCGGTGCGCTGCGCGAGCGCCTCCCCGATCACGCGGTGCCGGTGCGCTTCGTGCTCTTGGACGAGCTCCCACTGACTCCGCACGGGAAGCTCGATCGAGCCGGCCTGAGGAGGATGCGCTCCCCTGAGCGCGTCCTGGCCGACTCGGCTGCGCCGGAGGAGCGGCCGCGCGCGATGCCCACGGGTGAGACCGAGGAGCTGATCGCCGCGCTATGGGCACGGGTGCTCGGGCGCGAGGGCTTCGGCCGCGAGCAGGACTTCTTCGAGATCGGCGGGGACTCGCTCGCCGCCGCTGAGGTGGCGGTCGGGATGGGCAGCGCGCTCGGGATCCAGGTTGGGATGGGCGCATACGCGTGCCAGCCGACGATCGCCGGGCTCGCCGGGCTCGTGGCGCGCCTGCGCGCCACGGCCAGCGGAGGCCCAGATCCGCCGCTCTGTGGGTCTCCGCCCGGGGAGCCCCAGCCGGCGTCGTTCGCCCAGGAGCGCATATGGCGCCACTGCCAGGTGCCAGAGGAGGCCCGCCGCTGGGTGCTCGCCGCCGCCGCGGCGATCCGCGGCGATCTCGACGGCGATGCGCTGCGCAGGAGCTACGACCATCTCATCCGCCGTCACCCGGCGCTGCGCACGACCTTCGCCGAGCGCGACGGCCGCCTCCTGCAGGTGATCGAGCCTGCCCGGGCCACCGAGATGAGGCTGCTGGACGTGAGCGGGGACCCCGACCCGCCCGCGCGTGCGGCCGCGATCCTGCGTGAGCTCGCACGCGCGCTCTTCGACCTCGAACGAGGACCGCTGCTGCGCCTCGCGCTCGTGCGGCTGGGCAAGCGCGAGCATCAGCTACTGCGCGTGGTGCACCACATCACCTGCGACGGGCCCTCGTGGAGCATGTTCATGAACGAGCTCGCGCAGGTCTACGGAGCGCTGAGCGGCGGCGAGCCGCCGCCGCTGGAGGACGAGCTTCCCCTGAGCTACGGGGACGTGGCCGCCTGGCAGCGCGAGCGCATGAGGAGCGGAGGGCCGCGTCACAGCAGGCTGCTGGCGCGCTGGCGCGAGGTGCGGGCCGAGCGCGCGACCGCCCCACCGTTCAGGCGCCCGGCGCCGGTCTCGGGCGTGCACCCGCGCGAGGGCGTGATCCATTGGGGTCTGCAGCCGGCGGTCACGGATGGGCTGGCCGAACTGGCGCGCGAGGCCGGGGCGACCTACTACATGGTGCGCATGGCCCTCTACGCCGCGCTGCTCGCGGCCGAGACGGGAGAGCGGGAGCTCATCTTCGGCACCTATGTCACCACCCGCCGCCAGAGCGAGACGCTCGGGATGTTCGGCTGCTTCACGCAGTTGGCGGCCGTGCGGCTGACCGTACCGGGCGAGGTGACGGTCGGCGGCTGGCTGGCGCTCGTGCGCGCGGAGGTGCTCGACGTCAACGACCACGCCGATCTGCCCTACGAGACGCTGATGGAGGAGCTCGCCCGTGAGGGCAAGAGCCCACCGGGGATCGAGACCGTGTTCGCGCTCAAAGAGGCCCGCCCGCCGCTGCGCTTCGCGGGCCTGGAGCTCGGCCCGCCGACGCACACGATGGAGCACTACATGCCCTCGGGCTTCTGCTTCTTCGTGGATCGCCTGCGTGAGCAGGATGAGTGCCGCACCGACTTCGACGCCAACGTGTATGACCCGACCCGCGTGGCGGCGTTCATAGGGCGATACAGGCGCCTCGCGGCCGAGCTCTGCGGCGATCGCGATCGTCCTCTGTGGGAGCTCGTGGAGCGCAGCGGCGAAGGCTAGGGGTGTCCGGGACGGGCATCGGCCCACTCGCCCGCCGCCTGTTCGCACCAGGCGAGCGTCTCGGCGACGCTGCGCCGGGAGTCGAAGCGCGCTCGCGCAGACTCGGCTGCCGCCACGCCCATACGCCGGCGGCGCTCGGGGTCGGCGAGCAGGGCCAGCAGGGCCGCGGCGAGTGCCCCATCGTCGCCCGCCTCGAGCCGCAGGCCGGTGCGCTCATGCTCCACGACTTCGCCCACGCCGCCTCCGGCGGCGACCACCGCGGGGATCCCGCACGCGAGGGCCTCGGCGGTCGTCAGCGAGAAGGACTCCTCGCGCGCGCTGTGGACGTAGAGGTCGCTGGCGCGATAGAGCTCGGCCAGGCGGTCGCGCGAGGCACAGTGGGGCAGGTGGCGGACGGTGACGCTCTCGGCGATCTGCTCCTGTGGCTGCTCGGCTCCGACGACGAGCAGCTCGAGTCGCCCATCTGCTCCGGGGTCGCCGCCTGGGGGTTCGGCGCGGGCCGCGCGCTCGAGCGCGCGGCGTAGGGTGGCGAAGTCCTTCGTCGGGTTGGCGGCGCCGAGATTGGCGACGTAGAGCAGGATCCTCGCGTCTGGGTCGAGGCCCAGTGCCTGTCGGGCAGCCGAGCGCGAGCCGGGCGAGAATGTCTGCACGTCCACTCCATGCGCCACCACGCGCCCGCCCTGCAGTCCGGGGCCGAGCAGCGACCGGCTGGCCCGCTCGAGCATCCAGCGCGTGGGCGCCAGCGCCCAGACCCGCGTGTGCGCCAGGATGTCGCGCTTGCGCCGCCAGTTGGCGGCGGTGGCGTCGCGGCTGACGGCGGGCGGGATCTCCAGGTCGGGGCAGCTTCCGCAGCCGCTCTGCCAGCGCCCGCACTCCAGCGGGCAGGCGCAGTGGCCGGTGAACAGCCAGGAGTCGTTGAGCGAGAGCACGAGCGGAGCCTGCCGCGAGAGCGCCGGCAGCATGCGCAGGTCGAAGTAGCCGCCGTGCAGGTTCTGGCAGAGCAGCAGCTCAGGCGGCGTGCCCGCCATCTCCAGCGTATGACGGGTGAGCGGGTGCTCGAAGTCCTCTCGTCCGAGCCGGCGGTCGAGCAGCCATCGTGCGCGCGTCAGCCTCCGTCGCAGACGCGGCTGGTAGGGGCGATAGTCGACGTGTGGGCTCGCGTACATGGAGATCACGCGCTCGTGGTCGGTGTGCTTCGCGCCGACCAGCAGGTGCGTGTCCACCCCAGCCGACTGCAGGCCGTCGAGGAGCGCCATCGCCTGGCGCTCGGCGCCTCCGCCCGCATCGGCGGTGTTGACGATCAGCACTCTGCGCAGACGCCCGGGGCTCGCCCGTGCGGAGGAGGCGGGCGCGAGCGCTTCGGTCCCCGACGCGTCCGGCACGGGCTCAGGCCACTGCGGCCAGCTCGAGTGAGAAGACAGGCAGCCCCAGGCGGCGGCTGTCGAGCGACCCGTCGCGGGCGGGCAGCAGTGGCTCGCAAATGACCGAGATCGGCACTGCGCGCCGACGGCCGGGTGCCCGGGGCAGCGGGATGACGAGTGTGCCCTCGTCCTCTTCGCGCAGGCGATCGCGGGCGACGCGCCGGGCGCCGACGTAGACGTCGCGTACGTAGTCCAGCGGTGCGCCGCGCAGCCCCCCGGTCCGTACGCGCAGCTCGCCCCCGCGCTCCGGTGTGCGGATCTGCATCGAGCAGGCGGGCTCGGTCCAGCGGAACGCCTGGCCCTCGTGGCTCTCCAGCCCGTGGGTTGCGACGAGGACCCCCTCGAGCTCCCCGATCGTCCGGCGCCCGCTCTCGGAGAGCGCAGCCAGGCGGGGGTCGGCGTGCTCTCGGATCCACCTCAGCTGCGTTAGCTCGCTGATCTCGTGCAGCGCCTGCATGAACTGCTCGAACTTGACCTCGACGGGGAGCGGCAGCCGGTCCGCTGCGAGCTCCGTGGCGAGAAACCGCAGCTTGCGCGCGGCGAGGTGCGGGCGCACGCCGCCGAGCGCGGGACCGATCCAGCCGAGCAGCTCGCGGCCGAGGTCCGCCAGCGCGTGCTCGTGCCGGCGCGCGCCCCGCAGCAGCGAGCGCGCGAGCGCCAGCGCCGTCGGGCGCGCCACCTCGGCGCGGAAGCGGGCGGCGTTTCCCCAGGTGTGCGAGTAGCCGAAGTAGCGCTCGCAGAACTCGGTGTCGAAGACGGTCCTCGCGTCGCACTCCCGATAGGCGTGCTCGGCGGCGTGGTCGTGGTGCGCACGGATTCCGTGGGTGTGGACGTGGTCCACCCGCGCCGAGGCGAGGTGGGGGATCGGCACGCCGCGCCGGTCGAGCCTCGCCCCGAGGACGAAGGAGGAGAACAGCCCGAAGCGTCCGTCGAGCCCGCCCTCGGCGAGATAGAGCTCGCGGCGTATCGCGAAGCCGACGAGATTGAGGCGCTTCCACTCTCCCGGCTGGCGCCAAATGTCGTACACGTCGCCGAACCAGCGAGCGCACTGTCTGTCCACGGCCGTGCTCGTCACGTGACCGTGCTCCAGCGTCATCGCCTCGAGCCCGGGATCGCGCTCGATCGCCGCGACGATCTCCGCGAGGCAGTCTCGCGCGCCGAGGCAGTGGCTCTCGGTGGGAAGCAGCCAGTCGGCCTCCGCCTGTGCGGCGGCCGCGTCATACAGGCTGAGGCCCTCCTCGTGCACGACGATCAGCTCATCGCCCTCGCCGAGGATCTCGCTCACCCGCCGGCGCATCTCCTCCTCGCCTGGTGGGGCGGCGACGATCACCTGGTAGCGCTCGCGTGCCAGCGACTGCCCGCGCGTCCACGAGCTGATGTGCTCGGCGGCATCGCCGCGCGCGTCGATCAGCGGAACGAGCACGGTGATCAGCGGTGTGCTCACCGCGGCGCCAGCTCTGCGATCGGCTCCTCGCTGTAAGCCTCACGGCGAAACCACTCGACGGTCGCACGCAGCCCGTCCTCGAGGGGCGTGCTCGCACGGAATCCGAAGCGCTCCGAGGCCGCGTTCGTGTCGAGCGAGCGGCGCGGCTGCCCGTCGGGGCGGCTGGGGTCCCAGCGGATGGCGCCCGAGAACCCGCTCAGCTCGGCGAGCAGCGCGGCGAGCTCGCGGATCTTGATCTCGCGCCCGGCCCCCACGTTCACCGGCTCGCCGTCGCTGTAGTGCTCGGTGGCGAGCACGACCGCCCGTGCGCAGTCCTCCACGTAGAGGAACTCCCGTGAAGCCTCGCCGGAGCCCCAGCAGGTGACCTCGCGCGCGTTCTCCCGGCGGACCTGCTCGAAGCGCCGGATGAGCGCGGGGATCACGTGGCTCGAGGCGATCGCGAAGTTGTCGCCCGGTCCGTAGAGGTTGGCCGGCATGAGATAGATGCCCGGAAAGCCGTACTGCTCGCGGTAGGCCTGCAGCATCACCAGCAGCGCCTTCTTGGCGATCCCGTAGGGCGCGTTGGTTTCCTCCGGATATCCGTCCCACAGCGATTGCTCGCGAAACGGCACGGGGGTCTCGCGGGGGTATGAGCAGACCGTTCCGACCTGCACGAACTTCTCGATCTCGCTGTGGCGGCACTGCTCGATCAGGTGCAGGCCCATCGCCATGTTGGCGTAGAAGAAGCGTCCCGGGTTTGCCTGGTTGGCGCCGATGCCGCCGACCTCCGCGGCCAGGTGGATGACGACCTGGGCACGGGCGCGGGCGAGCAGGGCCGTCACGGCGCGGCTGTCGGTGAGGTCCCCGTCAGCCCGCCCTGCCGCCAGGACTTCGGCACCGCGCTCGCGCAGCTGCTCGCAGACGCGGGCCCCGAGGAATCCCGTCCCGCCGGTGACGAGCACTCGCTTGCCGCTCAGGTCCATCGCCGCAATGTTATGGGCCAGAGCGAGGCTGAACCATGGGGGCCGGGCCGGGGCCCGCCGATCGAAGCCGGGCGCCCATACCATCAAGCGCGCATGCGAAGCGATGAGCAGACCAACCTGGGGCGCATTCTCGACGAGTGCGCCACGCGGCTGGAGATTGCCGTGGCGGAGCTCGACGGCGAGGCGGCACAGGAGCTCGCCGTCTCGCTGGCGGCGGTCGCCGAGCGCGTGCGCGACGTCAAGCACGCGCTCGACGAAGACGTCGAGCGACGCCACCGGCGCTCGCCCGCAACGGCCCTGCGCCAGTGGAGCGCTCCGCGCCTGGGGATGCTGCGACACCATCCGCCGGTGGCGCTGCAGGTGCCGATGAGCTATCTGCGCACCGACATCCCCGACGGCGCTCCGCGCATATCGATCGTCACGCCCTCCTACCAGCAGGGGCGCTACCTCGAGCGCACCATCCGCAGCGTCCTCAGCCAGCACTATCCGCGGCTGGAGTACGTGGTGCAGGACGGTGGCTCGAGCGACGAGACCGTGAGCGTGCTCGAGCGCTTCGATGGGCGCCTGAGCGCGTGGGCCAGCGAGCCCGACGGCGGCCAGGGGGATGCGATCAACCGCGGGTTCAGGCGTACGAGCGGAGAGATCATGGCCTACCTGAACTCCGACGATCTGCTGCTGCCGGGCTCGCTCGCCTATGTGGCCCGCTACTTCGCCGCGCACCCGGACGTCGACGCCGTCTACGGCCACCGCGTGCTGATCGACGAGCACGACCGCGAGATCGGACGCTGGGTGCTCCCGCCGCACGACGACGAGGTCCTCCCGGTGATCGACTTCATCCCACAGGAGACCCTTTTCTGGCGGCGCTCGCTGTGGGAGCGGGCGGGCGCCCAGATCGACACGAGCCTCAGCTTTGCGATCGACTGGGACCTGCTGCTTCGCTTCCAGGAGGCCGGCGCGCGGATCGTGCGCCTCCCGCGCTACCTGGGTGCCTTTCGCGTCCATGCAGAGCAGAAGACCGCTCGCGAGCAGGAGCTCTGTCGCTCGGAGTCCGAGCTGCTGCAGCGCCGCGTGCTGGGACGCGCCCTGTCCCAGGAGGAGACCTTCGCTCGCACGCAGGGATACCTGCGCAGGCATGTGCTGCACCACACCGCCCATCGGCTCCTGGCCCGCCTTCCCCTCTCCCGCCTGAACGTCCGCACGGTGTCGAGCGCGGCCGCTGATGAGGCGGCGGCGAGCTCGGCCTTCGACAGCCGCTGAGCGCGCGCACAGTGCGGCTCAGGAGTCCCCCGGCGGCTCCCACAGCGTCGAGGGGTAGTAGTCGAGCACGACGAGAGCCTCGAGCGCTGCGAAGCGCACGCCCGCGCGCAGCATGCGCTCAAGGGCGTACATGTCGCCCGGGATCTCAAGGTGGGCCGCCACGAGCTCGCGCTCGAAGAACCTCAGTCCGCCGTGGATCAGGGCCCCGGCCCAGCTGAAGCTGCCCAGGCGCGGTGGAAAGCCGCTGAGAGTCCTCTGCGAGCCGTCCGGATGGTGCTCTTCGACTCCGCCATAGGCCACCTCGACGCGCCGGGTGCGCGCCAGCTCGAGCAGTGAGGCGATCGCGTCCGGGCGCAGGTGGTCGTCGTCGTCGAAATGCACGAGCCAGCCCCCACGCGCGAGGCGGGCTGCCTCGTTGCGGGCCATCGTGCTCCCCACCAGCCAGTGCCTGCGGGGATCCCCATGGGCGGTGATGCGCTGGGTCAGGTTCGCGAACCGCACTCGCGGATCGCCGAGCGCAGCAAGCCTCTCGCCGATCTCCGAAGCCACGGCGTCTCCGACCACGATCACCTCCAGGTTGGAATGCGTCTGGGCGAGCAGCGACGGGAGCGCCCTGTCGAACAGGAGGGCCCTGCCCATCGTTGCGACGGCGATCGAGACCAGCGGGTCGGGGTCGCGGAAGGGGTCCTCGTATCCACGACTCGCGCGCAGGTCATAAAGCCGGCGGCGGTTCGCCGCATCCTCGTCGACGAGCGTCCGCAGGAGCGGTTGAGTCCGCTGCTCCCAGATCTCGCCGGCCTGCTCGCTCGCGGCGGCAGTCCCCCGGGCGAGCGCCGCCGTCTGCTGCCTCAGGGCCTCGACGGAGGCGACCAGTCCGGCGACGCGCTCGTTGCACTCCTCGATTTGGGCCTGCAGCCGGGCCGCGTCGGCCCTGAGCGAATCCAGGCGGCCGACCACGCCGCCGAAGCGCCAATCCAGCGCGCGGCCCAGCCGACGAGAGATCACCCGTGATAGGCGCGAGCGGGAACTCCCTGCACGCGCGCCCCGTCCGGGACCTCGCCGAGCACGACCGCTCCGGCGGCGACGGTGGCCCCCCGTCCCACGGCCGCTCCATTGACCACCACGGCTCCCATCCCCACGGTTGCGCCCTCGCCGATGTGGGCGTGGCCACCGATGTTGGCCCCAGGCATCAACGACACGAAGGCATCGATCCGGCAGTGATGTCCGATCAGCGCCCCGCGTGAGACGAGCGTGTGCTCCCGGAGGACCGTGTGTGCGCCGATGACGGCCGCAGGAGCCACGATGCACCCGGCGGCCAGCGCGGCCGTCGGCGATAAGTGGGCGCTCGGGTGAACGACCGAGGCGGTCTCCCAGCCGAGGCTCGCGATCTGCGACCAGTGTGCGCGGCGCGAGCCGCCGGCGGCGACGACTGCGCGTGCACCGGCTTGCGGTGGCTCGATTCCCACGATCTCGTATCCGTCCGTCGAGCTCCCCACCCTCTCGGTGTCTAGTAACTCGATCAGGCCACGGACGTCCCAGCCCGCACCGGTGGCCCACTCGGCGACCTCGGCTGCAAACGATCCGCTGCCGGCCAGATACAGGTCGGCAGCGTGGCTGGGCTCAAGCGTGGCGGCGTGATGAGCCGAGTGCTCCGACGAGGCCATTCCGCCTAGAGATCCTCGGCGATGTGCGGCGCTTCGCGGTTGAAGACCCAGAAGCCGAGGACGAAGATGATCGCAACGAGGGCGAGCGGCTCCAGCAGCGCCACCCAGCTTCCGAGCGCCTGCCCGGCGCTGAGCGTCGCGTGGTTGACCATCGCGTGGCGGAACTGCTGGAAGACGGTGACGAGCGGATTGAGCATGTAGAGGTGGTAGAGGAAGTGGTAGAGCTCGACGTGTCTGAAGGTGATGTGCCTGACGCCGGCGACCGTGACGATGTGTCGCTGGCCGTGGATCAGGGCTTCGCGAACTTTTTCGACCGGGATGATCACCGGCGATGAGTAGAAGAGGATCTGGGCGAAGACTTCCCAGATCGGCTGGATGTCGCGGAAGCGCACGAACAGGGCCGAGAGCAGCATCGAGACGCCGGTCGCCAGGAGCGCCACCATCGCGATGATCAGCGGCAGCTCGAGCCAGCTGAGCATCGGTCGCACGCCTGAGATGACCGCGAAGATCAGGACCACGACCAGGTTCAGGCCGAGGTTGAAGGCGGCGAGGAGGACGACCGAGATCGGGATCGCAAGACGCGGGAACTGGATCTTGCGCACGAGCGTCTCGCGGTCGACGACGCTGCGCACGGCGCCGGTGGCGGCTTCGTTGAAGAACGTGAACAGCACGATCGAGCCCAGCAGCTGGGCGCCGTAGAATTTCGCCGCATCCCCCGTGGCCTTGTCGACGTGGAAGATCTTGACGAAGAACACGTACAGCACGCCGAACAGCAGCAGCGGGCGCATCACCTGCCAGACGTAGCCGAGCGCCGAGCCGAAGAACTTCAGCTTGAATTCGCTGCGGGCGATGTTGTAGGTGAGGTGCCAGAAGCGCTGCCAGCTGTCATCCAGCGCGCGCGGTCCGCGGATCGGCGCCCCGAGGCCCTCGGTGGGGATGGCGAGCGGTTCGCTGACCAGGGGTGCGCTCATCGCGGTCGCCCAGCCGGTTGAGCCTCGCCGGCGGGAGCGGCGCCCCAGCGCGTCACGTCGGTCTGCACGGGAATCTCGACCATGCCGCCGCTGTTGCTCATGCCGGAGACGACGAACGACAGTCCACCGGCGAAGCGGTCGATCACGTCGAGCCCCTCGCCGCGATGGGTGATCGTGAGGAGGGTGTGGTAGCGCCCGGGGGCGAGCATGTTGTGGAAGGAGAAGGCGAAGACCGCCTGTTCGCCCGCGCGGAAGCCGCCGGTCTCCTCCTGCTCCTTCACCGTGGTCGCAACGACGACGGGCTGGCGGTGCTCGTTGAGCAGCGTGAGGCTGACGGCCGGGTCGCGCACGTCGGCGTTGAAGGTGACGAGGGCCTTGAGCGTGAGCGGCTCCGACTGCGGCGCCACAGCCAGGCGTTCGTTGCGGTCATCGCCCAGCCACACATCGCTCACACGCGCCGCCCCGTCGCCCATCCGCGCGCTGCCCACGTTGGCCTCCTCGTAGCCCGCCGCCCGTCCGAAGGCGATCTCGAGATAGCGGTCGGCCACGTCGCGGGGATCGCCGATGCCCACCATCTCGCCGCGCTCGAGCAGCATTGCGCGGTGGCAAAAGCGCGTGACCGCGCCCATGTCGTGTGTGACGAACACGATCGTGCGGCCTTCCTCGCGCATGCGGTTGAACACGTCGAAGCACTTCTGCTGGAAGGCGGCGTCGCCCACCGCGAGCACCTCGTCGATCAGCAGGATGTCCGCATCGACCTGGATTGCCACGGAGAAGGCCAGGCGCACGTGCATGCCCGAGGAGTAGTTCTTGAGCTTGAGGTCCTGGAACTCCTCGAGCTCGGCGAACTCGATCACACGCTGGTAGCGGGCGCGGGCTTCGCGCGGGGAGAGCCCGAGCATGATCCCGTTGAGCGCCACGTTGTCGTAGGCGGCGAGGTCGGGGTTGAAGCCGACCCCCAGCTCGATGAACGTGGACATGCGCCCGTTGCACCAGATCTGGCCCTCGTCGGCGCGATAGATCCCGGCCAGGCACTTCAGCAGCGTGCTCTTGCCGCTGCCGTTGCGCCCCACGATCCCAAAGAACTCGCCCGGCTGGACCGCGAAGGAGATGTCCTTGAGCGCGTACAGCTCCTCGTGGCGCGAGCGTCGCAGCGGATGGAGCGCTCGCTCCTTGAGCGTGTGGCTGCGCTCCTCGGGAATCTTGAAGCGCTTGTGAACGGCCTGGGCGGCGAGGGCGGGGCGTCCTTGGGTGGATCTCTGCTCGTCGGAGGTCACGTTCCCTGCAGGGTATAGCGACGGCGCTCTGGCCCGAGGCGCTACCGCTCGGCGTGTTCGGCGCCACCGCGCCGCGCCAAGCGCGCCATGCGTCGCGAGGCGAGGAACAGACGGGCGAGGAGCCCGAACAGCGGACGGCTGAGCGCAGGCCGCGCGCTGAGCGCCAGCAGCGCCCGCTGGAGGGCCTCGGGCAACGCTCCGTGGGGCCCGATCAGGCTGAGCCCGACTCCGACCTCTGCATTGAGCTCGTCGTACATGCGCTGAGCATGTTCGCGCTCCCAGACGAGCCTGGCCGCTTCGAGCCTGTGCTCGACGCTCAGCCGGCGTTCGCGCTGCACCCCGTCGCGGCTCAGGGTGGCCCCATCGCGCACCGGCGCCATCGCCGCCTCTCGATAGATCTCCACCATCGAGCTCGCTGCGCGCTCCCAGGTCAGCTCGCGGGCCGCCGCGGCCAGGGCTGTCACGTGCTGCGCCCGCACGGTGGCGTCTGTGAGGAGGGCATGCGCAGCCACGGCGCTTGCCACCGGATCCCAGGGGACGATCGTCGCGGTGCCCTCCGGTGCGGCCTCGGCCAGGGAGGACTGGGCCGCGAACACGCAGGGGATGCCGCTCAGGGCTGACTCGAACGGGACGAGGCCGAAGCCCTCATACACCGACGGGTACGCGAGCGCGCCCGCACGGGCGATCAGCCAAGCCTTCTCCCCCTCGCTGACCGGGCCCAGGTCGATGACGGCCTCGAGCAGATCTCCTCGCTCGTGCAGGAACGCACGCTCGAGCTCCACCGAGGATCCCCGCGGGACATGTGTGCCGGCCAGCACCAGGACGCCAGACCAGGCGTGCTCATCGCGCAGCGCGCCGAGCAGGCGCAACGCGAAGAGCCTGTTCTTGTGGCTGAAATCCGTGCCGAGGCAAAGTAGGAAGCCAGGGTCGAGCGAGCGCAGCTCGAGCGCCTGCGGGCAACGCTGCTCACCTGGGCTGCGATGGTCCAGTCCGGGAGGCACGATCCTGATGCGGGCATCCTCGACGAGTCCGTCGGAGAGCAGTTCCCGGCGGGTGTGCTCGGAGAAGACGACCACCCGCTCGGCGGCCGAGAGACCATGACGGCTCGCGCGACGGTAGTCCTCCCACGCTTCGCCGTCCCCGAAGTAGCCCGGATTGCGATAGGCGATGAGGTCGAGCTGGCTGATCACGATCCGCTCGCCCAGGGCCACGGCGAGCGCCACGTCGCCTGGCGAGAACATCTGTTGAGGTCGGTGGAAGACGGCGCTTCGCGGCGTCGCGGGATCGAGCTCTTCGGCAGGGAGGATCTCGGTCGCGGGGAGGCTGCGCAGCAGCTCCAAGGTCTCTCGGTCGATCCGCTCCGTGCGCACCAACAGCCGCAGCCTCAGCGCGTCGGTGCGCGCGAGCGCCAGAATCAGCCCGAGGATGTGGACCTGTGTCCCCATGACCGCACCGTCGAGGGCGCGGGCGTCGAGTGTCACCGACAGGCGTTCGCGAGGGTCCCGCGTCGCCTGCAGGGCCAGCGCCAGGACGCTGGACTCGGCGAGCGTCGGCGCCGCCTGCAGCGTCAGATAGGGGTAGCGCTCGAGTAGCGGTGCCGGTGGCTGCCCGAGCTCCGCTGCGGGCTGGAGCCGTTGCACGAGAACGTCGTCGGCGGCGACATGGGAGAGGCCCGAGAGCAGGCAGCATTGCGCGAAGTCCACCTCCAGCGCCCAGCGCAGATCGAGCTTCTCATCGAGCGTGCCCACGAGATCCAGCGCCTCCCGGCGCACGTATATACATGGCCCCACCGCCCGACCGAGGCGCGGGCGCAGGCGCAGGCCTTGGCGGGCGAGCCTGTCGGTGAGCTGCGCAAGGTCCTCCTTCGAGCCGGGCTCCGGTGACAACGCCAGATCGCCGCCGGAGTCTGCGAGGGCGCTCGCGGTGGCCGTATTGGTGTCGGCGCGGGCCGCCTCTCGCAGGCGCTCGAGCCAGCCGGGCGTGAGGAGGCACGACTCGTCCAGCACCACGACATCGGCGGGCGCGAGCTGCTCGAAGGCGCGGTTGACCTCTGCCGCGGTCGCCGAAACGCTGAGGATCGGAATCTGGCTTTGTGTGTGCATCCGCGCAGACTCCATGCAGCGACGCAGATGCTCCGGCTCGCAGCTCGCGGCGACGAGCACACAGACGTCTCCCCGCGCGGGGGATGGGCTCGTCTGGGGCAACTCGTTCGCGCGCATCGGATCCCGGTCAGCCAAGCAGGCAGCGTAGAGCAGTCTCCCAGAGGCCCGCGACATCGGTGGGGGATAATGGGTGCTCGCCAGCCCGCGCCGATGACCGCAGACGACCAGAGAACACCGGTGACCCGCCTTACCCAAACGCTGCCACCCGTGCGTTCGTGGACGAGAGCGCTCGCACGTAGGGCGCTGTGGCGGGCGGCGCCGGGCTATGCGCGTCGTCGCTCGAGTCGAATCGCGAGCGCCGGCAGGCTGGCCCACCTGGAGGCCGCGCTCGAGCATGTCGATGAGCGCCACGGTGAGCAGATCGCGCGTCTGGAGGAGTTCGTGTGTGAGCTTGTCCAGACCGCCGAGTCGCTGCGTCGTGGCGTCGTGGACGTGGACTCGGTGACGGCATCCACTCGTCGTCAGCTCGGGTTGGTCGAGGCGGAGCTCAACGCGCTGCCCTACATGGCCGACAGCCCGTTCGAGCTCATGGAGTCGCCGGTGGGCGAGGTGCTCGGATATCGCTCCTCCGCTGCGCTGCGAGGCGGGGACAGCGGCTACGTGGACTTCGAGGAGCTCTTCCGCGGTCCCGCGGCCCGCGTGGCGGAGTCCCAGCGCCCCTACCTGACGCTCGTCCGTGAGCATCAGCCGGTGCTCGACGTCGGCTGTGGGCGCGGGGAGTTTCTCGCGCTGATGGCCGGCGAGGGCATCGACGCCCGCGGAGTGGACAGTGACGCGGGGATGGTCGAGCGCTGCCGGACGCTCGGCCTCGAGGCGGCGCTGGCTGACGCGAACGGGTATCTCGCAGGCTTGGAGGACGGGTCCGTGGGGAGCGTGTTCTCCGCCCAGCTGATCGAGCACCTGCCACATGTCGCGCTCCAGCGCATGTTCGAGCTCGCCCGCCACAAGCTGCGTCCCGGCGGCCTGATGATCGCCGAGACGGTCAACCCTCACCGCATCTCGTCGCTGAAGACCTTCTGGGTCGATCTCACCCATCAGCACCCGATCTTCCCGGAGGTCGCGCTGGCATTGAGCGCGATCGCGGGATTCGAGTCGGCCTACATATTCGCGCCCGGCTTCGACAGTTTCGAGCGCGCCCGCTTCGTATCCCCCGCCTACGCCCTGGTCGCCGCCACCCCGGCGGCCGGGAGCGGCGCCTGACATGCAGGTTCTGACGCTGGCGACCGCGGCGAGCATGCCGCAGGCCCGAGTCCTGGCGCGGTCGTTGCAACGCCACCAGCCCGACTGGCCCCTGTCGGTGATGCTCATCGCCGCCGACGACGTCGTCTCGGCGGAGGGCAGCGATGGCTCCCTGCGGGTGCTCTCCGCCTCGCGGGAGCTCGACCTCGACATCGAGACGCTGCTCGCTCGCTTCGAGCACCAGGATCTGAGCGCGCTGTTGCTCCCGCGCTTGCTGCGGCGCTACAGCGAGAAGCTCTCCGCGCCCGTGTTGCACCTCCCCGCCACCGCCTGGGTGCTGGGCGCCCTGGAGCCGATCGCCTCCTCGCTGGCGACGCGCAGCGTCCTGCTCGTGCCGCGGATGACAGCCGACGTGCCAAACGACGGTCTCGAACCCTCGCGTGAGCAGATGGAACGGGCGGGGCGCATCGACGAGACGGTCGTGGCGGTTGACGGCACCGCGCGCGCCGAGGGCTTCCTGGTGTGGTGGGCCGGGCACGTCGAGCGGACGTTCGGAGCGCTGGACGCCCCCGAGTCCGGCGCGCGACCGGAGGATCGTCCGTGGCTCGCGCGCCTGCTCGAGCTGGCTCCAGCTCGCTTCTTTACGGCCGTTCTGGACGACCCCGGCTGCAACCTCAGCATGTGGAACCTGGATCGACGGGTCCTGCAGGGCACTGCGCAGGCGGCGCTGGTCGACGGAAGCTGGCCGCTTCGCTTCGTCAACCTCCCCGGATTCGACCCAACCCGTCCCCATCGTCTGAGCGCACAAGCGAGCAGGGCACGCGTCAGCCGCGCGCCGGTCCTGCACGAGATCTGCGAACGCTACGCCGAGGAACTGCTGGCGGTCGGATGGCGAGATTTCGACCGTCGCGACGAGGTGGGCAGGCACCTCACGGAGGATCTCCTCTATGACGAGCACCTGCGTGCGATGTACGCCACGGCGCGCGCTCTGGGGGAGGGCGTGGAGGATCTGTTCAGCGAGGCGGGCACTCGAGCGTTCCTGACCTGGCTCAACGGCCCGGCTCCCCGGGGAGGCGCGTACGGCGTCAACCGCTACGTGTTCCATCGAGTGGCGCGCGAGCGTCCCGACGTGCTGCGCGCCTACCCCGACCTCGACGGCGCGGACGGCCCCGGGTATGTCGCCTGGTGCTGGGCGTTTGGAGGAAGCGAGCTGAGCATTCCCGAGCGCTTCATGCCGCCTCGGTCCGGCGAAGCTCCAGGCGCCGGTCGATCGAGATCCGCTCCGGTAAGCGGACCCGAGCTCGTCTCCGCGGCGGTTGCTCCGACGCGTCCAGATGCGCCGGCCCGGGACGCCGCGTCCACGGATGGCCCGACGGTGCGCCTGACGGGCTATCTCGGCCACACGCTGGGTCTCGGCGCGGCCGCGCGCGGATACGCGCGGGCGCTCGACGCCGCGGGCGTGCCCGTGAGTACCGTGACCGTGGGGCTGCACCACCTGGCGTTGCCGGTCGAGCTCGCCGCGGAATACGGACGGCACGACTTCGAGGATCTCGTCCACGGCGGTCGGCACGGCTTCGAGATCGTGGCGGTCAACGCGGATGAGCTCCCAGACTTCGTGGAGCGTCTCGGCGAGGCCTACTTCGAGGGGCCGCGCATCGGCATCTGGGGCTGGGAGACGAACACCATTCCGCCGCGTTGGACGAGGGCGTTCGCGCTCGTCGACGAGGTCTGGGTCTATTCGAGGTTCATGGCCGAGAACATCGGCGCGGTGTCCCCCGTGCCGGTCATCGCACTTCCGCCACCCGTCCAGGCGCCAACCCAGCCGTCCGTCCCGCTGCGCCTGGGAGCTCCGGAGGGGTTCCTGTTCCTGTTCGTGTTCGACTACCTGAGCACCGTCCAGCGCAAGAACCCCGTGGGGCTGATCGAGGCATTCAAGCGGGCGTTCGCGCCTGGCGAGGGTCCCCAGCTGCTGATCAAGACGATCAACGGGCCGCTGAGGCCGCTTGACGAGGAGCAGGTGTTGTGGGCGGCGTACGGCCGCTCGGACATCCACGTGGTCGATCGCTCGCTCAGCGGCGACGAGATGAGCGCACTGATGGCGACCGGCGACTGCTACGTCTCGCTCCATCGCGCCGAGGGCTTCGGCTTGACGATGGCCGAGGCGATGGCCATCGGCAAGCCCGTCATCGGGACCGGCTACTCCGGGAACGTGGACTTCATGAACAGCGAGAACAGCTATCTGGTCGACTACGAGATGGGCCTGGTTGGGCCGGAATGCGAGATCTATCCGCCCGAGGGGGAGTGGGCCGAGCCGAGCGTCGAGCACGCCGCGGAGCTGATGCGCCGCGTATACGAGAACCCCGATGAGGCCATGCGGATCGGTGAGCGGGCGCGCGAGGACATCGCCCGCGCGCTCTCGCCCGAGGCTACGGGCGCGGCGATGCGCGCACGGCTGGAGGAGCTGTCCGTGGGGGGGCCTGAGGAGGCTCGAACACCGGCTCGAGGTAAATGAGGTTCAGCGCTGCGGGATCTCTCGAGCGATTACTTGATGCGCTATGATGCGCTGCCATGGAGCGTCGACGTAGAGCACCCCACCGGGAAGGACGCAGAACCACCCTCACTGTGCCCCACTCGGTCATGGATGCAGCCGACCGACTGGCGCGAGAGCTGGGCACGACGGCAAACGACGCGATCGTGCGCCTGGCAGAGGAGGGAGCCTCAGCCCGCGATCGTCGCGAGCAGATCGTCGCGTTGGCATCCGAGCGCCGAGCGGCGGTTGAGCACGTCAGCCTCGACAAGGCAGTGACGTTCCCCTCTGCGGATGAGTTCCGTGACGCGATGCTCGCCGGCCGCCGCGACCCTTGATGGGGGCATGGGATACGACCCTCGTCTCCCGGCTCTACCCAGGCGGGTCACTGGAGCGACATATGCTCGAATGCGCCCATGTGGGCGCTCCTGTCGCCATCGCCGCGCCTACGGTGATGGAGGTTGTTCGCGGCGTCCAGGCCACAGCTACCCGCAAGCCGCGGATCGCGCCGGCGCTGGCCTGGTTCGTTCGACTCGTCGCGAGCGATCTGGTCGAGATTCTGTCGCTAGACCGGTCCGCGGCCATCGTCGCCGGGCGGCTTCGCGCCACGCATCCCACACCACCCACCGGGGCGCGGCGAAAGGGCGTCAAGCCAGAGCAGCGCGCTGGCTGGGTGCTGGACATCCAGATCGCTGCCTGTGCCTGGACCCACGGTCGCGAGATCGCAACGGAGAACCTCCGCGACTTCGAGGTTCTACGCGACCTCATCGCACAGCTCTATCCAGGCACCACGCCCCTTGTCGTGACCGCCCCGCCAGCGACTCGCTCTGAGCTGCAGACCTAGCGCTGCAGAACTTCGCGGGCGAAGTCGACCAGTTGGCCGGTGCGGCGGATTGCGCCCGTGCGATCTTGACCGGACACGTTGAGGAAGCTGTAGTGAGCCTTGTCCTTGAGGCCCGCGAGCCGCTCAAAGTTGTTCGCAGCCGCCCCACCGCCGGGGGTGATCCGGCGCAGGAAGCTCACCGCGTCTCGATGATCGGGTCCCCGGCAAGCCGGCGATCGCGACCGGCTACTCGGGCAACGTGGACTTCATGAACGCGGAGAACAGCTACCTGGTCGACTACGCGATCGGGCGCGTGGGTCCCGAGAACGAGATCTACCCGCCCGACGGCGAGTGGGCCGAGCCGAGCGTCGAGCACGCGGAACAGCTGATGCGCCGGGTCCACGACGATCCCGAGGAGGCCGCGCGGATCGGCGCTCGCGCGGCGCAGGACATCGCGCGGACGCTCTCGACCGAGGCGACCGGCGCCGCGATGCGCAAGCGCCTGGAAGGACTGGGTTGAGCGCTCGCGCGGCGGGCTCCGAGCGGGGCGCAGGAGCGTGCCTCAGGGCTGTTCCTGTGGAGGCTGGGGGGAGGAGATCGCGTTCGCCGGCGCCGCGCCCGGCGTGACGATCTCGATCCATTCGTAGCCCACCGGTGCTGAGCAGACGGCGTGTGCGGCCGAGGCCGGGGCGGTCCGGACCTGGTAGGTCTGGGAGTCGCGGGCGAGCAGCAGGATCGGCCCCAGCCCGCGTGTGTCCGGATCGACGTCGTCGCCGCTGCCGGGATGCAGGCTGCCGCCGCCGCGCTCGATCACGAGCGTGTGCGTGCCGGCCGCGAGCGTCGTCGTGCCGATGTGCAGGAACTGGCCTGGATAGCGCTCTTCGTAGGCGACCGTGCCTACGGTATGTCCGTCGACGCTGAACCTGATCGGACGCCCGATCGAGCCTTCGATCCACATGTCGTAGCTGGCGGCCCGTGGCAGCTTGAAGGCGATGTGGTCGCTGCCCGCGCCGTAGGCGACGAGCTCGCCGCCCTCCGGCCTCCAGTAGTCGGGGTGCACCCCTTCGCCCGGCTGTACCTCGGCGACGGCCGGAGCCGGTGCGTAGGCGAGTGAGGCGCCGGCGCCCGCCTTGCGCAGGCTCTTTTCCAGGTTGCCGCAGAATTCCGCCGTACGCTCGTGCGGCAGGCCCGACAGCGGCAGGTGGGAGATGACGTCGGCTGCGGGTCGTACGCGCCGCCAGACGTTGAAGTAGGTGGTCTGCTCGGCCAGGTCCCAGTTGCTCGGCGCGCGCACCGCCAGCGGTCCGCGCGGCTCGACGACCAGGTTGAATTTCTGCAGGTAGGGGAGCGTGAACTGGTTGAGGTTGAACGAGAACGCGACCTCGCCGGGGGTCTCGACGTTCGGCCTAAGCTGCAGTTCGCCGTTCGTCGGGACGACGCTGGAGCTGCCCCGGATGTCGTGCAGGAAGTACTCGGCGTACTCGTCGAACGCCGGATACAGCGCCGGGCCCTGTCCGGAGTAGCGCTTGTCGATCTGCGCAAGGTCTTCGTAGCGCGCGGCCGGGGCGAGCGTCGTGTCGTGATAGGTGAGCGCGTTGCCATAGAGCACGCCGCCTGTGATCACGGCGGCGAGCAGCCAGCCGAACAGCGAGACGACGCGGCGCCTGTTCCCGGCGAGCGCACTGACGCCCGCGAAGGCGAGCGTCAGTGCGAAGACTCCCGTGATCGTGAAGGACTTGAACTGGATCCAGGCGCTGCTGTGTTCTATGTAGTAGTAGAGGGCGATCGGGGCCGAGGCGCCGATCAGGGCGAGCGTCCAGCGGCGGCGCACGATCGCGAAGAGGATGCCCACCACCGCGACGACGATCACGAGCACGTCGAGACGGTGGGTCATCGCGACGTGCACGAGCGGGAACCGGTGGTCGCCCGTCAGCCACACGCCGGCGGCCGACCAGTCGGGGACGGGGGCCGAGAGGTTCCCGAGCCCGAGGTTGACGCTGCCGCCGATCGCGTTGCTGGCGATCCCGGCGAGCTGTTTGGCGGCGCTGAGGATGCCGGGCAGCGAGATCACGATCGCGATCACGCTCAGCAGCGCCCAGCTGACGATCGTCCGCAGGCGCCCGCGCTGTGTCAGCGAGACGACGAACAGTCCCAGCAGCATCAGGCCAAGCCACGGCGCCACCCCGAAGCTGAAGGCCGCGACAGCGCCGGATATCCCGACTGCGGCCGGTACCACCGAGAGGTGCGACCCCTCGCCCGGGCGTCGCTCGGCGAGGACGGCGGCCGTCGTCACCAGCATCGCCGCCGTCGTCAGCTCCTTGATGCCGCCCTCGAGCGCGTACGCGTACATCACGTTCGGTTGGATCGCGACCGTCGCGCCGAGCGCCCGCAGGGGGCGGCTGGCGCTGATGCGGCCGAGCAGCGAGTAGATCGCGATCGCGCCCATCGCGGCGGCGAACGCGTGATACATCTGGTAGCACCAGGCGAGGTTGGTGCGGATCAGCGCGGCGATCGCTCCGAGCGTCGCCTGGCCTCCGCCCGGATAGCCGATGCCGACGAGCTTTTCGGCATTGGCGTGGTAGGAGGAGTCGTTGCCCGCGGCAGCCCTGCCGGCTTCGGCGAGGTACTGGGAGAAGTCCATCTGGAAGCCGAGGTCGACGATCCGCGAGAACCCGCTCCAGGTCGGGGTTCCCGTGAGCAGGACGGGCGCGCCCACGGCGAGGAGCGCCGCGAGCCCGGCGAGCAGCCCCCAGGGGATCCCGTCGACGTGGGGCAGGTGCAGGCCGCCGTCGCGCGCCTCCAGGGCGAAGCCGAGCAGGGCGAAGGCGAGCACGAAATAGCCCGTAGCGGGCGCGAGCGCGCTGATGTAGGTCACGAACGCGCACGCCAGGACAACGAACGCGAAGCCGACCGGCGCGATCAGGATCGTCGGCAGCCAGCCGCCTCCGAGCCTGCGTACGAGCAGCCCGCAGCCCGTGCTGAGCCCGAGCAGCACGAGCGGGAACAGGATGCCGCCGCAGATGAATGGTCCGGTCATGAGTCCATCCTCGTCGGGCAAGAACCTATCGATCGACCCGGCATCGGGCGCAGGCGCGGCCGCGCTGGCACGGCCGTCAGCCTGCCGCCGGGATGCCCGCGGGCGCCGATGGCTACCGTTGGGCGGCGATGACCCGCCCCTCGAGCACCTCCGACCAAACGCCCGCCCTCGTGCCGCCGCACGTTCCCGTCGAGGGCTCCGAGGCAGGCCCGGCGTGGTGGGCGATCGTCCTCAGCTGGAACGGTCGCGAGGACACGCTGAGCTGTCTGGAGTCGCTGATGCGCGTCGAGCGCGCGGATCTCGGTGTGGTGTGCGTCGACAACGGCTCGACAGACGGCTCCCAGCAGGCCGTGCGCGAGCGCTTCCCGCAGGTGGAGCTGATCGAGGCGGGTGCGAACCTCGGCTATGCGGGCGGGAACAACCTCGGCCTGCGGCACGCGCTCGAGTCGGGAGCACGGTGGATGATGCTCGTCAACAACGACGCGACCGTGGCGGCCGACGTGATCGACGGCTTCGAGCGCGCCGCTCGAGCACGGCCGCGGGCGGGGATACTTGCGGGCAAGGTCCTCTTCGCCGACCGTCCGCAGACGATCTGGTTCGCCGGGCAGCGGGTGAGCGAGCTGCTCGGCTACTCCGGGCGCCCGCGCGGCTATGGGCGCGCGGACGGGCCGCGCTATGCGCAGATCCGCCCGACCGGCCGTGCGGTCGGTGCGCTGATGGCGATCTCACGCGAGGTCGTCGAGCAGGTCGGCCTGCTCGACGAGGAGCTGTTCGCCTACGTCGAGGACGTCGACTGGGCGCTGCGTGCGCGCTCGGCCGGATTCGAGGTCGTGCTCGCACCCGACGCTCGCGCCTGGCACCGCGTCTCGGCCTCGACCGGCGGTGAGGCGAGCTCGACCCACACGCTCTACTACGGCGTGCGCAACACCGTCACTGTGCTCGAGCGCAGACGCCCGCTCGGCCGCGCGGGCACCGCGCTCAGGCGGGCGGCGATCCTCTGCGCGTTCTCGGCGCACGCGCTGGCGCGCGCGAACCGCCGCGAGGCGCTGGCCGCGGTGCGCGACGGCTTCGCGGACGCCAGGCGCGGGCGTCTCGGCCTGCGCTCCGAGCCCCGTTAGCCGCTGCGCGCGGATCTGCGCCTGCGGCGCGCGCGCATCACCGCGCCGGCAACGCCGGCCGTCCCGCTGGGGCCACCCGTGGCGAGCGCGCCGAAGCAGTTGTGCCTCGCGGCGCTCCAGTCGTGCGCTGCGAGGTCCCTGCGCGCTCGACCGAGCATCAGGGCGCAGCTGACGGTGCGCGCGCGCCGCTGCAGCTCGGGGTAGCGGGCGCCGACCAGGGCCATCGTCATCAGCCCCTCCTCGTAGGAGACCCCCGATTGGTCGGCGCGCGTGGTGAAGTTGTCGCCGTGCCGGCGGTAGCGCACGAGCGTCTCCTCGAGCGCAACACAGCGCCCGTGACGGAAGACCTCGATGTCGAAGAACCAGTCGTTCGTGTACGTCAGGCACTGCTCGAAGCCGCCGGGCGGGCACAGCGAGGAGCGGAACATCATCGCCGAGGGGAGCATCCGGTAGGTCGGGTCGAACCACAGCTCGATGCCCCCGCTGTGCAGCGGAGCGCCGTTGTGGATCTGGGAGAAGCTCCCGATCGTGCGCCCGCTGTCGGAGTCGAAGACCTCCGCGTCGTGCGAGCACCCGGCGGCCTGCGGGTCGCCGGCGAGGACTGCCACCTGGCGTGCGAGCTTGCCAGGCAGCATCACGTCGTCGCCGTCGAGCCACGCGATCAGCTCCCCGCGCCTGGTCGGTAGAGCGCGGTTCAACGCGAACGGCTTGCCCTGGTTCTGCTCAGCGCGGATGAAGCGGATCCGCTCGGGCTCGCGCTCGGCGAACGCGCGCGCGATCGCGGGCGTCTCGTCGCTGGAGCCGTCGTCTGAGATGATCAGCTCGAAGTCGGTGAAGTCCTGGGCGAGCACGCTCTCGACCGCCTCGGCCAGGAAGCTCTGCTCGTTGTGGACGGCCATGATCACGCTCACGCGCGGGCTTGCGCTCATCGGGCGATCATGACGTCGCGGACCCTGCGGGCGTCGCCACGCCGCCCGATCTCTAGAGCCATGTCTGTCGCAGGCACGCTGGGCGCCAGGGCGAGAGGGCGAGCGCGCGCAGCGTCAGGGCGTTGCGTACGTAGCGAGCGCTCTCGACGAGTCCGCTCGGCGGATACGACGAGCCGCCGGCGACTGCGTCGGTCACGTACGTCGTCGCCAGCGAGCTCGCCCGCAAGCGGTCGTGGTGGCGCATGTGCGCCCCTACGCGAGCCTCGAACACGCGAGCCTTGTGGGCGGCCGGGTAGGTGATGCTGGCGATGCACCGCTGTCCGTAGATCGGCGCGGCCAGCTCGGCGCGCGCGGCCAGGAAGACCTGATCGCTGAAGCCGCGCCCGATCGCGAACCCCTCGCGCACCTCGGCGGTCTCGCGCTCGACGCCCGGGCGCGCGCCCTCGCCGCCAGGCAGCTCCCAGCTCGGGTTGGCGACCATCAGTCGCCGGTCCTCCCTCATCAGCCGCAGCGCCGGTGTCACCCAGTCGACCGGGGCCGCGAGCCGCGCCTCGGGGTCCCAATAGAGGATCCAGGGGTTGCCGGGCAGGGTCGCGGCGACGAGCGGACCGTCGCTGTAGTGCAGCAGCGGCTGCAGATCCTCGCGGCTCAGTCCGACGATGCCCAGCGCACGGTCGAGGTGCTCGGCCACGAGCTCGAACCCGTCGATCGCTCCGGCGTCGACGGCGCTCTGTGCGCGGCTTACGGCGTCGGCCGGGTCGTCGACGTTGTTGATCAGGACCAGCCGCCGGGCGAACTGGAACCGCTGAGCGTCGCTCATGGCGTGGAGCGCAGCGGGGTCGAGTGCGCGCCGGTAGGTGCGCTCGAACACGTTGACGATCAGATCGACGGCGTCTGTGGAGCCTGTGCTCACATCCCTATGATCGCAACGGGTCTCCTCCCGTGTGACGCGACCTCAGCGCAGGGGGCCGCTTGGCTAAGGTGAGACGCCACAAGATGTCCGCCGAGCCTCCCACCACGCACACGCATCCGACGATCTCGGCCTGTGTCGTCGCCCGCAACGAGGAGCGACTGATCGGGCGTTGCCTGGCGAGCTTCGCCGACCTCGTCGATGAGATCGTGTTCGTGCACGACGGCGAGTGCGAAGATCGGACGCTGGAGATCGCGGAGGAGTTCGGCTGCAGGATCTTCGTGCGCCCGTTGCGCGGTCATGCCGACGCGTCGAAGGTGTTCGCCTTCTCCCAGTCCAGGTGCGAGTGGATTCTCGGCGTCGATGCCGACGAGTTCCTCTCCGAGGGGTTGCGCGAGCACCTGCACGAGCTGGTCAGCGACCCCGACGTCAACGGCTATCGCTTCCTGTGGCCGTTCTGGGATGGCAAGCGCTACGTCTCCAGCCCGGAGAAGAGCTGGCACAAGCTGCAGCTCTATCGGCGGGAGTGCCTGCACGCTGTCGGCAACCTGCATCTGACGATCGAGGTGGACGCTCCCGTGGTGGACGTCGACTATCACCTCGAGCATCGGCCGGAGTACAACAACTGGACGCTGAGGACGACGTTGACGAAGTGGCGGCGCTGGGCGCGCGTGGGCGCTCGTGAGCACCTGTCCCCCTACAGCGAGCTTCCCACCTTCAACTGGAACGGGCAGACCGAGTGGCCGCCGCGTCGCAAGCTGCTCAATCGCCTCTCGCCACTGCTGCTCCTCGCCTACGGCCCAGCCGTGTTCGCGCTCGAACTCTACAACCACCGCAACGAGCTGACGCCGCGGCGCAACGTCTCGATGGCCTTCAACTACGGGGTCTACGCGGCGATGCACCAGTTCTACGTCGCGAAATACCTCTACCTGGGCTTCCCTGACGACGCGTGAAGGACTCGGTGTCCGCGTGCTTGGTCGTACGCAACGAGGAGGCAATGATCGAGCGTTGCCTGCAGAGCCTGGACGGCGTGGTCGACGAGATCGTGCTCGTGCATGACGGCGACTGCGAGGACCGCACCCTGGAGATAGCCGAGCGCCACCGCTGCAGGATCTTCGTCCGCCCGCTCGTCGGGCACGCCGAGGTCTCGACCGTCTTCGCCTACGAGCAGGCGAGCTGCGAGTGGATCCTCTCGCTGGATGCCGACGAGTTCCTGTCGGACGAGCTGCGCGCCGAGTTGCCGAGGCTCGTGCGCGACCCCGAGGTGAACGGATATGAAGTCCTCTGGAGGATGTGGGACGGCACCCGCTACATAACCGATGGCGGACCCTTCAAGCTCTCATTGTTCCGGCGCTCGCACGTGCATGTCCTGGGGATGATCCACGCCGTCGAGCGCGTCGACCCACCCGTGCGACGCACGATGTTGCAGCTCGAGCACAGACCGGTCTACAACAACTATGCCCTGAGGACGATGCTCACCAAGCAGCGCCGCTGGGCACGGATCAACGCCCGCGAGTTCCTCGGCGAGCTGGGCGATCTGCCCAGCTTCAACTGGGACGGGCCGGTCTCCTGGCCTGCCCGTCGCCGGATGCTGAACAGGGTCTCGCCGCTGCTGTTCATCCCCTATCTGCCAGCGCTGTTCATTCTAGGGATGGTGCGCGGGCGCGAGCACTCGCAGCTGCGCCAGCGTGCTCGGATGGCCTTCGCGCAGGCGTCGTACGCGAGCATGGTGCAGTTCTACGTCGCGAAATACCTCTATCTCGGGGCCGAGGAGGACCGCGACGCAGCGCGGGAGCCGCCGCGCCCGAGCGGCGTGACCGGTCGGAGCTGACCGTGAGCTCGGATGTGAACGGCCCCGAGCCGGCGTCCGTCGATCCGCTCGACCGGGCGGACGCCGGTGCACGGGTCATCCGCGGGGGGGTGATCCGCGGTCTCGGCTACGCCGTGAACATCCTGCTGGTCACCGCCGCCGTGCCGCTCATGACCCGGCATCTCGGCCCGGCGAACTTCGGGCGCTTCGTGACCGCCTCCTCGGTCGTGATGATCGTCGCAGGCATCACGGATTTCGGGCTCAGCGGCGTCGGCACGCGAGAGTACGCGGTCGCCGACGGGCACGGTCGGCGCCGTTTGCTCGCGAACCTCATCGGCCTGCGCGCCGCGGCGACCCTCCTGGGTCTCGCCGTCGCCTATCTGCTCATGCTCGCGGGGGGCTACCCCGACGTGGTCCTCGCGGGGGTGCTGATCGCTGGGCTCGGCCTGATCCTGCTCAACACCCAGCAGACCTACGCGCTGGCGCTAACGGCGTCGCTCAGTTGGGGCCGCTACACGTTCTTCGAATTGGTCAACACGGTCGTCGTCGCGGGTGGAACAGTCCTGCTGGTCCTGATCGGCGCCGGCCTGCTGCCCTTCTACTACATAAGCGCCGTCTCCTCGCTCGCAGCGCTGCTGGTGACGATGCTCGTCCTGCGCGGGCAGCTGGTCATGCGTCCCCGCTTCGATCGCTCCTACTGGCTGCGGATGCTTCGCGAATCGATCCCCTACGGCGCGGCGACCACCGTCGGGATCCTCTACTTTCGCGTCGCCCTGATCGCCGTCTCGGCGATCTCCGGAGCGACCCAGACGGGGTACTACTCGACGGCGTTCAAGGTCGTCGAAGTGCTCGGGGGCACAGCCTTCCTGATGTCGGGCTCAGCCTTTCCGATCTTCGCGCGAGCCGGCCGCAACGATCACGATCGGCTGCGCTACGGAACCGATCGCGTCACGGACACGGCGATGATCGCCGGCGTATATCTCGCCCTCAGTCTCCTGATCTCCGCGCCATTCGTGATCGAAGTGCTCGGTGGCTCCGGCTTTAAGGCGGCTGTCCCGGTTCTGCGCCTGCAGGGCTTCTCGCTGATCGCGACCTTCCTGGGCGCCACCTGGGGCTTCACCCTGCTCTCCCTGCGCGAACACGGCCGCCTGCTGCGGGCCAATGCGCTGGCGCTCGTGGTGGCGATCGGGCTCTCGACGGTGCTCGTGCCGAGCCTCGGCGCGAAGGGCGCGGCGATCGCCACGGCCGCGACCGAGTTCGTCCTCGCCGGCGCCTACTGGCGCTCGCTCGCCCGCGGTCGGGCGCCGATGCGTCCCTCGCTCGTGCTGCTGCCGAAGGTGATCCTCGCCGGCGGCGCCGGTGCACTGACGCTGCTGCTGCCGCTGCCCAGCATCGTCCAATGGGCCCTCGGTTCGGTCGTCTACCTGCTCCTGCTCGCGCTCACCCGCGCCTACCCCCCGGAGATCCTGCACGCGCTGCTGCGGCGGGAGCGGCTGAGCGAGGCGCAGCCATCCGGGGCGTAGAGGCGGTGGCGGGTGGGCTCCTAGTAGCCAACCGCTCGCCGCACCTCCGCCTCGGCGGTGGCGGCGAGCATCGCGGCCGTGCGCGTGCGCGCGGGCCACGCCGCGAAGTGGCGTATTCGCGGGCGCCGGGCCGGCGCGAAGAAGACGGAGTTCCAGCGTGGGGAGATCAGCTTCGTCTGCGCACGGTACTGGGTGGTCTGGAGCCCTGGTCGCTTGCGCACGAGGTCGTAGCCCAGCAGCTCCATGATCGCTCCCTGCTCTGCCCACTCGTGCTCCAGGTGCTCCTCGAGCGCCCAGGCGTCGTCGAGGAAATGCGCGGCGGTCTCGCCGGAGCGGAGCACCATCACGCCGGTGTTCGGCACGCGCTCGTCGTTGTAGGCGTGCTCTACGAGGTAGAGGAAGTAGCCGGTCTCGAGCTCGCGGGCAATGTCGGCGCGACCGTCGACGATCACGAGGTCGGAGTCGAGCCAGACGACCGTCTCGTAACGCTCGATCAGCTCGCGCAGGACGCGCAGCTTGGTCCAATGGGGAGGGCGCGACAGATCGGCGGACTCGGTGTGCAGGTGCAGGTCGTATCCGTGACGCTCGGCGTATGGGCGAAAGCTGCGAGCAGCGATGTGCAGCAGACGTTCGTGGCTGCCGATGCCGAGGGAGGCGATCGCTCGCGTGTTGGCTGATGGCATCCGTCTACGCTACCGGGCGCTCGCCCGATCGGTCCTGGTCGCCCCGTATGCGGGCGGGCGAGTGCCGGTCTCATCTCCGAGAGCGAGCCGGTAGCTCGCGAGCGTCCCCGCGGCCGCGGCCGACCAGCTGAACGTGGCGGCCTGGGCGCGTCCGAGCTCGCGCAGGCGATCGGCCGCCCCCCGATCGCCGACCAGCTCGCCGATCCTCGCGGCGATCTGGGCGGGGACGCGCGGATCGAAGTACAGTGCCGCCGGGCCCGCGACCTCGCGCAGGGCGGGGATGTCCGAGCAGGCGACGGGGATCGACCGCGCCATCGCCTCGATCACCGGCAGCCCGAAGCCCTCGTGCAGCGTCGGCAGCAGCAGCCCGTCGGCCAGCGCGTAGAGCGACTCGAGCTCCTCGGCCGAGAGCGCACCGAGCAGGCGCGTGTCGCGCGCTACCCCGCGACTCGCCGCGAGCGCCTGCAGGTCCCCGTCGTCGGTGCCGTGCCCCGCGAGCACGAGCTGTGGGCGGCGTGCGGCGTCGAGCAGGGCGAGCGCCTCGATCGCGGCGGGGAGGTTCTTGTGGGGCAGGTTGGTGGCCACGACGAGCAGCAGCGGGCGGCCCGTATCGAGGCCGTGGCGCTCGCGCACGCCGCTGGTGTCAGGGGGCGCCGGGGCCGGCCGGACTCCGTTGGGGACGACGTCGATTCGCGCTCCCGCGATGCCCAGCCCGGAGACGATCTCATCGCGCCCGGCGTTCGAGACGGCGATCACCCGATCCGCGCGGTGGGCCGCGAGTGAGACCAAGCCGTGCGTGGCGGCGCGAGCGGGCGGGGACAGCAGCTCCGGCACCGCCCGGTACTGCAGGTCGTGGATCGTCACCACGCGCCTGAAGCGGCCCCAGGGCGGCGCGAAGTTGGCCATCGAGTGCGTCAGCTCCACGCGCGCCCTGCCGGCCGCGAGCGAGAGCAGCGCCAGCTCTCCGGCCGCCCACTGCGCCCGGCTCCTGGCAGAGACCGGCAAGACGATCGAGCGCACGCTCTCGCCGAGCTCGCTGGCGAGCTCGGGCCCGGCGTCGCGGCCGACGAACGCCACGAGCTCGAGCTCAGGGGCGAGCTCGAGCATCGCGGGCACCAGTTCGCGTGCGTAGGCCTCTCGTCCTCCGGTCTCTCCGGGGATCAGGTACAGCAGGTCGAGCCCGACGCGCATCAGCCGGGCAGCAGCGAGAGCGCGCGCTGGACGAGCCACCAGTAGCCGGCCTGCGGCAGTCGCAGCAGGGGCGTGCGCGCGCCGGCCAGGTAGGGGCTCTCGAGTGAGGAGGTCAGATGTCCCGCGAACTCGGCGGAGTCGATCATCCGCGCGCCCTGCACCCTGCCCCTGCGCCTCACGGTCCCTGCAAGCCCGCGCAGGACGGCCGCCTGGGCGCGCAGCTTGGGGCCCAGCCAGCCCTCGCGCGCGGCGATCACGAGCAGGCCGAGCTCGGCCGCGAGCAGCGCCGGAGAGAGGAGCGCCAGCACCGGCGCCGGGTAGACCGAGAGCACCGTGCGCCAGCGGTTTCGCTCCAGCCAGAACCACTTCCCCGGACCCTTGTCGAACTCGTAGCTGTGGGTGACGCGCGCAGCCGGCACGACCCCGACCCGACGTCCGCTGAGCCACAGTCGCAGGCCGAGGTCGAGGTCCTCGCCATACATGAAGTACTCCCGGTCCAGGCCCTCGAGCGCCAGCCAGGCATCGCGCCTGACGACCATCGCGGCGCCCGACGGGAAGGCGATCTCGCGGTCGTGCAGCGGCAGCGTCGAGGCCGGCTGCTCGCAATCGCCGGCCCAGCCGATGCCGAGGTAGTGGACGACCCCTCCGCTCGTGTTGACGCGCCCGTCCTCGAGCATCACAGCGGCCTGCCATGCACCCCAGTCGGGATGCTCGACGGCGGCCTCGCGCAGGAGCGCCAGGCAATCCGGGGCCGGCTGGGAGTCGGGGTTCAAGAACAGCAGCAGCGGCGTGTCGCAGGCGTCGGCGCCGATGTCGCATCCGCCGGCGAAGCCGAGGTTCTCGCCGGTCTCGATCACCGTCGTGCGCTCGCTCAGGGAGCGTGCGAGCTCTGGCGCGCCGTCGCTCGAGTCGTTGTCGACGATCACCATCTCGTCGCCTTCGCGCAGCTGCCCCTCCAGCGCGGAGAACAGGCCCGGCAGATGCGGGGCGGACTGGTGTGTGACGACGACCACGGTCATCGCGTCGGAGTCTTGCGCGGCCAAGGCGCTCAGCGTCTGCTTGAGAGCTCTTCGGCGGCGAGCAGCTTGGAGTCGGGCTCCCGGGAGCCGCGACCGTCGCCGGGGTCCTCGCCGGGATCGCCGGCTCGGGCGTTCGATCTTCGCTCGAGCGCGCCCGCGTCGCCGGCGTCAGCCCGTTGCTGCAGCAGCGCCAGGCGCTGCGCCAGGATCTTGTTCTGATCAGACAGGCGTGAGACGACGAGCGAGAAGTGCAGCAGGATCATCGCGATCAGCCCGATCGCCACGGCGAACAGGGCTGACGGCGGGTAGGAGATGCCGACGTCGTTGGAGAGCGTCGTGAGCAGCCCCTTCCAGGCGGCGAGCACGAACAGCGTCGTCGCGGCGACGAGCCACAGGATCGCGTAGCGCTCGGAGAGGCGCTTGCGGCGCACGAGCTCGAAGACGAGCAGCAGCAGCGCGAACGTGACGGCGATCGCGAGGCCGCGCTGGAGCGTCACCTTCGTCACAGCGCCGGCTCCGTTGTCGAGGATGCGTGCACAGGCGGCTCGACCGTCGGGCGCCGGCGAAAGAGGCCGACGAACACCGCCAGCAGCACCTTGACCATGTAGTACACGGACTGGCTCGAGGAGATCGCCGACTCGCCGGTCTGACGCGGACGCATACGCACCGGTATCTCACAGCTGCGCAATCGGTAAGCGTGCATCAGGAGGATCGCCTCGACCTCGGGATAGTCGTGGGGATAGTCCCTGGCGAACAGCTCGATGCCACGCCGGTTGGTCATGCGAAAGCCCGAGGTCGGGTCCGTCACGCGCTGGCGGGTGATCAGCGAGACGACTGACGCAAAGACGCGGATTCCGATGCGGCGGGCAGTTGAGGAGCGGTAACCCTCGCCGTCTGCGTCCAGGAAGCGGGAGCCGGTGACCATGTTCAGCTCGGCGTCCGAGTGCAGGCGGGTGAGCAGGTCGTGGATGTGGCGTGGATCGTGCTGGCCGTCGCCGTCGACCTGCACGGCCACGTCGTAGTCGTTTTCCAGGGCGTACATGTAGCCGCCCTGCATCGCGCCGCCGATCCCCAGGTTAAAGGGCATCCGCAACACCGTTGCCCCCGTCGCCGATGCCCGCTCGGCTGTGGCGTCGACCGAGCCGTCATCGATGACGAGCACGTCGAAATCCGGCGCCGCCTCGTGGATCGCCGCGACCGTCGGGGCGATCGCGTCGACCTCGTTGAAGGCTGGAACGATGGCGAGATTGCGTCTCATGGACTAACTCTCGACGTGCATGTGGATGGTTTGCAAACGCGCAGGCCGCCGTCGAGTTGCGCACCCGCCGCCGAGAGCTGCCGATAAGTGTAGGGGCAATCGCAGTCGCTTTACCGGACCGCAGGGCTTCGAGGGCACGGCCTGCCGCGAGGCCGTACGCTGTGACCGGTGGCCCTATCGATCTGCTGCCTGACGGCCAACCCGGGTCGCGCAGCCGCTGTCCTGTCAGGGCTTCGGAATGTCGCCGATGAGATCGTGGTCGCAGTCGACGTGTCGGGCGGCGAGCGCGACCTCACCCCGTTGGGCGCGGTGACCGAGCGCCTCTACGAGATCGAGCTCGACACATTCCCGGAGCCTGCAGCAGCCTGGCTTCATTCGCAGTGCTCAGCCGACTGGATCCTGCGCGTCGACGACGACGAGGTTCTGGGCGCGGACCTGCTCGAGCAGCTTCCGGAGCTCACACGCGCGCGCGACGTCCTGCAGTACTGGATCGCGCGCCGGTGGCTCTATCCTGGACCGGGCCACTGGTTGGATGAGTGGCCGTGGTTCCCCGACTTCCAGGGGCGACTTGTCCGCAACGATGCCCGGCTGTGGTTTCCCGGCCTCTGTCACAGCAGCGTTGCTCTAGCCGTGCCGGCGCGTTACCTCGACGGCGGCCTCTACCACCTGGCGCATCTCCTGTCCGATCGCCAGGAGCGCGAACGCAAGGTCGAGCGCTACCGCATGGTCGATGCGACGCTTCGCGCGACCGGGGCCGACCCCTACCTGTCGACCTACTATCTGCCTGAGCTCCACCCTGCCGCCCGGCGCGCCACCGTCGACTCCCGCGACCGCGGCGCCATCGACGCCGTTCTGTCACGCCCGCGCGGTCCCTCCGCGCCTGGACCGGCCCCGCGCGCCGAGCGCCTCACTCGCGGCGAGGTCCAAGCACGCTGGGCCGCTCGAGATTTCGACGAGCGTGGGTATCGGGCGACGATCGAGCCGATCGATGTCCACCGCCGGATGCTCGCCAACGATCATCGGCCGTTTCGCGTGTGCGTGCGCAACCAGGGAACCGAGTGGTGGCCAGGGGCGATGGATCGGCGTCCCCTCATCAGGTTGGCCTACCAGTGGCTGAGCCAGGATCGAGAGGTGCTCGAGCGCGAGGGCCACCGCACTCCTCTTCCCCACCCCCTGGCGCCGGGTGAGTCCTGCCTGGTGGAGATGAACGTGACCGCGCCCGCGACCGCTGGGCGCTACCTGCTCGCGCCGGACCTCGTCCACGAGGACGTCAGGTGGTTTGGGAGCCGCTCCGAGCCGGTGGCGATGCTCGTAACGGAACCCGACGCTCCGCAGCGATGACGCTCTCGGTCTGCTGCCTGACCAGCGATCCCGGGGCACGCGTGGCGGCGATCCTCCGCCAGCTGCGACCCGTCGCCGACGAGATCGTGGTGGCGGTGGACTCGCGCTTGGACCCTCAGCGCCTGGGCCGCTATGCCGAGCTTGCGGACCGCCTGATGCGCTTCGAGTTCGTGGACTCCGTCGAGCAGAGCGCTCCCTTCATCACGTCTCAGTGCAGCGGCGACTGGATCCTGCGGATCGATGGTGACGAGGTCGTCAACCCAGGGCTCATCGAGCAGCTGCCTGAGCTGATCGCCGCACCCGACGTCTTTCAGTATTGGCTGCCGTGCCGTTGGCTGTTTCCCGACGCAGATCACTACCTCGCCCAGCCTCCCTGGCACTTCAGCAGCCCGCGCCTGGTGCGCAACGATCCCGCCACGCTCTGGCATGCGGGGCTCTCGCACGGTCGCTTCGAGCCGGTCTTCCCGTCGGTCCATCTCGATGAGGGCTACTACCACCTGGCTCTGCTCGTCCAGGATCTCGCGTATCGCGAAGCCAAGGTCGAGCGCTATCTGAGCATCGCGAGCGGCCACAGCCGAAGCGTGCTTGAAGTCGACGTGACAGCGTTATACCTGCCCGAGCAGGACCGGAGATTCGGCGTCGCCCCCGTTCCCGTGCCGCACCGCGACCGCGCTGCCATCGCGGAGGTGCTGGGCGCCACGGGGGAGGAGCTCCCAGGACCGCCGGCCGATGAGATCCCCTTGTGGAGCTGGAGTCAGGTCGAACGCGCCTGGCCGCGACGGACGCTCTCGGAGGAGGCCTACCGAGGCGAGATCGAGGCGTTCGAGCGCGAAGCCGGTCTCTACGGCGGCCAGGAACGTCCGATCACGTTCCGTGTGGGGAACACCGGCACAGAGCACTGGCCGGGACTCGACCGCGAGCCCTGGATCAGGCTCTCGCACCGGTGGCTCGCGCCGGATGGCACCGTCGTCGGCGACTGGGTGCGCGACAACTTGCCCGCGGGCCTGGCTCCCGGGGCCAGCGCGCTGGTGCCCGTTGCGATCGAGGCACCGCTGGGTCCCGGGCGCCATTCGCTCGAGCTCACCCTCGTCCACGAGGATCGGCTGAGTGGGCGGCTCATCAGGCGCTTTGCCACCGCTTCGTTGTCGATCGACGTAGACGCAGCGGAGCAGAGCCCCTGGGCGCGACCGGTGCACCCCGGCCGCGAAAGCCGCCGGCGCCGGCGGCTTTCGCTTCTGATCGAGCGACTGTTCCGGAGCCGGTCATGGCTCGGCGGTGAGCAATAGACTGGGGCCGGTCGATGCTGCGAGCATTCACGATCAACGAGCCTCACGTCGTTCACGAGACGATCGACGGTGAGACGATCCTGATCCACCTGGGCACCGGCACCTACTACAGCCTCGACGGCGTCGGTGCGGAGATCTGGGGGCTGGCGATCGCGGGCGTCTCCGACAGCGATCTCGCAACGCGCATCGAGACGCGCTACGAGGCCGAGTCGGGCATCGTGGCGCAGAGCGTGGGCTCGCTCGTGGAGGAGCTGCTTCAAGAGGGCCTGCTCGCTTACGCGCCCGCTGGCGCCGTTTCTGTGGCTCAGCCTGGCGAGGAGCAACGGCCGGCCTCAGAGTTCGTGGCGCCAGTGCTGCACAAGTACACAGACATGCAGGAGTTCATGCTCGTGGACCCCATCCACGACGTCGACGCCGAGGCCGGCTGGCCGCATGTCAAGGCCGGCTGAGGCCGAGCTGGAGGACTTCTTCGACAGAGCCGCTCGCGAGCATCAGCGTGCGGCAGCGAGCGTCGGCACGCTCGAGCGCATGCTCTGCTTTGGGGACCGTCGCGTGCGGCTGCGGTTCGCCGGTGCTCGCCTTGAGCGGGTGTTGACCGCGGCGCTCAGGCCGCGCTTGGCGGTGAAGGACGACGCTCCCGCGCATGCAACGATCGGGCTGTGGGAGGAGGGCGCGGTGCCGGGCGGAGCCGCTGCTGTGCCCTGGCGCCAGGCGGACGTGGGCGCGCGCGGGCTCGTGCGTGGCCCGGCGGGCGCCCCGGTGGTGGCGGTGCATGAGGCCGGCTCGCTGGCGGTCACGATGCTCCACCGCCGGGCCCGCTCGCTGCTGCACAGGGTGCCGGGTGTCTCGATGCTGCCGTGGTGGGAGCGCGCCGCTCCGCTGCGACCGGCGCTGTTCTGGGCTCTGAGCGGGCAGGGGCGCCACCTGGTCCACGCGGGCGTCGTCGGCGACGAGCAGCGCGGTGGCGTGCTGCTCGCGGGGGCTGGAGGCTCGGGCAAGACGACCGTGGCGCTCGCCGCGCTCACGGAGGGGATGGCCTACGTAGGCGATGACTACGTGCTGCTGCACACCGAGGGCCCGCCGGTCGCGTGGAACCTGTTTGGCACGGCGAAGCTCGACGCGGGCCACGTGCAGCGCTTTCCCGCCCTGGCCTCGCATGTCGCGATCTCGGCTGAGCCGGTGGCAGACGAGAAGGCCGTCCTCGACGTGCATCGACTGATGCCGGATGCGCTCGCGAGCTCGCTTCCGATCCGCGCGGTGCTCGTGCCTCGCATCCGCGGTGGCCGGGCCCGCCTGCGCCCGGCCACCGCCGGCGAGGCGCTGCTTGCGCTTGCTCCCAGCACCGCCTTCCAGATGCCCTTCGACGGGGGCGAGGTGATGCGAGCCCTAGCCTCCGTGGCGCGTGCGGTGCCGGCGTTTGCGCTGGACGTGGGCGATGACCCGGTCGAGTTGGCCCAAGCGGTCGACCGCGTGCTCGACGTTGCCGGCGGCGGCGGGGAGCTCACACCGGCGCTGGTTCAGCAGAGCGTCGCGCAATGATCGACGTCGGGGTCGCAAAGCAAGCGCGGCCGCTCGTGTCGGTCATCGTCCCCGCCTACCAGGCTGAGGCCTATCTCGACGAGGCGCTGGAATCGGCGCTCGCGCAGGACTACCGCGAGCGAGAGGTGATCCTGATCGACGACGGCTCCACCGACCGCACGGCCGAGATCGCGGCTGCGCATGGGGTCACGGTCTCGCGCCAGTCCAATGGCGGCCCCGCGGCGGCGCGCAATGCCGGTCTGGTTCTGGCCCGGGGCGAGCTGGTTGCAATCTTGGACGCCGACGACATCTGGCCGCAGGAGAGGCTCTCCCGCCAGGTCGCATACCTGCGTGAGCATCCCGACGATGGCATGGTCATGGGTCTGACAGAGGTCTTCCTGACCCCCGGCCAGCCACGCCCGGCCCACTATCCGCGGATCGCGGAGGACGGGCCCTATCAGGGCCACCCCTCGACGCTGCTCGTACGGCGCGAGGTCTTCGAGCTGGTAGGTCTCTTCGACGAGTCGCTGCGACTCAGCGAGGACCTCGACTGGCTCGCTCGTGCGGGCGACGCCGGAGTACGGATCGGACGTCTCGACTGCACGGTCCTTCGCTACCGCATCCACGCCGCCAACACCTCGCGCGACAGCGACGCGGTCGAGAGCACCACACTGCGGATGCTGCGTGCATCGGTCCGACGTAAGCGGAGCGAGCGTGTCTGAGACCGCCACCCTACCGCTCGTCTCCGTGGTCCTGCCCGTGTTCGCGGGTGAGCGCCTTCTGGGGGAGGCTCTGGACAGCGTCGCAGCTCAGAGCTATCCCAACCTCGAGACGATCGTCGTCGACGACGGCTCTCCCGACCGCAGCGCCGAGATCGCCTCGGGGCGCCCGGGTGTGCGAGTTCTGCGTGAGCCCCACCGCGGGGTGGCGGCGGCGCGCAACGCAGGGGTCGCGGCCGCGCGCGGCGAGCTGATCGCGTTCCTCGACCAGGACGATCTGTGGCAGGCATCCAAGGTCGCTCGGCAGGTGACTCTGCTGGTCGATCGCCCCGAGCTCGACATTGCGCTCTGCCACGTGGAGATGGTCCTTCTCGACAGCACGCCACGCCCATCCTGGCTGACCTGGGAGACCGCTCGGCAGCGGGGCTATCTTCCGAGCGCCTGGCTGGTGCGCCGGGAGGCCTTCGAGCGTGTGGGCGTCTTCGACACGCAGTACCGGATCGCGTGCGACGCCGACTGGCTGGCACGCGCCAAGGACGGTGGACTGATGAGCGAGACGCTTCCGCAGACGCTCGTGCACTGGCGTATCCATGACGCAAACGGTTCCTACGACCAGGCGACCATGCGCAGCGAGACCTTCAGGATGCTTCGCGCCACCGCCGAACGCCAGCGCGAGGTTGACCGTGTCCGCTGAGCCGACCGTGGGCGTGATCATCCCCGCGTGGAATGCAGAGCGCTGGCTCGGCGAGGCGCTCGAGAGCGTGCTCGGCCAGAGCGTCCTGCCGGTCGACATCGTTGTCGTGGACGACGGCTCAACCGATGCCACGGCCACGGTCGCCGAAGGCTACGGCGCACCGGTGCGCGTCGTGCGACAGGCCAATGGCGGTATCGGCGCGGCCCGCAACCGCGGCTTGGAGCTCGTCGAGGGGGAGCTCGTGACGTTTCTCGACGCCGACGACCTCCTCACAGCGGGCAGTCTCGCCTGCCGGGTGCAGGCGCTCGCCGGGCGAGTGGAGATCGACATGGTCTTCGGAGCCGTTCGTCGGTTCTGCGAGATCCTCGACGGCGCGCCGGTCGCGCTCGGCGAGGCCCTGCCGGGGCATCTGCCGGGGGCGATGCTTGCTCGTCGAACGGTGCTCCAGCGGGTGGGAGCGTTCCCCACGGACACACACGTGGCCGAGGGGCTCGACTGGATGCTGCGAGCCCGGGAGCTCGGCCTAGGAGAGCTCACGGTGGATGACCAGGTCACCTGGCGGCGAGTGCACGGCGAGAACAACTCGCTGCGCCACCGCGGCGAGATCGGGGAGTACGCCCGAGCGCTGAAGGCCTCGCTGGATCGGCGTCGGGCCGCGGGCACGCTCTTCGGCGAGACTGGGGCGCGGCGATGATCGAGACGGTTCCGCTCACGCCTGAACAGCCCGCGCTCGCGCCGGGGCCGCCCTGGGGGGAGGAATCGCACAGGCGCGACGTGTGGCCCACGACCGCCCAGGAGCTGCTGCTCCGCGCCGCGCTGGTGGCAGACGAGCGTGCGCTTGAGGCATGGCGCGAGGTCCGTTCGCAGATCGACGTCGCCACGCTCGACGGGGCCACGCAGGCGCTGCTGCCGATGCTGCGCAAGAACCTGCTGGCCCTCGGGGTGGAGGATGAGCTGCTGGGCCTGTTCAAGGGCGTGCATCGCTACAGCTGGGCGCGCAACCAGATGCTGCTGGCGCCGATGATGCCGATCGTCGAGCGGCTCGAGCGCGCGGGCATGAAGACGCTCCTGCTGAAGGGCGCGGCGTTCGTGGCTGACACTCGCCTGGACGCGGGCATGCGCCCCATGAACGACGTCGATGTCCTGGTGCCGGGCGCGCGGGTCGAGGAGGCGATCGAGGTGCTGCTCGAGTGCGGGCTCGTGCCGGTGGGCGGCGTGCCCGCCTGGTATGTGGCCGAGTACGCGCCGCGCTTCGTGCCCAGCCACGGATTCCGCGACGGGCTCGACCGCCAGTTGGACCTGCACTGGCACGTGCTCCACGCCTCCTGCCAGCCGGATGCCGACGAGGACTTCTGGGCGGCCGCCGAGCCGATCGAGCTGCTCGGCGTGCATACGCGTGCCCTGTGCCCCTCCGACGAGCTGCTGCTCGTGATCTTGCACGGCCTGCGCTGGAACTCCCTTCCCACCTACAGGTGGGTGGTCGACGCAGCGCTTCTGTGCAGCGGGGCTATCGGCCCCATCGACTATGCGCGCTTGGTCGAGCAGGCGCGCCTGCGTCGTGTGATGGTGGCGCTACGAGCGGGCCTCGAATACATGCATCGGGTTCTCGCCACGCCGATCCCGCAGAGCTGTCTGAGAGCGCTCGCCTCGGCGCGCCCTTCGCGACTCGAGCGCATCGAGTTCGCGGCCCAGATCACTCCGCCCCGCCGTCGCAGCGCTCTGCAGTGGGAGGCCGTCTACCACCAGCAGCATGTCCGCCGCGAGCTCCCCGTCGGCGTAAGGCCAACACTCGCTGCCCACCTCCGCGTGGCACGTGCCCGGCTGGGCATCGACCGGGTGGCCGATCTTCGCCAGCTGCGCCAGGGTGGATGCCCGGGCCCGGGCCGACCCGACTCGGAAATGGCGGCGGCGGTCGGCCGCGGGGTCGAGGCGAGCACGCCGGCGGAGATCGAGCTCGGCACGTCGATGGATCTCGGCGACCCCGACGTGGCGCGTTCGTGCGCCGCCTACGGGACCTGGCGCGCGGAGGGGCAGGGCTGCTGGATCGCCGGGCGCGAGGCCTGCCTGATGCTGGCGGTGGCCCAGCCCGCGCGGGGCTCGCTGGTGCTCGAGCTGTCTGCTGACGGATTCCTCCCCGAGGGCATCGCGCGTCAGCGGCTGAACGTGGCGGTCAACGGCGCGGACGTTGCCGAGCTGGCGATCGAGGCCAATCGCAATCTGCGAAACGAGCCGCTCCACGTTCCCGCCCACGCGGTCGCAGGGCGCGACAGGCTCGAGCTGCGCCTGCGGGCGCCAGACGCGGTCTCTCCGGCGCGGATGGGCATCGGAGACGACGATCGCCGCGTCGGCGTGTACCTGCGCGGGCTGCTCGTGCGCCAGCCGCGGGCATATCAAATCGGCGCCACCCTGAGCCTCGGCGTGGGATCGGGCGATGAGAGCGCGCTGCTCGGCGGCTGGGGGGCGAGCGAGCCCTCTGGACGCTGGACGATCGCCACGGCGGCCCAGATGCTGCTCGACGTCGGCCAGTCCAGCGGACCGTTGGAGCTGGAATTCAACGCGATCCCCTTCCTGGCGCCGTCCCGGCGCAGCGTTCACGTGGAGGTGCTCGTAGACGGGCGGGCCGTGCACACGGTGAGCTACGAGGGCGAGGTGTCGGTTGCGTCCGCTTCGCGCCTGGTGCTTCCAGAGGGCACCGGCAGGGGCGGCGAGATCCTGCTCGGCTGGCGGATTCGAGATCCGCGCTCGCCGCTGTCGCTGGGAATCTCGGACGACGCTCGCGAGCTCGGACTGTTCATCCGTCGAGTCAGGATCGCGCCGCGATCCTGACGTGTAGATGCGTGGAGAACCGGCGCATCCGCTCAAGACGGATGTCTAGCCTTCCGATCTTCCGATTAGATGCTTCCCGCGAGCAAACCCACAGACGCCACCCCAGCCCGTCGCCACCTCCCACGGCCGCTGCTCGGCCTCGCGATCACCCTCACCGCTCTTATCAGCGGCTTCGCGCCGGCCGCCGCCAGCGCCGCGTTCATCACGATCGGCAGTCCGCTGTCGGTGCCCGCGACGCTGAACACGGCTGAAAACCTCGGCTACTCGGGCATCTACACGCCGGTCCCGCCGGCCCCGGACGCGCCCAACGGCCTCTACCACACCTACCACTACGGGGCGGATACCGCGCTGTGGAACGTGGGCCAGGCGAGTGGACTGTCGCGTACCCCCGCCACGGGGCAGGCCGTGAAGGTCAAGCTCGAGGGATGCGCGCAGGAAGCCGCCGGTGGCCCTGCGCCGCTCACGGAAATCCACTTCCAGGACCTCACCCCGCTGTCCGGCGGTGGCGCCAAGGTCAACATCACCTCGCAGGGATTCAACATCCCCGTGTGCGGGCAGGGTGGAGCGAGCGGCTCGACGGTCTCGACCTATGACCCGATCAACCTGTGCGTGAGCGCCGGCGACTACGTGGGATTCAACGACGACGGCGGCTACGTGCCCAACGTGTACCGCGCCGGGGTCCCCTACCAGGTGCTCGGCTCCGTCCAGGGCTCCACCGCGGACTCGTTCCTGCGCAACAACGGCACGGGCAACGGCGCCGTGATGTCGAGCTCGGACCTCTCAGCGAACGACGGCTTCGCGGTCAATCACAGCGAGGAACTGATGATGCAGGTGCAGATCGGGACCGGCTCTGACGCCACCCACATCTGCGCCGGTGGAACCGCGGGACTGCCCCCGGTGCTGCCGCCGATCAGGGTCAGCCCCCAGACCGACGGCGTCAATCACGAACGGATCGTGGCCGTGGCGGTCTACTGCAGGCTCAAGCCCCAATGCAGTGGCGTGGCCACGCTGAGGCTGTCCAGCCTGTCGGGGTATGCCGGCAGCACCAGCTTCAGCGGACGCACCGTTGGGCGCAAGGGCTTCAATCTTCCACCCAACAAGACCACCCACCTGCCGATTCGCCTGTCCGCCAGCGTCATGGGCCTGATCCGCAGGCAGCACGGCATCACCACCAGGCTCACCGCCGTGGTGGCCGGCAAGACGGTCACCCAGACGATCAAGGTCAAGATCCTCTAGCTCATCCCCCGCGCGACGGGAGGCCACTCCCAGCAGCAGAGCTCGCGCGGCTGCGCCTCGAGCGCGAGGGCAGCCGCCCCGTCTGCTCCCACGTCGAGCGCGGCCACCCATGACGCTGCTCCGGCCCCCCTCTCGTCCAGCCCGGCGAGTCCGACGCCCGTGCGCTTGAGCTCGGCCTCGCGCTGTACCCACGCACGCACGAACTCCTGCCTGCGACGTACCGGCTCGAGCGTCCGCAGGCGCTCGGCCTCGCTCGCGCCGAAGACCCGCCCGGCAACGCCCAGCACGTCAGTTGGGCGTAGGGAGACCTCCACGTCCACGCCCACTGCGGCCGTGGGGGTCAGCGCATACAGCGCGACCGCGCCCGAGTGCGACAGGTTGAAGGAGATCGCAGGCGGGATCAGCGAGGGCTTGCCGTGTTGGCCCGTCTGAAAGCAAAGCGAGCTCGGGTCCACGTCCAGATACAGCCCCAACAGCGCCCTCAACACGCCTCGAGCGCGCGTCCATCGCCGCCGGTCGCGCGGGTTCAACAGGCGCGCCGCCCGCGCTGTCTCCTTCGGATCGAGCAGTTCCCCGAGCGCGTCCTCGACCGTCTCGAGGTCGGCGCGCCAGACGTGGACGGCGCCCTCGGCAAGATGCGGACGAGTTGGGCCAGACGGCCAGGAACCTGCCCCAGCGCCGGAGTCCGACCGCTGCGTTGAGCCGGCCTGAATGTGCTCAGGCAAAGAGGGCTTCGATCGCACTGAGGAAGCGGTGCGCTAGATCGATCGCACGCCTGGCCTCCTCCTCGGGCGCGGCCCAAGCGTCGTAGTCCGCCTGCTCGCGCTCCGGCTGGATCTTCTGCACCTCTGCAGCCAGGCTGGCGTCGATCTTGCCGTTCTCGACGAAGGCGCGACGAAACTCGTGCCATGCACCTCGGTGGGTCCTGGACGAGGTGTCCTGCTCGCTCAGCGCCGCTCTAGCAGCGTAGAGCGTCGCGTGGTAGGCAGCGCTCAGGGCCGTCGAGGGATCTTGGGCCAGCGAAACCTCGGCTGCCGCCAGCCGACGTCGGGCCGCCTCGAGGAACTCACTGGAGCGCGGGCTCAGAGGGTCACCCGCTCAGTGCAACCTTGTCGCGGTCGATCTCTGCGATGAAGAAGGATTTGATCTCGCGGCGCTCTGCCAGCCACTGCGGCGTGTGCACGTGCACGGAGAACGACCAGGCCAGGGCCTCCAGATCGAGCTTGCGTGCGGCCTGGTCCAACATCTTGCGGACCTGCATCCGATCGTCCCACGAGGCGTGATCGACGAGCACCAGCAGATCGACGTCGGACTCACTTGACGGCTGCTCTCCGCGTGCCCGCGATCCGAACAGCCAGACCGCGTGCAGCTGCTCGGCGAGGCGTTGACGCAACTCCTGCACGAACTCTTCGACGAGCGCCTGCTCATCCGGCTGCAACGACGTGTCCGCCAATCCCGTCATGAGGCCAATCTAGGTGGTCGCATCCAGACGATCAAGCCCACCTGCGGCTACCCTCTGCGGCCATGCGCGTCATCCCGACAGCACTTCCCGGCCTGGTGGCGATCGAGCCTGTCGCCCACGCCGACGAGCGGGGCTTCTTCATCGAGACCTACCGCCGCGAGTGGCACGAGCGGATCGCCATGCCACCCGATCAGTCCTTCCTCCAGGACAACCACTCCCGCTCCACCCGCGGGGTGGTGCGCGGCCTGCACTTTCAGGTAGGCGCCGGGGTGGCCAAGCTGGTGCGCTGTGCGCGCGGGCGCATCCTGGACGTGGGCGTGGACCTGCGCAGAGGATCGCCCACCTATGGCCGCTGGGCGGCCGTTGAGCTGGACGATGAGAACATGCGTGAGCTGTATGTGCCGGTGGGCTTCGCGCACGGCTTCTGCGCGCTCAGCGAGGTTGCGGACGTGATGTACAAGCAGACCGGCTACTACGACCCGGACGTCGAACGCGGGATCGCCTGGGATGACCCGGACATCGCGATCGACTGGTCGCTGCCCGCGGGAGAGCTGAGCGTCTCAGAGCGCGACGCCGCCGCTCCCCGCCTCAGCGAGATCGCCGCCGAGCTCCCATTCGAGTGGCATCCTTAGGGACGATGCACGCCCGTCTCGAGCGCCTGCGCACACGCACCAACGGCTACACCGTCACGCCCGCGCAGTTCGTGTGGCTCGCCTACATCGCGCTGGCGGCGCTCACGCTGATCGTGCTGAGCGGCGCCGCGGTGCGCCTGACCGGCTCGGGGCTCGGCTGCCCGACGTGGCCCAAGTGCTACGGCAACGTGTATCCGCCGCTGAACACCCACGCGGTGATCGAGTTCTCCAACCGCGTCGTCAGCGTCCCCGTGGTTCTGGCCGCGGGCTTTGCCTGGCTGGGCGCGCTCCGGCGCCGTCCCTACCGCCGGGATCTGATGTGGCTGGGGGCGCTGCTCCCGCTGGGCGTGGTTGCACAGGCGGTCCTCGGCGGCTTCACGGTCAAAGGCGCCCTGGACTACGGCTGGGTGATGGGGCACTTCGCGCTGTCGATGCTGATCCTCCTGGCCGCCGTGATGCTGACCTGGCGGGCCACCCACGAGCCCGAGGAGCTGGGGGGCGGCGCGGGCGCGGGCGAGGCTTCTCCGGCAGGCACATCCGCGCGGGCGCTGAGAGATCGCACGATCGTGCTCGCGCTCCGCGGCCTCGCGGCGTTCGGCGCGCTCACGATCTTCGCGGGGACAGCGGCCACCGCGGCCGGACCGCACGCAGGAGGCTCGCCGGGGCAGAAGATCAACCGCCTGAGCTTCGACGGGCGCGGGACGATGGACTACGTCATCCACCGCCACGCCGAGATCGCCCTCGTGTTCAGCCTGGCCGCCGTGGCGGTCTGGTGGCTGGCGCGCAAGCGTGGCGTGGGCGCAACGGTGCAGCGCCCGCTGACGGTGCTCTGCGTCCTGCTCGCCCTTCAAGGCGTCGTGGGCCTCGATCAGTACGAGACGCACCTGCCCACGGAGCTCGTGTGGGTGCACGTGGGCCTCGCCTGCGGCGCCTGGCTGGCGGTGCTCTGGGCTGCCTTTGCCGCCGGCCCGCTGGCCTCCCGAAGCGTGGAAACCGCCGCCGGGCGCTCCGCGGAGGGGGCGCTCAGGCCTCCGTCGCCGCTCGAGTTCCCCGGAAATTAGGGCTTCTTAGACGCCGCATTACGCCCGATCTGCGTTTCGTCGTCCTCGCGAGCGGTTAGCCTGCTCGCAGCAACGACACTCGAGAAGGGAGTGGCATGACCAAGAACGAGCTAGCCGAGCAGGTGGCGGAGCGCACAGGACTGGCCGCCAGCCAGGCACGGCAGGTGGTCGAGGCGGCGATCGAGGTCGTCTCTGACGAGTTGGCCGCTGGGGGTGAGGTCGCACTTGCGGGCTTCGGAAAGTTCAGCGTCAGCCAACGCGCCGCGCGACAGGGGCGCAACCCCTCGACCGGCGAGACGATCAACATCGCGGCTTCCAAGGCTGCGAAATTCTCTGCTGCCAGCGCGCTGAAGAAGCGCCTGAACGGCTGAGAGACCCTGCTGTCCGGTCACCGGCGCCTGGGGCGCCGGTGACGCTCGGTCCCTGGATGGGCCGCGACTGGATCGGCCGCGAGGCGGTGCGAGGACGCTTCCGCGTCAATCCTTACCACTCGGTAACCCCTCGTTTAGGCGCACGGTGGAGGCTTGATTCCCCAACCTCCTCGTTGAAAGCCGGGTGCCGCATGAGACGCAAAGATGCCGGAGGAGTGGCAGTGCCGCTCAAGCGCTACGGCTCGCTCGCGAGCTTCTACACCGCGGACTCCAGGCGCATCGAGTCGCGCGAGCTCGACGTGGGCCTGTGGTGGCGCGAGGGCGAGGACGGACCACTGCACCGCGCTGCGTGGGTGAGGGACACCGGCGAGCTCTATCTGGTGCGCCTCGGGCCCGACACGGTGGGCGGCGGACGCGTGGAGGTGCTGGCGAGGGTGGATGACCGCGATCGCCTGGAGAGCGTGCTGGACGGCTGGCGTGAGCACTGCGGCGAGCCGCGCTCGCTCGCCTGGCTGCGCGAGCGCGCCGGACGCCTGAGCGCCAGGGCGCGCGTGACCCAGGCACGAATGGCCGCAAGCGTCGCTGGCCGGGGCACGAGGCCGGGCCCCGCCTCCACGATGGCGCTGCGCTGAGCGGACATCTGTTCGATCCCGCGTGAGCTTCCTCCGCGGGCGGGCTCTTCATACCTGTAACCACACCAAGCGATCGCGGCAACCGCGGTCGAGGAGGTTCTCAGATATGAAACGGATGCTGCTCACTGCGGCGATATCGGCGATGTTCACAGCGGCCGCGCCGGCCCTGGCCCTGGCCGCCCCTCACGCCACGCACCACCACCGCGCCCGTCATTCGAGCAGGCATGCACGCCACGCGGCGCGTGCGCGGGTCCTCAGCTTCACCGCCAGCGGTGTCTCCACGAGCTCCGGCTCCGGCACGAGCACTGCGCCTTCCGGCTCCTCCACGTCGCCTGCCAACACGCCGAGCACCGGCGAAACCGTCGGCACCGTCACCTCGTTCACGGCCGGCGTGTTGACGATCACGCTCAACGACGGCTCGACGGTCAGCGGCAAGGTCACCGAACAGACCGAGATCCACTGCCGCGTCGCGACGCCTCCAGGCGGCTCGGGCCAGGACGGAGAAGGCGAAGACTCGGGCTCCCAGGGCGAGGATGGCGGCGGTCCGGCTGAAGAAGGCCAGCCGGCGATGACCCATCACGACGCGATGTCCACCGGCGCTGGCGAGGACGGCGGCGACGGCGGCGGGGATCAGAGCGCCAGCTCCAGCAACTGCTCGAGCGAAGCACTCGTCCCGGGTGCTGTCGTGGCGGAGGCCGAGCTGAGCATCGAGGGCTCGGGCGCCGTGTGGGATCACCTCACCCTCGTGCACTAGCGCGCGGACGTTAAAGGGCTGTGTACAGGGGTCGGCCATCGGGCCGACCCCTGTACCTTTTCGTCCACGGTTCGTAGCTTTGCGCCGGTTCGTCGCCTGGATTGGCGACAATGATCAAGGCTTGCTCATGCCCATCAAGTCGATCCCCTCACGATGGCGTCTTTTCAGCGGCGCGTACGGGCGTGCCGAGGAGCAGCGGTGAGCCCGAGGTTCACGCTGGGCCGCCTCGCCGCCCAGTCCGATACGCGCCTCGCCGAGCTCGTGGCGAGCGGCCACGAGCGCGCCTTCGAGGTGCTCGTCAAGCGCTACCGCCCCGAGCTGCTGCGCTTCTGCGCGCGCACAGGGCTCTCCGATTCCCGCGCCGAGGATGTCCTGCAGCACGCGTTCCTGCAGGCCTGGATGACGCTGCGGGGCGGCAAGGAGATTCGCGAGCTCAGGCCGTGGCTCTATCGCGTCGTTCACAACGCGGCCGTCAACGCCATGCGCAGCGCCAGCCGCGAGGCCAGCCCGCCGGCGGGGGTCACGGAGCTGCATTCGACCGAGGGGGTGGAGTGGGAGCTGGAGCGGGGTATGACGCTGCGGGCCGCGCTCACCGACGTGGCGGCGCTGCCGCGGATGCAGCGTGACGCGATCCTGCTCACAGCCGTTGAAGGCCACTCGCACGAGGAGGTCGCGAGCGCGCTCGGCATCAGCCACGGGGCCGTTCGCGGGCTCCTGTACAGGGCGCGCGCGACCTTGCGCAGCGCAGCCGCGGCCGTCATCCCCCAGCCGCTGATCAGCTGGGCCTACGGCTCGATTGGCCGGGTCAACGCGACCGTCGAGCGCCTTCCCCCGGCGGGCAGCGGGTCGGGGGTGCTGCTCAAGGGCGCAGCGGTGGCGGCAACGGCCGTGCTCGTGGTGGGCGCCACGGTCGCGCCTCTGCACGGGCACGGGGGACATGGCAGGTCGTCCTCCCATGCCAAGCCAGCGCTGTCCAAGGCGAGCGCGATGGCGGGAACCCCGGCGGCGCATACCCAGCCCTCGGCGGGAGCGCACCTTGCCCTCTCCACGCCCTCGACGGTCGCCGGGCGGCGCTTGACGACCCGGACGGCGCACACGAGCATCGGCTCGCAACCGAGCGCCCCGGTCACGCGCGTTGGATCTGCCCCGGCTCCCTCCGTGCACGCCCTGCTCCCGGCCGCTGGTGGCTCGACGAGCCGACCGGTCACCGCCGTCCAGGTGAGCTCGAGCGCGGCAAGCGCCGTCGCCTCTCAGCCCGCCCAGGGCGGCTCCTCGCCGCCGGGCGGAGCTGGCCAGGGGTCGGTGCCGGTCCAGGAAGTCTCGGGCGCTCGGCCCGTATCGGGCGGTGGCAGCTCCGGAGGAAGCGGTTCAGGCTCGGGTGGCTCCGGTGGCTCTGATGGCCCTGGCAGCAGCGAAGCGGGCGGCGGCGGCAGCGGCTCAGAACATCACGGCTCGGATGGCTCCGGTGGCGAATCGGACGACGAAGCTGAGGCCAGCCGTGAACATGCGGTCAGCCCCGAAGCGAAAAGCGAAGCCGAATCCGACCACTGAGGCTGCGGCGCGGCGGTCGGTTCAGGGCGTAAAGGAGGCGATCGCCCGCTCGAGCAGCGGCCCCTGCGAGCTCCATGCCCCTGGCTGCGCTGCACCGACGATCACGGTGGCCGCACGGGCGCCCTGCACGAGGCACGCGATCTCTATGTAGCGCGTCTTCGAGGTCGAGTAGCTGTCGATCACGCAGGATCCCTGACCGGAGCGGAAGGGCAGATGCTCGGCCCTCGCCAGCACCCGCACGTCGCGCGCTCCCTCTGCGGCCACATGGTGGGGCCGAAAGCTCGACCAGTTGGCGAGCGTCTCGACTCCCTGCCGTGGCGTGGCGTTCAGGTAGGAGACGATCGTGTCGCTGCGATCTGTGAGCGCGACGGACACCGTCCCGGAATCGGTGGCGATGGTGTGCCAGCCCGAGGGGTATGCCAGAGCAGCTGAGCTTGAGGGCAGGCGAGCCACGCGCCAGCCCCGGGGCGGCCGGACGGGATGCAGCCAGGCAAGGTCGCGGGGCGGGCTCGCGGCGGAGGCCTCTGCTGCTCGCGCTGCTCCTCCGGCATGGGCGCCGGAGGAGTGCTGCATGGCCACGATCGCCAGGAGCGCCGCACCGATTGACAGCGCGCAGGCGGCTGCCAATCGCCGCGCGCCCCGTCGGCGCGCGCCTCGGCCGCTAGAGGTCGCCGTCGCCGTCACTGGGTCCCCCGTTGTTGTCGGAGTCCCCGTCGCCGCCGTTGTTCTGCGGGATTCCGCTCGCGGCTTCCTTGCTTGCCGCGGGCGCCGCGGGGGCGCTGGAAGTGCTCGTGGCGGCTGGCGAGGATGACGTGGTGGGGGAGCTGCTACTCGACCCGCCGCAGCCGGCCAGGGCCAAGGCCAGCCCAGCGGCAGCGGTTGCTAGCCAGGTGCTTCGCCTGGGAGTGGGCATCGCTGATTCCTCTCTGTTGTCGCTGTGGGTGCCGCCGGGCTGTTCTCGCTCTTCGCGAGCCCTGCCAGGCAGGTGCGCGGGGAAACGCGCTTACAGCTACCTAGATGCGCAGCGACGCCGAATCTTCCTAAGCGGTCGGTAATTCTTCACCGGCCGCGCCGGCACACGAGCGATCGAGGACGCCGTCCCACGCCGGCTATCGGACGTCAGGTCAGCCGCAGCCGGTGTTGTTGCCGCAGCTCGAGCACGTGTAGCAGGACCCGGTGCGCTGCATCATGCCTCCGCACTGGCTGCAGGCCGGGCCGAGGTCCAGCCCCTGCAGTCGCGCTGGGACGACGGGCGGCGATTCGGTGAACGAGGCCGCCGGGGCGCTGCCTCCGCCGTTGCCCGGCGCTGAGGCCTGGGGCGACTCGGCCGCCGCTCCGTCGCCGCTGGGGCCGGCGGTGTCGGATGCCATGACCGACTGGGCAGCCTCCTGGGCTGCTTTGCGCGCACGCACCTCGGGGGTCATGATGCCGAGCTCCTCCTGCGCGTCGGTGTCGAGGAAGCGCGAGGCGAGCCAGCGCATGATGTAGTCGGGCATCGACTTGGCGAACGGGATCTCGGGGTTGCCGGTGATCCCCTCGGGCTCGAAGCGCATGTAGCTGAACTTCTGCACGAGCGTTTCGAGCGGCACGCCGTACTGCAGCGAGATCGAGATGGCGGTGGCGAACGAGTTCATCATGCCCCTGAGCGTCGAGCCCTCCTTGCCGATGTCGGTGAGGAAGATCTCCCCGACGCTGCCGTCGGCGTACATGCCGGCGGTGATGTAGCCCTCGTGGCCGCCGATCGAGAACTTGTGCGTCAGCGACTGGCGCTCGCGGGGCATGCGCTTGCGCTTCGGGCCGGCCTCGGCCAGCGCCTTGGAGACGGCCTGCTCGACGATCGCGTCCACGTCGACTGGCTCCTGCACGCCCTTCTGGGCATCGGTGCGCAGTGCCTGGGCGGTCTTCGATCCGTCGCGGTAGATGGCCAGGGCCTTGATCCCGAGGTGCCAGGCCTGGGTGTAGGCGTCGGCGATGTCCTCGACGGTCGCCTCCTGCGGGAGGTTGACGGTCTTCGAGATGGCACCGGAGATGAAGGGCTGCACGGCGCCCATCATCTTCAGGTGCCCCATGTGCGAGATCGCGCGCTCGCCGACGGCCACGTCGAACACCGGCAGGTGCTCCTCTGTCAGCCCGGGCGCGCCGAGGATCGTGCCGTGCTCGGCCAGATGCGCCTCGATCTGCTCGATCTGGGGCTCTGAGTAGCCGAGGGTCTGCAGCGCCAACGGGACGGTGCGGTTGACGATCGTCATCTGCCCGCCGCCGACCAGCTCCTTGAACTTGACCAGCGAGAAGTCTGGCTCCACGCCCGTGGTGTCGCAGTCCATCAGGAAGGAGATCGTGCCGGTGGGCGCGAGCACGGTGGCCTGCGCGTTGCGGTAGCCGTTGCGCTCTCCGAGCTCGACCGCCTCGTCCCAGGAGCGCCTTGCGGCGGCGAGCAGCTCGGTGTCGAGGCAGGTGTCGTCGGGAATCACGTGGGAGGCATCGCGGTGCATGCGCATCACGCCGTTGTGGGCCTCGCGGTTCTCCTGGTAGTGCTCGTAGGGCCCTAGCGCGCCGGCCACCTCGGCCGAGCGCCTGTAGGCCCTTCCGGTCATCAGTGCGGTGATCGCGGCGGCAGCCCCGCGTCCGTGGTCGGAGTCGTAGGGCATGCCGTTGCTCATCAGGTAGGCGCCGAGGTTGGCGTAGCCGAGGCCGAGCTGGCGGAAGGCGCGGGCGTTGACGCCGATCTCCTCGGTCGGGTAGCTGGAGGGACCGACGACGATCTCCTGGGCCAGCAGCATGATGTCGACCGCGTGCTCGAATGAGGCCACGTCCAGCGTCCCGTCGGCGCGACGGAACTTCATGAGGTTCAGCGAGGCGAGGTTGCATGCGGAGTTGTCGACGTGCATGTACTCCGAGCAGGGATTGGACGCGTTGATGCGTCCGCTGTTGGGCGAGGTGTGCCAGTGGTTGATCGTGGTGTCGTACTGCACTCCCGGGTCCGCGCAGCGCCAGGCGGCCTCGGCGATCTCGCGCATCAGCTCGCGCGCCGGGATCGGCTCGCCCACCGGCTCACCGGTCGTGCGGGAGATCAGCCGCCACTCGGCGTTGGCCTCGACTGCGCGCATGAACTCGTCGGTGACGCGCACCGAGTTGTTCGCGTTCTGGTACTGGATCGACTTGAAGCCGTCGCCGTCGATCGACATGTCGAAGCCGGCGTCGCGCAGCGCTTCGGCCTTGTCCTCCTCCTTGGCCTTGCACCAGATGAACTCGCGGATATCCGGGTGGTCGACGTTGAGCACGACCATCTTCGCCGCCCGGCGGGTCTTGCCACCGGACTTGATCGTGCCCGCCCACGAGTCGGCGCCACGCATGAACGAGACCGGTCCTGAGGCCGTCCCGCCCTTCGCCAGGGGCTCCATCGAGCCGCGGATGTTGGAGAGGTTGATGCCCGATCCGGAGCCGCCGCGGAAGATCATGCCCTCCTTGGTGTTCCAGTCGAGGATCGACTCCATCGTGTCGGCGACGCTGAGGATGAAGCAGGCGCTGCACTGCGGGCTCTCCTCGAAGCCGACGTTGAACCACACGGGCGAGTTGAACGCGGCGAGCTGGTGCAGCAGGATGTGGGTCAGCTCGTGGTTGAAGGCGGCGGCGTCCGCTTCGCTCGCGAAGTACCCCCCCGCGCGCCCCCAACCCGTGATGGTGCCGGCGACGCGGCCGATCATCTCCTTGACCGAGTGCTCGCGCTCGGGTGAGCCGAGCTGTCCGCGGAAGTACTTCTGGGCCACGATGTTGGTGGCGTTCTGCGACCAGCTCTTGGGGAACTCGACGTCCTTCTGCTCGAAGGCGACGCGGTCGCCGTGCCCGATGTGAGCGTCGCGCAGCTCCCACTCGACCGTCTCGAAGGGATGTACCCCGGCGGTCGTGAAATAACGATCGATCGAAAGCGCCCGGCCTGCTTGGACGTCTTGGACTGTTGCTGTCTGGGGGGCGCCTTCCATCTGACTTTTCTCCTCGTCTTGGGCCGCAGAAACCCTCAATTTGCGGCTAAAATACAGTGTTCTTGGGGGTAACACTGAATCATCCGCCTTCGTTCGGACGGAGCTTTTCGAGGGCGGTTCGGTGCGGATCGCGAGCCGCTGTGGTCCCGTCAATCGAGCCGATCCAACACCCCTGATTGTACCTCGCCGGCCGTTGAGGACCCGACGGCGAAGGCCCAGTTTCCGGGCATGGAGAACGCTCTGGAGCGGTGCTCGGACGCTAGCGCCCGAGCCGTAGCCAGTCGGTGAATTCAGCCCACGTGGCGGACGCACGAAAGCCGCCCTCGGACAGGGCGTGGCGGGCCGAGCGCGTCCAGCGCGGTTCGTAGGCGGTGAGTCGGGCGGCGCCCCAGGCGGCACAGCCGAGGGCGAGCAGCGCGGCGAGCACGGCGAGGGCGATCGCGGGGGTCGAGAGCTTGCTGGCGCGGGCGGTGCGGGGGGGCAGCTTGGCGCCCTGGGCTACGCCGGCGGCGGCGCCCGTGGTGGTCGCGGGTGTCGTGGACGTTGCAGCGCCGCCCGGCTGCGTGGTCGTGGGGGCGTAGGTGGCGGTCGGTGTAGTCGTGGTGTTGCTGGTGGCAGGGGTACCGCCGCCTGTGGCGGTCGGCTGGACTTTGGCTGAGGCCGGCACGGTAAACGCGGGGGTGGTGGTTGCCCGTGTCGCTGTCGCGGCGAGTCCCGGACTGGCGAGGCCCGCAACCAGGACGGCGCTTGCGCTGACGGCCGCGAGGGTTACGCCGAACCGAGCTGCCCGAGACGCGGATGAAGGATGGGGGCGTGGGGCGGAGGGCATCCTGCAGGGCATGCTAATGGGGTGCCGGCGGTAGCTCGAGCAGATCGTCGATGGCCGTGAGCGCTTCCTGGAGCACCTGCTGGGGAGCCAGGGCGGCGTCGATCACGCGAATCCGCTCGGGCTCCTGGCGGGCGAGCTCGTCGTAGGCGCCGGCGATGGCGGTGAAGAAGTCCTCGCCCTCGAGCTCCAGGCGATCGGGCTCCTCGGCGCGCCCGTGCTGGCGCGCGCGTCCGGCGGCGGGAGAGATGCGCAGCAGCAGCGTGCGGTCGGGCGCGAGGGGGCCCGTGGCGAAGCGGTTGATGGCGCGCACGGCGTCGATGCCGAGCGAGCGCCCGGCGCCCTGGTAGGCAAGCGAGGAGTCGACGAACCTGTCGAGCAGCACCACCGCGCCCTGTTCCAGCAGCGGCTGCAGGCGCTCCTCTACGAGCTGGGCGCGGGCGGCCGCGTAGAGCAGCGCCTCGGTGCGCGCCGAGACGGCCAGTGCGGGATCCTTGACGAGCTCGCGGATGCGCTCGGAGGTCTCGACGCCGCCGGGCTCGCGCAGCAGCTCCACATGCGCACCCCGCGCGGCGAGCTCGCGGGCGAGGGCTTCGGCGAGCGTGGACTTGCCGGCGCCGTCCAGCCCCTCGATCGTGATCAGCCGGCCGCGGGCCACGCGCGGGACAGTAGCGGGCTACGCGTGTGTCCCGTATCGGCGTAGGGCGATGAGGGCCCAGATCGCCTCAACGACACCGAACGGCCAGGTTCCGGCCAGGAATCCATAGAGGCTGGACAGCGCGCACCCGCCGGCGAAGGCCAGCACGAAGCGCGAACCACGATGCTCCAACGCGTACATGAGCATCATGAACGTGAGCACGATCACGCCGAAGGTGGTGAGCACCCTGCCCAGTCTGACGGCTCTGCAGAGCGGGAGGGTGGGGCGCCTCTAGGATGAGCAGGTGCCACCTGCCGCATCGCTGTCCTCGACGCCGGGCTCTGGGGTGAGTGGCCCCGAGCACGACGAGCAGCTCCTCCCCGGCATCGATGCCCACCCGCACGCGCGCGCGGTGCTGGCTCCGGCACTTGCGCAGGGCGGCAGGCCCTCCCATGCGTACCTCTTCCACGGCCCGGCGGGCACGGGCAAGCGGGCGATCGCGCGGGCCTTTGCGGCGGCCCTGCTCAGGGAGGGCGCGCGCACACCGGCCACGGTGGCGGAGCGGGTGGCTCGCGACAGCCACCCGGATCTGACGTGGGTGCGCCCGTCGGGGGCTGCGGAAGTGCTGGTGGGCGACATCGAGGAGCCGGTTGTGGCGGCGGCGGCGCGCACCCCGTTCGAGTCGGCGCGAAGGGTGTTCGTGATCGAGTCGGTGGACACGATGAACGACCAGGCGGCGAACCGCATGTTGAAGACGCTCGAGGAGCCGCCGGCGTTCGCGCATCTGCTGCTGCTGACAGATCGCCGCGAGGACGTGCTGGCGACGATCGTCTCGCGCTGCCAGCAGGTCCGCTTCGACTCGCTCCCGTCGGCCTTGATCGCGGACCGCCTGGCGGGCGCGTCCGGCACGTCGCGGGAGACGGCGTTGGCGTGCGCGCGCCTGGCGTTGGGTGACGCCCGCGAGGCGGCTCGGCTGGCCGGTGAGGAGGGGGCGGCGCTGCGCAGGGGCGCTGAGGGCTTCGTGCGCGCGGCGCTGGCGGGCTCGACGGGCGGGCGGCCGTGGACGGGCCTGCTGGAGGCGGCGAAGGCGGCGGGGACGGCGGCGGGTGAGGCGGCCCAGGAGCGGTTGGCGGGCGAGCTGGAGTACGTGCCGAGCAGGGAACGCAAGAAACACGAGCGCGAAGGCCTCGAGGCGAGGCGCAGGGGCGAGCGGCGTGTGCGTACGGGGACGCTCGACCTGGCACTGCGCTTGTCGGAGCTGTGGCTGCGAGATGTGCTGTGCGTGTGCGAAGGGGCGGCGGAGCTGATCTACGCGGTGGACAGGCGCGCAGAGCTCGAGCAGGACGCTTCGGGGCGCGACGCGGCGGCGGTGCGGGAGGGCATGGACCTGGTCGCCCAGACGCGCATGAGCCTCTCTCTCAACGTCTCTGAAGAGCTTGCGCTGGAGGCGCTGGCCTACCGCCTGCAGGCGGTGCTCTGACGGCCTGACTTGCGCGCGCGTACGTGCGCGCGCGCAAGTGTGCCCTCCGGGCATTTGGTGCACGGGCGCCCAGCCCGCACTGCGAGTCAGTCGCCGATGGGGCCGAGGTTGGGCTCGAGGCCATAGGTCTCGAACGCCAGGAAGCGCGAGAAGAGCTTGTTCTCGGGTCCGTGGTAGTCGGCTGAGCCGGTGGTGAGCAGGCCGAGCTCCTCGCAGCGCGCGACGAGCAGCCGAGTCTGGGGCTCGTCGTGGGTGATGTAGAAGGTCTCGACGCCGTCGATCCCGAGCGCCTTGAAGCGGTCGAGGCTGGAGAGGACTTCGGCGGGCTCGGATATGTCCCAGAAGGGATGGGCCCAGACTGCGACCCCGCCGGCCTCGTGGATCGCCTCGATGGCCTGGGCCACGGTCGGGGTCTCGCGCAGGCGGAAGGCCGGCTTGCCCTCGATCAGGTAGCCGCGGATGAGCGAGCCGATGTCGTCGATGTCCTCCTCGGCCAGGCGCGAGGCGTTGGCGGGGGCGCTGAGCACGGCTTCGGCGAGATGTGGGCGCCCGATCGGTTTGCCGGCGGCGATGCGAGCCTCGATCTGGCGTTCGTCGAGCTCGAAGCCCGCCTCCTTCAGGCCGGCGGCCATGCGCAGCGTGCGACGCTCGCGGTCGGCGAGGAACTCGACGAGGCGCTCGGTCAGCAGTGCCCCCGTGTGGTCGATGTTGTAGCCGAGGATGTGCAGTTCACGAGCGTCTGGAGTTCCCGCCCGCCCCGAGCCCTCGTCGACCGCGGAGATCTCGACGGCGGGCACCACGCGTACCCCCAGGCGCTCGCCGGCGGCGATGGCCTCGGAGACGCCGCTGATGGTGTCGTGATCGGAGAGGGCGAGCAGCTCGACGCCGGCCTGGGCGGCGCGCTCGACGACCTCGGCGGCCGGGAGGGCGCCGTCGGAGTTGGTGGAGTGAGACTGCAGGTCGAAGCGGGGCGCCATCCCGCTGAGCGTATGCGATCGGATCAGCGGCTGGCGTGCGCGTGGCCGACGGGCTCGTCGGCGAGGCGGATGCGCCGGGTGACGCGATGGCCGATGGCTGTGCGCAGGCGGCGCACGGCGGCGTGGTAGTGGCGGGCCTTCTCGTAGAGGACCAGGTCGTGCTGATGAAGAGGGCTGCAGGGGTCGAGCTTGGCGTAGGTGGCGTCGGTCTCGCGCGCCCGCTGGCAGGCGTCCAGCCACAGCAGCTCGAGATAGGCCAGGGCGGCCCCGAGCTGATCCTCGGGGATCGATTCGGGTGTCTCGATCTGGCGCAGAACGGGTAGCACCTTGTTGATCAGCCAACGCTGCTCGCCGTGGGCGCGCAGCAGGACACAGATGTCCTGGGGCTCGGAGAGATGGGGGTTTTCGCTCATGCGGTACACGTGGTCTACGAGGCGATCGAGGTGTGGTCGCTCACTCTTGGGCTTCGGCGGGTGCATGGGCGTGCTTTAGGAGTTGGGGGGCGCACTCCACGCTTCTCCAGGCTCACGTCACACTTCGTGCCCGCGCTCAAGGCCCCTGCGGTTATGGACCGATGAATGACCTAGAGCGCCAACGAGGAAAGCGAGATGTACGTAATCCACTCTGATCCCACAGGCCGCACGGCAGGACAGTATGCGCGCGCGACTGTCAGGCGCCTGCGCATGCGTACGCTCGTCGCGCTTGGGGTCCTGGCGGTGGCGACCGCCCTGCTCGGTCGCACGTTCGGGCTGCGTGACGCCCGCTTCCTGGCGGCGGAGATAGCGCTGCTGGTGAGCATGTTCGTGATCTCGCGCTACGTGCTGCCGCTGGTGGAGCGCCGCGACCGCGGGGCTTCGGCAGAGGAGCAGGTGGGCGAGCTCCTGGACGAGCTTCCGTCGGAGGAGTGGCAGGTGATCCACGATGCGGCGCTGGGCCACGGCAACGTGGACCACATCCTGATCGGGCGCGCAGGAGTGTTCACGCTCGAGACCAAGAGCCATCCGGGGCCGGTGCGGGTAGGACGGGTGCACGGTTCGGCGCTGGGTCAGGCGCATGCTCAACGGAAGGCGATCGAACGAGTGACCGGGCTGCCGGTGGAGCCGCTGATCGTGTTCAGCCGCGCATGGGTGGACCGGCCGACGGCCCGCCGCAAGGGCGTGCGAATGCTCCCGGCGAGGATGCTCGTTGGCTACCTGAAGCGGCGCCCGGAGAGGCTCTCGCAGGAGCAGATCTTGCAGGCGCGCAGGTCGGTGGCGCAGGCGCTCTCAGATGAGCGGGACCGTCGCGGCAGGGCGCGCGAGCGCAGGCCCATGATCGGCTGAGAGGACGAGCGGAGTCGGGAGCGCTGGTGGGGTGGCCGGACGCTGGATGTGCGGCGGGCGCTAGTTTGGTGGGGAGCATGTCCATATCTCCATTTGGCGTACGTCCGGCGTCGCCCGGGGGCGAGCGGCGGCGGGCGCGGCTGGTGCTGGCGATCGCGACGGTCGGGATCGCGGCGACGCTGTTGGCCTACGCGATCTCACCGGGGGTCAGGCGCGACGTGCGCCATGCCGCCCACAGCGTCAGTCGTGTGCTGGACCGCGACAAGGGCGGCGAGCACAAGAAGAGCAGCGGCCCGGCGAGGCACAAGCCCGCCGGCGGTTCCAAGGAATCGAGCACTCCCAACAAGTAGGGTTCGACGCCAGCGCTCGCCCGGCGCTAGCGTGTGGGCATGGCCGCGGCCACACACAGCGCCACGAGCAGCGACGCAGCGCATGCGGGCGGGGTGCGTGCCACGCGGCGGGAGGGCCTGCCTCCGGGCCCGAAGGCGCCGCCGGTGCTCCAGACGCTTGCGTGGGCGCTTGCGCCGACATGGGTGATGGACCGCTGCTCCGAGCGTCTGGGCGAGGCGTTCACGATCACGTTTGCGCCGAGCGGGATGCAGCTGGTGCTGTTCAGCGACCCGGAGGCGGTGAAGACGATCTTCACGGCCTCGCCCGAGGTGGCGCCGTCGGCTGCGGGAAACTCGCCGATCGCGCCGGTGATGGGCCACAGCTCGGTGCTGGTGCTGACGGGCCCCGAGCATATGCGCCAGCGCAAGCTGCTGCTGCCGCCGTTTCACGGGGAGCGCATGCGCGAGTACGAGGAGGTGATCGTGGAGGCCACGCGCAGGGACATGGCCGGCTGGGAGCTGGGCAGGCCGATGCGCCTGCATCCGCACACGCGCAAGATCACGCTGGAGGTGATCCTGCGGGCGGTGTTTGGCGTGGAGGCGGAGCGGATGGGGCCGTTGCGCGAGGCGATCGGCGATCTGGTGGAGCCGATGCACATCGTGGCTGTGGTGCGGGCATTGATGAGCCGGCCCACGGGCGAGCGCCCCACGGGCGAGATCGGGCGTGCGCTGGATCACCTCGACGCGTTGATCTACGAGGAGATCGAGCGCCGGGGCGCGCAGGCGGACCTGCAGGAGCGCACGGACATCCTGTCGCTGCTGATGCAGGCCCGGGACGAGGACGGCGCGGCGATGGGCGATGCGGAACTGCGCGACGAGCTGGTGACGCTGCTGCTGGCGGGGCACGAGACGACGGCGACCTCGGTGGCGTGGGCGATCGAGCGCCTGGTGCGCCACCCGCAGAAGCTCGCGCGCCTGACGGATGAGATCGAGGCGGGCGAGAGCGAGGAGTACCTCTCGGCGGTGGTCAACGAGACGCTGAGGGTGCGCCCGGTGGTGCCGATCGTGGTGCGGATGCTCACGCAGGAGCTGCAGGTGGGCTCCCACGTCCTTCCGGCGGGCACACGGGCGGCGCCGTCGATCTACCTGACCAACCGCAACCCGCGGGCGTACGCGCGGCCGCGGGAGTTCGAGCCGGAGCGTTTCCTGGGCAGCACGCCGGAGACGTTCTCGTGGATTCCGTTCGGTGGCGGCATCCGCCGCTGCATCGGAGCGTCGTTTGCTCAGCTGGAGATGCGGGTGATGCTGCGCACGATGCTCTCGGAGCTGCGCCCGAGCAGGCCGCCCGGCCCGATGTGGCGCGCGGGGGAGCTGGTCCGCAGGCGGGCGATCACGCTGGTGCCGGCGGCTGGCGCACGGGTGGTGTGGGAGCGCAGGTAGCGGCGGACGGTCCCGGCCGGAGGTAGGGGTACCGTGAGTGTCGTGTCGGCCAGCACCCTCAGCGCGCCCGTGGAGCACGGCGCGAGCACTCTCGCCGCTCCCACGCCCGAGCAGCTGCTCGCCCGCTTCGGTCTGGAGTCCTTCAGGCCTGGGCAGCGCGAGGCGGTTCAGGCTGCGCTGGAGGGTCGGGACAGCCTGGTGGTGATGCCGACGGGGGGCGGCAAGTCGCTCTGCTACCAGCTGCCTGCGCTGGCGAGCGATTGGGACTCGGCCCGTCCGCTTGTGGTCGTGGTGAGCCCTTTGATCGCGTTGATGAGTGACCAGTGGCGCAGGCTGCGCGAGGCGGGGGTGCGCTCGACGATGCTGGCATCGGGGATGGAGGATGGCCATAACGCGCGAGCGCTCGAAGAGATCGAGAGCGGATCGACCCAGCTGGTGCTGGCGGCGCCCGAGCGCTTTGCCTCAGGGGCGTTCAGGGCAGCGCTGGCTAGGCGCAAGGTGGGCCTGTTCGTGGTGGACGAGGCGCACTGCGTGGCGGAGTGGGGCCATGACTTCAGGCCGGACTACCTGCGCCTGCACGAGGCGATCGCTTCACTGGGCCGCCCGGCGGTGATGGCGGCGACGGCGACGGCGACTCCGCGGGTGGCGGAGGAGATTGCGGAGCGCCTGGGGCTGCGCGACTGGGTGTCGATCCGCTCGGGCTTCGACCGCCCGAACCTGACCTTCGACGTGGTCAGTGCGGAGGGCAAGGGGGCGGTGGCGCGCAAGCGTGCCGCGCTGATGCACGTGCTGAGCGATCCGGAGGCCCGCCCGGCGATCGTGTACTGCGGCACGCGCAAAGACACGGAGAGCGTGAGAGACGACATCGCCCGGCAGGGCATCTCGGCGGTGGTCTACCACGCGGGCATGAGCCCGGATTCGCGCAGGGACAGCCAGGCGGCCTTCATGGAGGGTCGCGCTGAGGTGGTGGTGGCGACGAACGCGTTTGGGATGGGCGTGGACAAGGCGGACGTGCGCACGGTGGCCCACTGGGCGCTTCCGACGAGCCTGGAGGCCTACTACCAGGAGGCGGGAAGAGGCGGGCGCGACGGCGAGCAGGCGCGCGCGCTGCTGCTGGCCTCGCGCATGGACCTGGGGCGGCTGATCAGGTTCATCAAGGAGCGTGAGACGACGGTGGATGACGTCAAGAGATACGTGGCCGGCCTGCGCGCGGGCGCCGAGGGCGGGGTCCTTGCGATCGGGCACGGCGAGCTGGGGGAGCGCCAGCGGGTGCTGCTCTCGATCGCTGAGCGGGCAGGCGCGGTCGAGCTCCAGCCGGGCGGTCGTGACGGCCTGCTGGTGCGCCTGACGGGACAGGGCAGCCCGCGCAGGGCCTACGCGGCGATCAAGCAGGCGCGGGATCGCAGCTGGGAGTCCTACCGCTCGATCGAGCGCTATAGCGCGAGCGCTGAGACCTGCCGCAGGCGCCAGATCCTCGACCATTTCGGTGATCGCGAGCAGGGCCGCCCGACGGGCCGCTGCTGTGATGTATGCGACCCGGATCCGGCATTGGGGCGAGCGGTGGCGGCGGCACCAACGACGTCGGCTCGCAAACGCGACCGCGTTCGCGCGGCAGGTGGCGGCGCTGTGTCGGCGAGCACACCGGAGCCGGTCGGCAGGCCGGTGGACGAGCAGGAGTTCGAGCGGCTGCGGGCCTGGCGCATGCAGCGTGCTGAGGGCAAGCCGGCCTTCACGGTGGCAGCTGACACGGTCCTGGAGGAGATCCTGCGCAGGCGCCCTGCGAGCAGCGCGGCCTTGATCGAGATCAAGGGCATCGGCCCGGCCTTCTGCGAGAAGCACGGCGAGTCGCTGCTTGCGGAGGTGGCGGCGCTGTAGAGGAGCGCGAGCTAACGGATCAGCACGTCGGCGCCGAAGTCAACCAGTGCTCTCGCCTGACGGAGTGCCGTCTTGAGGTCGGCGCCGCTGACATCGAAGAAGCCGTAATGAGCCTCGTCCTTGAGGGCCAGCAGCCGGCGAAGAGCCTTGCTCGCGTCTCTGCCACCAGGCTCGACCTGCTCGACCAGTTCGATCGCCGCCCGATGGTCTTGGCCTCGCGAACGACGCCCGAGCGCCTTGCAGCACGCCGTGTCAGATGCGGCGATGCCGGCCAGCACCGCCAATGCAGCCGCCGCGCTGCTGTATTCCAGATCGTCACCTTCGTCCGCGACCAACTCAGCTACGTCAAGAAACCTGCGGGCGTGAGCCAGCCGTGTCTTGGCGTCCTGGTCAGAGCAAGTCTGCGTTCGCGTCACTGCTCGCGCCATCACTTGCTGCCTAGCAGCGTCGGAATATCTGCGCCGCTGATGCCGATCGCGTCTGAACGCAACTCTGCGACGATCGGTCGGTCCTCCCTGAGGAGGCGCTCGATCTCACCCTCAGCCGCCTCGGCGATACTCGCTCGATTCCCTGTCCATCGTTCGATGTTCTCCGCAAGGTCATCGAGCTGCTTCCGCCACCGAGGATCATCCTCGGATACGACGTCAGGCCGGACGACGAACACGTCGATATCGCTCTGTGTACCACCGTCCCCTCGCGCCGTCGACCCAAAGATCGAAACGTGGACGGCCGCTGTCTTCCAGGCGCCCACGAGTCCGCGGATGCGGCGTAGCAGCTCGGCCCGCATGCCTGCGAGGGCCTCGACCGCAGGGGCTGCCAGGTGCTCGCGGTTCAACGTGAATAGCAGTGCGCGCCCTGCCTCCTGGCGCTCCACGAGCCCGTGCTCTACGAGCCGGCTGAGGACCTCCGCTACACCTCGGTGAGAGGTTCTTCCGGTCAGGCGAGCGACCTCGCGTCCGGTCAGTGGTCGAGTGGTGCCGGCGAGGACCGCGAGGACCTCGCTGTCGAGAGTGGGACAGATCGCCGTATAGGGCTTGGAGACATCCATTAGGGTGGCAACTATAGCGCCCATATGGATATATTACAAGCCATATGGCGTATAAATCGCCCATGGATGCCCGGGCGGCTTGGAGGTCGGCGGCGGTCCGAAGCTGAGCTTGCCCGCCGCGCTCCGACCTTGCGCGTGTCTCGACCGTTTGCCAAGCCGTCTCCGCGCGGTCTCCGGACGCTACGATGGCACGGCGATGCAGGGTGATCTAGATGCCCTTTGTTCCACCAAGAGTCCATCTGGACGGGGGCATCGCCCCCACCCTGGGCAGAAACCGCACTGTAGAGCAAAATGCCGACGTAGCTCAGCTGGTAGAGCACTTCACTCGTAATGACGCAGGCGCGCCGACTTAGCTCAGTTGGTAGAGCACCACTCTCGTAAAGTGGGGGTCCCGGGTTCGAGTCCCGGAGTCGGCTTCAAGAGGTTGCCGAGGGTCACTGTGGGTCGGCCTTCGCTGCGTTGGGCGAGAATCCCGCTGTGCGCCAACGTCTATGACTGCCGCCGCGCTGAGCAATCGCCCCCATAGCCTCGCCCTCGATCACGTAATGCCGGACTGGTCGCTGGCCAACAGCATCAGCCGCACCTGCGGCCATTCCTCAGCCAAAATGGAGTACACGATCGTGGTTCTCCAGGAGCCGTCCCGCCGACGAGCGTGCTCGCGCAGCGCGCCCTCCTCCGTTGCACCAGTTGCGAGAACGGCTCGCCGAGATCGGACATTCTCGTTATCGACATTGAATTCGGCGCGCCTCGCATCGAGAACGTCGAATACGTAGTCGAGCAGCAGAAGCTTCGACTCGCGGTTAAAGCCGGAGCCACGCACAGATTTCGCCAGCCAGGTGTAGCCGACAGTCACTCGTGCATGCGCTTCATTCATGTTGTACAGCGAGGTCGTTCCGGCGATCTGACCCGTAAGCGTGTCGATCTGCGTCAGGACCTGGCGCCCAGACGCGAGAGCGTGGGCGACCGTCCGCTCGCACGGCGGCTCGGACTCGACCCCATATGGGAAGTAGCGCAACGTCTCGTCATCGTCATGGGCTGCAATCAGCCCGGCGACATCTGACAGCCTCATTGGACGAAGCAAGACCCGGCGACCGCTGAGCGTCGGCGGGTTCAGCCAACCCGTCTCGTTCACGAGAGAACCTCCAGGGGCGAACCGTGGTGCATGACGTTCCCGCTTCCGTCCAACCGCAGACGGGCTGCAAGGTCACGCGCCACGGCGCGTGCGTGCAGAGCGGACTGGTAGCGGAAGAAGATACATGAGGTAGACCCTCCCTATCGGTGGCCTGCGGTTCGTCCACATGCGCCCGGACCCCGGAGGCTGTTGAGATCGTGAAGCCGCGGGTTGTGTGGGTCGCTCCGCAATCGTGGTACACTCACAATATGGCCCACACTGAGAGGCGCATCACTGTCGGCGACCGGGGGCGACTTGTCTTGCCGTCCGCTGTACGCCGTGAGCTGGACCTGAAACCCGGTACTCACATGCTGCTGAGCACCGAGAACGACGGCTCGTTGCGACTACGCCCATATCGCGCCGTGGCCGAGCAGAGTCGCGGATTGCTCCGTGGTCTCCCCGGAGGGTCGATGGTGGACGATCTGCTCGCCGAGCGGCGCGCAGAAGCGGAGCGCGAGGACGCCGAGTAGTTGGCGCCCGTACTCGACGCCTCGGCGCTTCTCGCGCATCTTCGAGACGAGCCCGGCGCCGACGTTGTTGCCGAGGCGATCGCCAGCGGTGCGGTGATCTCGACCGTCAATCTTGCCGAGGTATTCAGCCGCGTCGCCGATCGGGGAGAGGACCCGGCGAAGCTCGCGGCTGAACTCACTCAAAGCGGACTACTCGATGGGGCGATCACTGTCGAGCCGTTCACGGCCGCTGACGCCGTCGAGGTGGGACGCCTACGATCGTTGACCCGCGATGCAGGGCTCTCGCTTGGCGACCGGGCGTGCCTGGCACTGGCGCGACGGCTGGATGCTCCAGCTCTGACAGCCGATACCGATTGGCAAGGGGTAGCTCACGGTGTCGAGCTGCGCCCTATCCGCTGAGCACTTGATCGCCGCCAGCCTGCGCGCGCACGACAGTTGCGCACCGGGCGCTGCGATGATATGGCCAGCAACATGCAGCCGTCGGCCTGCTTGAACAGGTTCGCTTGGCCTCGACGCTCAGCGGTCGTATGCGCGGCCACGCGGTAGGACACGCACGACTGTGATGGTCAGTTGCTGGTCGTCGCGCTCGAATCGCACGCGCCAGTCACCGACTCGTAGCCGGTACTCGTGCGAGTCCTGAAGCCGCTTGACATCGCCGGTCAGCTCTGCGCCCTGGGCCAGCCGTGCGATGGCGCGCAGGATGCGCTCTCGGGTCGGCGGGTCGATCCTGCGGATATCCTTGCGAGCGCGGTCGTCAACGACGACACGCCAGTACGGATCGCTCACAGATCGCCGTCGAACTCGGCAATCACGCTCTCAAGCGGCACAGGCTGGATGCCCCGCTCACGGTCGGCGTGGGCCTCAGCGATCGCGCGGCGCTCTCCCTCGGTCTCAGGCTCGTCATCGAGCGGCGCGTGATCGAGCATCCAGGCAACCGGGTTGCCGGAGGACTCGGCGAGCGTGCGAAGCGCGGCTTGCGCTTCCTCGTCGCTCATCGTCTCGACCGCAGTATGTAGCCGCTCCTTGACAGTCATGGGCTAAACGTAGCATCGACGCTGCGAAGTGGCGAGCCGATCTAGTGCTCGTCACGCAGGCCACGCACGCAGCCCCACGGCCTTGTTGGCTGCGCATCGTCGGGTGCGCGGTACCGGTGCTGGTACGGCTCGCCGGAGCGGACTCGAAACCCGCATGGCGTCTGGCCTCAGCACGCTCGGGCCATACCCCCCTCGTAATGACGCAGGCGCGCCGACTTAGCTCAGTTGGTAGAGCACCACTCTCGTAATGAAGGGGTCCGGGGTTCGAGTCCCCGCGTCGGCTCTGGGTACTCCGTCGATGGGCTGCCGGGCTCAGGCGTGTCGGGCCAGTCCACCGCCGGCTGGCACGGGGGCGAGCACGATCTGCCGCCGTGGACGGACTACTTCCTAGGCATCCTGATTGCCGCGTACAAGGAGTTCGAGAGCCGCACCAGAGCGGGCGCTGGCCGCGGTTCCAAGAAGGCTCTGATCACGACCTTCATCGACTCGCTGATGGTTCCAGAGTTCACGACCGCCGATGTTCGTCAGGCGGCGCCGGGAGTCAGCGATGGCTACACCAACAAGCTGCTCGGCGAACTCAAGAAGGCCGGCAGGATCGAACCACTGGGCACGGGCCGCGGCGCCCGCTGGCGCTGCCTGACTGGGGATTGACCGGCGCTAAGCGCGGTCATGAGAAACCCGCTCCTCCACGCGTAAACGTACTACTCAAAACGAGATGGAGCAGGTTTCCTGCGGTCTCGGGGGCGCTACCAGCGTCGCAGGCTGATGTTTGTGCAGGGGTCGCGGTGTGGCGGAGCTGGGTCTTTCCGCTGCTGGTCAGCGCGCCGCGCGCGCCGCGTCCTCCAGGCGGTCATCGCCCCAGAGCACCTCACCGGCCACGATGATCGACGGGACTCCGGTCACGCCCCGCTCGAGTGCCTGGGCGGTCAGGTCGCGAAGCTCGGTCTTGGTCGGCTGATCCGTGGCTGCCTCGAGGACGCCCGCGGGATCGAGGCCGGCGCGCGCCAGGGTGTCCTCGAGGGCGTCGCGGTCGTTCAGCGATCGACCTTCGCGGAAATGCGCGCGCAGCGCCTGCAAGGCGAACTCACGGCCTCGGCCCAGCTGGTGCGCGACGACCGCCGCTCGCATCGCCAGCAGGCCGTCGCCCGGCCATGGCTCCGGCCATGCCATTGGCGGCAGACCGCGCTCGGCTGCCCTACGCTCGATCTCCGCGATGCCGGCCTCGCGATGCTCGGTCAGTGCCCACGAGGAACGACCCGTGGCCTGAAACAACCCACCAAGCAGAACCGGATGCCACTCGACGTCGATCGGCATCAGCCCATCGACGCGCTCCGCTGCCAGGTACGCATAAGGCGATCCAACGTCGTAGTAGAACGATGCCGTCATCAGCGCGCCGAAGCCCTGTCGATGGTCAGGTGGTCCAGCAGCAGCCGCACCACATGCCGCTTGCGCTCACGCAGGAACCGCCCGTCGGTGGCACTCACCCCTAGCGTGGGAAGCAGCGTGGTGTCGTGCTCGAACGGGAGCAGGCAGAGCGCGACAAAGGACAGAAGCAACTGGCCGGCCTCGCCGCGACCATCTCCCTTGGGCAGCTTTCCGGCGAGCGCGGAGAGGCCGCGCTCGAGTGCGCTCGACTCGTGCGGGATCGCGCGAAGCCGCTGGCCGTCGGTGAGTGCCTCCCACTGCATCAACCGCACGAACGTGGGGCGTGAGGCCAGGAAGTCGATGTAGCTGCCAACGGCCGCCTCGAGCGCGGCTTGGAGCGCGTCGCGCGAGGAGGCCTCGTCAGCGTCGACCGTCCGCGCGAGCTCGAGTGCCGGGCCGAGCACCTCATGGCGCTCGGCGAAGACACGTTTGATGACCTCGGCGTACAGATTGTCCTTGGACTCGAAGAAGAACGCGGGCGCGCCTCGCGAGAGACCGGCGCGGCGTCCGATCTCGCTCAAGGTGCTCTCCGGGAAGCCACGTTCCGCGAACACGGCCTCAGCAGCCTCGAGGATCGCGCGTCGCGAACGCTCCGCATCACGCACTCGCTTGGTCGCCTCGACCGCGCTCATTGAGCGACCGTAGCACTTTACTTGTCGGCCAACAAGTTAGGCGCTGCCGTACCTTTGAGTTATGGGACCCAGGTGGCGGATCGTGGCGTTCGGCACAGCAGCGGCCCTGGTGGTGGCGGGCGGCATCTGCGCGGCCCTCGTCTCCGGGGTGACCGGCGAAGTTCTCACGATCGCGCTGATGTCGGCAGGACTCGCAGGGGGCGTGCTCCTGCTCTTCCTGGAAATCGGCCTCGAAGAGGAACGGGACCTGGCGGACGAAGAGCGCCAGCGGCGCAACCGCGACAGCCGAGCGCTCAGCCTGCGCAGGAGACCCCGGTTGCGCCAGCGCCCGCGGCGCCCGGGCTGAGGCTCGTCGATGTCGTGTGAGGTCGGGTCCCGGGGGGTCTGCCCTTTCGATCCGATCCACGCTCTCCGGCAGTTCGCCCAGTTCTGAGAATCGGTACGCTCGCAGGCAACCGGCGCGGGTCTGTCGGCATGCCAATCAGGAGGAGCAGACGATGAGAACCGGAATCGCGCTTGCCGGCACCATGCTCGCGCTGGCGCTTCCCGCCGCGAGCTCAGCTCAGCCGACGGCCAGGGTCGCGTGCAGCCGCGACGTTCCCGCGACCATCGGCGGAGCGCACAAGTGCCTTGGCCCCGGCGAGTACTGCGCCACCCGCTACGAGCGCCAGTACGAACGCTACGGGTTCATCTGCAGCACCCGCTACAGGCCGCCGCGGCTCAGGCGAAAGTAGCTCCGCGGCCGGGTGGCCCGGCTGAGATATAGGCGAGAATGTGCAGCGGCATGGACGAGGTGATTCCGCTCGGAGCCGAGGACCGCGCGATCCTGGCACTCGAGAGCCCAACCATCGCGGGGCACACCTGCAAGGTCGTGCGCCTCGGCGACGGTGGGCTCGACGTGGAGCGGTTGCGGGCGCGCGTGGCCGAGCGCATCGCTCTTGCCCCGGCCCTCGAGCGCAGGCTCGGCGGCGGCGCCTCAGAGCCCGGGTGGGTGCCCCACGAGCGCTTCGACGTGGCCGATCACATCGTGCCCGCGCCCGTGGCGGGACCGGTCGACCGGGCCGGGCTGCTCGAGCTCGTGGCGCGGCTGTTCGAGCAGCGCCTCGATCGCGCGCTCCCGCTTTGGCGGATGGACGTCGTGGCCCTCGCGGACGGGGGCAGCGCTCTTGTGTGGCGCATCCACCACGCGCTCGCCGATGGCACCGCCTCCGCGCGCTATGCCCGCACGCTGCTGTGGGATCAGGGGCCGGAGGCTTCGATGACCCCGGCCCAGCTCGTCACGGCGCATGCTGCCGATGAAGTGCGCAGGCGTGCGCATCTCGCCGGCTTCCTGCGCCGGGAGTACGCCCGGGGCGCACGCCGTTCTCCGTTCGACGGAACGATCGGCGGCCGACGCGAGGTGGCCTTTGCGGCGGTGCCGTTGCCCGCGCTGCACGACGCCGTCAAGAGCCTCTGCGGGGCGACGCTCAACGACGGGGTCCTGGCGATCGTCACCGGGGCTCTGGGGCGCTGGGTGCGCCTGCGCCACGGCCATCCCGGGACGATCCGGGTCAAGGTGCCGGTCAGCCTGCACCAGGAGGGGGACGACGCGGCCAACCACGACTCCTTCTTCTTCCTTGCGGTGCCGCTGAGCGAGGCCGATCCGGTCGTGCGCCTGCGCATGATCCACGCGGCCACCACGGCGCGCAAGCAGGCACATGATGCGCGCTATCGCGAGCAGCTCCTGCGCGAGCTCTCCGGTGTGCCACCGCTGAAGCACTTCGTCACCCGCCTCGAGCGCAGCCCTCGCACCTTCGCGCTCAACGTGTCCAATGTCCCGGGGCCGCGCTCGCCGGTCAGCGTGCTGGAGGCGCCGGTCGTCCACCTGCACTCGATCGCCGAGATCGCCGAGCACCATGCGCTGCGCGTCTCGGCCACCTCGCTTGCCGATGTGCTCTGCTTCGGCCTGTGCGCGGACGCCGATCTCCTCGACAGGCTGCACCTGATGGCAGAGGGCATCGAAGCCGAAGCGCAGGCGCTGGCGAGCGCGGTGCGCCGAGCCTAGGCGCCATGCCCGTTACGTAGTTCTCGGCGCGTCTGTGCGCCGGAGCACCGATGGCCGAAGGCGAGCGGTCAGAGATCGTCGCAGTGTGATCAGTGGCCTCGGTCCCAGTCCCCTCGGATCTCATTGGGCGCGCGGATGAGCCCCCGGCGCAACCTCGCCGCGCGTGCCGGAGGGTGGAGCGCCGCGCATCGCCGCACCGCGATCCTGGGCTGGCTCGCCTTCGTCGCGATCGCCTACCTCGTGGGCTCGGCCGTCGGCCAGCGAAACCTCACGAACGCGGAGATGGGCAACGGGCAGTCGGGGCGTGCCCTGCGCACCTACGAAGCGGCCTTCCCAAACGCCGAGGCCGAGCAGGTGCTCATACAGGGTCGCGGCGCCGCGCGCCCCGGCACGCCCGCGTTCGAGTCCGCCGTGCGTGACCTGCTCGCCCGGCTGGGGAGCCTGAGGACCGTTGGCGAAATCCGCTCGCCGCTCACTCCCGGCAACGCCAACCTGCTCTCCCGCGACGGGCGCTCGGCGCTTGTGACGTTCAGGATCGCCGGAGATCAGAACCAGGCGCAGCGCAATGTCGATGCGGCGCTCGCCGCGACCGCTGCGGCGGCGCGGGCGCATCCGGCCGTGCGGATCGGGGAGTTCGGCACAGCGAGCTCCAACAAGGCCCTCACGCAGGCCTTCGTAAAGGACTTCCGCAAGGCCGAGTACACCTCGCTCCCTGTCACCCTGCTGATCCTGCTGTTCGCGTTCGGGGCGCTCGTCGCCGCGGGCGTGCCCCTGCTGCTGGGACTCACCGCCGTGTTCGGTGCGCTCGGCCTGCTCGGCCCCCTCAGCCACCTGATCCCCGTCTCCGAAGGCCAGATCGACTCGGTCGTGCTGCTGATCGGCCTGGCGGTGGGCGTCGACTACTCGATGTTCTACCTTCGCCGAAAGCTCGAGGAGCGCCATCGCGGAAGCGACGGCGAGACGGCGCTCGCGCGCGCGGCCGCCACCTCCGGACGCGCCGTGCTGATCTCCGGGCTGACCGTCATGACCGCCATGGCCGGCATGTTCCTGGCCGGGAACGCCGTCTTCAGCTCCTTCGCCATGGGCACCATGCTCGTGGTGGCCGTGGCCATCGTCGGCTCCGTCACCGTCCTGCCGGCGGTCATGGCCAAGCTCGGCGACCGTCTCGAGACCGGTCGCGCGCCGGTCATAGCGCGCCGGCGCGAACGCGGCCAGTCACGGGCGTGGGGCTTCATCGTGGACCACGTGCTCGCCAGGCCGCTGCTGTCACTCCTGCTGGGCGCAGGTGCGCTGCTTGCCCTCGCGCTGCCGGCGGTGAGGATGCACACGGTCGACCCGGGCACCGTGGGGCTGCCGCACGATCTTCCGATCATGCGCACCTACGACAGCATCCAGCGCGCCTTTCCCGGCGGCCCGCTGCCCGCCACCGTGGTCGTGCAGGCGTCCGACGTGACCGCGCCGGCGGTCCGCGGCGGGATCGAACGGATGGCCGCGGTCGCGCTCGCCAGCGGGCAGATGTCCGGTCCGGTCTCCGTGTCGGTCAGCCCCGACCGGAGCGTCGCAGCGGTCAGCATCTCGCTGGCGGGGCGCGGCACCGATGCGCGCTCCAACGCCGCCCTGCAGACCCTGCGCGGTCGCGTCATCCCCGCCACGATCGGGCGGGTCCCGCGGACGAGCGCCTACGTCTTCGGTCTCACCGCCGGCTCCAAGGACTTCAACGACACGATGAAGTCGCACCTGCCGCTCGTCTTCACGTTCGTCCTCGGCCTCGCCTTCCTCCTGCTGCTGGTCACCTTCCGCTCGATCGTCATCCCCGTGACCGCGATCGTGCTCAACCTGCTCTCGGTCGGGGCCGCCTACGGCGTGCTCACGCTCGTCTTCCAGGACGGCTACCTGCGCTCGCTGCTGGGCGCGGGCAACATCGGAGGCGTCATCGACTGGCTGCCGCTGTTCCTGTTCGTGATCCTGTTCGGCCTGTCGATGGACTACCACGTGCTGATCCTCAGCCGCATCCGCGAGGATCACGATCGCGGCCTGCCCACGGCGGAGGCCGTGGGGCACGCGCTCAAGGCCACCGCGGGCGTCGTCACGAGCGCCGCGATCGTGATGGTCGCGGTCTTCTCGATCTTCGCCACGCTCGGCGAGGTGGCCTTCAAGCAGGTCGGGGTCGGGCTCGCTGTGGCCGTGCTGATCGACGCCACCGTGGTGCGGGCGGTGCTGCTGCCCTCTGCGATGAAGCTGCTCGGCGAGCGCAACTGGTACATGCCCGCGCGACCCGCATGGCTTCGCGGCCGCGTCGGGACCGCCGGGCGCTCGGCCCGTCGCGACGTGAACGCGCCGTCAGCCTGATCCGGCGCCCGCGCCCGCCGCGAGCTCAGAGGCGAAGGGGTGGCCGAACAGGCCCGGCAGACCGCCCGTGTGGACGAACACCGTGCGCTGCCCCCGTCCGATCTCGCCGGTCTCGACCGCCGCCACCAGGCCCGCCATCGCCTTCCCCGTGTACACGGGATCGAGGATCAACCCCTCGTGTCGTCCCGCCTCCCGCATCGCCTGCCGAGCGCTGTCGGTCAGCTGCTCGTACCCGCCGCCGATCTGCTCGTCGCAGAGACGCAGCTCCGCATGTCCCACCGGCCTCGACGAGCCGCTTGCCTCGGCGAGCTCTGAGACCATCGCCGCTACCCTGACCGCGGCGTCGGGCACCGCCCCGGCGTTCACGCCGAGCACGCGCTCTGCGCCCAGGCCCGCGACAAGCCCCGCCATCGATCCGCCCGAGCCGACCGCCACGACCACGTGGCGGGCATCCGGCGCCTGCTCGGCAAGCTCGCCCGCGCAGGCCAGGTACCCCCTCGCGCCCGTGGCGTTCGAGCCGCCATACGGCAGCAGCGCCGGCCGCTCGCCGCGTGCGCGAAGCTCCTCGACGACAGCCGCCGCGACCTCGTCGAGCCGTGCCCACTCGGCCCAGCGGATCTCCGCGCCGAAGAGCCCGTCAAGCGCGAGGTTGCCGGTACGCATGCCCGCGCCCGCGCCCGCGCCCGCGCCCGCGCCCTCGCCCTCGGGCACGAGCACGAGCACGACTCCCAGGCCCAGCCGCCGCGCGGCGGCCGCGGTCAGGCGCGCGTAGTTGCTCTGGGCGGCGCCGCTGGTCACGAGCGTCGTGGCGCCCTGCTCGATCGCGGCCGCGCACAGGAGCTCGAGCTTGCGGACCTTGTTCCCGCCGCCTCCGAACCCGAGCCAGTCATCGCGCTTGACCCACAGGTCGCCCGCGCCCAGGCCGATCCGCTCGGCCAGCCGGGGCGCCGGCTCGAGCGGCGTGCGCCACACGCCCAGATCAACACGGCCCGTCACCGAGGCGCCCAGCGCTAGACCCCGGCGCCCTCGGAGGCGACGGTCCCGAGCGCCGCCTCGCCCTCGCTCCCGTGCACCTCGACCATGTGTGTGTGACGGGCCTTCGGCACCAGCACGCCGGCGAGCAGGCACACCACGAGGAATCCCGTGGCCATCAGGAACGTCTCGGTGAAGCCGGTCACCGTGGGCTCGCCGTGCGCGGCATGGGCCGCGATGAAGGTCGCCGAGAGCTGACCGCCGAGCGCGCCCCCCAGCGTGCGCATGACCGTGTTCATACCGCTGGCGACGCCCGTCTGGTGGCTCGAGACAGCTTGGATGATCAGGTTGCCGAGCGCCGCGAAGGCCAGGCCGATGCCGACGCCGAGCAGCCCCGCGGCCACCAGGAACTCGATCGGATGGCTGTGATCGATCGCCAGCAGCGCAAACGAGATGGTGGTGAACGCGGTTCCGGACAGCAGCGCCGCCCGTGAGCCGAAGCGAGAGGAGATACGCCCGGCGTAGATGCCCAGGATCGTCATGCCGATCGTCGATGGCAGCAGGTACAGGCCGGAGACGACCACGGACGCTCCGAACCCGAACCCGGTGCTCTTGGGCAGCTGGGCGAACTGGGGGAAGACGATGAACGACGCGTACATCCCGGCTCCCAGCAGGAAGGCGGCGAGGTTCGTGGTCCACACCCCGCGGATGCGCATCATCGTCATGTCGATCAGCGGTTTCGGGCTGCGCGTCTCAACCGCGATCCATACCGCCGAGACGGCCAGCCCGGCGGCGATCAGGCCGAGCGTCTTCGTCGAGCCCCAGCCCCAGGTGGTGGTCTTGCTGATCGCCAGCAGCACGGTCGAGATGCCGATCGTCATCAGCGCGGCGGCCAGCCAGTTGATGCGTCCGGGCACGCGCACGGGAGACTCCGGTATGAACCGCCAGGTCGCCACGGCGGCGATCACGGTCGCGACCAGCGGGATCCAGAAGAGCCAGTGATAGCTGAGGTGCTCCACGATCACGCCCGACAGCACGATCCCGATGCCCGCGCCCACGCCGAGGATCGACGAGAGCAGGCCGATGGAGCCCGCCACCTTCTCCCGGGGGAACTCGTCGCGCACGATGCCGAATGCCAGCGGGAAGATCCCGCCGCTTGCGCCCTGGATGAAGCGGGCCACGATGATCACGCCGAGCGAGCTCGACACGGCGGCCAGCAGGGTTCCGAAGGCGAGGATCACGAGCGTCACCAGCAGCAGGCGCTCCTTGCCGTACATGTCCCCCAGGCGCCCCAGGATCGCCGTTCCCACGGACGCCGAGAGCAGGTAGGCGGTCAGCAGCCATGTGATCCCGGTCTCGTTCGTGTGGAGCGCGTGCTGCATGGTGGGCAGCGCCGGCACCACCGAGGAGCTCAGCATCGCGTAGGCGACCCCGCCGAGCGAGAGCACGGCCAGGATCAGGGTCGGATGGGTTCTCTCGGCGGTGTTCGAGCTCATGCGTGACGGAGCTGCCGTGGCGGCGGAATGGCGATTCCGCCCGCGGAAGGGGACTGCCGCCGCGGAAGTGGACTACCCCCCGGAAGGGCACTACAGTAGCGGAATGAGCATTCCGTCCCAAGCCCCCGAGACGTGCTGGTCGGCGCTCGGCGCCGATGAGAAGCGGGCGAGGCTGCTGCAAGCGGCCGGCGAGGTGTTCGCCCGGGATGGCCTCGATGCGCCGATGCCAGCCATCGCCGCCGCCGCAGGCGCGGGGGTGGGCAGCGTCTACCGGCAGTTTCCCTCCAAGAACGACCTGCTGGCCGCGCTCGTGGTCGAGCGCCTGCACGAAGCCGAGGACGGAGCCGAGGCTGCGCTGGCCGGATGCCAGGGTCCCTTCTCGGCGCTGATGGGGCTGCTGTGGACTCTCGCCGAGCGCCAGGCCGCCGACGACGTCCTCGGCGAGGCGATGGCCACCGTCTCCGAGCACCCCGCCGTGCAGCGCGCGCTCGCCAGCACCATCTGGTCGCTCGAACGGCTGCTCGCGGCCGCGCGCGCCGAGGGACGGCTGCGCGCCGACGCCACCAGCCTCGACCTGCGGCTGCTGTTCGCCGCCACGCGCGCCGCCGAGGCGCTCGAGCCGGGGGCCTGGCGACGGATGCTCGAGCTCGGAATCGACGCGCTCGAGGCCGGCGCTCCGGGCGCAGCCGCTCCGGGCGCACCGGCTCCTGGTGACTAGGCCGGCCCGTCGCGCTCGAGCCAGCGGCGCAGGCCGGCCGCGCTGGGCCTGGCGAGCGCCGTGAAGTCGTAGTCCTCGGCCTCGCTCGTGCCCATGCGCGCCCGCAGGTACTCGCTCAGATGCCCCACGAACGCCTCCTCGCCCTCGCGGGCCCAGCCCTCGTGTCGGTCGAGCGCCTCGCGCAGCTGGCCCAGGTGCGCGACCGGATCCTCCACCAGGCCGAAATGGGGGAGCGCCAGGCGCGCCGCTCGCCATCCTTCGAGCACGCTCAGCGAGTCCCGCCACGCGTCGAGGTCGATGTCGGGCGGTGGCGTCGGGGGGATCACCACGCCCGGGGCCAGCCGCACCCCGGCGACGTCGCCCGGGAACGCCCAGCGACTCTCCTCGTCGAGGAAGGCCACGTGGTGGGATGCGTGCCCCGGCGTCCAGGCGGCCCGGAAGCGCCCGATCGGCTGGCCGTCCTCGATCGTGGCGAGGCTGGCCTCGGGCACCGGCACGACCTCGCCCAGGAGACCGTCGAAGCGCTCGCCGAACACTCGACGCGCGCTCGCCACCAGGCGGGATGGATCGACCAGGTGCGGGGCGCCGCGCGGGTGCACGAAGACCTCGAGGTCGGGCCACCGCTCCACCAGGGCCCCGGCCGCGCCGGCGTGGTCGAAGTGGATGTGGGTGAGCAAGAGCTGTCGCGGCCGCCGCTCCCGGAGGCCCGCGAGCAGCCTCGGCAGGCAGGCGCTCGGACCGCAGTCGATGAGCACATCGCCGCTGATCCACGCCCCGAGCGCGCCGCTGCGCCCGCCGTAGTGGAGGTCGATGATCTCCGCGCTCACGTCCGCTACCCGAGGTGCTGCGCCTTGGCTCGGGAGAGCAGCAGTGTGTACAGGTGCTGCTCGGCGGCCGCGGGAAAGGGGACGGGTATGCCGGAGCTCTGCAGGATGACCTCGGTGGGCCCGTAGACGAAGCCGAGGATGTCCAGGTAGAAGGGGATGCGCACGGAGCGAACCACGATCGCGGTGCTGATGCGCAGGCCGAAGCTGCCCGTGACCCCCTGCGCCGGAGGATTGCCGTGGGCGACCGACACGGGCCCGATGCTCGATCCCTGGCCCGCCGCGCCCGCGAACAGGCCGTTGAGGTAGTGGACGAAGCACGAGCGCGCGTGGGCGCTGCGAATCTCGTTCAGTTCCCTCGTCGCGATCGTGGAGGAGCGCGCCACGGTGACCTCCGAGCTGACGCTCTGCTGGGCGATGGACGCGCGGCGCTGGAAGCTCGGCGAGCTCTCTTCGGCCACCGGCTGCGCCCCCGCCCCGCCGCCGCCCACGCACTGCTGCAGTTCATGGCTCAGGCGCTGTTCATGCGCGGTGGACCGCTGCCTGCCCTGCAACGAGGCGCGCAGGCCGGGGACGTCTTCTTCGCGCAGGTTCACGGCGCGGGCGAATGCGAGAGCCCGGGTCTTCGTCATCTGGCTCTTGGGAGCACCGCTCGCAGGCGGAGTCGACGGGGGTGTGGCGGCGGCCTTCACCGTCACCGTCCGGGTCCTGGTCTGGCCTCCCTTGCCCGCGCAGGCGGTGATGAGGCAGGCGCTGGCCAGCAGCGCGAGGATGACCGCGATCGCACGCATCGCCGGCCATTGTGTCAGTGCGCCGCTCGGCGGTCCGGTGGGCGAGGGCACGCGAGGCGCGGCGCCCTGTCTCCCTCTGCGCCTATCCTCGGCCGGCGATGGCCGACCTCGATCCGATCCTGCACCGCGTTCCCGATCGCTCAGGTCCGGCCACCCACCGTCAGCTCTCGATCTTCGCCCGGCGCATCGTCACGCTCGCCACCATCGCCCTCGGCCTGCTCGTGGCCGGCGCGATCGGCCTGGCTCTGAGCGAGGGCGTGGGGCTGTGGTACGGGTTTCGCTGGGCCCTCGACACCGCCGCCACGGTGGGCGGCTTCCCCCAGCCCCACACCACCGCCGGGCAGATCGTCCAGGTCGCCATCACCGTCCTCGGCGTCGGTACGCTCTTCTACGCGCTGGCCACCGTCACCGAGTTCTTCGTCGCCGGGCACCTCGGCGACCTGCTGGGCGCCAGGCGCATGCAGAGGATGATCGACTCGCTCACCGACCACCACATCATCTGCGGCTTCGGCCGCGTCGGGCGCCAGGTGGCCAGCGACCTGAACGCCGCCCGGGCGCGCTACGTGGTGATCGACGCCGACGATCGCAACCGCCACCGCGCGGAGGCGCTCGGGATCAGCTTCATCGAGGGCGACGCCGCCGAGGACGAGGTGCTGATCAATGCCGGGATCGAGCGCGCGCGCTCGATCCTCGCCTGCGCCGACTCGGACGCCGACAACGTCTTCATCACGCTCACCGCCCGCGAGCTGCGAGTCGACATCCCGATCGTCGCCCGCGCCGCCAACGAGGACACCGAGAAGAAGCTCAAGCGCGCAGGCGCCGATCGCGTGATCTCCCCGTATAAGGCCAGCGGCACCGAGATGGCGCGCCTCGCTCTGCACCCCCAGCTGAGCGGCGTAGTCGACGTCGACGCCGAATACCGCCTCGAGGAGATCCGCCTCGACGAGGGCTGCGGGGCGGTCGGCCAGACCGTCGGCGACATCCGCGGCGGCTCGATGATCGTGGGTGTGCGACGCGGCGCCGACTTCCAGCCCCAGCCGCCCGCCGAGACGCAGTTGAGCTCCGGCGATGTGATCCTCGCGATGGGAACCCCCACCGCGCTCGAGCGTCTGGAGGAACTCTCCGACGCCCGCTCCAGCCCGCGCTGAGAGACGCACCCGCGCGGCAGCCAGAAGTCCCCGCCCGCGCGTGCCGCGCGCCATGGACCCGTACACGTACACTCACGCCCATGCGCGCCCACCATGTCCACATCGAGCACGACTTCGCCAAGGCGCCCGAGCTGATCTTCGCCCACCTGGCCGAGCACGAGAACCTGGCCGAGGTGTTCGGAGCGAAGGTCACCCGCCTGCGCGACGGCGAGGGCGGCGAGCGCAACGGGGTCGGCTCCGTCCGCAAGCTCCAGATCGGGCCGCTGCCGCCGTTCGAGGAGACGGTCACCGAGTTCGTCGTGCCCGAGCGGATCGTCTACCGCATAACCAAGGGCAGCCCTCTGCGCGGCCACGTCGGCGAGATGACCTTCGCGCCCACAGTCGGCGGCGGCACCCGCTTCGTCTACGACATCCGCCTCGCCTCGCCGATCCCCGGGGTGGCAGCGATCGTGAAGGCATCCCTCACCCGCTCGATCAACGGGAGCCTCGCCAAAGTCGAGCGCGACGCCTAGCTCCAGGCCGCGTGTCCCTCGGGGTGCCGCGCGGGCGGACGCCGCATCTGCGCGGCCCGGCTGACTCTCTTCTCGGGTGGTGTATTGCAATGGTGATACAGCAGTCGCAAAGAGACAACAGGTAGAGCTCGGCCCCGCTGACTCTCTTCTCGGGTGCTGTATAGCCATGGTTATACAGCAGCTGTTGGGGGGCATCTCAAACCCGGTGAGGCGAGGGGACTCCCCGAGAGGCTACGGTCCTCAGGCCCCCGTGGTGAGCACCATCCGGAAGCGGGCCTCGCCGCTCAGCATCCGCTCGTAGGCCTCCGTGGCCCGCTCGAGCGGGAAGGTCTCGATCATCGGGCGCACGCCCGACAGGGCGCTGAAGTCGAGCGTGTCCTCGGAGTCGCCCGAGTGCCCCGAGGCGTGGCCGGCGATCGCTTTGCTGCCGCCGATCAGCATCGCCGGTGGGATCTGCATCGGCTCCATCGAGGCGCCCACCACGAGCAGCTTGCCGCGCACGCCGAGCCCGCCGAGCACGGCCGTCATCGCCGGCGCGTTGGTGACGGTTGCGAGGACCACCTTGGCGCCGCCCAGCGCCTGCAGCTCGGCCGCCGGGTCCTGGGCGGTGCTGTCGATGTAGTGGCGCGCACCGAGCTTGCGCGCGAACTCCTCCTTCTCGGTCCCGCGCGCGATCGCCACCGTGTCGAAGCCGAGCTTGCTCGCGAACTGCACGCCCAGGTGCCCGAGGCCGCCCACTCCCAGCACAGCCACGAGGTCGCCCGCATGCGCGCCGCTGTGACGCAGGGCGTTGTAGGTGGTGATCCCCGCGCACAGCAGCGGCGCCGCCTCCTCGGCCGAGAGCTCATCCGGGATCGAGGCCATCGCTGAGGCCTTCACAACCACATAGTCGGCGTAGCCGCCGTCGAAGGTGATCCCGGGGATGCCCATGTTGGCGCAGTTGATGAGGTCGCCGCGGCGGCATTGGCGGCAGTAGCCGCAGTTGCCCCCGAACCAGCCCACGCCCACGCGCTGGCCGACCTCCCAGCCCTTGACATCCTCGCCCAGGGCAGCGATCTCGCCGGCGATCTCGTGCCCGGGGACGTGGGGCCAGGAGATGCCCGGGAAGCCGCCCTCTTTGGCGAACATGTCGCTGTGGCAGATCCCGCACGCGTGCACGCGCACGAGCGCCTCGCCGCGGGCCGGCTCGGGCACCTCGCGCTCCACCAGCTCGAACGGGCCGCCCTGCTGTTTGACCTGCACCGCTCGCATGCTCGCCATGTTGCTCGCTCCTCGAAGTTGGGTGATCACCGGACACGGTCACCCTATCCACGCTCGACCGCCGGCCCGAGGGCATCCCCGGCGGGGCCTATCGTGTTGAGCTCGTGTCCCCGCTGCCCTTCTCCGCCGAGCTCGCCCACGAGGAGGCCGTGCTGCGCTTCCCCTACGACGAGGGCCTGCGCCAGCTGCTGCGCGCGATCCCCGGCAGGCGCTGGGATCCGGGCCAGCGCGCCTGGTGCATACCGCTCGAGCCGGACCAGGCCGAGGCGCTGGCCCAGCTTTTTGATGGGCTGCCCTTCGAGCCGGAGCTGAGCAGCGGGCTGGAGCGGGCGATCGGTCGCAGGAGAGCGCGACGCGCGCGCGACGAATGCCTCGTCGATCTCGCCCGGCCGGATGAGAACTGGTGGCTGAGCTTTGCCACCGACGGCCCGGCCACGGCCGTGGGCACCCTGCTCGAACACCCAGACGCGCGTGAGCTGCCGGCGATCGGCCGGGCGCTGGTTCCGCTCGACGACCATGCCGCCGGGCTGCTCGAGGATCTCGGCGAGGGTACCGGCAGGCTGCGTCTGAGCGAGACGGTTCGTCGGGCGCTCTCCGCCCGGGCGGTGCCCGCGGGCGCGGCGGGGGCGGACGGCGCGGCGGGGAGGGACGGCGCGGGGACTCGCGCGCGCGAGCATGCCTCCGAGGAGGCCCGCCCCCGCTACGAGGTCGAGTTCCGCCGGGATCGGCGCGGTGAGCACTGGATCCTGATCGCCGCCCCGCACGCCCAGATCGCACGCGTGCTCGCCGCGCAGGCGGGGCTGCGGGCGCTCGAGGGCCCCGAGCGCAGTGTGGGGCTCGGCGCGATCGAGCACGACGCCGAGCTGATCGTGGAGCTGCTCGCCCACCTCGAGGACGCCACGGTCGATCCGCGCGTGGCCGCCTGGCTGAAGCGCGCGACCACCTGGCGCGGCAACATCGACGTCCAGGGTCCCGGCGAGGCGCCCGTGTTCCTGCTCCTCGGCGACGAGGCGCGGCTGCCGCGGGCGCTCCGGGACGTGGCCTCGACGGTGGACGGCGGAGCGACGGTGCCGCTGAGGCTCGAGACCTGGCGGCTGATCGAGGCCAGGCTGGACGGCTGGATGAGCCACGCGGCCAGGCGCTGCGTGGCTGCGATCCTCGACGGACGCCCTGCACCGCCGGCCGTGCTCGAGCTCTCGAGCGTCCACGAGGAGGCGAGCTTCGTGCTGGCGCCCGGCCATGACCTCTCGCTGCTGGAGCGCTTTGCGGCGCTGCAGGGGGTCCTGCAGCCGCGCGCCGGCTCGCCGCGCGGGCGCGCGAGCGGCGGCGGCGAGCACGCCCGTCTCGGGGCCCTGCGCGCCGACCCCTTCTGCGTTCCCGAGCTCGACCGCTTCCTCTCCGCCGGCGCCGTCTGGGTGGACCCGCCGGCGCTCGAGCTGCTGCAGGAGATCCGCGAGCAGCACGCCGCGGCGGCCGGTCTGGTCGAGCTCTCGGCCGCCACCGACGCGTCCCTGCGGATCGAGGGACTGGGTGGTGAGCTCAAGCCGTTCCAGCGCGCCGGCGTGAGCTATCTGCTCGCCCAGCGCCGCGCCTTCCTGGCGGACGAGCAGGGTCTCGGCAAGACGATCGAGGCGCTCGCGACGATCGAGGCCGCGGGCGCCTATCCGGCGATCGTGGTCTGCCCCGCGAGCCTCAAGCTCAACTGGCTGCGCGAGCTGCGCCGCTGGCTTCCCGGGCGCAGCGCCCAGGCGCTCAGCGGCAACGGCGCCGGCAGCCCGATCGCGACGGCGGACGTGACGATCGTCAACTACGACATCCTTGGCCCGCGCCTGGAGGAGCTGCTGGCGCTCGCACCTGTCGCGCTCGTCCTGGATGAGTCCCACTACTGCAAGAACGCGGCCGCCAAGCGCACGCAGGCGGCTCAGCGGTTGTCCTCGGCGATGGATCGCGAGAGCATCGTGCTGGCGCTGACGGGCACGCCCGTCGTCAATCGCCCGGCCGAGCTCATCTCTCAGCTGCGCATCCTCGGGCGCCTGCAGGACTTCGGCTCCGGGGCCAAGTTCGGCGAGCGCTTCCGCGGGGCCGATGCCCACCTGCGCCTGCATTGGCACCTGCGCGCCCGCTGCTTCGTGCGCCGGTTGAAGGCGGACGTGCTCACGCAGCTCCCGGCCAAGACCCGCGCGGTCGTGCCGGTGGAGCTCGACAACGAGTCCGAGTATCGCCTGGCCGAGCGCGACCTGGTGGCGTGGCTTCGCAGCCAGCCGCTCGACCTGCGCGAGCTCGACGCCAAGGTGGCCGCGGCGCTGCGAGCCGAACGCCTCGTGCGCCTGAACGCGCTGAAGGTCCTGGCGGCGCGGGGCAAGCTCCACGCCGCGCTCACCTGGATCCACGACTTCTGCTCATCGGGCGAGCGACTCGTGGTCTTCGCTCACCATCGCGAGATCCAGCGGGCCGTGCTCGAGCACTTCCCCGCGGCGCTGCACATCCTCGGCGCCGACTCACACGCGGCTCGCGACGCCGCGCTGCAGGCCTTCCAGGCGCCCGACTCTTCCGCCAACCAGCTGATCGTCTGCTCGATCGAGGCGGCCGGCCACGGCCTCACCCTCACCCGCGCCTCCAACGTGGCCTTCCTCGAGCTCGACTGGACGCCGGCCAAGCACGACCAGGCCGAGGACCGCTGCCACCGGATCGGCCAGCAGGACGCCGTCAACGCCTACTACCTGCTGGCGGCGGGGACCGTCGATGAGACGATCACGACGCTGCTCGAGCGCAAGCGGGCGGTCATCGGCGCGGTCACGGACGGGCGTGAGGAGGACGAGGAGGGAGTCGTCGACGCGCTCGTGCGCGAGCTGCGCGGCACCCCCTACCGTCACCTGAGGGCGGTCGCCTGAGGTCCGGAGGCCATTGCGGGTCCGGAGGCTATTGCGGGTCCGGGGGCCATTGCGGGTCCGGGGGCCATTGCGGGTGCGGGGGCCATATGTCCGTTTGCAACAGCTGTATAACCATGGCTATACAGCCCGTGCGATCAGGGCTTCAGTTCCAGCTCGTTCATGATTTTGCCCCACGATTCGACAGCGCGAGCTTCGCCGTCTGTCAGTTCCACTTCAAGTGCGTACGAGCGTGCAGCCACGCTCTTCTCTTCAGGCGTCTCGTGGGCCCTCAGCGAGCCGGGGAGCTCGCCGAGTGCCACCCACGCGGGCATGAAGACGGCGTCGAAGCGGAGGGTGCTCGCTGGCAGCGCCTTGAAGCCGCTCGTCGCCCAGGCCCTCAGGTCCGCGCACAGATTCGGCGGAGCCAGGCCGGCGAGCACATTCACCTTATGCGCGTAGGCCCTGACCGCTGCGGTCAGGCGGGAGCTGCTCCACCGCAGCTGCGAGACGCTCGCCACGAAGCGTCTGAGCCCCGGGACGTCGAGGTGGTAGGCGGCGATGACCATCGCGCCGATCACCTCGTTGCTCAGTTCTGTTGACTGAGGGTCCTGGGGCGAGGCGGCCGCCGCGCGTGGGCATTCGCGTGTGACGCGCGCGAGCACGGCAAGCGGCGCTGCTTCACCACGCCTGAGGTAGGAGCGCGCTGTGCGCACCAGCGCGTAGTTCGCGGCGATGTACTGCTTGGTGGCGCTCGCGTCGCTTGCCCGTGCAGCGCTCGCGGCCGGGCCGGCGCAGAGGCCAGCGGCCATGCTCGCCACGATTGCCACAGTTGGAATCCCCGGGCGCATATGGTCAGAGCGTACGTCATGAATGCCGAGCCCACGTCACTAAGAACTCGGTAAGGATGACCCTGATCCGCGCGCTGCCGGCAGGGCCGAGCGGGTTCACCGATATTGTCTGGCACGCCTCGCCCCGGTCCTCAGCCACATGCGAAACCGATACATCGTCCTACTGGTCGTGGTGCTCGCATGGGCCGTGGCCGCGATCGTGCTCGGCTCTCCCAGCCTCGGTGTCTTCGGCTCGGGGACGGCGCGACAGGCGAGCCGGATCTCGCCCGCCTGCCTGTCGGCGACGCTCGCACACAGCGCGAGCCTGCCCGGCACCGCCATCGATGTCTCTCCCGCGCCGGAAACCGACACGGCCAACCCGGACACCCAGATCAGCTTCCTCGGCGCGAGCTCCACGAACGTGCGGGAGGTCTCGGTCCTCGGCTCCAGATCGGGCGAGCACCACGGTCACGTGCATGGGTACTTCCAGGGCGATGGCGCGAGCTTCGTGCCCGAGGAGCCGTTCGATCCCGGCGAGCAGGTCTTCGTGCGGGCTGTGATCGGCTCGAAGCGAGTCGCCTTCCAGTTTCGAGTCGATACGCCATATCGGACGGCGAGGACGCCGGAGTTCCCCAACGCACAGGCGGCGCCCGCCGACTACCAGAGCTTCTACACCCTGCCCGGCGTCCAGGCCCCGGTGATGACGGTCACCGTGCCCGATCGCGATCCCGCCGCCGGTGACATCCTCACGACCAACGGGCCAGGCCCCGGTCGGTACGGACCGCTGATCTACACACCGCAGGGCCGACTCGTCTGGTTCGAGGAGCTGGGAGGGGGCGAAACAGCGGAGAACCTGTCCGAGCAGACATATGAAGGCCAGCGCGACCTCACATGGTGGAAGGGGCGCGTGCTCTCGCTCGGCTTCGGGCAGGGCGAAGACATCGTCATGAGCTCCAACTACGAGACGGTCGCGAGGGTCACCGGCGGCAACGGCCTCAAAGCGGACCTGCACGACTTCCAGATCGCTCCGCACGACATCGCCTACATCACCGCGTTCAACCCGATCCGTTGCGATCTCAGACCGGTCAAAGGCAAGTCTGGCGGGGCGATCGTCGACACCGCGATCCAGCAGATCGACATGAGGACCGGCCTCGTGCGCTGGGAATGGCACAGCCTGGATCACATCGGCGCCTCTGAGTCCGAAGTCGAAGCGCCGAGCGATGCCACGCCGTGGGACTACTTCCACCTCAACTCGATCGATCCAGAGCCGGATGGCAACATCCTGATCTCGGCGCGCAGCACGTGGGCCGGCTATCAGCTGGAGGGTGGCACGGGCAAGGTCCTCTGGCGCCTGGGCGGCAATGAGAGCTCCTTCAAGATGGGGCCGGGCACGAGCATGGCGTGGCAGCACGACGGCCGTGTCCTTGCGAATGGCGAGCTCACCTTCTTCGACGATGGCTCGAACCCGCCGATCCACAGCCAGTCGCGTGCCGTGCGCATCAAGCTCGACCTCAGGACCCGTGAAGCGCAGCTCGCGTCGGTCTACACGCACGCCGACCCGCCACTGCTCGCGGCAAGCCAGGGCAACATGCAGACACTGGCGGACGGGAACACGCTCGTAGGCTACGGCGGGGTGCCGGCGATCAGCGAGTACGCCAAGGGCGGCGCGCTGCTCTTCGACGCCCATCAGCCGTTCGACATGTCCTTCTACCGTGCCTTCCGCTTCCCCTGGAGCGGGCGCCCGCTGAGCCCGCCGGCGGTCCTCGCCAGCCTCAACAACACAGCCGAAGAGACGATCGTGCACGCCAGCTGGAACGGCGCCACCGGTCTCGCGTCCTGGCGCGTGCTTGCGAGCGAGCACCTCGGATCGCCGCTGCAGGCTCAGGCCGAGATCCCGGCCACCGGCTTCGAGAGCTCGACAACGCTGCCCGTGAAGCACGTGTATGTGGCGGTGCAGGCGCTCGACTCAGCCGGCCACGTCCTCGGCACGTCAAAGACGGTCAGGGTGATCAGCTACGCCGCCTCGCTCCAGTGAACCGGCCGCTCAGTAGGCCGGTTTGGACTTGTGCTTGTGCGTTGTCGTCGTGGGCGTCGTGGGCGTCGTGGTCGTGGGGGTGCTGCTCGTCGCCGGCGTGGAGGAAGAGTTCGCTCCTTTACCGCCGCACCCTGCCACCGCGGCAGTGGCTGCCAGCGCGGCCGCTGCGGTTAGCATGGCGGTCAGTGGCGTTCTTCTCATGGGCCGGGATCCAATCGTCGCTAGAGGACACGAGGGCTCACCGTACCAACCGTTTGCGGTGCCGGTCGAGGCTTGACGGTCGGTGGCAGTTGGGCAGCCCGTCATGAGCGCTGGGGCGACGGCGCCCCAGGGTTTGAGCGAGACACCTCCCGAGGAGCGCAAGGGCTCAGGTTCGGCGTGGCTGCTGGCCGTGTGCTGCGTGGCCCAGTTCATGGTCATCCTCGACCTGAGCATCGTCAACGTCGCGCTGCCCTCGATCCAGTCGAGCCTTGGCTTCTCCTCGCCCGACCTGCAATGGGTCGTCGACGCCTATGCGATCACGTTCGCGGGCTTCCTGATGTTCGGCGGTCGCGCGGCCGATCACTTCGGGCAGCGCCGGACGCTCGTCATCGCCCTGGTCCTGTTCGCGCTCGCCTCGCTGGCCGGGGGCGCCGCGCCCGATCAGGTCGTGCTCGTCGGCGCTCGCGCGGTGCAGGGCCTCGCCGGCGCCCTGATGGCCGCGACCTCGCTGGCGATCATCACGGGGTCGTTTCCGCCGGGGCCGAAGCTCCACCGTGCGATCGCCATCTGGGCGGCGATGAACGGGCTCGGTGGCGCAGCTGGCGTGCTGCTCGGCGGGATCATCACCGAAGTGCTCAGCTGGCGCTGGGTCCTCTTGATCAACCCGCCGATCGCGATCGGGGCAGCGCTGGTGGCCTATGCGGTCGTGAGCGAACGCCGCAGGGCGCAGGCGGGCGCGAGCTTCGACCTCGCCGGCGCGCTTACGTTGACGATCGGTCAGATGGTGCTCGTGTACGGGGTCGTGGAAGCGGGCCTCAAGGGCTGGGGCACGTTCGCCGCGCTCGGCCCGATCGCGCTTGGCCTGATCCTGCTCGGGACATTCGGCGCGATCGAGACGCGCGTGGCGTCTGCGCCGCTGATCCCCTTCAAGGAGCTGACCAAGCCGCTGAGGACCGCCAACACGATCGTCCTGCTGTTCAGCGCGGCGCTCTTCCCGATGTGGTTCGTGGGCTCTCTGTATCTGCAGCAGGTGCTGGGCCTCTCGCCGCTTCACACCGGTCTCATATTCCTGCCGATGACCTTGACGATCATGCTCATCGCCTCGCGGGCAGGCAAGCTCGTCAGCCAGTACGGCGTGCGACCGGTGCTCGGCGGCGGGCTGATCATGCTCACCGGCGGACTGCTGCTGTTCACGAGGATCGGGGCGAGCGGCAGCCCGATCGTCTACGTGGTCATCCCCGGCGTGCTCACGGCGGCGGGGATCGCGATGTCGATCGTTCCCTCGACGATCGCCGCCACCCAGGGCGCCAAGGAGGGGCAGGCCGGGCTCGCATCGGGCCTCGTCAACACCTCGCGTCAGGTCGGCGGCGGCCTCGGGCTTGCGCTGCTGATCACGTTCGCGACCCAGCGCACCACCCATCTGATCGGCTCAGGCCAGCAGGTCGCGCCGGCGCTGACCGCGGGCTTTCGGCTCGCGTACCTGATCGGCGCCGGGTTGGCTGCGGCGGCGGCGCTGATCACGTTCACCTCGCTCCCGCGGCCCGACGCCACGCTTGTGGCGGCCGCTCGGCGCTTCGCGCTCGCGACCGGCGTGGTTCTCCTGGTCTTCGTCGCGCTCACCGCCGCGTTCGCGGGCTCTCACGGCGCTCCGATCGGCAGGTACACCACCGACGACGCCTACAGCTACGTCACGGCGCCCACGCTTCACCCGCCGATGATCCGCAGCACCCAGCGGGCGGCCTCGGGGCAGCTGGCGCCGGGGTACATATTCACCACCAACTTCTACAACCTCAACGAACCGCCGATCGTCGGCCAGAGCGGCCCGCTGATCCTCGACAACAACCTGCAGCCGGTCTGGTTCCAGCCCGTGCCCGAACGGGTTGCCGCCGCCAACCTCAGCCTGCAGACCTACCAGAGCAAGCCGGCGTTGGCCTGGTGGCAGGGTCGTGTCACGAACACCGGCGCGACGGAAACCGGCGAAGACGTGGTCATCGACCAGCACTACCAGGCGGTCGCGAGGCTGAAGGCCACGGACGGCTGGGTCCTCACCCTCCACGAGTTCCTGATCAGCGGAGAAGACGCCTGGGTGACCGCCAACAAGAACATCCCGATGGACCTCTCCAAGTACGGCGGCGCCTACAACGGCGCGCTGGTCGACTCGGCGGTCCAGGAGTACAACCTCAAGACGGGCAAGCTCCTGCGCAACTGGGACGCGCTCGAGCACATTCCCCTGAGCGAGGCCCAGGCCTCGCTGCCGACCAACGGGTTTCCCTGGGACGCCTACCACGTCAACGCGATCGACCTGACCGGCAACGGAACGTTCCTCGTCTCGATGCGCAACACCTGGGGCGCCTACCTCATCGACATCGCCACCGGCAGGATCGAGTGGACGCTCGGCGGCAAGCGCTCGAGCTTCAAGTTCGGCCCGGGGGCCGCCTTCCAGTGGCAGCACGACGCGAGGCTCGAAGGCGACTCGACGGTGACGATGTTCGACGATCACTGCTGCCAGCTGACCGGTGGAGGGACCTCCGTCCCGGCTACGGGGCCATCTCGTGGGCTCGTGCTCAAGTTGGACCAGGGCGCTCACACGGCGACGCTCGTGTCCCAGTACAAGGGCGAGGACGAGTTCGAATCGGAATACATGGGGGACACGCAGCCGCTGGCGAACGGCAACGTGTTCGTCGGCTGGGGATCCGAACCGTACCTCTCGGAGTACAGCCGCTCCGGCAAGCTGCTCCTTCAGGGAGAACTCCCCGGGCCCGACCTCACCTACCGGGCGACGCTCGAGCAGTGGGTCGGCCTGCCGCTCTCCGCTCCCGTGGGCGCCGCCCGCCAGACGGGCGCCAAGACCACCGTGTACGCGAGCTGGAACGGCGCCACCCGGGTCGTCTCGTGGAGGGTCCTGGCCGCAGGGGCCGCCGGCCGGCTGACCGCAGTGGCGACCCAGGCCAAGTCCGGTTTCGAGACGGCGATACCGGTGCCGCAGAGCTACAAGAGCTTCGAGGTCCAGGCGCTCGGAACGGGCGGTCGCGTGATCGGAGCCTCCCAGCCGTTCCCGGGGGCGGCCCGATGATGATCCGTCCCTCCACCGTGCTCCTCGCGACGCAGGCGAAGGGCTCGCGGACGGTCGTCTGCGCGACCGGCGCAGGCCACCCGGCCGGGGCTGTAGGTTGCTCGCCGTGATCATGAAGCTGAAGGTCATCTTCTCCTGCCTGGCCGTCCCGCTCGGCGCCGCCGCGCTCGCAGCCTGCGCCGGCGGCACGTCCTCCGCCAGCCAGGCGGTGGTGACGGGGGAACGCACGGCGAGCATCGCGGTCGCCAACCCGGTTGCGGTCTCGCCGCAGCCCGGGACGCCGGACGCCTCGCCGGGCACGCAGATCAGCTTCCTGGGCACGGCGGCCACGCAGGTGTCGAATGTCCATGTGGTCGGCTCGCACAGCGGCAGTCACGCTGGCGCCCTGCGCGCCTACTCGACGGGCACCGGCGAGAGCTTCCTGCCGTCTCACCCGTTTGCGGCGGGCGAGCGCGTGAGCGTCAGCGCGACGGTCACCTCGGCCGGCTCCACGACGCAGGCGCGCACGTCCTTCACGATCGCCCGCCAGGCACCGATCAGCCAGAAGCAGTTCCCGATCAACCCGGGCGACCCGCAGGCCGTCCAGCACTACAGCTCTGCGCCCTCGCTCACGCCCTCGACCGTGCACATCACGACACCCGCCAAGACAGGCGCGGCGCCGGGCGATCTCTTTCTCGCCCCCTACCAGGGCGAGGGCATCGCGGGGCCGATGATCACCGAACAGAACGGCGGTCTGGTGTGGTTTCACCCGCTGCCGGCCGGTGAGGCCGCAACCAACTTCGAGGTCCAGCAATACGAAGGCAGGCCCGTGCTGACCTGGTGGCAGGGACGCATCCTCGAAGTCGGCTTCGGGCAGGGCGAAGATGAGATCTACGACACCTCCTACCAGCCCGTTGCAAGGGTCCGGGCGGGAAACGGCTACCACGCCGACCTGCACGAGATCCGCCTGTCCTCCAACGGCACCGCATGGATCGACATGTTCGACCCGATCGAGATGAACCTGTCTTCGATCCACGGCTCGGCGGCAGGAGTGCTCACCGACTCTGTCGTGCAGGAGATCGACATCAAGACCGGTCTGGTCATGTGGGAGTGGCACGCCCTGGGCCACGTCCCGGTCAGCGAATCGCTCAAACCGATCTCGCATTCGAGCTCGCCGTGGGACTACATCCACGTCAACTCCGTCGACCCGGGACCGGCTGGCGATGTTCTGCTCTCCGCGCGCAGCACCTGGGCGCTGTATGACGTGGACATCCACAGCGGCGCCATCCGCTGGCGTCTCGGTGGCTCGCACAGCAGCTTCAGACAGGGGCCGGGAACACGGTTCTACTGGCAGCACGACGCCGAGTTCCAGCCCGACGGGCTGATCTCGGTGTTCGACAACGGCTCGGACCCGCCCAAGGAGAAGCAGTCGCGCGGGCTGCTGTTGAAGGCGGACACGGCGAGCCACACCGTGAGCCTGGTCAAGCAGTTCGTGAACCCCTCGAGGACGCTGCTGGCCACCAGCCAGGGCAACACCCTCAGCCTCCCCGGGGGCGACTGGCTGATGGGCTATGGCGGCCTGCCCAACTTCACCGAGTACGACACCGCGGGCCACGTCCTGCTCGACGGCACGCTCGGCAAGAACGTGCAGGACTTCAGGACCTACCTGTCCCCCTGGAGCGGGCAGCCGAGGACCGCGCCGTCGGTCATCGCCAAGTCGGCCGCGGGTGCGCTGGCGGTGGCGGTGAGCTGGAACGGGGCGACGAGCGTGTCCTCCTGGCGGGTGCTCGCGGGCCGCTCCGCCGGTGCGCTCGCAGCGGTCGCCACGGCCGCCAAGAGCGGCTTTCAGAGCAACATCGCGGCACCCTCCCCCGGGCCATACGTGGCCGTTCAGGCGCTTGACGCCTCGGGTGCCGTGATCGCGGTCTCGCCGACGGTCAAGGCCTGAGGCCGGCCCCCTGCCATGCGTGTCCTGCTCGCCGGTGGAGTGTCGCTCGCCATGCTGGGTGGTCTCCTCGGCGGTGTCTCGGATCCTGCCCGGGCCCGGGCCGCGGCGGCCTCGGCGCCGGTCAGCTGTGTTCCCTCGCACCTGAACGTCTCGGCGGCGCTGGCCGGCTCGCGCGTGACGGTCTCGCCCGGGCCTGAAACGAGGGACGCCTCGGCGGCCACGCAGATCAGCATGCTGGGCGTGCCCGCGGGCGAGCTGACGGGCGTGACGGTCAGCGGCTCGCGCACGGGCGCACACGCCGGTCGGCTGCTCGCCTACTCGCAGGGCGACGGGGCGAGCTTCGTGCCGAGCAGCCCCTTCGCGGCGGGCGAGCGGGTGAGCGTTCGCGCGCAGCTGCAGACGGGAGGACAGGCGGTCCCGTTCGCCTGGAGCTTCATCGTGGCCACGCCGGACAGGGCCGGGGAAGCGGGCGGCAGCTCCACGCCGCGCTCGGACCCGAGCGACTACCAGAGCTTCCACTCACGCCCCGACCTCAGGCCGCCGCTCGTGACCGTGACGGTGCGCTCGCCGGCGGCCAGCGCCGGGGACATCTTCCTCGCGCCCTACTCCGGACCGGGCCAGTACGGGCCGATGATCCTCGACGAAAGCGGGCAGCTCGTGTGGTTCGAGCCGCTCTCGCCAAGCGGCACTCGTGCGGCGGACTTCCGCGTGCAGCAATACGAAGGCCAGCCGGTGCTGACGTGGTGGCAGGACCCGCTCATCGCCGGCGGGAGCAGCAAGGCGGGCGAGGTGATCGCGAACGGCTCCTACCAGGACATCGCGATCGCCCGCGCCGGCAACGGCTACCAGCCCGACCTGCACGAATTCCAGATCACCCCGCAGGGAACCGCCCTGATCACGGTCTACGCGGGGATCGATTGCGACCTCTCATCGGTGGGCGGCTCGCCCAGGGCGGCGGTGGCGGACACGCTGCTGCAGGAGATCGACCTGAAGACGGGACTGGTGATGTACGAGTGGCACGCGCTCGATCACGTGGCCCTCGGCGAAGCCTATGTGTCGGCGGCCCACTCCAGCCAGATCACGCCGTTCGACTACTTCCACATCAACTCGATCGACGTGCAGCAGGACGGAACCCTGCTGGTCGACTCGCGCAACACCTGGGCGGCCTACGACGTGGATCCGCACACGGGGATCGTGGGCTGGCGCCTGGGGGGCAGGCGCTCGAGCTTCGCCATGGGTCCCGGCACTCGCACGGCCTTCCAGCACGACGCGCGCCAGCAGCCCGATGGCACGATCACCTTCTTCGACAACGGCGCCACCCCGCGCAAGCACCCGCAGTCGCGGGCGATCCAGTTGCGCCTGGACATGGGGCGCATGACCGCCACGCTCGTGCGCTCCGAGCAGCACGCGCCGGCGCTGGTGGCGGGCAGCCAGGGCAACGTGCAGGCGCTTGCCCAGGGCGATTGGATGGTCGGCTGGGGAGAGGAGCCCTACCTCTCGGAATCCTCGGCGAGCGGCCAGCTGCTCTTCGGTGCGCATCTCCCGGCCGCCTATGAGTCCTACCGCGCCTATCGACTGCCGTGGAGCGGGCGCCCGAGCGGGCCGCCTGCGCTGGCGGTCGTGCCGGCGGCGGGCGCGCACGGGGCGAGGATCTATGCCAGCTGGAACGGCGCCACCGGCGTCGCCTCCTGGCGGGTGCTGGCCGGCTCCTCGCCCACGAGCGTGAAGCCGCTGAGCGCCACCCCCAGGACCGGCTTCGAGACCGCGATCACCCTGCCCGCAGGTTCGAGCGCGCCCTACGTGGCGGTGCAGGCGCTGGACGCCACGGGCGCCGTCATGGGCGTTTCCCCCGCCGCCCGCGCCTAGCCCGGCGACCTCGCTGGGGGGCCAGGGAGTCTTCGGTTTCGGGAGTGGTAGCGGTCGGGGGGCCGCCCCGTTCCTCGCGGAGCCGGCGCCGTAGGGTGGCGCTCTCGGCCGCGGTGCGCGCTGTCGAGAAGTAGTCGGCGAAGCCGCCCGCGTGCGCTTCGGTCAGGCGCGGCGGCAGCGGCCCGCGCAGCTCGGAGTGGAAGGCGTGATCGAGCTGTTCGCGCAGCGAGGACTCGAGCGGGCTTTCGCCGGCGCTGTTGTGGAGCTCCATCCGCCCCGTCTGCGTGCTGTAGTCGTAGAGCTCGCTTTCCTCGCCCCGCGATTCGGGGGTTATCCCTTCCTTGGGCCAGTTGGAGTACGTCGCATACTTGGCTTCGGGGGTGCGCATCGCCACGACGTGCAGGGGTGCCTGGTAGGTCTCGGTCGCGAACTCGGTCACGATCTCGTCGGTTGCGTGCAGAACGTAGGGGCGCCCGGGCGCTTGGGGGTCGGTGAGGATGCGGGCCAGGTCGAGCCGAGGGGCGAGGTGGGAGTAGTGGCCCTCGCTGCGCCATGCCGAGGAGCCGGTGGCGATGGTCAGCAGCATCGGGGCGATATCGACGCTCGAGCTGAGCTGCGTGCGCGGTCGTGCGGTGGCGCTCGTGAGCGCTCCCCGTTTGTCCTTGACGATCAGTGGGACGCGTATCGCCTCCTCATAGCCGCTTGCGCCCTTGCCACGCAGGCCGTGCGAGGCGCCGTACTCGCCGTGGTCTGAGGTGAACACGACCACCGTGTTGGCGGCGACCTTGGGATTGCTCGCGAGCGTGCGCAGGACGTGGCCGACGTGCCTGTCGACCTCGCGTTGGAGCTTGAGATAGAGATCGAGGAAGGAGAGCCACTGAGGTTCGGATTCGGGACCGCTGAACGGCACAGGCCCGAAGGATGCGGCGGCGGTTTCCTGCAGCGAGCGCTGCAGGCGCGGCTTGTGGCGCTCGTCGAGCAGTTCGGGCGTCTCGTAGTTGGGCGGCAGGCTGCGCACGGTCGGACGGGCCGAGGCCTCGGCCGGGACGCGCTCGCTCCAGCGATACCACCAGGCGATGTCGTGCGGGTTGACGAAGGACACCGTGGTGCACCACGGCTCGGCGCCGCCCTCCTGCTTGAACCAGTCCGCGAACGCGCCGGCGATCTTGGGGTCGGTGTGCCAGCCCTGGCCGGGCCCACCGTCGGGCGAGGGGTAGACGCCGCCCGCGAAGCCGTAGCGCTCGAGCGCCCGTTCCCCGGAGAGGGCGTTCCAGTGGTTGTCCCGGTGGGTCAGGTGCCACTTGCCGAACCAGCGGGTGTGGTAGCCGTGCTCGCGCAGCAGCGTGCCCCACGTGGGGAAGCCGGGGTCCAGCGTGCTGCCGCCGGTGATCATGCAGCCGGTCTGGTGGGTGTAGAGGCCCGTCAGCAGCGTGGCGCGCGCGGGCGTGCAGTCGTTGGAGGCCGTGTAGTGCCGGGCGAAGGAGACCGCGCCGCGGCGCAGGCGCGCGATGTTGGGTGGCAGCGCGAGCCCGAGCGGAGTGGGTGAGAACCACTGCGGGAATCGCAGCTGGTCGACGACGATCACCAGGATGTTCGGCTTGTCGCTGCTGAGCGCCGGAGCGGCCGGCGCGGCTCGAGGCGTGGGGACCGATTTGGAGCTCGACTCGCTCGTGGTGTCGGCCACCGCCTTGATCCCGAGGCCGACGCCGGCGATGGCGCCACCGGCGATCAGTCCCGTCTTCAGGAACGTGCGCCGGTCGACTCTCTTATGCTCTTTCGGATCGATGGTCTCCATGCGCGCTCTCATCCTAGGGCCGGGGGTTGCCTTGGCCTTGGGGCCTGCCGCTGCCGCGGCACCTGCGGCGCTCGTCGGCCCGACGTGCACGCCGGCGACATTGAACAGCTCGGCGATAAAGGCCGGATCAGTGACGGTGTCGCCGGTGTCCGGCGGCCGCGACGCCTCGCCGGCCACCCAGATCAGCTTCCTCGGCGTCCCAGCTGCTGACATTAGCGTGATCAGCGTGACGGGCTCGCGCAGCGGGGTGCACGCCGGACGGCTGCTCTCCTACTCCCAGGGCGACGGGGCGAGCTTCGTGCCGGCGAGGCCGTTCTCAGAAGGCGAGCGCGTGACGGTGCGCGCCCGCCTGCGCAGCGGGGGCTCGTCCCAACCGATCCTCGACCAGTTCGGGATCGCAGATGAGGATCCTCTCACCACCACGCCCGAGGCGATCCACCCGGGCAGCGCCGCCGAAGTCCAGAGCTTTCACTCGCGCCCGGACCTGCAGCCACCGGTGGTATCTGTGACGGCCTCCTCACCGGCCGTGGCGCCGGGCGATGAGTTCGTGGCGCCGTACTCGGGCCCGGGCGAGGCCGGCCCGATGATCCTCGACCAGGGTGGAGGGCTCGTGTGGTTCAAGGCGCTGCCCCGCTACACCTCGGCGACCAGCTTCCGCGTGCAGGAATACGCCGGCAGGCCCGTGCTCACGTGGTGGCAGGGCGGCATCTCGGTGCACGGCTTCGGCCGCGGCGAGGACGTGATCGCAGACAGCAGCTATACGGACATCGCTCACATCAGGGCGGGCAACGGCGATCAGGCGGACCTGCACGAGCTCCAGCTCACGCCGAGCGGGACCGCGCTCATAACCGCCTATCACCCGATCCTCTGCAACCTCTCCTCGGTCGGCGGACCGGCCTACTCGGGCCTGACCGACGGCGTGCTGCAGGAGATCGACGTGAAGACGGGACTGGTGATGTACGAATGGACGAGCCTCGACCACGTGGGCCTGGAGGAGTCCTACGCCCCCATCAACATCTCCTCGACCGGCACGCCGTTCGACTTCTTCCACATCAACTCGATCAACCTCGACCCTGACGGCAGCCTGCTGGTCTCGGCTCGCAACACGTGGGCCATCTATGACGTGGACGCTCGCAGCGGGCAGATCGTGTGGCGTCTCGGGGGCAGGAAGAGCAGCTTCACGGCCGGCCCCGGCACCAGCACGGCCTATCAGCACGATCCGCGCGTGCTCCCAGGCGGGCTGATCAGCCTCTTCGACAACGGGGCCTCGCCGACCGTCCACCCGCAGTCGCGGGGGATCGTCTTGAGTCTCAACGCCCAGGCCGGGACAGCCACGTTGGTGAGCCAGCTCACCCACACCCCGGCGCTTGTGGCCGACAGCCAGGGCAATGTCCAGGCGCTTGCCAACGGCGACTGGTTCCTCGGATGGGGTCAGGAACCGGACTTCTCGGAGTACAGCCCCGCCGGCGCGCTCCTGTTCGACGCGCACTTCCCCGTGCACGTGCAGTCCTATCGAAGCTTCCGCTTCGCCTGGACGGGGAGCCCCGCACATCCGCCGGCGTTCGCCTTCGCTCCGGGCGCTCCGGGCGCCGCCGGCGCCCCAGGCGCCGGGACGGTGTATGCGAGCTGGAACGGTGCCACGCAGGTGGCCTCGTGGAAGGTTCTCGCGGGACCTGCTCCGGGAGCCCTCGAGGCGGTCGCCGAAGCACCGCGTTCGGGCTTCGAGACCTCGATCCAGCTGCCGGCGGGCGTCCGGGGTCCCGTCGTCGAGGTCGAGGCGCTCGACGCAGGCGGGAGGCTGCTGGGAACCTCGCCGGCCGCGTCCGAGGCGACGCTGAAATAGAGACGGAAGGGGGGGGATTCGAACCCCCGAGACGGGGTTCGCCCGCCTGGCGGTTTTCAAGACCGTTAAAATTTGGCTCTGTAGAGCGGAAAATTGACTGCTCGCGCCACAACTCGCGCCAGTCCTTGCCAAAACCTACTTGAGGGTTGGGGTCGGAAGCGCTTCTGCTTCGCCCAACCCCAAGCGATCGCATCGCGATCCGGCATCCGTGCGCCTGCTGGTCGTCCCGAGCGAGAGCCTCGCACTAGGCTCCCCGCACGCTTGCAATGGCGTCAAAGCATCAGTGTGGCAGCGGTGGCCGATGGATGAACGGGCAGGACT
>JADGPL010000038.1 GCA_017882455.1 Solirubrobacteraceae bacterium | reverse complement strand
CCGCGTTGTTCGAGAGGCCGCGTCGCCAGCCGTCGCCGTAGCCGATCGGGAGCACCCCGATGCAGGTGTCCTGCTCGGCCACGAACTGGCGCCCGTATCCCGCGCTCTCCCCCGCCTCGCACAGCTTGACCTCGGCCACGTAGGAGCCCAGCTCGAGTGCCGGCTCCAGCGCCCGCAGGGCGGGATCGCGACCAAACGGGTCCATGCCGTAGATGGCGATGCCGCAGCGCACCATGTCGAACTGCGCATCGGCCTCACGCAGCACCGCTGCGCTGTTGGCCGCGTGGACGAGCAGCTGCGGCTGCTCGTCCTTGATCGACCGTGCCCATCTGGTGAACGCGGCCAGCTGCGCCGTGAAGAACCCCCGGTCCTTGAGGTCGTCCGCTGTCGCGAAATGGGTCATCACACCCGCCAGCTCGATGCCGGGCGCCGCCCGCGCTGCCGCCGCCACATTCGAGGCCTCCACGGGATCGCGCGTCCCCAGTCGTCCCATCCCCGAGTCGAACTTGACGTGCACCCGCCCGCCGCCCGCCTCGGCGACCTGCTCGAGGTAGCTCGCGTTCCAGACCACCACATCCGCCCGCGCTGCCAATGCCTCCTCGAGTTCGCTGCGGCTGAGCGCGCCCATCACCAGGATGCGAACCCCTCCCAGTCCAGCGTCGCGGAGCTCGAGCGCCTCCCGAGCGCTGGCCACCGCGAGCCAACTCGCGCCGCCTGCCAGCGCAGCTCGAGCGCTCTGCACCGCTCCATGGCCGTAGCCGTCAGCCTTGACCACGGCGCACAGCATGGCGCTGCGGCGCAGCTCGGTGCGCAGGCGCGCACAGTTGCGTTCGATCGCCGCGATGTTCACGCGCGCCTGCGCGCGGCGTGCCACTTCGCCCTCGCTTGCCAGGGGCTCGCCGACCCCGGGCTCAGGCATCGGTGCTCGCCTCCCGCGCAAGCGCGGACGCCCGTGCGCCGGGGAGCGCCGCGATCACATCCGAGGCCATCACGCCCTCGGCCACCCCCAGCCGTCGGGCCGCCAGCCTGCCGGCCTCGGCGTGCAGGTACACGCCGGCCGCTGCCGCTGTGAACGGCTCCAGCCCCTGGGCCAACAGGGCTGCGATCACGCCGCTCAGCACATCGCCTGTGCCCGCGGTTGCCAGCGCAGGGCTGCCGCCGGGGCTCACCGCGACCCTGCCCGAAGGATCGGCGATCAGCGTGTCATCGCCCTTGAGGACAACCACCGCAGCTGCCTTCTCGGCAGCCTCCCGGACATGCGCGAGGCGGGTCCGCTCGATCTCCGCGCTGTCGCGCTCGAGCAGGCGGCCGAGCTCGCCGGCGTGCGGCGTGAGCACCGTCGGCGCCTGGCGGGTAACCAGACCGCCGAGGATCCCGGCGTGGGCGTTCAGGCCGTCCGCGTCGAGCACCATCGCCACCTTCGCCTCGTGCGCCAGGCGCCGCGCGAACACAAATGCCCGGTCGCTTCTACCCAGACCCGGTCCGAGCGCCAGCGCCCCGCCCCGCCCGCTCGCCTCGAGCACCCGCGCGACCCCTTCCTCGGTGAGCGCGCCGTCCTCGTCGGGCAGCCCCACGGTCATGACCTCCGGTGTCCCGCCACCGGCGAGTATCGCCTGCAGCGAGGCCGGCACGCAGGCGGTCACGTAGCCGGCCCCTGCGCGCATGCTCGCGCGCGCGGCCATCGCCGGCGCGCCCGTGAGCCCGAGCGAGCCGCCGGCCACGAGGACGTGACCCGAGACGAACTTCGTGCCCGCCGCCTCCCGACGCGGGAGCGTCGCCAGGACCGAGGGCTCGATCAGGCCGATCGATGCCACGCCCGGAGCGCCGCGCGGGATTCCGATGTCCACGCACCGCACCTCCCCCGCGTGGGCCTTGCCCGGGCGAATCCACAGTCCCGGCTTGGCCGCATGGAAGGTGACCGTGACCGTCGCGCGCACGGCGCTGCCGGCCACCACGCCGGTCGAGGCGTCCACTCCGCTCGGCACGTCCACGCTCACCACCTGCGCATCCGCGCGGTTGATCTCATCCACGGCCTGCGCCACGGCGCCCCGAGGCTCTCCCTCGAAGCCCGTGCCCAGCAGCGCGTCCACGATCACCGCGGCGCCCGCCAGTGGCCCCTCGCCGTCGGGCACCGCTCCGCCACGGCCCGACGCAGCCGGCTCTGCGTCCCACGCACCACCGTCCGGGCGCACCGGCGGCGGCCCGGGCAGGCGCTCGAGGTTGGTCGATGCATCGCCCTTGAACTCCCCTGGATCTGCCACGCACACCACGCTCACCGCTCGTGCGGCCTCGCGCAGCAGCCGCGCGACCACCAGCCCGTCGCCGCCGTTGTTGCCCTTGCCGCACACCACCGCCACCGGTCCGTCAGCTGCGATCGACTCGACCGCGCGTACCACCCCCGCGCCGGCGCGCTCCATCAGATCCAGACCCGCCACGCCGCGCTCATCGATCGCCCAGCGATCGACGCCTCGCATCGTCTCGGCGTCGAGCAGCGGCGTCAGCCAGTGGGGCAGCGATGTCACGACAGGCGATGCTAGATGGTCGCCGCGCGGGCGGCTGTGAACAGATGCCGCCAGGCCCCGCGGGCCCTCCGGCGCGGGCGCGCTACTCGACGGTCACCGTCTTTGCCAGGTTGCGCGGCTGATCGACGTTCAGAGAGCGCCTGCGGGCGATCTCGTAGGCCAGCACCTGCAGCGGTATCACCGCGAGCATCGGCTGGAGCATCCAGTCGATCGCCGGCAGCGTGATCACCGCGTCGGCCTGGCGCGCGATCTGCTCGTTGCCCGCGGTCGCCAGCGCGATCACCCGCGCTCCACGGGCCCGCACCTCCTGCATGTTCGAGACCACCTTCTCGAGCACGGGCGAGTCGGTGGCCACGCACACCACCGGCGTGGAGTCATCGAGCAGGGCGATCGGTCCGTGCTTCATCTCGCCTGCCGCATAGGCGTCCGTGGCTATGTAGGAGATCTCCTTGAGCTTCAGCGCGCCCTCCAGGGCCACCGGCAGACCGACGTGGCGCCCGATGTAGAGGAAGAAATCGCTCTGCCAGTAGGCGTCGGCGATCGGCTTCACCTGCTCATCCACACCGGCGAGGACCTCGTCGATGCAGTGCGGCAGGCGCTTGACCTCGCTCACGAGCTCTGTCAGCCGCGCCGGCGGGAGCGTCCCGCGCAGCTCGGCCATGCGCAGCGCCAGCAGGTACATCACGGCGACCTGACAGAGGAAGGTCTTGGTGGCTGCCACGCCGATCTCGAGGCCGGCCCGCGTGAACAGCACGCCGTCGGAGTCGCGCGTGGCCTGCGAGCCCATCACGTTGGTCACGGCCAGCACGCGCGCACCACGTTCGCGCGCGAGGCGCATGGCCGCGAGCGTGTCCGCCGTCTCGCCCGACTGCGTGATCCCGAGCACCAGATCGCCGGGGCCGATCACCGCGTTTCGATAGCGGTACTCGGAGGCGATGTCCATTTCCACGGGCACCCGAGCCCACTCTTCGATCGCGTAGCGGCCGATCAACCCCGCGTGGTAGGAGGTGCCGCAGGCCACGATCACGATTCGCCGCACGTCCTTCAGCACGGCCTCGTCGAGAGCGCCCTCCTCCGCCAGGTTCACGCCGTCGCCGCGAGCGGTGCGGTCGGAGATGGCGTCGGCGACCGCGTCGGCCTGTTCGTGGATCTCCTTGAGCATGAACGTCTCATAGCCGCCCTTCTCGGCTGTCTCCTGGTCCCAGTCGACGGTGTGCTCCGGGCGCTCCACGGCCTCCCCGGCGGCGGTCATGATCGTGACGCCCTCCGGGCGCAGGACCACGAGCTCACCGTTCTCCACGTACTGGACGCGCCTGGTCTCGGCCAGGAATGCCGGAACGGCCGAGGCCACGAACTGCTCGCCCTCGCCGCGGCCGACGATCAGCGGGCACTCCTTGCGGGCGCCCACCAGCAGGTCCGGCTCGTCGAGGCTCATCGCCACGAACGCATAGTGGCCCTCCAGCTGCGCGTAGGCCGAGCGCACGGCCTCGACGAGGTCGCCTGCGTAGAGCTCGGCGATCAGATGGGCGATCACCTCGGCGTCGGTCTCGGAGGTGAACACGCTGCCGTGAGCCGTGAGGCGGTCCTTGAGCGCCATGTAGTTCTCCACGATCCCGTTGACCACCACGTGGACGCGGTTGCCGGTGTCGTAGTGGGGGTGCGCGTTCTCCTCGCTCACGCGACCGTGGGTCGCCCAGCGCGTATGGCCTATGCCCGTCGTGGCCGGGCGCTCCGCGAGGGCCACCGCGCCGCCGGTGCTTGCCCCGTCGAGCTTGGCGCGCAGCGCGCTGAGGTTGCCCACCGCGCGTACCGCCTCGATCCGCTCATCGGCGATGACCGAGATCCCGGCCGAGTCATAGCCGCGGTACTCCAGCTTGGCCAGGCCCGCGAGCAGCACCTCTTGAACCGAGGACCGGCCCTCCCGCCTGCCCACGTAGCCAACGATTCCACACACCGGATCGAAGATACCAGCGGCCAGCGGACCGCAGCCTCCGCCGGGACGCCCCCGGCAGCTAGCCGAGCTCGCGCTCGACCAGCGCAACCAGGCGCTCGCAGACCTCCTGGGCCTCCTGCTCGGTGGGTGCCTCGACCATCACGCGCACGAGCTGCTCGGTCCCGCTGGGACGCACGAGCACGCGCCCTCGGCCCGCCAGATCAAGCTCTGCCCCGCGGACCGCCGCCTCCACCTCCTGCGCCTCCCCCAGCGCCCCACGGTCGCGTACCGCCACGTTGACCAGGCGTTGCGGGAGCTTGCGCATGGCGTCACGCTCGCTCAGCCTGTGGCCGGCGAGCGCCTCCAACGTCAGCAGCGCAGCGGCGATGCCGTCACCGGTGCGGTTGAAGCCCATCTCGATGATGTGCCCGGACTGCTCGCCGCCGAGCGTCCAGCCGCGGGCGCGCAGCTCCTCCAGGACGTAGCGATCCCCGACCTGCGTCGTGGCAACGGAGACGCCCTCGCGCTGCATGGCGGCGTGGAAACCGTAGTTGGTCATCACGGTCACCGCCACGCCGTTGCCCTCCAGGCGTCCGCTGTCGCGCAGGTGAAGCGTGGCCAGCGCCATCAGCTCGTCCCCGTCCACGACCTCGCCGCGGTCGTCCACCGCGAGCATGCGGTCGCCGTCCCCATCGAAGGCGAACCCGATCTCATGAGCACCGGACACCACGCGGTCGGCCAGGCCCTGGATGTGGGTGGAGCCGCAGTCGGCGTTGATGTTGCGCCCGTCAGGCGTGTCTGCCAGCACCGTGACCTCGGCCCCCAGCCGCCTGAAGATCTCAGGCGCCACCTGGTAGGTGGCGCCGTTGGCGCAGTCGAGCACCACATGCTGTCCGCTGAGGTCAAGGGCCGCAAAGCGCGTGTGCAGCTCGCGCAGATAGTCCTCCGGCGCCCCTCTGAGCTCGCGCACGTGACCGATGGCCGGAGGCGTATCCGCGCTCGGGCCATGCGGGGCGTCCGAGATCCCGTTGGAGCTCTCGCCGCCCGACAGCAGGCCGCCATGCTCGAGGTCGTGCTCGATCGCCAGCTCATCCTCGTCTGAGAGCTTGTAGCCGTCGGCGGCGAAGAACTTGATGCCGTTGTCGCGGTAGGGGTTGTGGGAGGCCGAGAGCACGGCCGCCAGGTCGAAGCGATAGCGGCCGATCAACAGCGGCGCGGCCGGTGTGGGCAGGATCCCGCCGAGCAGGGCGTCCCCGCCGGCCGAGCTCACTCCGGCCGCGAGCGCCGCCTGCAGCATCTCGCCCGACTGGCGCGTGTCGCGCACGATCAGCACCTGGGGGCGCTTGGCTCGTGTGCGCCGGGTTGCGGCGCGGCCGAGCGCGAGGGCCAGCTCGGCGGTCAAGAACTCACCGGCGACGCCGCGAACGCCGTCGGTCCCGAACAGCTTGCGTGACATGAAGCGCGCCCTAGCGCTTTGAGAACTGCGGCTTCTTACGCGCCTTCTTCAGGCCGGCCTTCTTGCGCTCCTTGGCCCGCGAGTCGCGCGTCAGGAATCCTCGGCGCTTGAGCTCGCCACGAAGATTGGGGTCGGCCTCGAGCAGGGCGCGCGACACGCCGTGGCGAAGAGCCCCGGCCTGCGCCGAGATTCCGCCTCCGTGGAGCCGCGCCACCACGTCCATGCGCTCCTCATAGCCCACCGTCTCCAGCGGCTGGCGGATGTTGCGCTGGAGGGTCAGCCTCGGGAAGTGCTCCTCGAGCGTGCGGCCGTTGACCAGATAGGTGCCGGTGCCCGGTCGCAACGTCACACGTGCGATCGCCGTCTTGCGCTTACCCGTGGCGCGATAGCGCGCGCCCGAGGCCAGGTCGATCGCAGCCGTTGCGATCGGCTGTGCAAGCGTCTCGTCCTGGGCGTCCGCACCGGCCTGCTCGGCCGGCTCGCCGTCCTCGTCCAAAGCGTAGGGATCCTCGTAGGACTGCTCGCCGCGACCCAGCGGGTCGGCGCCCTCCGGCACGATGTCGACCTCCAGGTGGGCACCCGGGACAGCCGGTTTCTCGCGCGGCGCCGGCTCCTCTTCGTCCTCCTCCACGGCCTGCTGCTCGGCAACGCGGTCCTGGGCCTCCTCGGCCGCCTCGAGCGCCGCGTCCTCGGCCGAGCCCGCGATCTCGAGCGCATCCTCGGTGGGCACCGCATGGCCCTCGCCACCGGCGTGCGCCACGGGCGGCTCGGGCGGAGTGAGCCCGCCCGGGGACTCCTGGGCCTCCTGGGCTGCCTCCAGCGCCGCATCCTCTGCCGAGCCGGCGATCTCGCTGGCCTCCTCGGAGGGGACGGCGTGGGGTGTCTGCTCGGCCTGCTCGCCTGCGTCGGCGTTCTCCCGGTTCTCCTCGTCGGCCATCAGGCCTCGATCTCCAAAGGTTGGGGTTTCTGAGCGACGTGCGGGTGCTCGGGCCCGGCGTAGATCTTGAGCTTGGTTATCTGCTTGCGCGCCAGGCGGTTGCGGGGCATCATGCCTTTGACAGCCAGCCTGATGATCTCCTCGGGGCGCCTGCTGAGCATCTCCTCGAAGGTGCGCGAGCGCAGCCCTCCGGGGTAGCCCGAGTGGCGGTAGTAGCGCTTGTCCTGGCGCTTGTTGCCGCTGACGTGGATCTTCTCGGCGTTGATGACCACCACGAAGTCACCCGTGTCGATGTGCGGCGTGTACTCCGGCTTGCGCTTGCCCCGCAGCACATCCGCGATCTGGGTCGCCAGGCGTCCGAGCGTCTTGCCGTTGGCGTCCACGATCAGCCAATTGCGCTCGCGATCGGTCGGCTTCGCTACATAGGTCTTTGTCGAGGGAGCCATAACGTGAAAAAGGCCACGCGTAAGCGCGCGGCGCTGGGCGCATCATAGCCCAGAAGGCGCCTCGACGCCCCTCGCCGTGTTTTTGGGGAGACACGTTCGCGCGATCCCCCGAACAACCCTCGTGGCGCCGGTCACGACACCCGTCGTCGCAACGAACGAGCTACTCCCACTCGATGGTGCCCGGCGGCTTGCTGGTGATGTCCAGCACGACCCGGTTGACCTCGCGCAGCTCGTTGATCATGCGCGAGGCGATCGTCTCGAGCAGGTCGTAGGGGAGCCTTGCCCAGTCGGCGGTCATGGCGTCGTCGCTGGTCACGGCGCGCACCACCACGACGTAGCCGTAGGTGCGCTCGTCTCCCTGCACGCCCACGGTGCGCACGTCCGGGAGCACGCAGAAGGACTGCCAGAGCTCGCGGTAGAGGCCGGCCTTGCGGATCTCCTCCTGGAGGATGTGGTCCGCCTCGCGCAGCACGTCCAGGCGCTCCTTGGTGGCTTCGCCGCCGACCACGCGGATGGCGAGGCCCGGTCCGGGGAAGGGCTGGCGCCAGACGAGACGCTCGGGCAGGCCGAGCTCGGCCCCGACCGCGCGCACCTCGTCCTTGAAGAGGGCCCGCAGCGGCTCCACCAGCTCGAACTGGAGGTCGTCGGGCAGACCTCCGACGTTGTGGTGGGACTTGATCGTGGCCGCGCCCGTGCCGCCGCCCGACTCGATCACATCCGAGTAGAGGGTCCCCTGGACAAGGAAGCGTGCGTTCTCGCCGCCGCTGGCGCCCGCGAGCTTGGCGGCCTCCTCCTCGAAGACCCTGATGAACTCGGCCCCGATCGCCTTGCGCTTGGCCTCCGGCTCGGTCACGCCCTTGAGCTTGTCCAGGAAGCGCGTCTCCGCGTCCACCGCCACGAGCGGCACCTTGAAGGTGTCGCGGAAGGTCTTCACCACCTGCTCGCCCTCGTCCTTGCGCATCAGGCCGTGGTCCACGAACACGCACGTGAGCTGCTCGCCGATCGCCCTGTGCACGAGCAGCGCCGCCACCGAGGAGTCAACCCCGCCCGACAGCCCGCAGATCACGCTCCCCTCCCCCACCTGCTCGCGGATGCGCCTTACCTGTTCCTCGACGATCGACGCGGCCGACCACGTCGGCTCGCAGCCGCACACCTCGGTCAGGAAGCGGGTCAGGATCTCCTGGCCGTAGGGGGTGTGGACGACCTCGGGATGGAACTGGATCCCGTAGATCTGTCGCTCGGCGTCCTCGACCGCCGCCACCGGCGAGCTGCTCGAGGACGCCAGCGCCTTGAAGCCAGGCGGCGCCTCGTAAACGGTGTCCCGGTGGGACATCCAGCAGGTCTGCTCCTTTGGCATCTCCCTCAAGAGGACGCCCGGGTCTGAGACGAGCAGGTCCGAGCGTCCGAACTCGCCAACCTCGGCCTGCTCCACCCTGCCGCCCAGCGTGTGCACCAGCAGCTGCATGCCGTAGCAGATGCCCATCACCGGCACCCCCAGCTCCAGCAGCCCGCGATCCAGCGGCGGCGCGCCCTCGGCGTACACCGAGGCCGGCCCACCCGAGAGGATGATCCCCCGGGGTTTGCGCCGGGCGATCTCCTCCAACGGGACGTGGTGGGGCAAGAGCTCCGAGAAGACCCCGCAGTCGCGCACCCTGCGCGCGATCAGCTGCGAGTACTGACCGCCGTAGTCCAGCACCACGATCTCCTCGGTGGGAGTGGCCGCGGGCGTGACTATCCGCTGCTCGACCGCCGGCTCGGGGGCGGCCAGCTCAGTCATTTACTAGAGCGGCAACCTTCCCGTTGGTGGCGCCCATGCCCACGCCCTGGTCGCGCTGCAGCGCCTTGCCCTCTGTCTGGAGGGAGGGCGCGATCACGACCTCCGCGCGGTTGAACTCCGCCAGGTCCTTGTGACCACAGGTGGCCATCGAGGTGCGCAGCCCGCCGAACAGGTTGAACGTGCCGTCATTCTCGCGCGCGGGCCCCGTGAGGATCTCCTCGAGGGTGCCGTTCTGGGTCGTCGCCACCCGCGCACCGCGGGGCAACGTGGGATGGAACGTCGCCATGCCCCAGTGGAAGCCCCGGCCGGGCGCCTCGTAGGCGCGGGCCAGCGGCGAGCCGATCATGACCGCATCGGCGCCCAAAGCGATCGCCTTGGACACGTCGCCACCGTTGCGCATGCCGCCGTCGGCGATCACCTGGGCGTACTCGCCCGTCTCGAGCATGTGCGTCGAGCGCGCGTGCGCCACGTCCGCGATCGCTGTCGCCTGCGGCACGCCGATGCCGAGGACGCCACGCGTCGTGCACGCAGCTCCGGGGCCCACGCCCACGAGTACGCCGGCGGCGCCGGTGCGCATCAGGTGCAGACCCGTGTGGTAGGAGGCACAGCCGCCCACCACCACGGGAACGTCGAGGGTGGGGATGAACTCCTTCAGGTTCAGCGGCTCGGACACCGTGGAGACGTGCTCGCCAGAGACAACCGTGCCCTGGATCACGAGCACGTCCAGGCCCGCCTCCATCGCGATCTCGTAGTACTGGAGCACCCGCTGTGGGGTCAGGGAGGCCGCTACGACGACTTTCTGTTCCTTGATCTCGCGGATCCGCTGCGCGATCAGCTCCGGCTTGACCGGCTCGCTGTAGATCTGCTGCATCTCGCGGGTCGCAAGCTCCTTGGGCAGCTCCGAGATCCGCTCGAGCTGCTCGTCCGCGTCCTCGTAGCGGGTGAAGATGCCCTCGAGGTTCAGCACCGCGAGACCGCCGAGGCCGCCGATGATCCCCGCCGTCTCGGGCGATACCACGCCATCCATGGCCGACGCGAGCATCGGCAGCTCGAACTTGTAGGGCCCGAGCTTCCACGAGATGTCGATGTCGTCGGGGTCGCGGGTGCGCCGCGAGGGCACGATCGCTATGTCGTCGAATCCATACGCGCGACGGGCCTTCTTGCCACGTCCGATCTCGATCTCCATCGTCATATCCTCGCAGTCGCCGCGGACGAGAAGACCCCGCGCTCGGCGGGGCCAAAGGGGGTGCAGCCGAGGGCTGCAGAAGCCTTGTCTGGGGGGGCAGCCAAGTGAGTTTGAGCATAGCAATCGTCACACCCGGCACGGGGCCCTTGGATATGCTCGATCGGTATGAGCGACGCGTCCAACAGCCGCTATGAGCCGCATGCCGTAGAGGCCCGTCGCCAGGCGGCCTGGCGCGAGCGCGACGCCTTCAGGACCCCGCCCCTGGCGGAGGAGCAGCCGCACCTCTACGTCAAGCCCTCGGCCCCGTTCACCTCGGGCAACGTCCACATCGGCCACGTCCGCAGCTACTCCATCGGGGACGCCTACGCCCGCTTCCGCCGCGCCCGCGGCGATGCCGTCCTGTTCGCCTTCGGCTTCGACGCCTTCGGCCTGCCGGCCGAGCTCGGCGCGATCGCCGGCGGAGAGTCCCCCAGCGACTGGGTCAACCGCTGCGCCACCCACATGACCGGCCAGCTGCAGCGCCTCGGCTTCTCCTTCGACTGGGAGCGCGCCTTCCTCAGCTCCGACGCCGTCATGTACCGCTGGTCGCAGTGGCTCTTCCTGACCCTGCTCGAGGCCGGGCTGATCTACCGCGGCACCGGCACCGTCGACTGGTGCGACACCTGCGAAACGACGCTCGCCTCGATCCAGGTCGAGCCCGGAGGCACCTGCTGGCGCTGCCACAACCCCGTGCGCCTGGTCGAGCTGCCCCAGTGGTACCTGAAGATCAGCGCCCACCTGGAGGAGAACGACCGTCGCCTCGAGGAGCTCGCCGCGAGCGGCATCTGGGACGAGGTCGCCCTCGCCTCCCAGCAGATCGTGCTCGGGCGCCTCGACGGCATCGAGGTGGAGCTGAGCTCTCCCGAGGGCAGCTTTCTGAGCGTGTTCACCCCCTACCCCGACGCGCTCTCCGAGGCCCGCTTCGTGCTCATCTCCGCGCGCCATCCCGAGGTCGAGATGTGGGCGACCGATCCGGCCGTCATGGAGCAGCTCGAGCAGGTCCGCTCCGGAGGGTGGGAGCGCAGCTCCCGCGAGGCCGAGACCGTGCCCGTGATCGACACCGGGCGCGTGCTGCTCGCGCCCGACGGCTCGCCGCTGCCTGTGCTCGTCTCCCCCGTGGTCGACTCGCGCTTCGGCCCCACCGCCGTCCTCGGGATCCCCACTCAGGACCGCACGGACGAGGTGATCGCGAGCCGGATCGGGATCGAGGCGCCGGAGATCGACGGCGAGGGCCCGGGCGAGGGCGACAGTTCGGGCATGGACGACTCGGAGCCCGCCGGGGACGGGGCCGGCTCACCGGCCGCAGCGGCCTGGCCGGGGACGCGCCCGGCTGTGCGCTACCGCGCCTACGACTTCACCATCTCCCGCCAGCGCTCATGGGGCACGCCGATCCCGATCGTCTACTGCGAGGACTGCGGCACCGTCCCCGTCCCGCGCGAGCAGCTGCCCGTGCCGCTGCCCCTGGACATCCGCCCCACCGGCACCGGCAACCCGCTGGCCGAGCTGGACGAGTTCGTGAACACCACCTGCCCGAGCTGCGGCGGCCCGGCCAGGCGCGAGACCGACACGCTCGACTGCCACTTCGACGCCCTCTGGCTGTGGGTGCCCGCGTGCGTGCCCCCGGAGGCGCGCGAGGACTCGCTCGAGGAGATCTTCGCGTTGCCCGACCTGCGCCACTGGCTCCCCTCCGAGCGCCTGGTCGCGGGCTCTGACAGCGGCAACTTCGTCTTCGACCAGCGCATCGTCACCAAGGCGCTGCGCGACATCGGGCCGCTCGCCTTCCTGAGCGACGGCGAGCCCTTCGCCGGTTGCCTCTTTCATGAGATGGTCATTCGCGACGGTCGCAAGATGAGCAAGCACCTGGGCAACGTGGTCGACCCCGACGAGCTGGTCGAGCGCTACGGCGCCGACACCGTGCGACTGGCCGTGCTGTACGCCGCCCGGCCACAGCGCTCGCTCAACTGGAGCGACTCGGCCGTGCTGCGCTGCCACCGCTTCCTCGGCCAGGTGTGGGAGTACAGCCAGCGCACGCTCGCCACCGAGATCCTCGAGCCCGCCGCCGCAGCCGACGAGGAGGCTCCGGTGAGAGACACGAGCGAGCACCTCAGGCTGAAACTCTCGCAGTGGTGCGAGAACGCCGTCAAGCGCACCACCGAGGACATGGAGAGCCTCGAGATGCACAGCGCCGTGCGCAACGTCATGCGACTGTTCGACCGCATCAAGGACTTCGAGAAACGAGTCCTCGCGCGCGAGCAGCAGCTCACGCGCGCCAACCGGGATGCCCTGATCGAGGCCCTGATCGTGCTCGTCCAGATGCTCGGGCCGCTCGCGCCGCACATGGCCGAGGAGCTGTGGATCGCGCTCGGGCGCGAGGAGCACGGCGCACAGACGCCGTGGCCGGGCGTATCGTTGGAGGTGCCAGCATGAGCACGCAGACCACAGAGAGTCTCCCGGGGTCAAGTCAGCGGACACGCTCATGCGCGACCGGGCTGGCCTGCCATCGCTGCGGCAAGCGCTATGAGCTCGCCGACACGGTCTTCGCCTGCCCCGACTGCGGCAAGGGGCTGGATGTCGTCTACGACTACGAGCTGGCCGCCCGCCACTTCCGCGACGTTCCCACGGAGGAGCGCCCGCAGAACATCTGGCACTTCGAGGAGCTGCTGCCGATCGTCGACGCCTCCGCCCAGGCGCGCGTGGGGCAGCACTCGGGCTACACGCCGCTGATCCGCGCCGACCGCCTTGGAGCCGAGCTCGGCATCGACAACCTCTACATCAAGGACGACTCCAGCAACCGTCCGAGCCTCTCCTACAAGGACCGCGTGGTCTCGATGTCGGTGGCGCGACTGCTCGAGCGCGGCAAGACCGAGATCGGCTGCGTCTCCACCGGCAACGTCGGCACCGCCGTGGCCTCGCTCGCGGCCAAGGCCGGCGTGGACGCCTACGTCTTCTATCCCAACGCCCTCGAGGTCACCAAGGCACGCGTCTGCATGGCATTGGGCGCCAAGGTCTGCCAGGTGGAGGGCAACTACGACGAAGCCAACCGCCGCTGCCGCGAAGTCGCCGAAAACACGGGCATGGACTTCGCCAACATCACCCTGCGCCCGTTCTACGCCGAGGGCGCCAAGACCGCCGCATTCGAGATCGTCGAGCAGCTCGACTGGCACTCGCCCGACCACATAATCACGGCCGCAGCCGGCGGGACGCTGTCCTCGCGCCTGCACAAGGGCCTGCTCGAGCTGCAGCTGCTCGGCCTCTCCGAGACCGACACCACGCGCATCCACATCGCCCAGCCGAGCGGATGCAACCCGATCGCCAGCGCGATCATCGCCGAGGAAGCCGAGGTCCACCCAGTCACACCCGAGACGGCCGCCCACTCCCTGGCCATCGGCGCGCCCGGTGACGGCTACCTCGTGATCGACGCAGTGCTCAAACGTGGCGGCACGGGCGGCTTCGCGAGCGACCCCGAGATCTTCGCCGGCATCGACCTGCTCGCCGCCACCGAGGGGCTGCTCACCGAGCCGGCCGGCGGGACCACCGTCGCGGTGCTCGAGAAGCTCGCTGCGGCGGGACGCTTCTCGGCGGGCGACACGGTCGTGGCGATCATCACCGGCAACGGCCTCAAGACCCTCGACGAGCACCCGCAGAAGCCCTGGCCGGCCAAGGTCGACTGCGAGCTCGACGCGATGCTCGCGGCCCTCGGCGAGCTCAAGGGCGGTCCCACGCTCATCCAGAGCGCGCGCGAGCAGCTCGGGGTCTGAAGGGGCCCACATATAGCGGCGGGGCGCTGGGCGAGGGCTGCTGAAGCTGCGGAGCACTACTGACCCGCGGTGTCCGGCTCGGAGTACGCTTTGGGCCATGAGTGATTCCGAGCGTGATCTCGAGCTGCGCCGTCGCGAGGAGCGCAGGGCGGTGGAGGAGGCCGGCGGAGGGCAGTCAGAGGGCTTCGAGCTCGCCGAGCAGGAACTGATCGAGCACGCCTCCCACGGCGACCAGCACACCACCGCACCGATCATGCGCGACGCGGCCGCCGAGACCGAGCTGGAAGATCGCGTTGACGGCGAGGCCGACGTCGAGCACCTGGCCGACTGAACCGACGCCCGCGGGCACGTTCTCCCCGCTCGCGAGCAGGTCCTCGCCCCGGCCGTAGAAGAGCCCGCCGAAGCGGGGTAAGACCGCGGCGAGTCTCAGGGTCGCTGCCCCCTGGGCTCGGTGCACGTAGCAAGCTTCGACTTGATCGTGGGATTCCACGGATGCGCGCAGGCGACGGCCGGTGCAAAGTCCTGACATATGTCGCCTGTCCCGTCATCATCTGACCGTGCCCACGTGTTGATAGCGGGCGGCGGGTTCGGGGGAGTGGAGACCATGCTCGCCCTGCGTGCGCTGGCGCCCGAGCGTGTGCGCGTTACCCTCGTCTCGGACTCCCCGTCGTTTGCGTACAAGCCGGCCGCGACCATGGAGGCGTTCTTCGAGACTCCCCCGCTGGCCTATGACCTTCAGGCGATCGCCACGGACGTCGGCGCGTCTTTTCGCCGGGATCGCGTGGAGGCGGTTGCCGCCGAGGCGCATAGCGCGCGGCTCGCGTCCTTTGCTCACCTCCACTACGACGCACTCGTCCTTGCGGTGGGAGCCCGTGCAGCCAGCGCGATACCGGGTGCGCTGACGTTCCGTGATCAGCACGAGACTCATCACATCCGTCACCTGATGAGCGAGTTGCGCTCCGGGACGCTCCGCCGGATCATCTTCGCTGTGCCGAGCGGCTGCTCCTGGCCACTGCCTCTGTACGAGCTGGCGCTGCTCACAGCCACTCGCCTTGGGGAACTGGACGTTTCGGGTGAGGTCATGCTCGTGAGCCACGAGACCACGCCCCTGTGCCTGTTTGGCGCGGAAGCCTCACCGCTCGTCGCGAATCTGCTGGCCGAGCGAGGAGTGCGCTTCATCGGAGGGTCCGATCCCCAGAGCGTCGATCGAAGCGGTGCCCTCGCGCTGGCCTCGGGGGAGACGTTGGATGCCGATCGTGTCGTTGCCGCCCCCAAGCTCGGGGGACCTAAGATCGCGGGCCTGCCCGCCGACCGACGGGGCTTCATCACAACAGATGCGCTCGGCAGCGTCATCGGCCTGCCAGACGTCTACGCGGTCGGCGACATGACGAGCTTCCCAATCAAGCAGGGCGGGCTGGCCGCCCAGCAAGCGGACGTGATCGCGCAGCGCCTCGCCTTCGACCAAGGGGCCACAGTCGCGCAGCCCCGGGCCCGTCGCGTGCTGCGTGCGCGCCTGGTCGGCGGTGCCAATCCGGTCTTCCTGCGAACCGAGCTCGACGAGCTTGGTCAGGCCACCGCAGCGACCACTCTCCACGGTCACTTCAACGACTCCGAGTCCAACACGCCGCCGGAGAAGGTCTTCGGGCGCTACCTCAGCCCATACCTTCGCGCACGCGCCCCCCAGGTTGCCTGACCTTCCTTCGCGTGACGAGCACCCAGCGACTCGACCCATAGAAAAACCCCGCCGGAGCGGGGCTTTTCCTTAGCGGGTCGATAAGCCGGATTCTGTCGTTGAGCGGCCATCCATCTGAGCGGCCTACCTGGACCTTGGCGGGCAGCCTGCAAACGGTCCGTTTTGGCCTTGCATCGAGTGGGGTTTGCCCAGCCGCCGCGTCACCGCGACGCTGGTGCGCTCTTACCGCACCATTTCACCCTTGCCGGCCCGCCGTTCACGTGGGACGGCGGACGTAGGCGGTTTGTTTCTGTGGCACTTTCCCGCGGGTTTCCCCGGGTCGATCTTTCGACCACCCTGCCCTGTGATGTCCGGACTTTCCTCGAAGGCTTCGGGCCTCCGCGGCCGCCTGACCTGCCCGGTCAACTTAGCGGGTGAGGGGCACGCTGGGAAGGGCTGAATCCGCGAGGCGGGGCAGCCGCGCGAGCAACGGCCGCTTCAAACCCGCCTGAGCAGACCCACAACGCGTCCGAGCACCTTGACCTCTTTGCTGCGAATCGGCTCCATCGTCTCGTTCTCCGGCTGCAGCCGCACGTGGTCCGGTTCACGGAAGAAGCGCTTGACGGTGGCCTCCTCGCCGAGGAGCGCCACGACCACGTCGCCGTTGGTCGCCGTGTCCTGGGGATGCACGACCACGTAGTCGCCTTCGAGGATGCCCGCGTCCTTCATCGAGTCGCCGCGAATCCGCAGCAGGTATTCCCCGTCCTCGCCGCCCGCGATCTCGGGCACCGACACGTACTCCTCGATGTTCTCCTCCGCCAGCACCGGCTGACCGGCGGCCACCGAGCCGAGCAGCGGGAGGCCTTCCGCGCGCACGATGCCGCGGACGCTGTCCACCGCGCTCCCCACCGCCCTGTCCAGCAGCTCGATGGCCCTGGGCTTCGAGGGGTCGCGCCGCAGAAGACCGATCTTCTCCAGGTTGGCCAGATGCGCGTGCACGGTCGAAGAGGACGCCAAGCCCACCGCCTTGCCGATGTCGCGCACCGTGGGCGGGTAGCCATACTTGGCGGAGTACTTGCGGATGAAGTCGAAGATCTCCTGCTGGCGCTTGGTCAGATCCATGCCTGGATGCCTCCGCTGTCGGGTGGACGATGCGCTTCAACGAACATGTGTTCGCAATGTAGCGCCGGCTGAGGACGGATGCAAGTTGCGGGCATTTCAGCCCATCGGCCGGGAGGCCGCCCCGGGTATACTCGCCCCCCTGCGCCCGTGGCGGAATTGGTAGACGCGCAAGGTTGAGGGCCTTGTGGGGAGTTTTCCCCGTGGTGGTTCGAGTCCACTCGGGCGCATTTCTTGGCTTTGCAGAGCGGAATCTCTTGTAGGTGCGTGCCTTTCCCGACGACATTTAGGCGTGCTGCGGGGTTGCATGACCGTGGGAACCAAGAGCACAAGTCACTCGCGGCGATCGCGGAATTGGGGCACCAGTCGCGTGACGCCCGGCCCGCGGCCATACCGTCGCGGTGCCTCGGGCCGGTAGAGTCTGGGGATGACTCGGCGGAATAGCACCTATCTCGGTGCGCTCGCAGTGTTCCTCGCCTCCCTCGTGCTCGCTCCGTCAGCCGGCGCCTGGATCTACTGGGGGCACGAATATCCATACGGCTCCGGAGTCGGACGGGCCGGGCTGGACGGCACCCAGGTCAACGAAAGCTTCGTCGCGGGGCCGCCGGGTGCGTACGCGTTCTCGCGCGGCGTGGCTGTGGACTCGCAGTACCTCTACTGGGGGACTCACGGCCTCAACAGCGTATCCGGAGGAGCCGTTGGGCCGCCGGCGATCGGCCGGTCACTCCTGGATGGGAGCAGCCCGAATTACAGTTTCACGGGGGCGCCCAGCAACGCCATCACCGGTCTCGCCGTGGGCGGCGCGAACCTCTACTGGACCGGTTATGGCATAGACACGGCCGATGTGGGGCAGACGCCTGCTGCAGGGGGAGGGCAGCCCGAGTTGTTCACCTCGGTGTTCGGACAGCCCAACCCCCGCACCTGCGGGGTCGCCACCGACGGGACCTATGTGTACTTCGCCAATCGCGGAACCTCCAGCATCGGGCGCGCCAAGCTAGCCGACTTCGGCACCGCCAATGTTCCCGAAGGACAGTGGATCCCGCTTCCCGCCACATTCAACGAAACCGTGGTGCCCTGCGGCGTGGCGGTCGATAGCAAATATGTCTACTGGGGTATCAACGAAGTGGTCCACAGCGGAAACGTGAGCCTCGGCACCACAGTCGGCCGCGCGCTGAAGTCCGATGGCAGCGAAGCGACAGACAACTTCGCTGCCATCGGCAAGCAGGTCACGGGAGTGTCGGTCGACGGATCATTCGTCTACGCGAGCAATCTCAACGCGTACGCCGCTGGGGGCGGCAGCATCGGCCGCGCCAGCATCAGCGGCGGTGGGGGCGACCCGAACTTCATCACCGGTCTCACCGCCCCCTTCGGAGTAGCCGTCGATGGCGGAGGCCCCGCTGCGGCACCGCCGGCGCCGAACAACGGCCCGGGCAGCTACATACCTCCTCTGGTCGTTGGCTGCAGCGGCTGCGGAGGCGGAAGCGTCACCGGCTCATCGATCCCACCCGACTTCAGCCGTGTATGGGGCTCGCACGCGACCTTCGCCCCGGCGGGTTGGCTGACCCCGGGATTCGCCGTGGCCAAATCCGCGACCGCCAAGGGCACAATCTTCAACTACATCCTCGACAAGGCGGGCACGGTTAAGATTGCCATCACCGGCTCGAGCCCTGGCAGGCGCGTCGGCAAAACATGCCTAGCGCCCTCACCAAAGAACACCGGCAAGCGCAAGTGCTCGCGCGTGACCACCTACATGACGCTGACGCGCGTCTCCCACGCGGGACACAACGAAGTTCCCTTCTCGGGGCGCATCCGCGGGAAAACTCTAAAGCCGGGCACCTACACTGCGAGATTCATCGCCACGGCCACCACCAGCACGGCAACGAAGACGAAGAGCTTCAGCTTCCGCGTGGTTCGCCCGTAGCGCGAGGTACTCCCTCACGACGGTGCCCAAGTGCATCGACGCTGAGCCCCTTCTGTCAGAGCCCCGCGATCAGGCCTACGCCCAGCAGGCGCGTACCATCGATGCTCGTGGCTACCTCTCGACAAGCCCGAGTAGCCTCTGGCGCAGTCTGCGATCTGGCTCGCTGACCAGCATCGCGACGAGCGTCTCGACTACGGCTTGACGGTTTGAACGTTGTCCAGTTAGGCGCATAGCGCATCAGACGCCTTGGGGCGTCCGCTTGCGAATCTTGCTATTGGTTCAGGCGGCGACCTCGAGATGCGGTGGCGGGAGCATCCGAAGGAAATCGGCCGGCAGCTTGTTGCTCGCCTGCCAAAACTCCAGGCCAACCAGCTCGCCGCTAACGGGATCTAGTTCTCGCAGCCCAGCGTCGCTCTCCTCAGCGACGGCCGTGCTCGGGTCGTAGTTCTCAAAGCGAATCCAAGCGATGTCTGCCTCAGCGTCGTAGTGACCGTCAATCCGCATGAGCAAAGGCTAGCGCCGCCGCCAGATCGTCACAACCCGAGCCACAAGCGGATCGTCATGGTCGGGGTGCTCGTAAGCAATCACGAGCCGACCGGCGACCACGCGCCACTGCGCCTGCCCTGGATTGCGGTGCCGGCTGCGATGCCCCTCCAGCAGGGCAGTCTCGACATCGGAGCGGGAGCACCCGAGCTGCCGAGCCTTCTCAACGGCGTGCAGGGTCCAGCGAACTGAGATCGGGTCAGGCGGCATCCGCCAGGAGGCTACTGACTGCCTGCGGCGTCTCAGCGAACTCGATCCGTGAGAACATTTTTGAGAACATCCACCCCTCCAGACCCGTCCAATGTGTCCAGAAACCCTCGCAAATTGGACGATTTGGGTAACCGTTCAGTCCTCTGGTGTTCAGGCGAGGGATGGGGGCGGGTCGCCGCGGGCGTGGGCGGCGAGCAGGTCGGTCATGTAGGCGAACATGGGGCGG
>JADGPL010000022.1 GCA_017882455.1 Solirubrobacteraceae bacterium | reverse complement strand
CGCGGACGTGCTGATCGGCGGACATCGCCATCCGCTGGTGGGGACGGTGAGCATGGACAGCATCACGGTCGACCTGGGGATGGACGAGCACGCCGCGAGGATGCGGGGCGAGCGAGCGGTCCTGATCGGCTTCCAGGGCAGCGAGCGGATCACCGCCGAGGAGGTGGCGCGCCGCCTGGACACGATCAACTACGAGATCACCTGCGCGCTCACGCCGCGCGTGCCGCGGGTCTACCATCGCGACGGAGCGCCCGTCGCCGACGAGAAGGCGTCGTGAGGGCGGGGCCGCACGCGCGGGCGAGATGAGCTCTGCTCTTCAGATCGCCCGCACGGGACTGGCCGGCAGGCGCGCATGGGTGGTCGGCGGCACCCTGCGCGATCGCCTGCTGGGCCGTGAGACGGCAGACCTCGACATGGTCGTCGAGGGCGATCCAGGGGAGGCCGCGCGCGCGGTCTCCCGAGCGGCGGGTCGCGCGGCCTGCTTTGCCCTCTCCGAGGAGTTCGGGTCCTGGCGGGTGGTGGCGCGCGATCACTCGTGGCAGATCGACGTGGAGCCGTTGCGCGCGGAGACGCTCGAGCAGGACCTCGCGCTGAGGGACTTCACGGTCAACGCGATCGCCGAGCCGCTCGAGGGAGGGAGCCCGATCGACCCTCTCGGCGGGCTGGCGGACCTCGAGGCTCGACGCCTGCGCATGGCGGGCCCGAGTGCGTTCGCCGACGATCCACTGCGGGTGCTGCGCCTCGTGCGGGCGGCGGTGGAGCTAGATCTCGCTCCCGAGGCCGAGACCGTGCGTTGCGCGCGGGAGAGCACGGGAGCGTTGGGTGGGGTCTCGGCCGAGCGGGTATTCGCCGAGCTGCGCCGCATTCTGGCTGCCACCCGCGCGCGCGAAGGCCTGGAGCTCATGCACGATCTCGGCGCCACCGCCGTGGTGCTACCCGAGCTCGAGGCCCTGCGGGGCGTGGAGCAGAGCCGCTTCCACCACCGTGACGTCCACGGGCACACGTTCGAGGTCCTCGACCGCACGATCGAGTTGACGGAGCGCGGCGGGCCGCACGCCGAGGAGCTGGATCGCGTGACGGGCTCCCACGACGCACAGGTTCGGGGGTTCCTGTCCGAGCCGCTCGCCGATGAGCTCAGCCGTGGCGAGGCCCTGCGCTGGGGCGCGCTGCTGCACGATGCAGCCAAGCCGCTGACTCGCGAGGTGCGCCCCTTGGATGGGCGCGTGACATTCATCGGCCACGACGTCCGCGGTGCGGAGCTGGCGCGCTCGGTGCTCGAGCGCCTGCGGGCAAGCGAGCGCCTGCGGGCGCACGTGGCGGCGCTGGTCCGCCACCATCTGCGGCTCGGCTTCCTGGTGCACGAGCCCCAGCCGCTGGCCAGACGGACCGTGTTCGCCTATCTGCGGGCCTGTTCGCCGGTCGAGGTGGACGTGACGCTGCTGTCGGTCGCCGATCGGCTGGCCACGCGCGGGGACAAAGCGGGCGCGGCGATCGATGCGCACCTGGCGGTGGCCCGAGACATGCTCGGCGCGGCCCTGCGCTGGCACGCCGATGGGCCGGGAGCACCGCTGCTGCGCGGTGATGAGCTCGCGCGCGAGCTCGCCATTGCGCCGGGGCCGCGGTTGGGGGAGCTGCTCGAGGCGCTCGCCGAGGCCCGCTATGCGGGTGAGCTGGACACGCGCGAGCAGGCGCTTGCCTACGCGCGCGCGGTTGCGCAAAACATCTAGGGTGCAGCGAATGGCAGATCCCGATTGCATCTTCTGCAGGATCCTCGCGGGCGAGCTCCCGGCACGCGTTGTCGAGGAAGACGAGCGGACCATCGCCTTCATGGACATCGCTCCGGCCACGCGGGGCCATGCGCTCGTGATCCCGCGCGCCCACAGTGTCGACCTGCTGAGCATCGGCGAGCAGGATCTGCAGGCTGTGATCCTTGCCGCCCGGCGTTTGGCCGCGCGCGCCAAGGAGCGTCTGGGCGCCGACGGAGTCAACCTGATCAACTCCTGTGGCGCGGCCGCGTGGCAGACGGTCTTCCACTTCCATGTGCACGTGATCCCCCGCTACGAGGGCGACCCTCTGCAGCTTCCATGGGTCCCGTCCCCCGGCGATCAGGACGAGATCGCCGCCGTGGCGCAGGAACTGGGCGGCCCGTAGCGAAATGATCCAACCGCTACATCTGACGGTTGGGTGTGTTGAATGGCACAGATGAGACGGATAAACATGCATATAGCCGTGCTCGGGGCCCTGGCGCTCGCGCTGGTGGCGCCCGCCGTGGCACCAGCCACGCTGGCTGAAATCGGCGTGATCCCGGCGACGACGCCGCCCACGGTGCCGAGCTGCCCGGCCAGTCCATGCTTGGCGGTTAGCCGCACGACGGGCTTCCAGGTCAAGGTCGGCACGGTGCGCAACCCCCTGAGCGCCACCCAGACAGGCACGATCGTCGCCTGGACGATCACGCTGGGCAAGCCCAACGCCACCCAGATCAAGTTCTTCAACGCCAACGAGGGCGGGGTATCGGAAGCGGGCATCGCGGTGTTGCGGGCGCAGAAGAGCCCCAACCTCACCTACAAGCTGATCGCGCAGGGCCCGCTGGTCAAGCTCCAGCCCTACTTCGGCAAGACGGCCCAGTTCCCGCTCGAAACGACCATCCCCGTCAAAAAGGGCGACGTCATCGCCCTCACGGTGCCCTCGTGGGCGCCCGCGCTGGCGCTCGGCTTCGGCAACGACACCTCATGGCGCGCGAGCCGTCCCAAGAAGCAGTGCACGAGCACGAGCGCCCAGACGACCGACACCCAGATCGGCGTCCCGGTCCAGTACTTCTGCCTCTACCAGACCGCGCGTCTGACCTACAGCGCCACGCTGATCTCCACCCCTTAGGACGCCCCCGCTGGCCGGCGCTGGCCGATCCGGCGTCCTTGGTCGCTAGGGGGCGCTGGCGCCGCCGGTGGGGCTGGAGCCGCCGCCGGCCGATTCCCCGCCGCCTTTGGTTTCGCTGCTGGCTTTTTCTTTTTCTTCGGCCGGGGCGCCGCCCGATGCTCCGGTTTCTTTGGAGCTTTCTTTGCTCGCGGATTCTTCGCCGCCTTCGGACTGTTCGCCCCCGGATGATTCTTCGCTCTTGGTGCTCGAAGTCTTGGTCGCGGTGGTCGACGTGGAAGTCGTCTGGACGGCAGCCTTTTCGGCGCTCGTGTCTGTCGGCGGTGTGATTTCGGGCGTGCTCTTGGGCACAGCGTCGGACACGCTGCTGCCACCACATGCCGTGACGCCCAGCGCGAGCAGCGCTACGCAGGCTGCGGCCGCCAGCCCTCGTGGCCTCAAAGCGGCCCCATGCGCCGTCGGCAGGTGGGACAGTCGTTGAGATCCTTCTGGGCGAGCTGGTCACACCAGGGACAGAAGCGCAGGTTCTCGACCGACCAGGGAAGCTTCGACGGAGAGGGAGCCAACGGCAGCACCTTGCCGACGACTTCGAGCGGCTCGTCGGACTCCCGGTCGAGGTAGATCTCATCGGGCTCGGCCTCGACCATGACCTCGCGACCGGTGGCGGGGTTGCGCAGGCGGTAACGCTGTCTCGTGCTCACCAAGCGCACTTTACCGGAGCAGGTGGGCGTCCGATCGGCTGCGTGTGCCGACGGGTCCGCTTACGCCTCCGCGACACGCTCGCGGGCGCCGTGCACGCGGATAGGCTGGCGGTGCGTGCGCGTCCTGATCTTCCACGGCTACCTCCTTGGCGGCACGGGGTCCAACGTCTACAACGCGCGGCTGGCCGAGGCGCTCGTGGGTCTCGGCCACGAGGTGCACCTGCTCTGCCAGGACCGCCACCCGCAGGACCAGCCGTTCGTGGACGCGGTGGGCGAGTGGGAGGGAGGCTCGCTTCGCGTGCGCGCGCTGGAGGGCCGTGGGGGTCGCGGCGGGGAGACGGGGCGTGGACGCTGCGTGGTCTACCGTCCGGACATCGGCCCCCTGCTGCCCGTGTACGTGGCCGACCGCTACGAGGGGATCGAGGCGCGCACCTTCTCTCAGTGCAGCGAGCAGGAGCTCGCCCACTACCTCCATGCCAACGTGGCCGCGGTGGCCGAGGTGGCCGGTCTCCTCGGGCCGCAGGCCGCGCTGGCCAACCACCTGGTGATGGGCCCCGTGATCCTCGCCCGCGCGCTGAGCGGGGCTGTGCCGTATGCGGTCAAGATCCATGGCAGCGCGCTGGAGTACACCGTCAAGCCCGAGCCCGAGCGCTTCCTGCCGGTGGCCCGCGAGGGTCTGGCGGGGGCAGGCGGGATCCTCGTCGGCTCCCACCATACGGCTGTGAGCCTGTGGGAGGCGCTCGGGGACCCGGAGCTGCCCAGACGCACGCGGTTGGGCCCTCCGGGCGTGGACGTCAAGCGCTTCACCCCGCGCGAGCCCGCGGCGGCGGCCGCGGGGCTGCGAGCGCTGGGGAAGCGGCTGCGGACATCGCACGCGGGCGAGCAGCGGGCGAGCAGCGCCTTCACCCGCGACCCACGCGCCGCGGGCGCGTCGCTCGAGCGCCTTGACCCCGAGCGTGACCTCCTCGTGGCCTACGTGGGCAAGCTGATCGTGAGCAAGGGTGTGGACCTGCTCGCAGCCGCGTGGCCGCTCGTGCTCGAGAGCGTTCCGCGGGCGCGTCTGGTGGTGGTGGGCTTCGGGGCCTATCGGGAGGGCCTGGAAGGCCTGCTTGCGGCGCTTGGCCGTGGAGATCTAGAGCGAGCACGGGCACTGGCCCTCGCGGGTAGGGCCGTGGAGGACGAATCTGCCCCCAGGCACCCCCTGAGGCATCTGCTCGCGTTCCTGGATGGGCTCGACGGGGAGCGACGCGAGCGCTACATCGAGGCCGCGACGCGATTGGGGGAGCGTGTGGTGTTCACCGGACGCCTCGAGCACGAGGAGCTCGCGGACCTGCTCCCGGCCTGCGAGGCGCTGGTCGTGCCGAGCACCTTTCCCGAGGCCTTCGGGATGGTGGCCGCCGAGGCGGCGGCGTGCGGCGCGCTGCCGCTGAGCGCCGCTCATTCGGGGCTGCTCGAGGTCAGCGAGGCGCTCGCCCGGGCCGTGCCCGAGGCCGCTGCGGCGAGCCTCTCCTTTCCCGTGGACGACCAGGCCGTGCGGTCGCTGGCACAGCGACTCGTCACCTGGCTCCAGGCTGCCCCCGAGTTGCGCGCCAGGACTCGTGAGGGCCTCATCGCCACGGTCCGCGAACGCTGGTCCTGGGATCGCGTGGCGCACGGGGTGATCGCGGCGGCCCACGGCGAATTGGACGAGCTGCGCAAGCCATGAGAAGCGGCGCTCGGCCGGCCTGAGCTTGCGTCCAGCCGCCCGCCGCTTCGGATAGTGTTCCGCCCGCCGATGAGCTTCGTGCATGCCGACCCCGACGCCTCCCAACGCTCCGATCGCCGCTGCGGCGGCCTCGGCTCACGCGCCTGCGCCGGCCTCGTGCTGCTGGCGCTGGCCGTGGGTACGGCCGGATGTTCGGTCAAGGGCGCCGACAACGCCAACCTGATCCTCGGCAAGCAGACCTTCGTGGCCAAGTGCGGGTCCTGCCACACGCTCGCGCGGGCCGACACCAAGGGCACCGTCGGCCCCAACCTCGACGAAGCCTTCCGCGCGAGCATCGCCGAAGGGCTCGAGCGCGGCTCGGTGCGTGGCGTCGTGGAAGGCCAGATACAGCTCCCCAACCCAGAAGGCGTCATGCCCAAAGACCTCGTTACGGGCGCCAAGCTGAAAGATGTCGCCGCCTACATCGCCAAGGTGGCGGCTGCGCCTGGAAAGGACAGTGGCCTGCTGGCCACCGCGGTCGAAGCCCCAGGCGCCGGCAAGCCCGCCGTGGAGAAGGGCGGCAAGCTTCAGATCCCCGCCAGCCCCAGCGGCCAGCTCGCCTACGTGACCAGCAAGGCCACCGCCACCCCCGGGGCGGTAACGATCGAAATGCCCAACCTGTCCGGTGTCTCGCACAACATCGCCATCGAATCCGGTGCTCACGGAGCCACCCCCGGCGGAGCCAAGCTGGGCGCCAGTCAGTTCACGACCAAGGGCACGGCCACGGTGACGGTCAATCTCAAGCCGGGCACCTACACGTATTTCTGCGAAGCGCCCGGACACCGCGCCGCAGGGATGTACGGCACGCTGACCGTCAAATAGGGCCGGAGTCCGGCGCACCGCACCGCTCGCGCCGCTCGCACAACCCTGACCCGGCGGGGGGTCATGCCGCGATCCGGCTTCCCATGCGGGATCACGGCATCGTCGAGAGTGCCGATCCTCCGGTCGAGCGACGTCTTGGGCGGGCGCTCGCGCCGATGACGCTCAGAGGATCGCGCGGAGGATCAGGATCAAGGCGACGATCACCACGATCACGGCGATCGCGTAGAGCAGGAAGCGGAAGGCCTCATCCTCGGAGCGCAGAGGATTCAGCACGACGGACGGTTCACAAGCCAGCTGTCTGACGGCTGTGGATCAAGCGAGACAAGGACGTACCCCTTCGGGGCACAGGCAGTAGCGCTGAAATGTGCTTGAGCACATGAGCGACCGAGGACGCAGACCGATCGGAGATCGTCCAGCACCGTGTCCACAGCCGTCAGACCGTCAGAGGATGTAGACGGTCGTGTAAACGACCAACCACATGATGTCGACGAAGTGCCAGTAGATGCCGGGCACCTCGACCCCGCGGTGCTCCTCGGGCGTGTAGTGGCCGCGGAAGGATCGGATCGTGACGAACAGCAGCAGCAGCAGCCCGATGAACACGTGGGCACCGTGCAGGCCGGTCAGCGAGTAGAAGATCGTCTGCTGGGCGGCGTCCTGGGGGGCGAAGCCGATGTTGGCGTACTCGTTGATCTGGATGAACAGGAACGTGCAGCCGAGCAGGAAGGTCGTGAGCATGCCGGCCTTCAGCCCGAAGCGGTTGCCGTTCTTGATCGAGGTCTGGGCCCAGTGGATCGTGAACGAGGAGGACACCAGGATCGCGGTGTTCACGCCGGCGACCTGCACCGGCAGGGTGGTGCCGTGGGCCGGCCACGGGTCGCCGCTGGCGATGCGGATGAAGAAGTAGGCGGTGAAGAACGCCCCGAAGACCATGATCTCGGAGATGATGAAAAGCAGCATCCCGAGCAGCGCGGGCTCGACCCGCGAGCTGCGGTTCGCCGCCGGCGGGCCGTGGTGCTCGCCCGCGTGAGCGGCTCCGTGACTGATGCTGGCTGCCTCCATGGGGCTCCTCGCTAAGCGGCTGGAGCCGCGGTGGTCGTCGTGGCCTGGGGGTCGACGACCACGTGCTCCACGCGTGCGGAGGTGGCGCCGCGAACGCGCTCGATGAGATTGGAGCGCAGCCAGCCCGAGCGCTCTCCCGGGAGGGTGGAGATGACCACGTCGTCGACCCTGAAGAGCTCGAGGGCGTTGATGGCGGCCGTGTACGGGTCGGGATCGCCGATCATCCCAGAGCTGAGAAGCCCGGCGCCGGCGAGACGGTCGAGCATCTTGGCCAGGCGCGCGCGAGCCTCGGCCGGCCCGTGGCCGCTGCCGTCGGCCTGGGGCACAACTGCGATGAACAAATGCTGTCCTCCGCGCGCGGCCTGCTCCTGGAGGTGCTCGAGCAGCTCCTCTCCGCTGGAGGTCTTGTTGGCCAGCACGAGCGTGACGCTGAAGGGCAGGGTTTCGTGCTCGAGATCGACCACGACGTGTTCCACGGGCAGGCCGGTCGCGTTCTGGATGCGCTCGATCAGATCCCGCCGCAGCCATCCAGAGTGGCTGGCCGGATGGGTCGAGACGATGATCTCGTCGGGGCGGCGCTGGGCCACGGCGTCCATCGTGGCGAGGAAGGGATCGCCGTCGCCGACTTCGCCGGTGGCCTCGATGCCCTCCGCCGAGACCGCCGAGAGCGCGAGGTCGACACGCACCTGCGCCGATTCGCGCACGGCCTCGTCGTAGATCACGAGGCCTGCCGAGGGCTTGCTCTGGGGCACCACCAGGCGGAAGCGGACATCGCCGGCGGCGGCGCGCGTGCGGACGGCCTCGAGCAGCTTGGCGCCGCCGAGGGTGCGGTTGGCGACCACGAGAACTTCCTTCACCGGTTGTGCCTCCTCGTCATTGACTGGGTGCGCTCACGACGCCGGCTCCTGCTCCAGCAACCGTCGGTGCGGGGGCGGGTGCGAAGATGCCGTGCACGGCGCCAGGGACACCGTACTCGTAGGGACCGCCCACCACCGTCGGCAGGCGATCGAAGTTGAAGATCGGAGGGGGCGAGCTGACCTGCCACTCGAGCGTCAGGGCTCGCCAGGGGTTGCTCACGGCCCGCGGCCCGCCGCGCCAGCTGGTGACCATGTTGTAGACGAACAGCAGGGTGGTCGCCCCGAGGCCGAAGCTCGCGATCGAGATGAACAGGTTGAGATCGGCGAACTGCGCTGCGTAGGTGGCCACCCGTCGCGGCATCCCCTGCAGCCCGAGGACGTGCATCGGGGCGAACGTCAGGTTGACGAAGATGAACGTCGTCCAGAAATGCCACTTTCCCAGGCGCTCGTCATACATCCGGCCCGTCATCTTCGGGAACCAGTAGTAGACGCCCGCGAAGATCGTCATCAGCGAGCCTCCGAAGAGCACATAGTGGATGTGCGCCACGATGAAGTAGGTGGCGCTCACGTGGATGTCGAAGGGCACCATCGCGAGCATGATGCCGCTGATGCCGCCCAGCGTGAACGTGGTGATGAAGCCGAGCGCGAACAGCATCGCCGTATCCAGGTGCAACACCCCTCGCCATAGCGTGGCCAGCCAGGAGAAGACCTTGATGCCCGTCGGCACCGCGATGATCGCGGTCGTGATCGCCATCGGGATGCGGATCCAGGCGGCCATGCCCGAGGTGAACATGTGGTGCGCCCACACCGTGAATCCGAGCCCCACGATCGCCAGCAGCGAGAACGCCATCATGCGGTAGCCGAAGATCGGCTTGCGCGACTTGACCGCGATCACTTCGCTGATGATCCCGAAGCCCGGCAGGATCATGATGTACACCGCCGGATGGGAGTAGAACCAGAAGACGTGCTGGTACATCAGCACGTCTCCGCCCTTGGCGGCGTTGAAGAAGTTGAAGCCGAGCGCGCGGTCCAGCAGCACGAAGAACTGCGAGGCCGCGATGAACGGGGTCGCGATCACGACCAGGAGCGATGTGGCGAAGTTGGCCCACACCAGCAGTGGCATGCGGAAGAAGCTCATGCCCGGCGCCCGCATCGTGATGATGGTCACGAGGAAGTTGAGCGCGGTCATGATCGAGGATGCGCCCGCGAACTGGACGCCGATCGAGAAGAACGTCTGTCCGATCGGGGCATTGACCGACAGTGGCGCATAGGCGGTCCAGCCGTCTGCGAACGCGCCGCCCGGCGCGAAGAAGCTCCCCAGCATGATCATGCCTGCGACCGGCAGCAGCCAGAACGAGAGGGCGTTCAGGCGCGGGAACGCCATGTCGGGCGCGCCGATCATCAACGGGATCACGTAGTTGCCGAAGCCCGCGAACACGGGCACCATGAACAGGAAGATCAGCAGCGAGGCGTGGACCGAGAACAGGCCGTTGAACGTGTTGGCGTCGACGAAATGCGAGCCGGGCTGCGCGAGCTGCGCGCGCATCAGCAGCGCGAGCAGGCCTCCCACGAGCAGGAAGAAGAACGAGTTGACGAGGTACTGGATGCCGATCACCTTGTGATCGGTGTTGATGCGGAAGTAGTCCTTCCAGGTGTAGGCCCCGTGGCTGGAGTGGTCCTCCGGGCGCGTGGGGCGCCCGATCGCCCAGTAGAACCAGTAGTCGAAGCCGCCGATCCCGATCAGGAACGCGAGCGGCACGGCCAGCAGCGAGACCGAGAGGATCGCGTCCGGGGAGATGAAGTGCTGGAAGGTCGAGTGGCCGGTGGCCATCCGCACGAGCCACGTCAGCGCGGTGGCGAAGAGCGCACCGCCGACCATCATCCAGCCTGCGCGGTAGAAGCCCGGGGCTCGAAGCTTGGCGGCCATCAGGGTGTGCCCTCGAAACCGGTCATCGCGTCGGGCAACATTATCCCGTAGCCCCGCTGCTTGTGGAACCGGCGGCGGCCGTGCTCGAGCCAGCGGTCACCTGACTCTTGATCCATGCTTGGAACTGCGCTTCGGTCACGACGTGGACGGTGGAGCGCATCAGCGAGTGCCCCAGGCCGCACAGCAGGTTGCAGACCACCGGATAGTTGCCGAGGCGCACGGCCGTGGCGCGATAGTGGGTGGTGATCCCCGGCACGACGTCCTCCTGCAGGCGGAACGCCGGGATCCAGAAGGCGTGGATCACGTCCTTGCTGTGCATGCCGAAGTTGACGGACTCGCCCTTGGGGACATAGAGCTGGCTGCTGTTCAGCGGCGCACCGCCGGTCACCGACGGCGGGTACTGGTAGGTCCAGGCGAACTGCTGTCCGGTCACGCCGATCTGGATCTCGCGTGCGGGCTTCTTCTCGTTTTCGTGCAGCACCACGAACGAGTAGCTGACCAGGCCCAGCAGCAGCACCGTCGGGATCGCGGTCCAGAAGACCTCCAGGCGCGTGTTGCCGTGGATCGGCGGCCCGTCCTTGAGCTCCTCGCCGGGCTTCATGTGGAACTGCCAGATGCTGTACAGGATCACGGTCACGACGATCACGAAGATCGGGATCGAGGCGAGGACCAGCACGTGGTAGAGCCGGTCGGTGTTCTTGGCCTGGACGGAGGCCTGGACGGGGAACCAGTGGATCGAGTAGCTCAGCACCACGCCGATCGCAACGGCTATGACCGCCAGCGCGAAGGCGATGCCGAGCGAGCGCTGCCTAGACACCGGCTGTGGCTCCGGTGCGCGCGGGGGAGTTCTGGTGTGCGGCGTTCCTCTCCATCGGGAGCGTGATCCTAATGCCTCCGTCCACGGACCGCTCGGACCTTGACTCGCATACGCCCAGGCACTAGATTGAGGCAATAGTTGCTAAGGCTTGGAAGAGCGGTTTCCCGGGCAGTTGAGCGCCAAGGAGAAGTGGCGGTGGCTTCCGGGGAAGAGATCTGAAGGCGAGCCAAAGGACGAGGGGATGCAGGTTCACGAAGGCATGAGTCGCATGGTTCTCACGGTCGGGCCGGGGCACACCCTGCGCGCGGTCGCGCGGCTGATGTCCGAGCGGCGCGTGGGGGCGGCCGTGGTCATGGATCCGGAGGGGAACGGTCCGGGGATCATCACCGAGCGCGACATCCTCATGTCGGTGGGTGCCGGAGAGGACCCCAACGGGGAGTCCGTGGCTGCGCATCTGACTCGTGACGTCGTTTTTGCAGCACCCGACTGGTCGTTGGAGGAGGCCGCCGGCGCGATGGTGCGCGGAGGCTTTCGCCATCTGATCGTTCTTGACGGTGCCGAGACGGTTGGCATCCTGTCGGTCCGCGACATCGTGCGCTGTTGGACCCAGGATGGGGCGATCTGTCTGGTGCCGGACAAGGCGGCCGTGGGGTGAGAGGGGCGGCGCGCCTGCTGGGGAGCGGGCGCGCCAATGGCCGCGGCGGCCGGGCGCGGGCTGGGGACCGCGCCCGCCTCGCCACTGCCTGCGTGTCCTGAAGAGCATGGATGCTCGAGGCGAGCGTCAGCGAACGCGGGCGGCGCGGCTGGCGCGTTTCGCCGCGGCCAGCGCCAGCGTGCTGGCGAGGCACGCCATCGCTGCGTGGAGAGCCAGCATGGCTCCAGTGCTCGCGCCGACCGGCGCGGTGCTCTGCGCTGAGAGCTTGCCGGCCTGTAGCGCCAGGACGCAGACGTAGACGATCAGGGCGCCCGCGATGAGCACCGTCGCCGTCGCCAGCGCAGCCCCTGCGCGGCTGGCACGACGCAGGGCCCGGGGCGAGAGCTCGATACGGGCCAGCGCCCAGCGAGGGGCCAGCGCGCAGACCGCGGCGCATGCCCATCCGGCGAGGCGCCAGGGCGCCTGGAAGAGGACAACGAAGCTCAGCGGGAACTGGCCGTGGCGGGCAGGCGCGGTCACGAACAGCAGCCAGCTCAGCGCGCCAAAGCCGACGAGCGCGAGCGCGGGGGAGAGGAGCAGGAGCATCAGGCGCCCGTCGCGCTCCCGGAGGGCGTGGCGCACGGCCTGCCACAGCAGGGGCAGGCCGCCGAATGCGATTGCGAGCCCGCCGAGCAGCGCGCCCGTGACGACCACGTCGATCAGCGCCTCCATCTCCCTCCCGTAGCGCTCACGCCAGGCGAGCGGGTAGAGGCCCACGAGCAGCCTCGCCATGCGTCCTCGGTGGGCGGCGACGCTCACGCCGGCGCTCCGTTTGCGCGCAGGCGGGTGAGGCCCGTGTTGGCGACGCTCGCCATCGTTGTGAGCTGCTCCTCGAGCGCTCGGGCGCCCGCGGCCGTGATGCGGTAGGGGCGGCGGCGCCCCTGTGCGGGCAGTGCGAGGATGAGGCCCTGGTCCTCCAGGCGCGAGAGGGCGCCGTAGAGGGTTCCGGGCCCGAGGTGGACTCCGGCGAGCGCCTCGATGTCGCTGACCATCGCGTAGCCGTGCTTGTCGCCGCCGGCCAGGCTCGACAGCACCAGCAGCGAAGGCTCAGACCAGCGTCCCAGGTCCGCGAGCTTGCTCGTCATCGCGCTCCTTCGTCATCGGGCGCAGCCGCCAGGACCGCACGCTACTACGTTACGCGATGTATCGTAGCACGAAGTAGTGAGCTCAGCTCTCGCCGTGCGTGTCGAGCGGAAGCTCGTCCACTTCGCGGCGGGTGTCTTTGATCCAGGCAAAGACGCAGTACAGGGTCAGCACCACGCCCACGACCGTCAGCTCTATGAAGGTGGTCACGCCCACGAGCGCAAGCGTTATCCCCAGCGCTGTCAGCAGCGGGAGGATCGTGGGGCCGGGAAGATGTATCTCCTCGCCGACCGGCGGGACCTCTGGATCGAGAGGGCTCATGAGACGTACGTGGCGGCCACCACGAACGTGATGCCGAACATGAACATGCAGATCGCGGCCACGATCAGGCCGGTGCGGATGTTCTTGCGTGCGAGGCGTCGGGTCATCATCGGCAGAGGCGCATCCTACAGGTGGGCGTCCGCGACCATCGCGCAGAAGAGCAGCGCGAGATAGGCCAGTGAGAAGAGGTACAGCTTCAGCGCCGAGCTACGGTCCGCACGACGGTGCAGGCGCACGGCGCCGGCGATGAAGCCGAGGCCGAGCACCAGCGAGGAGACGAGGTAGATCACGCCGAAGCCCCCGGCGCAGAAGGGCAGCTGCGTGACGGCATACAGCAGCACCGAGTAGAGGAGGATCTGCCGGCGGGTCTCGGCCTCGCCGCGGACGACCGGGAGCATCGGCACCCCGACCTTGCCGTACTCCTCCTTCATCAGCAGCGACAGCGCCCAGAAGTGCGGGGGGGTCCAGAAGAAGACGATGAAGAAGAGGATCACGGCCGTGCCGCTCACCGACCCGGTCACGGCGGCCCAGCCGACCAGCGGCGGAACGGCGCCGGCGGCGCCGCCGATCACGATGTTCTGCGGGGTGCGCCGCTTCAGCCACACGGTGTAGACGAAGACGTAGCCGAGGAAGCCCGAGAACGACAGCGCCGCCGCGAGCGGGTTGACGGTCAGCGAGAGCTCCAGGAGGGAGAGGAAAGCGAGCGTGCAGCCGAATGTGAGCGCGGCTCGCGGCGAGACCCTGCCCGCGGGGATCGGGCGGGTCGAGGTGCGCGCCATGCGCGCGTCGATGTCCCGGTCGAACCAGTGGTTGACAGCGCCGGCTCCGCCCGCCGAGAGGTAGCCGCCGAGGCAGGTGAGCGCCACGAGCAGCGGCGAGGGATCGCCGGCCACGTACATGGTCGTGATCGTGGTCAGCAGCAGCAGCGACTGGACCTTGGGCTTGGTCAGCTCGAGGTAGTCGCTCAGCAGCTGGCGGGTCCTGGGCGCCAGTCCGAGCGCAGCCGCCTCGATTGCAGGAGCTGCGCCGGTGGGAGGCGCTGCGCTCACTACACCCCGACCTGCGTCGCGCCGGTGGGGACGGTCGCGGCGCCCGCGCTGCGACCGCTGGTGCTGCGCCGCTCGATCTCGCGACGGATGTCCTTCATCGGCTCAGCCGAGCGGACCAGGGGCACCACGTCGAAGTTGTTGACCGGCGGAGGCGAGGGCGTGAACCACTCGAGCGTGTTGGCCCCCCAGGGGTCTGCGCCCGCCACGACCCCCACCTTGAGGCTGCGCGCAAAGTTCACGATCGTGACGATAACGCCTGCCGCGAGGATGAACGAGCCGACCGTCGAGATCGCGTTGTAGAGCGCCAGATGGCCGACGTCGTTGTACTCGTAGACCCGCCGAGGCATGCCGTCGAGGCCGATCACGTGCTGGATCAGGAAGGTCGTCAGCACGCCGAGGAAGATCAGGCCGAAGCTCAGACGTCCGAGGCTCTCGCTCAACATCCGCCCGGTGATCTTCGGGAACCAGTAGTAGATCGCCGCGAAGATCGGCAGCACGGCTCCGCCGAGCAGAACGAAGTGCAGATGCGCGACCACGAAGTAGGTTTCGTTGACCTGCCAGTCGATCGGGAACGTCGCCAGGAAGATGCCCGAGATGCCGCCGATCAGGAAGATCGCGATCGCGCCCGCGCAGAACAGCAGCGGCGTCTTGAATTCGACGGTCCCGCGCCACAGCGTGGCGATCCAGTTGAGGATCTTCACGCCCGTGGGCACCGCGATCAGATAGGAGCTGAGCATCACGAACACCAGGATCGCCTCGGGAATCGGCGCCGTGAACATGTGGTGGGCCCAGGTGAGGAAGCCGAGGAACGCGATCGCGACGGTCGAGGCCGCGATCGCCTTGTAGCCGAAGATCGGCTTGCGCGCGAACACCGGCAGCACCTCCGAGATCACCCCGAAGCCCGGGAGCACCATGATGTAGACCTCGGGGTGCCCGAAGAACCAGAACAGGTGTTGCCAGAGAATCGGCGAGCCGCCCTCGGTGGGGTCGAAGAAGTGCGTGCCGAAGTGCCGTTCGGTCAGCAGCATCGTGACCGCCGCCGCGATCACGGGCAGAGCGAAGATCAACAGCACCGAGTAGGTGAGGATCGTCCAGATGAACAGCGGCAGCCGTCCCCAGCTCATCCCCCGCGCGCGCATGTTGGCGATCGTGGTGTAGAAGTTGATCGCTCCGAGGATCGAGGACAGGCCGGTGAGGTGGATGAGATAGATCCACGCGTCCTCGCCGCCGCTGGGCGAGTACGTCGAGTTGGCCAGCGGGATGAAGCTCACCCAACCCGCTTCCGGCGGGTTCCAGAAGACCGAGGAGTAGAAGACCAGGCCGCCCGCCAGCAGCAGCCAGTAGGACAGGGCGTTGAGGCGCGGGAAGGCCATGTCGCGGGCGCCGATCATCAGTGGCACGAAGTAGTTGGCCAGGCCGGCCATCATCGGCACGACGAACAGGAAGACCATCGTGGTCCCGTGCATCGTGAACAGCTGGTTGTAGATCTCCGGCGTGACCAGCGTGTTGTTCGGCGCGCCGAGCTGCAGGCGCAGCATCAGCGCCTCGACACCGCCGAGGCAGAAGAACACGAAGGTCGTGACCATGTACATGATCCCGATCTTCTTGTGGTCCGTGGTGGTGATCCAGCTCGTCCAGCCTTTGGATTCGCGCTTTGCGTCGTGGGCGGTGATCTGGGGGACCGGGGCTACGTAGGTGGCCATGTCGTGCGCTTGAGCTCCTGATGTCCTAGGGGTTTTCGACCTGTCCTGCGCCGGTCTGGGAATTCAGCTTTGCCCGCGCTTCCTTTGCGGCCGCGTTGGCTTCGGTGATCTCCCGCTTCTGATTGGTCAGCCATTCGTCGAACTGCGCCGGGGGCACGGCCCTGACGGTGGCGATCATGCGCGCATGGCCGCGGCCGCAGAGGATCGCGCACTGGCCGCGGTAGATGCCGGGCTTTGAGATCTTGAACCACGTGTAGTTGTGGTAGCCGGGCACGGCCTGGAACTTGCCGCCCAGTTCGGGGATCCACCATGAGTGCACGACGTCTGCCGAGGCGATGTCGAGCGTGACCGTCGTGTTGGTGGGGACGACCATTTCCTCGTAGGAGTAAGGCGCGCCGAGCCCGTCCGGTTCGTCGGCGCCGGGATAGACGAACTGCCAGATGTACTGGCGGCCGATCACGTTGATGTTCAGCGATTTGCCGTTGGGTGGAAGCTTGCGCTCGGAGCTGGCGTACGCCACGCTGTCACCCGTGAGTTCGTCTCCCCCGGGACTCGAGCTCGGGGGGTTCTGGATCGAGCCGAGCTTGGCGAACGTGAGCACGGCGAGCGCCACCAGGATCACGGCCGCGGCTACGGTCCAGCCCATCTCCAGGCGGGTGTTCCCGCGGATCTGCGCGGCCACAGCACCCTTGCGCTTACGGAACTTGATAAGCGCGTACATCAGGCCACCCTCCACGGCCACGAAGATCACCAGCGCGATGTAGAGCGTGATCTTGTAGAGGCTGTCGATGTGGTCGGCGTTGGGCGAGCCGCCCGACAGCGGGGTGAAGAACGCGAACGTTGGGTGGAGCAGATGGCCCAAGGCGGCGGGGATTCTATTCAGGCCTGGGCGGCAGGCGCTTGATGACGTTTGCCACGAGGCCCTAGCTCCCGGAGAAACGCGCCTGTCGGCGCTCCACGAAGGCCATCGCGCCCTCTAGGAAATCGTCGCTCCCGGCCATCTCCTGCTGTAGCTGTGCCTCCAGCTCGAGCTGCTCCTCCATGCGTCCATAGAGCCAGTTGTTGAGCTGGCGCTTGGTGCCTGCATAGGAGCGGGTCGGCCCACTCGCAAGGCGTGCCGCCAGCGCCTGGCTCTCCTGCTCGAGGTGCTCGTCCGCCACGACTCGATTGATCAGGCCCCACTCGAGCGCCCGGGGAGCGGGTAGGCGCTCGCCGAGCATCGACAGCTCGCTGGCGCGCGCCATCCCCACGCGGGTCGGCAGGAACAGCGATGAGCCGCCGTCGGGCACCAGGCCGATGTTGACGAAGGCGAGCAGGAAGTAGGCGCCCTCGCCGGCCATGATCAGATCGCAGCACAGCGCCAGCGAACAGCCGATTCCGACCGCCGGTCCGTTGACGGCGGCGAGCACCGGCTTGGGTATGTCGCGGATCGCGCGCATGATCGGGTGGTAGCGCTCGGTCAACGTCCGGTAGACGTCCGGCCGCCCCTCCGGCGTGGTGTCGACGCTGAGGTCCTTGAGATCCGCGCCCGAGGAGAAGGCTCTTCCCGAGCCGGTGATCAGCAGCGCCCGCACGGCCTCGTCCTGCGCGGCCCGCTCCAGCGCCGCCAGCAGATCGGCGCCCAGCTGTGCGTTCCAGGCGTTGAGAGCCTCGGGCCGGTTGAGCGCAATCGTGGCCACGCCATCGCGTAGGCGAATGTTCACCGTCTCGAGCTCCATGTACGGCTCGCTCATCTCTCTCCTCTCCTCGTGCGAAGTCGGTGGTCGGCCGCCGGCGCCGGGACTCCAACGGCGTCTCGGCGAGGTTGATCCTAAGGTGTGGAGGATGAAACGTCCCGTGATCGGCATATGCACGGCGCTCGAGCGCGCGAGATGGAGCGTCTGGGATCAGGAGGCCGTGCTCCTGTCGCTCGGCTACGTGACGGCCGTCCAGCGAGCCGGGGGCTTGGCGCTGCTGCTTCCTCCGGACGCGCAGCTCGTCGAGGATCCCGAGCAGGCACTCGAGCTGATCGACGGGCTGGTGCTCGCCGGCGGCGCGGACATCGATCCTGACGCCTACGGTCACGAGCGCCACCTCGAGACCGTCGAGACGATGCCCGAGCGCGACCAGTTCGAGATCGCCCTCGCGCGCGCCGCGATCGAGCGCGACCTGCCCGTGCTGGGCATCTGCCGAGGCATGCAGCTGATAAACGTGGCTCTGGGGGGGACGCTCGTGCAGCACCTGCCCGAGCATGTGGGCCATCAGGAGCACAGGCGCGTGCTGGGCTCCTTCGACGGTGCCGACCACGACGTGATCCTCACCGAGGGCTCGTTGGCGGCGAGCGCCGCCGGCGAGGTCGCCCACGCCACCAAGTCCCACCATCACCAGGGCGTGGAGCGCTTGGGCGAGGGCTTGGTCGTAAGCGGCATCTCGACGATGGACGATCTTCCAGAGGCGATCGAGCTTCCCGATAAGCAGTTCGTGCTCGGGGTGCAATGGCACCCTGAGGCGGATGAGAGCAGCACGGTCGTGGGCGCTCTCGTGCAGGCTGCCGCCAGGGCCGCCAGTACGCTCACTCGCGAATAGGCTCTCCGCACGCGAGCGCCACAGCGCCGAAGGGCCGCCCCCGCCCGGCTCATATACTCCCGGCCAAGTGCGGCTGTCGAAGGCGATCAAAGCAACCGCATGGGGGATGGTCGCAGCCGGGGTCATCGCACCGCTGGTGCGCAAGCGCGTCAATGCCCCGCCGCTGCTGATGCAGACGATCGCCTACGGCGCGCCCGTCGGCCTGTGCGTTGCCGTGCGCCGCTCCCCGAAGCGCGACGTCGCGACCTGTGCCCTGCAGATGTGGGCCTACCTCGCCGCCTACAAGACGCCCCATGACGACGCCGACGCCCAGGAACAGCGCATGCACGTCAACTACCCGATCGTGGCAGACCGCGTGCTCGGGTTCGGGGGGCTTCCCACCGTGCGCCTGCAGCGTGCGCTGACGCGTCATGGCGAGCAGGGCCCGCACTGGCGGGTGCTCGACCGCGTGCTCGTGTGGGCGCACTGGAGCTGGTTCCTGGTCCCGCACGGAACCCTGCTGTTCATCCTCGTGCGCCATCCGGCGCGCTTCTCGCGCGCCGCGGTGATGACCTATGCGGTCTTCAACATCGGCGCGGGCATCTATTGGCTCGTGCCCACCGCACCGCCGTGGTACGCGGCGGAGCTGGACGGCGAGCGCCTTGCCCAGCCACCGGCCGTGCGTCGCATGATGGTCGAGTACGGCGAGTTCTTCTGGAGAGACGGCTGGGGCTCGCTCTACAGTGTGTTCGGAGGTAATCCCCTGGCCGCGATGCCCTCTCTGCACTTCGCCACAACCGTGATGGCTGCGCTTCTGCTCGCCGAGGCGGGACCTGCGGCGGGCGCCGTCGGCTTCACCTATGCGGCGACGCTCGGATTTGCGCTCGTGTACCTCGGGGAGCACTATCTCGTGGATCTCGTGGCGGGGACGGCGCTGACAATGGCCGTGCGCCGCTGGGGGCCACGGGCCGGGCCTGCGATCAACGGCTTCGGTCGGGCGGTGGCCGCGCTGGAGGAGATGGCCCACTAGGAGTCCAACAAGGGAGTTGGTGCGAGCACGATGGGGTGGCGGGAGGCAGCTGGGGGGGAGGACCGGGACGAGGCGCACGCCGCGCTCGTCCCGCGAGTGCGCGTATCTGAAGAGGAGATGCCGCGCGTGGTGCTCACGCGGCGGCAGATCGTGCTGTTCGCCGTCTTCATCCTCTCGGGCATCGCCTTCTTCTACTTCGTGCTGCCCAAGCTCGCCGGGGTGGGCACGACGGTGCACCGCATCGAGCGCGGTGACACCTGGTGGATCGCGATCGGCGTGGTGCTCGAGCTCGCGTCGTTCGCCGGCTACGTGATGCTGTTTCGCTCGGTCTTCGTGGCGACAGAAGCCCGCCCGCCCTCGCGTATCGGCTGGAGTGAGAGCTATCAGATCACGATGGCGGGCCTCGTCGCCACGCGGCTGTTCGCAGCGGCCGGCGCCGGCGGGGTCGCGCTGACGGCGTGGTCGCTGCGGCGTTCGGGCATGGAGCCGCGGTTGGTGGCGTGTCGCATGGTCGCCTTCATGGTGCTGCTGTACGTGGTCTACGCGGCCTCGCTGCTGATCGACGGCATCGGTCTGGGCTCGGGTCTGTTCCCGGGAGGGGGCTCGTTTGCGATCACCGTATTGCCGGCGATCGTGGCAGCCGTCCTGTTCGCTCTCGCCGGTGCGATGGCCCTTCTGCCCGGCGATCTCGAGCGACGTCTGCAGCGCTGGGCCTCGGGCTCGGGGCGCCTCGCCCACTGGGTCGCACGCGCCGTGACCGCTCCCGCGCTTGCCGCCAGCGGGGTGCGGACAGCGATCGACCTGGTCCGCTCGCGCGACGCCGGGCTGCTCGGGGCGCTCGCCTGGTGGGGCTTTGACATCTCGGTGCTGTGGGCGATGTTCCACGCCTTCGGCTCGCCCCCGCCATTCACGGTCATCTGGATGGCCTACTTCGTTGGGATGTTGGGCAACCTGTTGCCTCTCCCCGGCGGCCTCGGAGGCGTGGAGGGGGGGATGATCGGAGCCTTGGCCGCCTTCGGTGTCGACTTCAACCTGGCGGTGCTCGCGGTGCTGTCCTATCGTGGGATCTCGTTCTGGCTGCCGACATTGCCGGGGGTCGTCGCCTACTTCCAGCTGCGCCGCACCGTGGCTCGCTGGCGCGACGAGCAGAGCCTCGCGCCGGCGGGTGCTCCGCACGTGGGATCATCGGAGCCGGCGGGGGCGCTCCAAGGATCGTGACCTGTGCGCAATGCCAGTCCCCGTGCTAAACTTTACAAAGTAAAGCGCCTTGGAAACAGTCCGCCAGCTGCGGCCCGAGAGCGCGAGAATTGGAGATGAGATGAGCGAGGTAGAGAACGTGATCATCGTCGGCAGCGGGCCCGCCGGCTACACGGCCGGTCTATACACCGCACGCGCCAATCTCCATCCGCTGGTGGTCGAGGGCTTCGCGTGGGGTGGGCTGCTGCAGCAGACGACCGACGTGGAGAACTACCCAGGCTTCCCCGAGGGCGTGATGGGGCCCGAGATGATGCAGAAGTTTCGCGATCAGGCAGAGCGCTTCGGTGCCCGCCTGATCACCGACCAGGCCGATCGCGTGGAGCTCGCCACCGAGCCCGGCGGCGTGCACAGTGTGTGGGTCGGGGACACCGAGCATCGCGCGCACACGGTCGTGCTGGCGATGGGCGCCGAGCACAAGAAGCTCGGGGTCTCCGGCGAGGAGGAGCTCGCCGGGCGCGGGGTCAGCTACTGCGCCACGTGTGACGCCGCCTTCTTCAAGGAGGCGCCCACGATCATCGTCGGCGGCGGGGACTCCGCGATGGAGGAGGCCATCTTCCTGTCGAAGTTCGCATCCAAGGTGAGCATCGTGCATCGCCGCGACGAGTTCCGTGCGTCGAAGATCATGCTCGAGCGCGCACGTGCACAGGAGAACATCGAGTTCGTGACCCCCTACCGCGTGGCCGAGTTCGTCGCCGGCGAGAGCGGTGCGCTGGGCCACGCGGCACTGGTCAACACGGTCACCGGGGCGGAGCTCGAGATACCAGCGTCCGGCACCTTCGTGGCCGTCGGCCACGAGCCCCAGTCCGCGCTCGTGCGGGGCCAGATCGACGTGGACGAGAACGGCTACGTCATAACGGCCGGCAAGTCCACCCGCACCAACCGCCCCGGCGTGTTCGCGGCGGGCGACCTCGTCGACCACACATATCGTCAGGCCATCACCGCCGCCGCCTCCGGATGCCAGGCCGCGCTCGACGCCGAGTGGTACCTGCGCGACACTCCCGGCGTGCCCGTGCCGGCAGAGATGCCGGCCGGCGATCCCGCGGAGGCGCAGTATGCGCCCGTGGTCGACCTGGCGCCGTAGCGCCTACTCGATAGCGCCCTCGAGCTCGAGCAGGTAGCGCTTGCGATCGAGCCCGCCGCCGTAGCCACCGAGCGCGCCGCCCGTGCGCAGCACGCGATGGCAGGGGATCACGATCGGAATCGGGTTCGATCCGAGCGCGTTGCCAGCCGCGCGCGACCCGCGCGGACTGCCCGCCTCAGCCGCCACCTCGCCATAGCTGAGCACGCCCCCGTAGGGAATATCGGAGGTCACGCGCAGCACGCGCCGCCCGAACGGGCCGATCAGCGACCAGTCGAGCGCCACCTCGAATGTGCGGCGGGTGCCGTGGAAGTAGTCCTCGAGCTCCCTGCGCAGCGGGTCGAGGGGCGCCGAGGACTCGACGATTCGCGGTGACAGGTGGCGGGCGAGCCGTTCGAGCACCGTGTCGATGCTCTCCTCCGGGAAGGCCAGGCGTACCAGGCCCCGCTCGGTGGTGGCGGCGAGCAGTGGGCCGAACGGAGAATCAACGGGCGCGTAGCTCACATCGGCGAGACCTTCGGAGGCGGCGCGATCGGCCAGGCGGCGGGCTGCACCGGCGGCGGCGCGTTCGACGTCGGCCTGCGCATCACCACCCAGGGCGCCGGCAGCGCTTGCGCTTGCCCCGGGGCCGCGGCGAAGCGCTTCGGCGACCATCTCGTGCTCCTGGGGTGGCTGACTCTCGTTCATGCGGGCACCGCCTTTCGCAGCTTGGTCAATCCCTCGTGCAGCGAGCGTCTCGCAGCCTCCTCCGAGCAGCCGATCGCCGCCGCTATGTCGCGGTGGGGAAGGTCTGCGACATAGCGCAGCATCACGGCCGAGCGCTGCCGATCGGGCAGCTCCTCGACAGCCTCCCAAAGAATCTCGTCACGCGCCCCCGGCGAGGGCTCGGTGCGTCTGTCCACCGCCGCCGGCTCGGCCACCGGGATCGCGCCCCTGGCGCGGGCTCGGTGGGAGTCGAGCGCCTTGTTGTGCGCGATCGTCAGCACCCAGGAGCGCAGGTTGGATCCTGCGCGCAGGCGCGGGTAGGCGCGCAGCGCCGCCACGAAGGTGTCCTGGAAGCAGTCTTCGGCCTCGACCGGACCGACCGAGGCGCGCAGGAAGCGCCACACGATCTCGCGGTGGGCATCGAGGAAGCGTTGAAAGGGAGGGAGGGGCTCGCTCACGATCGTTTAACGCAAGGCGCCTCGAGAACGTGAGATCGCTCAGGTCTCGTAGTCGAAGAACCCGGCTCCACTTGCCCGCCCCAGCCTTCCCGCCGCCGCCAGCCGGCGCAGCGCTGGAGCCGGGCGATAGCGCTCCTCGCGGTACTCGTCGCACAGGGCCTCGAGCACGGCGAGCACATGATCGAGCCCGATCGCATCGGCCCACTCGAACGGGCCGTGCGGATGGCTCAGACCGAGGACCATCCCCAGGTCGATGTCGCGTGCCTCGCCCACGCCTTCTCCGAGCGCGAACGCCGACTCGTTGATGACCTGACAGACGATCCGCCCCAGCACCAGGCCGGGAGCGTCGCCGACCCATGCCACGTGCTTGCCGAGCGCCTTGAAGAAGCGTTCTGCGCGTGCGGCTGCCAGGGGGGAGGAGCTCTCGTTGCGCGTGAGCTCTACCAGGCGAGCATCCGCGAACGGCGCCAGCGCGTGGAAGCCGACTCCGCTGCCCTCCGGATCGAGCACACCGAGCGACCCCGCGGCGCAGAGCACCAGGTATGCGCCGCCCTGTGGCGCGGGCCTGCCCTGGCCGCGGCGATCCGGACGCCGCTCGCCCGAGGCGGAGCCACGCTGGCCCCCGGGGGGGTCGCGGTCGCAGTCGATGATGAGTGCCGGGAGGATCCCGCCCGTGGGGTCGTTGGGAGAGCGGATCTCATAGCCCACCCCGCCCGCCGCCTCGCGCAGCTCCGCGGCCAGGGTGCCGTGCCCGGCGATCACGATCACGCCCTCGCCGCTGCGCTGCACGTCGCTCTCGGGCGGTTCCGGGTCCTCGGGGCGATAGCGCGCCGCACCGACCTCGCCGGCGGGCGGGTAGGTGTAGTAGCCGCGCCCCGTCTTGCGTCCGTGACGCCCCGCGGCCACGTAACGAGCCGTGATCGGCGAGGGGCGCCAGCGCGGCTCGCCGAAGCTCTGGGCGAAGAAGCTCTTTGAGATCTCGAAGCCGGTGTCCACGCCGACGAGGTCCATGAGCTCGAACGGGCCCATGCGAAAGCCGCCCTGCATCCGGCAGACGCGGTCGATCGTCTCGATGTCCGCGATCTGCTCCTGCGCTAGGCGCAGGGCCTCGAGGCCGAAGGGCCGGTTGCAGCGGTTGACCAGGAAGCCCGGTCCGTCGCTGGCGCGGATCACGGTCTTGCCCATCGCCTCGCCGGTGGCGTGGGCGAGCGCCAGGGACTCGGGCGAGGACTCCTCGCCGGCCACCACCTCGAGCAGTCGCATGAGCGGCGCGGGGTTGAAGAAGTGCATCCCCACGACGCGCTCGGGACGGCTCGCAGCCGCGGCGATGGCTGTGACCAGCAGCGAGGAGGTGTTGGTTGCAAGCACGCACTCCTCGCTCACGATCTCCGACAGGCGCGCGTAGATCTCGTGCTTGAGCTCGAGGCGCTCGGGCACCGCCTCGATGATCAGCTCGCAGGGGGCAAATGCCTCCAGCGAGTCCACCGCCTCCAGGCGCACGGCTGCTGCGTCTGCCTCCTCGGCGCTGAGACGGCCGCGCGCGGCTTCCCTCTGCAGGCCCGCGCGCAGCTTCTCCGCGCCACTGTGGAGCGCCTCTGGGATGGGATCGTGCAGGAGCGTCCTCGCGCCCGAGCGGCATGCGAGCTGGGCGATGCCGGCCCCCATCGTGCCGGCACCCAACACGCCGATGATGCTCGCTGGGCGGCTCACGCGGGAACGAGCGCGCCGATGCCCGTCATTTCGCGCCCGATGATCAGTTTCTGGATCTGCGAGGTTCCCTCGTACAGGGTCGTGACGCGGGCGTCGCGGAAGTAGCGCTCGACGGGGTGGTCATCGACGTAGCCCGCGCCTCCGTGCACCTGGATTGCGAGGTTGGCGCACTCGAGCGACGCCTCCGTCGCGTGGAGCTTGGCAACCGAGGTCTCAAGCGTGTTGGGGCGGCCCTGGTCCTTGAGGAAGCCGGCGCGCCACACGAGCATTCGCGAGGCGTCCGTCTTGAGCACCATGTCGGCGATCATCGCCTGGACCAATTGGAAGCTCGCGATCGGGCGCCCGAACTGCTGGCGCTCCTTGGCGTACTTGACCGACTCCTCCACGCAGCCCTGGCAGATCCCCACGCAGCCCGCGGCCACGGAGTAGCGTCCGGAGTCGAGCGCCGACATCGCAACTTTGAAGCCGTCGCCGATCCCGCCCAGCATCTGATCGTCTGAGACCTCCACGTCTTCCAGCGCGATCGAGGCGGTGTCCGAGGCGTGCAGCCCCATCTTGTGCTCGATCGTCTGCGGTTTGTAGCCCGCCTGGTCGGTGTCCACGAGAAAGCACGCGAGGCCCTTGTAGCCGAGCTCGGGGTCGGTCTGGGCGAAGATCAGCGCAACCTTGGCGTAGTTGCCCATCGAGATCCACATCTTGGCTCCGTTGATCACCCAGCCGGAGTCGGTCTTCTTGGCGCGGGTGCGCTGGTTGGCGGCGTCGGAGCCGGTGTCGGGCTCGGTCAGCCCGAAGCACCCCAGCCACTCGCCCGAGCAGAGCCTGGGCAGGTAGTGGTGCTTCTGCTCCTCGGTGCCCCACTTGAGGATCGCCGAGCACACGAGCGAGGTCTGCACCGAGATCACCGTGCGGATGGCCGAGTCGCCGCGGCCGATCTCCTCGACGATCAGCCCGTAGCTGAGGTAGTCCAGGCCGGCGCCGCCGTACTCCGCCGGGACGATCGCACCGAGGTAGCCCTGGTCTGCGATCTTCTTGACCAGATCGAGGTCGAAGTGATGGTTGCGCGCGTTTTCCCTAGTCCGCTCGATCAGCTCGTTGTCGGTGAACTCGCGTGCGGTCTGCTTGATCAGGCGCTGCTCGTCGGTCAGGTCGAAGTCCATCCCTCTCCTATCGGGGTCGTGCGGAATGCGAACGTGGGGGCGTGCATGTGTTCTGCTTCACGTCTGTATCACCATTGCTATACACCGGCCAGCTTGGGTGTGGTCCACGACGCGTTCACGCGTCGCTCTATCTCCTCGGCGATGCCCTCGATCGGCAGGCGCTCCTGCGCCAGCGAGTCGCGGTCGCGCAACGTCAAGGTGCGGTCCTCGATGCTCTGGTGGTCGATCGTAAGGCAGAAGGGGGTGCCGATCTCATCCTGGCGGCGGTAGCGCTTGCCGATCGCGCCGCCGTCGTCGTACTCGGACTGCACGCGCCCCCGCAGCGCATCGTGCACCTCGCGGGCTAGCTCCGGCTGGCCGTCCTTGTTGACGAGCGGGAGCACCGCCGCCTTCACGGGCGAGAGGCGCGGGTGCAGGCGCAGGACCGTGCGCGTCTCGCCGGCGCCCGTGCCCTCGCGCTCCACGACTTCCTCGTCGTATGAGTCCACCAGGAAGGCAAGCGTTGCACGGTCGGCGCCGGCGGCCGGCTCGATCACGTGGGGCACGTAGCGCTCGCCGCTGGCCTGGTCGAAGTACTCGAGCTTCTGGCCCGAGAACTCGGCGTGGCGGCTGAGGTCGAAGTCCCCGCGGTTGGCGATTCCCTCGAGCTCGGACCAGCCGATCGGGAAGAGGTACTCGACGTCGCTCGTCGCCGAGGAGTAGTGGGAGAGCTCGTCGGGGTCGTGGGCGCGCAGGCGCAGATGGTCGGGGCGGATGCCCAGCTCGGTGTACCAGCGCTCGCGCTCTGAGAGCCAGTGCTCGAACCACTTCTGGGCCTCGGCGGGCGGTACGAAGAACTCCATCTCCATCTGCTCGAACTCGCGCGTGCGGAAGATGAAGTTGCCCGGGGTGATCTCGTTGCGGAAGGACTTGCCCACCTGGGCGATCCCGAAGGGCGGCTTCTTGCGCGAGAACTGCAGCACGTTCTTGAAGTTGATGAAGATCCCCTGGGCGGTCTCGGGGCGCAGGTATGCGGTCGCGCCGGACTCCTTCACGGGGCCGATCGTGGTCTCGAACATCAGGTTGAAGTCGCGCGCCTCGGTGAGGTCGCACTCATCGGTCTCGCCGGGGTGCTTGGAGGGTTTGCGCCCGCAGGGCAGGTCGGCGAGATGGTCGGCGCGGAAGCGCTGGCCGCAGGTCTTGCAGTCGACGAGGGGATCGGTGAAGCCGGCGAGGTGGCCGGAGGCCTCCCACACGCGGGGGTGCTGGAGGATCGCCGAGTCGATCGCCACGATGTCGTCGCGTTCCTGGAGCATCGCCCGCCACCACTCGTTCTTGACGTTGGTCTTGAGCAGGACTCCGTAGTGGCCGTAGTCGTAGGTCGAGCCGACGCCGCCGTAGATCTCCGAGGAGGGGAACACGAAACCGCGGCGCTTGCACAGCGCGACGATCTTCTCCATGGTGACTGGGGATTGCTCGGTCATGGCGGGCTGCGGATGGTAGTCGAGGCTTCCATCGCCCGGGGAGCATGTGCTGGTCGCGTACGCAAATCGGCGACCGCGGGGCGTGTGGCGCGACGTGCGTAAGATGCGCCGCCGTGGCGCGCGTGATGATCGTCGGCGGTGGCTGCAGGGGGCGCCAGCTGGCCGCAACGCTGGTGAGCGACAGGCACGCCGTTCGCATCACCACGCGCGCGGAGGAGGGGCGCGCGGCCATCGAGCGCACCGGAGCCGAGTGCTGGGTCGGAACGCCTGACCGCCTCGCCACCCTCAGGGGCGCGCTGGACAGCGTCACGATTCTCTGTTGGATGCTGGGCGCGGCAAGTGGCTCCGAGGAGGAGCTGCGCGCCCTGTTCACCACGCGCCTTGAGTTCTTCCTGACCCAGGCCATCGACACGACCGTGCGGGGCTTCCTCTATGAGGCGCGCGGGACCGGAGTGCCCGCGGATCTGCTGGCCGAGGGCGAGCGCACCGTTCGCAGGCTCACCGAGCGCAGCGCCATCCCGGTGGCGGTGCTCACGGCGGACCCGCTCGACGGCGCAGAGTGGCTCGCGCAGGCAGGCGCGGCGGTCGAGGCATTGCTCACGCGCGCATGATCGTGACGCCTGTATCAAGCCTCGGGCCCCGCGAGCCGATGATGGCCCCAAGATGGCCGGCGATCGATCCCGATATGGACTTGCCGTCTCCGCGCTCGGCGCGATCGTGCTCGCCGTGTCGGTGTTCCTGCCCTGGTACGCGCTGAGCTTCACGCCCGCTGGGGTGAGCTTTGCCCAGCAACTCGGCGATCAGGTGGCCTCGCAGTACGGCAACGCCGCCATGCAGTCGCTCATGAGTGGCGCTCACGCCGCTCTCGGAGGGCTCGCCGGTCAGCAGTTCGCGGCGCTCAGCGCTCACCAGGCGCTGCACGACATGAACGTTCTCCTGCTCGTGCTCGCCGGCCTGGCGATGCTCGATGCGATCCTTCCGTTGGCGCGCTCGGGCGCCTCGATGCCGGCCGGAGCAGGCGGCTCGGTCGTCGTGCTCGGATCGGTGGCCGCCATCTGCGTGCTCTACCGCATGGTCGATCCGCCCGCGCCCGCCGGCAACCTAGTTTCGCTGTCGTTGCGCGAGGGCTCATGGCTCGCGCTGCTGGGCGCTCTGGCGATGGTGCTCGGCGGCCTATGGCCGCGCGCGATGTACTCCTCGACGGTCTCCGATGTCGAGGTGCGGGGCGCCTGGAGCGGACTGTCGGGCTGGACCCCCAGCAGCTGAGCGGCGCACCCCTGTGCGCCGGTGCGGGGCGCTATGCTGAGTGTAATCCCCGTAAAGCCGATCAGGATTCACTCTGGAGGGCCGGTCTCTCTTGTCCGGAGTCCGCACGGGCTCTTCATCGAGAAAGGACGACATCAATGACGCTGCAACTTGGCGACACAGCCCCCGACTTCGAGGCGGACACCACCGAGGGCCGCATCAAGTTCCATGACTGGATCGGCGACTCCTGGGCGGTGCTGTTCTCGCACCCCAAGGACTTCACGCCGGTGTGCACCACCGAGCTCGGCTACATGGCGAACGCCAAGCCCGAGTTCGACGCTCGTAACGTGAAGATCATCGGTCTCTCGGTCGATGCCCTCGAGAACCACGAGGCGTGGGCCAAGGACATCGAGGAGACGCAGGGCACGGCCCCCAACTATCCGATCATCAGCGACAGCGACTTCAACGTCTCACAGCTCTACGGCATGCTGCCCTCGGATACCTCCGGCGACCCGCTGGCGCGCACGCCCGCGGACAACCAGACGGTCCGCAACGTGTTCGTGATCGGGCCCGACAAGAAGGTCAAGCTGATCCTTATCTACCCGATGACCACAGGGCGCAACTTCGACGAGGTCCTGCGTGTGATCGACTCGCTCCAGCTCACCGCCAACCACAAGGTCGCAACGCCCGTCAACTGGAAGCCGGGCGAGAAGGTGATCATCGCGGGCTCTGTCTCCAATGATCAGGCCAAAGAGGCCTACCCGGACGGCTGGGAGGAGCCCCGCCCCTACATCCGGATCGTGCCGCAGCCGAGCTAGGAGTCGCTAGGCCAGGGCAAGCCGGTCGTCGGAGCCACCCGCCCGCAGTCGCTCGAACAGGTTCTCGAGGATGCGGGCGGTGGCGCCCCAGATGAGGTGATCGTCGACCACGAAGGCGTCGGTCTCGAAGGTGATGCCGCGGCGCTCGATCTGCGTTCGCGTCCTGCCCGCGCTGAGCGCGCTCAGGGACAACTCGAGCACGGCGTCGACCTCGCGCGGGGAGAGCCGCCAGGCGATGCCCGCGGGGACGGCGCCGACGAATGGGTGGATGACGTATTTGGTGGCGAAGGTCGAGGTGGGAGGGAGCTCGCCCAGCAGGCGCACGTGGACGCGCTCCAGGCCGATCTCCTCCTCGGCCTCGCGCAGAGCGGTCTCGGCGAGGTCGGCGTCGGCAGCATCCCGGCGTCCTCCCGGAAAGGAGATCTCGCCGGCGTGGCGACGTAGATCGGCCCTGCGGCGCGTGAGCACGACGTGCGGCTCCTCCTCGGGACCCTGCAGGAACAGCGGGACGAGGACGGCCGCGGCTACCTGATCGCCGGGCGCGGGCTGCTGGATGCCGGCGGCGGAAAGCTCAGGCGGCCAGGTGAACGCGCTCAATGCGCTCCTGGAACATGACCTCGCCGTCGAGGGCGCGGTGCACGGGGCACTTGGCGGCGATCACGCGCAGCTTCTCGACCTGCTCCTCGGGGAGGTCGTCCGGCAGGCGCATCACGAGCTGGAACTTGGTCGGACAGCCGCGCTCGGCTGGGCTGTACTCGACGTCGACCTCCACGTGACCGATGTCCCAGCCCTTGCGGGCCGCGTACATCTCCATCGTGATGGCCGTGCATGAGGCGAGGCTCACGGCGAGCAGCTCACGCGGGTCAGGGCCGGTGTCGTCGCCGCCCTGCTCCAGCGGCTCGTCGACGCTCACCTGGTGGTCGCGAACCTGCACGGTGTGCCTGAGCGTCCCACCGTCTCGCCGCGCGGTGGCTTTCATCCTCGTGAGCCCTTGCATATCGGTCATGTGGATCCCTTCAATCGCTCCGCCTTGCCTCTGGCTTGATCATAGCCCCGCTGCGGCTAGGACAGCGGGTTGAACAGCAGCCCTGTGAGCAGCTTGGGAAAGAAGAAGGTCGACTTGGGCGGCATGTTCTCGCCGGCGGCGGCCACCTCTCGGACCTGCTCCACGGGGGTTGGACGCATCAGAAAGGCCGCGTCGTACTCGCCTGAGGAGACCATCGCCAGCGCCTCGGCCGTGTCGCGGGCGTAGAAGAGCCCGTTGAAATGAGAGATATCCTCGTCGCTGAGACCGAGCGCGCCCTTCAACACCAATGTCTCCAGCACGCCCGTGTCCAGGTGACGGTAGGCCTCGGAGCGTCCCTGCAGGGCCACGTCGGCGATCGCCTGGTCCTTGAGCGTCAGTCGCAGAGCCCGCCCGTCGCGCCCGTCGATGTAGCCGAGCTGCAAGGGTCCACCGCCGGGCTCCGGCGCGATCTGCTCAAGGGGCACCTCGAGGATGTCGAAGTCGCGGGCGAGCGCCTGTGCGAGCGCTTCGCGACGACCGTCGTCGAGCCCCCGCACGAGGCGATGGGTGGGAAAGACGGTCAGTCCTGGGTCCTCCAGCGCCACCAGGCACATGAGGATGTAGCGGTGCTCGCCCTCGCCACCCAGCTCCTCGGCATAGGCCTGCATCGTCTCGTAGCGGTGGTGGCCGTCGGCGATCAGCAGCTCGGCCTCGCGCGTGGCCGCCTGCACCGAGGCGATCGCCTCGGGCTCGCCCACGCGCCAAAGGCGGTGGACGGTGCCGTCGGAGTCGCTCACCTCGCCCCATGGCGGGCGATCAGTGGCCGGAACGATCGCTCGCCAGGTGGCGCCAGCGGGGTCTGAGAAGAGCGAGAAGATGGGGGAGATGTTGGCCCGCGTCGCCCTTGTCAGGCGCAGGCGATCCTCCTTTGGACCGGGATGGGTCCGCTCGTGCGGGCGCACGCGGCCGGGCCCGTAGTCCTCGATTCGCACGCGACAGAAGAAGCCGCGACGCGTGCGCCTGACCCCGTCGGGGCCCGTGTAGTCCTGGGTGTGAGCCCACAGCGCCGGCTGCGGGTCGCGCACCAGCGCCCCCTGCAGCTGCCAGCTCTCGAACAGCTGGCCGGCCGCCTCATACGGGTCGCGCCCGCCGGGCTCGCCCTGGGGCAGATCGACGGCCACCACGTTGAAGGGCGAGCGTTCGAGCAGAGCCGTGCGCTGAGCGGCATCGATCACGTCGTAGGGAGGTGCCACGACGTCCGCGAGCGCTCCTACGACCGATGGGTCGTAGTGCAACGCGCGCAGTGGTTGAACGTCAGCCATGGCCGCCCGGGACGCTATCAGCGGATGTCCGCAGTGCGGATGCTTCTGTGACGACTACTCTTAGCTGTACGGGGCGTGGCGCAGCCTGGTAGCGCACCTGCTTTGGGAGCAGGGGGTCGTGGGTTCGAATCCCGCCGCCCCGATGACGGTTGAAGATCGGGATCGACCGGTTTGACGCCCGCCTGGCGCGGTCGGTTATCGTCCTCGCCATCGACACGCGGATAGTCATTCTGGGGGCTGGATTCGGAGGTCTCGAGCTCGCGACGTCGCTGTCGGAGGAGCTGGGCGACAGCGTCGAGGTGACGCTGATCGACAAGAACGACGCGTTCGTCTTCGGGTACTCGAAGCTCGACGTGATGTTCGGACGCACGACGCCCGCGGCGGTCCGGCTCGCCTACCGTGACATCGAGAAGCCGGGAGTTCGCTTCCTGCAGGAGACGATCACCGCGATCGATCCCCAGGCGCGGCGCGTGACCACGGACGCGGGAGTACACGAGGCCGAGGTGCTGGTGGTGGCACTCGGAGCCGACTATGACCTGGAGGCAACGCCGGGACTGGCCGAGGCGGGCAACGAGTTCTACTCGGTGGCCGGAGCCGAACGGCTGGCCGGGATCCTTCCCACGTTCACGCACGGGCGGGCGATCGTGGGCATCTGCGGAGCGCCGTTCAAGTGCCCACCGGCGCCGAGCGAGACGGCGCTGCTGTTGCACGACTACCTGTCCGCACGGGGCGTCCGCGCCGATTGCGAGATCTCCTTCGTGATCCCGTTCGGGAGCCCGGTTCCGCCGTCGCCGGAGACATCTCGTGCATTGGTGGCCGCCTTCGCCGAGCGTGACATCGAGTTCGTCCCCGGCCGTCGCGTGAGCTCGCTGGACGGGGCGCGTGGTGTCGTGGTCCTCGACGACGGCAGCGAGATGCCCTATGACCTCTTCCTCGGCGTCCCCAAGCACCGCGCCCCCGACGTGGTCGCGGCGAGCGGCATGATCGAGGACACATGCGTGCCCGTCGATCCGAAGACGCTCGAGACTCGCTTTCCCGGCGTCTATGCAATCGGCGACGTTGCCGCGACCGGAGTGCCGAAAGCGGGGGTGTTCGCAGAGGGTCCGGCTCGGGTCGTCGCGGCTTCGCTGATCGCAGATCTGAGGGGCGGCGAGCGACCGAGCGCCTATGACGGTCGCGGCTCCTGCTACATCGAGTTCGGTTCCGGTCGCGTCGGTCGCGTGGACGTGGACTTCCTCTCAGGGCCGACCCCGACAGGCGCCTTCCAAGAGCCCTCCAGCGCTCTCGTAACCGAGAAGCAGCACTTCGGATCAAGTCGCCGCGCCCGCTGGTTCGGCGGCTGACCCGATCGTCCCGTGCGCGCCTGCGGCCAGCTCGAAGCCGGCCGCAGACCGCTCACGCCTAGGTGGTGCTCACGGGTCTTTGGCCGTGATTTTGCCTTTCGACGCTTTGAGTTTGTCCACGCCCGTGACAGTCAGCGGATTGGATCCACTGTCGTAGAGCGTCCCACCGCCGGGGCCGCCGAAGTTGAGAACGCCGTTGCCCACTTCCGGGGTCAGCGTGCCTTCGAATTCGTCCCCGACCGTGCCGGCCGATCCTGCACACCCGACCCACAGCCGGACCTTCATGATTTCATCTCGTATGACGCTGCCGGGCGGCGGTGTGGAGTAGAGCAGCGAGCGCCATGGCAGGGCTTCCGCTTTCACCGTCAGCGCACCTTTTGGACAGGCGGCGGAGGCGACTTTGTTTTTGCACCCAGACAGCGTGAACGTCGTCATCAGATCTTCGCCCGCTCCGCCCCCGATCGGGTTCCAGATTTCCTCGCTGTCTGTCAGTTTGCACGTGATCGTCGCTGACAACGCGTTGATCGTGAGTGCGCCTCCGGTTGCGACGGTGACCGGCGAGGAGCCCACCAACGTGACTCCTTTGTACCAATGTGGTGTGGCCTGAGCCGCTGCGGGCACGACGGCAAACGCCGTGATGGCCAGCAGCGGTGCGAGGCTGGCAAATAGCTTGCTGCGCATTGCATCCCTCCCCGTCCTCGTTGAGGGCCGAGCGTGGTCCCGAGCATCCGGGGGGCCCCTGCGCCCGGATGTACCACTCGCACTGAGAGCACGCTAACCGGAGTCCGCTCCAAATGTCAACAGCTTGTGAATGGCGCATGCGGCCGCAGTCAGCGCGCTCGGGAGAAACGACAGGGCCCTCGTGTAGGCTCACCCGTCGGAGGCGGCAGGCTGGCCGGCGGCTTGTTTGCAGTGACATGCGGCATGACGGAGGGAACGACGATGTCTGCGAGCGTGGGGCGCTGCCCCAAGCGTGGTCGATGACCCAGGTCCCGCTCGGCGCGAGCGAGGTCGATCGCTGCTGCTCGCACTGTCCGCGGCACTGATGCTGGCGGCGCTGGGCGCCTCCTCGGCTCAGGCTGCCGGAGCCGGGACCGGCACGACCGACATCACATGCCAGCACGTGGTCTTCTCCTATGAAGGCTTCGCCAACGCCCCGGGCAACACGGTCACCCAGGTGGTCACGATCGCCCACAACGTGATCTCGAAGACCACCTTCAGCTTCGACGGCCCCTCCGGCTCGGACACGGTCCCGATCACAGCGGTTGCGGGAAACTTGATCGACGCCCACGCGGTATGGCGCACCAACGGCGTGAAAGGCGGCTTTGACCATCACGTCCAGGTGAGGTGCGCAGCCCGACTTCTCGATCGAAAAGCAGCAGCGGATACGGGGTAGCGAAGCCGGATTCACGACCCTCCCGCTCGCAGGCAGTATCGGTCAGACGGTCGAATACGAGATCGTCGTGACCAACACAGGCGTGGTGCCGGTGACCTTCTCGAGCTTCACCGACCCGCACTGCGACGAAGGCACGATCGCGGGCGGCTCGGGCGAAAGCCCGCTCGCGCCGGGTGCGTCGAGCACCTACACATGCGATCACGTGCTGATCGCCGGCGGCTCCTACACCAACCAGGCCACCACCGCCACCGCCGCCGCGGTCGGCGGCTCGCCGATCACCCATAGCTCCAACGCCGTCGTCGTAAACGTTCCCGCCGAACCGGGCTTCTCGATCGAGAAGCTCCAGGAAATCGCCGGCAGCGAAGCGGGCTTCACGACCGCACCGCTGGCCAGCGAGGTCGGACGCACGATCGACTGCGAGATGCTCGTGACGAACACCGGCAACGTGCCGTTGCGCATCGAGAGCTTCACCGACGCCCATTGCGCCTCGATCGCGGGTGGCCCGGGCGAAAGCCTGCTCGCGCCAGGCGCGTCGAGCACCTACACCTGCAGTCACGTGCTCGTCAATCGAGACGGCAAAACCGGCTTCTACGAAAACACCGCGAGCGCGCTGGCCACGCCCCCGCCGGGGGACGGGCCGTCGGTCGCGAGCACGTCGAACACCGTCACGGTCACGATCCCGGGCGGGATCGGCATCACAGAAATCAGCTGTACCCAGGTGACCTTTGTCTATACGGGATTTCCCGAAGCCGAAGGCAATACGGTCCACCAGGTCCTCACCGTCGCCGGCCAGGTGGTCTCCACGACCATCTTCACCTTCAATGGCTCCTCGGGCACGGACACCGTCCCGATCGAAGGGCCGCCCGGGAAGTATCTGATCGACGCCCACGCGTTCTGGAACACGAACAACGCGAAGGGCGGCTTCGACCACCACGTCAAAGTCAAGTGCACCGGATAGGCGCTCAGAGGCGCAGCTGAAGCAGCGCCAGATCGCTCTCGGTCGCGTCCTCGACCGGCATCGCTCGGCTACTCGACCCGGATCGGGTTGGAGACAGCGCCGATCCCGTCCACCTCCACTTCGACGGTCTCGCCGTCGTGCAGGAACCGCCCCTTCGACGCCCCGACTCCCGCCGGGGTGCCCGTGGCGATGATGTCGCCCGGGAGCAGGGTCATCGTGCGCGAGAGCCATGCGACCGTCTCGGCCACGCCGAAGATCTGATCGGCGGTGCTGCCCTCCTGCACGAGCTCGCCGTCTATGCGGGTGCGCAGGCCAAGCGCCTGGAGGTCTGGGATCTCATCGAGGGTCACCAGCGACGGGCCACAGGGGGCAAAGGTGTCGATCGCCTTGCCGCTGGTCCACAGCGGGTTCTGGAACTGCAGGTCGCGGGCGCTGAGGTCGTTGAAGGCCATTGCCCCGGCCACGTGATCGAGCGCCTCAGAGGCCTCCACGCGGTGGGCGGGGCGCCCGATCACGATGGCCAGCTCGGCCTCATAGTCGACGTGCTCGGCGTGCTCGCGCGGCAGGATCACGTCCTCGCCACCGCCCCTCAGGGAGTTTGCGAACTTGGCAAACCACATCGGCGCGGTGGGGATCGGCTGCCCGGTCTCGGCCGCGTGGTCGCGGTAGTTGAGCCCGAGACAGATGATCTTCTGCGGATCCGGCACCGGTGCGTGCAGCCGCAGACCGGCGAGCGGAATCAGCTCGGTCGCTGCGGCCGCCTGCTCCCCGAGCTCTGCAAGCCCGGCCGGGTCGAGCGCCTCGAGCAGACCGCGAACGCTGCTCGACGGCGCTCCCAGTCCCTCGAGGGGTGCCACGCCGGCTCCCAGGAGCACGCCGGCACGCGACCCGGAGCGATGATCGTCCTCGTAGGTGATCAGCCGCACCGTCCGCTCCTCAACCGCCCAGCGCGAACAGCGGCCAGCGCCCCGGAACGCCCTTGAGCTCGTGGAAGCCCCGGTCCTCGAACGTGAACGGACCGCCCACCACCGTTCCGTAGACGGTGCCCGAGACGAGCACCTCGCCGGGGCCGGCGAGCCCGTTGACGCGCGAGGCGATGTGGACTGCCATGCCGCCCACATCATCGCCGATCAGCTCGCACTCGCCCGTGTGCACGCCGATGCGGACCTCGATGCCGAGCTCACGCGCCGCCGCGGTGATCGCCAGCGCGCAGCGCAGCGCACGCGAGGGTGGTCCCTCGAAGGTGGCGAGAAAGCCGTCCCCCACGGTCTTGACCTCGCGTCCGCCAAAGCGGCCGAGCTGGGCGCGGACCTCTTCGTCGTGGTGGGCCAACAGGTCGCGCCAGCGTCCATCGCCGAGCCTTGCCGCGAGCGCGGTGGCCTCGACGATGTCGGTGAACATCACGGTGAGCAGGCCGCGGGCGATCTCCCCGCCCCGGCGCCCGCCGGTGAGGAACTCCTCGATCTCCTCGACGATCGCGTCGCTGTCGCCCACGAACGGAAACGAGTCCCTGCCGTCGAGCTCGACGAAGCGCGCACCCGCGATGTGCTCGGCCAGGTAGCGCGAGTGACGGATGTCCCAGGCCTGATCGCGGCTCCTGTGCATCACCAGCGTGGGCACGCGGATGCGGGGCAGGGTGTCGCGGACGTCGAGGTCGACCAGGGACCTCGACATCGCCCGCGCCTCGGCGGGACTCGCGGCCAGGCGCTGCATGCGAGCGAACCACTCGGCCAGCGCGCGGTCGCCCGACATCGATGGCGCGAGCGTCTGCAGCACGGGGGTGTCGCTCTTGCCCCACGCGTCGGCGTTTCGCTCGGTCATGGCCTGGCGCTCCTCGTTGGTAAGTGCCCAGTCGTAGTCGGGAGCCCAGGAGGTGCGCGCAACCGATGCGTACATGATCAGGGCGCCCACCCGCTCGGGAAAGTCGGCCGCGAGCAGCGCCCCGACGAGGCCGCCCAGCGAGTAGGTGAACAGCGCGGCGCGTTCGCTGCCGGCGGCGTCGAGTACGGCGAGAGCGTCCTCGGCGTCCTGCTCGATCGTCTGCTCCTCCAGCGTGCGATCCGAGAGGCCCGTTCCGCGGCGGTCGAACAGGATCAGGCGGTTGAACACGGCGAGGCGCTCGAGGAAGCGTCGCATCGCCGGCGCCTCCCACAGCTGCTCGATCTGCGAGATCCATCCGGGCAGGAACAGGAGATCGAGGGCTCCCTCGCCGGTGACCTGGTAGGCGATGCTGGCCTCGCCGCTGTGCGCGTAGCGCGTGCTGGGCACCATCAGGAGTCTTCGATCAACGCCCGGAAGGGCGCGGAGGGCTCGACGGTGGCTCCGATCGCGTGGACCCGATCGGAGAGCCAAAGATCCGAGGTCACCACGCGGACCGATCCCGGCTCGGTGTCGCCGGCGAGGATGCGGATGATCTCGTCGTCTGCCGAATCGCGCCGCGGTCGGGGGGCGTGTGCCACTGCGATGACCGTGGAGCGGATCGGCGGCGAGGGCGGCTGCTCGAACACGACCGTGACCTCGGCGCCGCTGGCGGCGGCCCAGCGCTCGAGCATGTCCACGAGCCTGATCATGGCGCCGTGCCGGTCCTTCCACCAGGCGTCCGGACGTGTGCCGATCACGTTCATGCCGTCAATGAGCCACCGCACCGCGACCAAGCCTACGTCCTGACTGTGCCTGTCCGTCGTGCAGAGCCTGGGCTCGGCCCGCAGGAGTCCGCCTCGTGTGAGCGATCTGCTGGAGTGCGTGGGGCAAATGCGACTCGGGGGCATCCAGGCGGGAGACATCGTCGAGGTCGATCACAAGGGCCGACGCTTCCACGCCGTGGTCACCGGTCAGGCGCCGGGCGGACTGGCGCTGCAGCCGACCGATCGGCGGATCAACTACTACAGCTGCCGCAGCCGCGAGGTGGTCGGTCACTGGGCCAAGCGCGGACGCCCGCGCCCGACCAGCGAGCCGCTGCGTCCCTCCCCGCGCCAGCTCGAGATCGATCTCACCCTGGGGCGGGACAGCCCGTCGGCCTGAGCCTGCCTGCGCTCACAGCTCGCCACGCGGGAGGTGGGGGAGACGCTGGCCGCCTCCTGGGCGCCGGCCAGCTCGAGTCGAGGTGTAGGCTCGGGCACACTGGCAAGAAGGTGGCCGGCCGCGGCCCGAGCGGGGCCACCGGGACGAGAGGGAGTGGCGCCCATGCACGAGCAGGCCAGCAGATCGCGCGCCGGCGGTGGCCGGGGACTGCAGCGGGCGGTCGTCCTCGCGCTGTTGGGCGCCGATGGCCCGGACGGCATGACCTGCGAGGAGCTCGGCTTCGAGCTCGACGCAGACGCCGCCGAGGTCGAAGCGGCCGTGCGGGCACTGCACGAGGATGGCGTACTGTCGGCCATGCAACCGCGGGTGTCGGCGTCTCGCGCCGCCCGCCGCCTCGATGAGCTCGGGCTGATCGCGGTCTGAGCGCACGGCGGCAGGTCCGCCTGCAGGCGGACCTGCGAGTTGACATCCACGACGCCGGATGTTCTGGCTAGGGCATATAGGGTCCTGGGAATGAGCGACCGCGTGCTGATTCTCTCCTGGGAGTATCCGCCGGTGATCGAGGGCGGTCTGGCGCGGCACGTGCGTAAGCTCGCCGAGGCGCTGGTCCGCCAGGGTGTGGCGGTGGACGTGCTCACGCGCGGCGTGGGCTCGAGCGCCGAGGTCGGCCGTTGCGGCCCCCAGGAGATCGCCGGGGTCAACGTTCACCGCGTGCGCGAGCCCGGCTGGCCCCGCGACCTCGACCGGTTCGTGGCATGGGTGGAGCAGATGAACGAGGACATGCTGGCGGCCGGGGAGACGCTCGCGAATGAACACAGCTACGACCTGATCCATGGGCACGACTGGCTGGTCGCCCGCGCCGCCGCTCAGCTGGCCGACCGGCTGAAGGTTCCCTACATAACCACCATCCACGCCACCGAGCATGGTCGCCACCAGGGCTGGGTGGCCGACCCGCCCCAGTCTCACATCCACTCTGTCGAGCGTTGGATGGCTCGTCGAGCCGATGCCGTGATCGTGTGCTCCTACTACATGCGCGGTCACGTGGCCGACATCTTCGACATCGACGAGCGCCGGGTGGCTGTGATCCCGAACGGCGTGGACCCGAGCGAACTGCGTCCCACGGGCGATCTGCAGGCGCTGCGGCGTGAGTTCGCCGGGCCGCGGGAGAAGCTCGTCCTGCTGGTCGGTCGCCTGGTCTACGAGAAGGGCTTTCAACTGGCGTTGGAGGCGTTGCCGGGGGTGATCGAGCGCGTCGGCGACGTGCGCTTCCTGGTGGCCGGCAGCGGCACTCACGAGGCCGAGCTGAAGGCACAGGCCGAGCGCTTGGGGCTGCACGAGCACGGGACATTCGTGGGCTGGATCGGCGATGACGTGCTGCACTCCCTCTACCGGATAGCCGACCTGTGCGTTGTTCCGTCGATCTACGAGCCGTTCGGCCTGGTCGCGTTGGAGGCGATGGCTTCGGGCTGTCCCTGCATCGTGGCCGACACGGGTGGGCTGCGAGAGGTGGTGCCGGTGGGCGAGCGTGTCGGGCTGCGCTTCAACGGAGGGGATCCGGAGCACCTCGGGATCATGATCGAACGGCTGCTCGTCGATGACGGGCTGCGCGACCGGCTCGTGACAGAAGCCTCCGAGCACGTGTTGAGCTTCGACTGGGACGACATCGCGATGCGTACGCGAGGGATTTACGATGAGCTCGGCCAGTTGACCGCGCGAGAGGGAGCCCGGAGGGGATGACGCAGATGCTGCAGGGCCTGATGCAGGACGATTTCCCGTTGACGCTGAACCACATTCGCAGACGCATGCGCGACTGCAACCACGGCTCAGAGCTGGTGACGTTGCTCGACGACGGGTCGGTTTCCCGTATCGAGCACCCGGAGCTGACCAAGCGCATCGATCGGCTGGCGCGGGCGCTCGCGGCGCTCGGCGTCGAGCAGGGCGACCGCGTGGCGAGCTTTGCCTGGAACAACCAGCGCCACTTCGAGCTCTACGTGGGGGTGCCCTGCGTGGGGGCCGTTCTGCACACCTTGAACGTGCGGCTGTTTGCAGAGCAGCTCACATACATCGTCAACCACGCCGAGGACAAGGTCATCTTCGTGGATGACTCGCTCGTGCCGGTGCTCGAGCCGCTGGCGGGCAGCTTCGAGAGCGTCGAGCACTACGTGATCATGGGCGACGGGGATGCCGGAGGACTCCCGGGCGCGCTTCGCTACGAGGAGCTGCTCGAGGACGCCGGCGATGGAAGCTTCGACTACCCGGAGCTGGACGAGCGCCAGGCCGCCGCCCTCTGCTACACGAGCGGCACCACTGGCAACCCCAAGGGAGTGCTCTACTCGCATCGCTCGATCAGCCTGCACTCGTCGGCCACGTTGATGGCCGACGGGAGCGGGCTCTCACGCGCTGACAGGGTGCTGTCCGTGGTGCCGATGTTCCATGCCAACGCCTGGGGGCTCCCGTACGGCGGGGCGCTCGCAGGCTCTGACCTGATCATGCCTGACCGCTTTCTCGGCGCCGAGCCGCTGGCCGGCCTGATCGCGGCCGAGCGGCCCACGCTGATGGGGTGCGTGCCGACGATCTTCAACGACCTCCTGCGCTACGCCGACGCGCATCCGGAGGTCGACCTCTCCTCACTGACCAACGCGGCCTGCGGTGGCTCGGCTGTGCCGCGTCAGCTCATGAAGGACTTCGAGGAGCGCCACGACGTGCGCATCTTCCAGGCATGGGGCATGACCGAGACGAGTCCCGTTGCCACCTATGCGCGGCCACGCGAGGGCGAGCACGACGACGCCTACTGGGACGACCGCGCCAAGCAGGGGCGCCCGCTGCCGTGGGTGGAGCTGCGTCTGATCGACGGCAACGGCGTGGAGGTTCCCTGGGATGGGATCTCCACGGGCGAGATCGAGGTTCGCGGCCCCTGGATCGCGGCGGGCTACTTCCGCGAAGACGACGAGGACAAGTTCGACTCGGGCTGGTTGCGCACGGGCGACATCGCGGCGGTGGACGAGAAGGGCTTCGTCCAGATCACCGACCGGGCCAAGGACGTGATCAAGTCCGGCGGGGAGTGGATCTCCTCGGTGGAGCTCGAGAACGAGCTGATGTCGCACCCGGACGTGGTCGAGGCGGCGGTGATCGCCAAGCCGGATGAGCGCTGGGCCGAGCGCCCGCTCTGTTGCGTGGTGCTTCGCGAGGGCTCCGACGCCGACGCGGCAGCGTTGATCGAGCACCTGCGCCCCAAGGTGGCCAAGTGGTGGCTCCCCGACGAGTTCGCGTTCGTGGCCGAGATTCCCAAGACCAGCGTGGGCAAGTTCGACAAGAAGGTCCTGCGCGGCCGGCTCGCCGAGGGGACGCTCGAAGGGCGGGTACAGCTCTCATGAGCGCGTTTGGGCGGTTTGCGGGCAGGGAACAGCCGGCCTGAGAAGTTGCTGTGACCGGCGTAGCTGATACACCTTCATCCTCAGGAGGCAGGCTATGGCCTCCAGATGGCGAACCAGAGACGGTGCTTTGCCACATAAGCGTTCAACACACCACCAATGGGAGGTTGGCATGACTCGGACCGATGTCATGGCCTCGAGCAGGCCACAGACAGCAGCCGCAACGCCGATGAGGAGGGGATCGGCCGGTATCTTGCGCCGGCTTTCGCTTCTTCCGGTGGTGCTCTTGATTGCGATGGCCATCGTGGGGCCGGGTACGGCCTTTGGGGCCAAAGAAACCAAATCGGGCTACAACCAGGAACCCAACAAACCGAGCACGGGGACCTCGCCCTCTAAAGAAACCAGTACGCCGAAAACCACGAGCAAAGAAACCGAACCGTCGTCGACGACGGCCGCCCCCACGGCGGAAGCCACGAAAGCGAGCACGCTTCCCTTCACGGGCTTCGACCTGCGCTGGAGCGTCGGCGCCGGGCTGCTCCTGATGGGCGCCGGGTTCTCGATTGTGGTCGTGCAGCGCCGCCAGCGCCGCGAACACTGAGCATCACCGGCATCACTCGGCTCGAGAGAGGCCGCTTGCCCCCGGGCACGCGGTCTCTCTGCCGTTGCGGCGATCTCGCCGCTACGCGCTGAGCACGGACGCGGGCTCGTGTGTGTCGAGGAAGGCCTCGACCGCGTCGACGTCGAGCGGCCGTGAGAAGAGGAACCCCTGTCCCTGGTCGCAGTGTTCGTGCTGTAGGGCCTGGAGCTGGGCTCGATCCTCGATTCCCTCGGCGAGCGTTTCGATGTGGAGGGCCTTGCCGAGCTGCACCAGTGTGTGGACGAGGGCGGCCGACTCCTTGGAGGTCGCGATTCCGTCGATGAACGAGCGATCGATCTTCAGGGAGTCCGCGGGAAACTGGCGCAGGTAGGCGAGCGAGCTGTAGCCGGTGCCGAAGTCATCGATGGCGATGCGAACGCCGAGCTGCTTGAGTCGCGCCAGACGCGTGGCGGTGGCGTCGGCGTCGCGCATCAGCGTCGTCTCGGTCACCTCGAGCGTGAGGGCACTGGGGTCAAGACCGCTTTCTGCCAGCGCGCGTTTGACCTCCTCGATCAGCTCGTCGTCGTCGAGCTGGCGCGCCGACACGTTCACCGACATGCCGACTTGGTGGCCATGGGCGTGCCAGGTCGCTGCCTGCCTGCAGGCCCGCTGCAGCACCCACTGCCCGATCGGCACGATCAGACCGGAGTCCTCGGCGATCGGCACGAACTCCTCGGGGGAGATCACGCCGCGGGTCGGGTGGCGCCAGCGGATCAAAGCCTCCACCCCGATCACTCGCTCTGAGCGCAGATCGAATGTGGGCTGGTAGAGAAGGAAGAGCTGCTCGCGATCGAGCGCCTCAGCCAGGTCCATCTCGAGTGTGAGGCGATCTCGAGAGGCGGTCTGCATGCTCGACGCGAAGAGCTGGAAGCGATTGCGACCACTCGCCTTGGCCTCATACAGAGCGAGATCTGCGTCGCGTAGCAGCTCATCGGCGCTCGGGCGGATACCGACCGCGATACCCACGCTGGCGGTTACCGACAGCTCCCGACCGATCGTGTCGGTCATGTCACAGGGCTGGCGCAGCACTTCCATCAGGCGTTCGGCGACCATCTCGGGGCCGGCATCGAGCGTCGCACCCTCGAGCAGGATGACGAACTCGTCGCCTCCGAGACGGGCCGCGGTGTCGCCTTCTCTGACGACCGTCCTCAGTCTCTTGGCCACGATCTGCAGCAGTTCGTCCCCGGCGGCATGTCCGAAGGTGTCGTTGACGTGCTTGAAGCCATCGAGATCGATGTACAGCACAGCGATCGAAAGCTGCTGGCGGCGTGCGCGGGCGAGCATCTGCTGTGCACGGTCGAGCGCGAGGACGCGGTTGGGCAGCCCCGTGAGGGCGTCGTGCATCGCCTGGTGGCGAAGTTGCCCGGTCTTCTCGTGGACCATGCCCAAGGCCCGCTCGCGGGAGCGCGCGAGCACCATGATCAGCGCCGCGAGCAGGACGCTCACCAGCGCGCCCAGGCCGAGCACGAGCAGGAACTGTGTAGCGGCGGAAAGCCCCGCGGCAATCGGCTTGCCCGAGACCTCGATCGTCCACAGGCCTTCGATCTGGATCGTCCCGGTGTGTGTGAGCCCGCCGGAGCGCACCGCCGGGCCCACTCGGCTGATCGCTTCAGCGCGGTCACCTGGGTTGCTGTGGAAGAGGGCCACCGTGAGACCAGGGTGGTCCCCTGTCGCAAGGCGCAGGAGCGGGTCGATGTCGAAGGAGCTCAACACCCAGCCCGTGATTGCGCCGCGGCGTTGGGCGACGCTCGCGAGGCGGGCGCCGGATCGGTAGAAGGCGGTCTGGAAGATGATCGTTCTGAGGCCCTGTGCGCTGACCGGCAGCGCGAGGACCTGACCGGTGTCGGTCTGCGCCCGCAACAGGGGCCCTTGTGAGGCTCCGATCGGAGAGCTTCGGCGGCACCAGTCGCCCTGCAATACGCGCGCGATCTCCCGGGTGAGCCCGCCCCGCGTGGACACCGTGGCGAGCATCAGGCAGTAGGGCCCGCGGCCCGTGAGCGTCAGCGGCTGGGGGGTGCCCCCCACGACCGCGCGGAAGGCAGGGTCCGCGTTGCGGCGCGCCAGAAAGACTTTCAGCTCGTTCGCTGGCACGTGCTCCACGACGGTCGCGCCCAGGCCGCCGGCCAGCCGCTGCTCGCCCCGCATCTCGCCGAACCACCGGGCGAACTGGCTGGGGCTCATGTGCGGCTGCATCGTGAGGACGGCGCGTAGGGTTGAGGCGAAGTCGACGTCGCGGCGCAGCTGCGTCTCGAGCGTCGCTGTCACATCGGCGGTGGTGGCGTCAAATGTCTGCCTTTCATGCGTCTGGACGCTCGAGCGCCACAGGGTGGCCCCGACGAGCGAGACCGCCACACCGACGAGGAGAACCACCGCGGCGGCGAACAGCGAGCGTCGGCGTCGCGCTCTGGGCGTCGCGCGGAACGCGTCGTCGATGGGCTCGGCAGCGATCTCGAGGTGATCCGCCATCTAGTTCGGATCGGACCGTAGTCCAGCTATCGGAACAGTAGAACCCCACAGTTCGGACTGTTGGGAAACTACGCATTGCGGGACCTATCGCGTCGCGGTCCGCCGGACTGCCCGCGCGAGCTCCCGGACGAGCAGCTCGATCGAGCGCTCGAGCTGCTTGATGCTCGCGGTCTCGACGCGCTCGAGCCCGATCGCGCGGTTGAGCCAGGCGTTGATCTCGCGGTGGCTCTGGCCGTCGCGGCGATGGAGCTCTGCGACCAGCCGGCTTCGCTCCTGGCGCAGTGCCGCGCGACGCTCGAACATCGCGATCGGCACCGGCTCCGGCGCGGGCGCCGCTGGGGCGGCGGAGGACGAAGCCGGCTGGGGCGGGCCGAACAGGGTCATCTGTGCGGCGAACTCGGCGCTCAGCGGCACGAACTCGGCGCTCGGGGATGGCTCGCTCGAGCGGCGTTCGGGACGCTCCTCCCAGCCCTCCGCCGGCTCCTCGCGTCGCAGGGCATGACGCAGCTCCGCTTCGACCTCGGAGGCGTGTGTGCGCAGGGTCTTCTCGGCCGGTAGATACACCCAGCTGGGCTCCGCCCCCCGGCCGGGGATCGTGCGTACGAAGCGCCCGACGATCTGGCGGAAGATCAGTGGCGTCTTGGCGGCGCTGGCGTACACGCCCACACGTAGGCGAGGGATGTCGACGCCCTCTGAGACCATGTTGACCGCCACGAGCCACGGCTCGCGCGAGCTGCGGAAGTCCGCGAGCTTGCGCCCCGCGCGTGTCTCGGTGTGGAGCACCACCACGGGCGCTCGTCCGGTCACCTCGCCCAGCAGCTTGGCGATCCGGCGGGCGTGGGTTGCGTCGGCGGCGACCGCCAGGCCGCCCGCTTCCCGGTGAGCGCCGGCGCGCAGCGTGCGCAGCTTGGCGTCGGCCTCGCGCAGGATACGCGGCAGGCCGTCGGGGAGCTCGGTCGAGATCGCGGTGCGATAGCGGCGGCTGGCCTCGCGCGCCGTGAGGATCGTCTCGAAGGAGGACTCGATCACGTCATCCCCGCTACGCCACGAGAGGCTCCCGTCGAAGGTGACGAAGGCCACCGGGCGACAGATCCCGTCGGCGACGGCTTCGGCGTAGGTGTAGGAGACGTCGGGGACCACAAGGCCGTCGGCGTCGTAGCGCACGCCCGGGATGGGAGTGGCGTCGGAGCGGAAGGGGGTCCCGGAGAGCAGCAGCCAGCGCGGCGCCGATCCAAACGCACGTCGAAAGCTCATGCCCCAGGCCAGGTCCTCGCCGAGGTGGTGCGCCTCGTCGACCACCACGAGCGTGTCCGGCGAGACCTGCGCCGCCCAGCTACCCGGGTCGCTGGCGACGCGGGCGTAGGTGACCGCGACCCCGTCGAAGTCGCGTGGTGGGTTCGGACCGTGGGCATCCGGCTGCAGCTGCACCCCCACCATCGCCGCCGCGGCGGCCCACTGGCGCGTGAGGGGCGTCGTTGGGCAGAGCACCGCCACGCGCCTGGCAGTGCCCCGCGCGAGCAGGTCTCTGGCGAGCTCGAGCGCAGGGCGGGTCTTGCCGGCGCCGGGGGCGGCTGAGATCAGGAACGGGCCCTCGCGCCAGTCGGCGAGACGGTCGAGCGCGCGGGATTGCCACGCCCGCAACGATGTCGGGGAGGAGGAAGCGGTCGTCAAAGAGTCCGGCATCCTGTGGCACGGCGCGGACGGATCGAAGCGCGAGCGCCTGTGCGGCTTGGTTGAGCCAATTGCGCCTGCAGGCGAGGCGCGCCCCAGCGGCGACGGGACACCGGGCAGAGCCTGCTCCATTCGAGTCCTCGAAATTGCGTCCAGATAGGAGTAAGCTTCTTCAAGCTAGCGAATCGAATAGTCGAACTTCTTCGTAGAGATCTTGTCTCGCGTGGTCCCCCATTCAAAGCTCGGCACTGGCGTCGGCCGCGGACAGGACCCTTCCGGCGCAGTGGTCTCGGGGGTCGAGAGCCTTCGGGCGCTCGAGCTCTCCACGGCTCTGCAGCTGGCGGCTCTGGTGGAGTCCTCTGACGATGCTGTGATCGTGCTGTCCCTTGACGGTCTGATCGCGACCTGGAGCGAGGGGGCTGAACGGCTGTTCGGCTACTCGCAGACGGAGGTGGTGGGCCAGCGGGTAACGATGCTCTCCCCGCCCGACCGCCGGGAGGAGACCTCGTTGCTGGTCGGAAGGATGCTCGCGGGCGGCGGGGTGGAGCGAATCGAGACCGAAGGCATCGCCAAGGGTGGAGGCGTGCTGAGGGTATCCCTGGTGATCTCTCCGATCAACGGCACCTCCGGCCAGCTGGTGGGGGTCGCGGCGATCGTCCGCGACAGGAGCGCTCAGAGCCTGATCGAGGAGGAACTGCAAGCCAGCGACGAACTGTACCGCTCGGTCGTGGAGGCCCTCAACGACGGGGTCGTGCTGCAGGATGCGATCGGACGGATCGTGACCGTCAACGAGAGCGCAGAGCGGATTCTGAGACGTGAGAAGAGCGACCTGATCGGTCATGCCAGCCTGCTCGGCGGCTCCCCGGATCAGTCGATCACGCGACTGATCCACGAGGACGGTACGCCGTTCCTGGAAAGCGAAAAACCGGCGATCGTGAGCCTGCGCACAGGACAACCGCAGGTTGGCGTGGTGATGGGGATCGAGAGGGTGGACGGCTCGAAGAGCTGGCTGTCGATCAACAGCCGTCCGCTTCAGCATCCCCATGCGGAGAAGCCGTTCGCGGCGGTCTCATCGCTCACGGACATCACCTCGTTCAGGACCACGCTCGAGGAATTTCAGGCGGCGAGGTTCGAGGAGCTCGAGCGCCTCGCGCTGGCGGCCGAGTATCGCGACGACGAAACCCATCGGCACACGCAGCGGGTCGCGATCCTCGCCGAGCGCCTGGCGAGAGAGCTCGCTCTGGACGATGGCATCCTCGGCACGATCCGTCTCGCGGCGCCGCTGCATGACGTCGGCAAGATCGGCATCCCCGACCGCATCCTGCTCAAGCCCGGGAGGCTCACCGTCGAGGAGTTCGACGAGATGAAGACGCACACCACGATCGGCGCGCGCATCCTGGGCGAGAGTCGCTTCCCGATCCTTCACATGGGACGCGAGATCGCGCTCACTCACCACGAGCGCTGGGACGGCAGCGGCTACCCCATCGGCCTGAGTGGGGAGGCGATACCGATCTCAGGGCGGATCGTGGCGGTCGCCGACGTGTTCGACGCGATCACCCATGCGCGTCCCTACAAGGAGGCATTCCCCCCCGAGCACGCCATCGCGGAGATCACACGCGCCAGCGGGACCCAGTTCGATCCGGGCGTCGTCGACGCTTTCCTGGCCTGCGTCTGAGCTTGCCGTTTCAGTCCTTGAGGGTGATCGATGCGCCTTCGGCCGGGGTGGGGTTGCCGGGCTCGTGCATGGCGCCGCTCCAGACGATCAGGTCGGCGCCCGACCACGCGATCGCGCTTTGCTCACGAGAGTTGAGCGGCGAGCGGCCTGACCTGACCGTGCTCCAGCTGTTGGTGGCGGGCGTGTAGATCTGCAGGCCGTAGGTACCGCAGGCGGCTATGAGCCGGTTGCTGACCCAGGCCACCTGGCTGCTGCCCGCGCATGGGGCCGCGCCGGTCTTCTTCCAGCGACCGGTGGCAGGGTTGTAGCCCACCACGCCAATCGGCGAGGACATCTCGGCCTGGGCCCAGAAGATGACTTCCCTGCCGGTCCAGGCTATGGGGTTCAGATGCGAGCGCTGCCGCGGGTCGATCGGGGCTGGCGCCAGACTGATTGCACGGGCCGTGTCGGCCACGGGGTTGACGGCGAACAGCGCTCCGTTGCCGCTGACGAGCGCTTCGTGCCCATCCCACACGGCGCCTTGGGCGCTCGCGAGGCTCCTTACGTCTTTGAGGGACCGCAGCTCTCGCCAAGCGCCCGTCCGGGGGTTGACGGTCGCAGCCGTAGGCGTGGCGACCTGGCCAGTGTGGCCGCCGAGAATGAGCAGCTCCCTTCCAGTCCACGCGGATACATAGCCTTCGCGAGGGCCGAGGGGGCCGTTAGGAAGACGGCGCCACCTGTTCGTGTCCGGGTTGTACGTGGCTCCGCCCGCCGGACCTTCTGGTGAGTTTCCCGCCCAAACCACCATTTCTCGTCCGGTCCAGGCGACTGCGTTGCCGCCCCCGCCCAGAATCCCGCTCGGCGAGCGGGCGATGTTGCGCCACTTGCGCGCTACCGGGCTGTATGCGGCACCGTCCGAGCGTCGCTCGGGACCTCCGCGTACGCTCCTGGTCACACCACCCCACACGATCAGCTGCCGTCTCGTCCACACGACGCTCGCGTCGAGACGACCGGCGATCGGCGCCTTCGGCAGCGGGCGCCAGGAAGGTCGAGGGCTCACGGTCGCGCGCGCGGGCCTGCCTGCAGCTGGGCCGGCTGTTGTCGTGAGCGCAACGATCGAGAGCAGCCCAGCCGCTATGAGCAGCGGGTGTCGGTCTCTCGGTGGGGTTGCGCGCGACTGGGATGTGCTCGGAGCTCTCACAGGCCGAGTGTGCTCGCTGGGCCCTGCTCGTGAATCGGTGGAACCAGGCAGGTTCGAGCCGTAGGAATCCGCACAAACATCGATCGCGTTGTGCGGGTCGGTGTAGACTTGTGCGCGCCTCGGGTGAACCCGAGGCCAGCGGCAGTGCACCTCGTTGGCGAGGGGATCGGGCGCTGTACGGAACCGTTGCCTCACGAGCCCGGTCGCCTCCTTCAGGATTGCCTACCGCCGTTCCATCCAGGGGGAGGAGACTGCGGAAATGTCATTCAGGCTTTGTGTCCCAACGAGGGGCCTTGCAGGCGCGATCGCGCTCTTGGCAGTGGCGTTCGCCGCCACGGCCACCAGCGCGTCGGCTGCGGAAGTGAACATCGTGCGCCAAGGTAAACCGCCCTCGGGGGTTCCGGCAAACACCAAGTACTTCACGACGATCCAGGCGGCGGTCAACGCCGCCACCTCGGGCGACTGGGTCCTCATCGAACCGGGCGTGTACTACGAAGAAGTCAAGGTCACAAGCGCGCACTCGGGGATCTGGATCAGAGGCATGAACCGCAACAAGGTGATTCTCGACGGCCAGAACAAGACGGGCAACGGCGTCGAAATCTACAAGGCCAACAATGTCTGGGTGGAAAACCTGACTGCGCGGAACTTCGACACGGGTCCGGAATGCGACTGCGGCAACGAGATCTGGTGGAACGGCGGTGCGGGCTCGAACAAAGTCAACGCGCATGGTTGGTACGGGAGCTACCTGACGGCCTATGACACGGGTCTCAACGGCGGCTACGGGATCTTTACGAACAACGAGACGAAGGGCTCCTGGGAAAACATCTACGCCTCGGGGTTCAACGACTCGGGCATGTACCTGGGCGCCTGTCAGGAATGCGATGCGCGCATCAGCAAAGCGGTCATGGAAAACAACGCCGTCGGATACTCGGGATCCAACTCCGGCGGCAAGCTCGTGATCGAAACCTCGCTGGTCCGAAACAACGCTGTCGGCATCGTGCCCAACTCGGAAAACCCCGGAGACGGCCCCCCGCCGCAGGACGGCGAATGTGGCCGGCCGAACATCGAAAACCCGAACGCGACACCGTCGATCACCACCACGAAGATCCCGCGATGCACCGTGATTCGCGACAACCTGATCACCAACAACAACAACCTCACGGTGCCGGTCAACGGCTCAACCGCAGCTGCCCCATGGGGTGCGGGCGTCGAGCTTCCCGGCGACTACGCTGATCTCGTCGAACAGAACGTGATCGCGAACAACGCCAACAACGGCGTGCTGGGCTTCGAGTACCCAAACCCGTTCCCGCCGCAGGAAGACACGATCTTCTTCCAGCTCGCTGGAAACCGGATCAGCAGCAACGTATTCATCCACAACGGCTACAGAGGCGGTGCGTTCACGGGAGACGTGTCGCTGATGGGCGGCTTCTTCCCGTTCTCGGAATCGACCAACAACTGCGTGAGCTCGAACGTGTTCACGGGCGCCACCTTCCCGGCGAAGATCCAGGGAGCATTCGGTTGCCAGAACGCCACCACGCCACAGCCGGGAGGCGGCGAAGAAGCGATCGGCTATCTGGTCAGGCTTCCGACGGAAGCTGCCGAAGGACGGATCGTCAATCCGCCCGTCGGCCAGCCGGCCCCGCCACCGCAGCCAACCATGCCGAACCCATGCAACGACGTACCCAAGAATCCGCTCTGCCATTGAGGCGTAGGCCGACAGCTCGGCCGCGGAGTCGCAAAGACCAGGGCTGAGGAGGCCAAGGCCGAGTACGAAGCCCTCAAAGCCAGTGCGTCCGACAGGAAGAAGGCCATCACTGAGCGCCTAGAGGCGCTGAAGTGAGATAACGCGGGCCGGTCTGGGTTACACACCTGGACCGGCTCGTACTACCAATTAACAGGTTGCTTAACTCGCGACTTAACGGGAAAATGGTTAAGCCAAATTAGCCGAGAAAGGAGAGTGTTGCCCCCATCCATCGCACTAATTGAGAAGCCTAACACCACTGTCACCGAGCTAGAAGCCACGGCGGTGATCTACCTGCGTGTCTCAAGTACCGGGCAGCTCACGGGGTACAGCCCCGAGGGGTACTCCATCGACGGGCAGCGTAAGGCGTGTGAACGGCACGCGGCGGCGCTCGGCGCACGCATCATTGCCACCTATGTTGAGCCAGGCGCGAGCGCAACCAGCACGCAGCGTCCAGCGTTGCAGCGGATGCTTGCAGAGCTTATGAGCATGAAACCGACCTATGTCATCTTCTACGACCTCTCACGGGTCGCGCGCGAGGAGGCCGACGCGTTCTGGCTCCTGGGGAGATCAAGCGCCACGGCGCAAAGCTGGAGTCGACGCTGGAGCGCGTCGATGACAGCCCGCAAGGACTCTTGCTGTTCGCGATCATGGCGGGGGTTAACGCGTTTCGCTCACGCGGGGACGGCGAGAAGGTCAAGATGGGCCTGGAACGCAAGTTCGCTGATGGCGGCACCATCGGCCCCACAAGGATCGGGTATCTGAACGTGCGCGAGACAGCCGACAACGGCCGCGAGGTCCGCTCTATAGCGCTGGATGAGGATCGCTACCGGCTGATCCAGATCGCCTTTGACGCGTTCGCCACCGGGGATCATTCAGTCACGACGCTACGCGACCTGATGGAGGAACTGGGGCTGCGCACCCGCCCGACCGCCAAACGCGCAGCCAAACCGCTGAGCCGCAACGGCATCCATCGCATCCTCCGCGATGACTACTACGTCGGGATCGTGACGAGCAAAGGCGTCAAGCGCGAGGGACGCCATCCCGCGATCATCGACCGGGCGACGTTCGAGAAGGTCCAGCAGATCCTCGACGCTCACCGTCACTCCGGCGACCGCACCAAGAAGCACTTCCACTACCTCAAGGGCTCGATCTTCTGCGACCACTGCGGCAGACGGCTCGTCTACGGACGCCACCGAGGAAACGGCGGGGCCTATGAGTACTTCAGTTGCCTCAGCCACCAAGCAAGACGCCCCAGCTGTGGAGCCAGACACCTGCCCGTCGCTGATGTCGAGAAAGCGATCGAGGACTTCTACCGCTCCATCCAGCTCACCCCGGAACAGATCGAGAAAGTCCGCGGGGACGTTGGCGAGCAGGTCGAGGAGCGTCTCGCGGTCGCACGCAAACAATCCGAGCACCACAGCCGCCGCTTGCAAACGCTCCAAGGCGAGCAGCAAAAGCTACTCCAGCTCTACTACAACGGCGGCGTCTCCGAAGAGGTCATGCAAGTCGAGCAGACCCGCATCGAGGCCGAGCGCACCCAGGCCCACCACTGGATCGAGGCCGCCACCCACGAAGCCAACGACGTCACAGACGCACTCGATGATGCCCTGACCATCGTCGGACGCTGCCACGAGACCTACATGGAAGCGAGCCCGATGCTACGGCGCCTGATGAACCAGACCATGTTCGAGCGGCTACTCATCCGCAGCGACAACATCGGATGCGAGCAGCAACCGACCTTCCGGCACATCAGCCGCCTGGGGCGCGGCTGCCAGACCCCCGCCAAGCCCCGGAGCCCCCGGAATAGGCAAGACCCCCGGCTTTTCGGGGGTCTTGGTTCCAACGTAGAGCAAATGGTGCGGATGAGAGGACTCGAACCTCCACCTGGTTTCCCAGACACGGACCTGAACCGTGCGCGTCTACCAATTCCGCCACATCCGCGTGCTGGTGGGGATGCGAAGATATCGCACCCGCGGGGGATGGGCGGAGAGCTCCAGCTCGTCGTGAGAGTCAGCTCGCGACGGGACCAGACTCTGTCCGATCTTGCTCCGAGCACTTTGCTAGCCTCGGATCGAGCAGAAGCGCGCCGCTATCGTCCAGGGGACTAGGACGCCGCCCTCTCATGGCGGAAACCCGGGTTCGAATCCCGGTAGCGGTACTCGATCGGGCCCCGGAGATCTGGGCCCGTCTCGTTGTCAGGCGTGCTCGCGCCAGCTCACGACACGGGATGTGAACGCTGAGCGATTCCGGCCGCGCTAGCGTCCGAACTATGCGCGGAGCGTTCGACCTGGCCGACGGCAGGCGGATCGAAGTGAGGCAGATCGGACCGGAGGACCGCGATGCGCTGGCACGAGGCTTTGAGCGGCTTGGAGCAGAGTCACGCTACCTGCGGTTCTTCGGTCCGCTCGACCGGCTGAGCGACGGCCAGCTCACCTATCTGACAGACGTCGATCATCATGACCACGAGGCGCTCGTGGCCGTTGACGAGGAGACCGGCGAGGGCGTCGGCGTGGCGCGCTTCGTGCGGATAGCCGAGGGCGTCGCTGAACCGGCTGTCGCGGTGGCCGACGACTGGCAGCGCCACGGCATAGGGACCAGGCTGCTCGACGAGCTCTCCGATCGCGCCAGGGAGGAGGGGATTCACGAGTTCCTCGCCTCCGTGCTGGCCGACAACGTCGCCGCGATCGCCGTGCTCGGACACCTCGGGCAGACGCACATCGTGAACCATGGGCGTGAGCTGGAGCTCAGGATCGCCCTGGAGGACGAGAGCGGCGCGGTGGCCTCGCTTCGTCGTCTGCTGCGTCACGCTGCCGATCGGAGCATTAGGCCTTCGACGTCGATCTGGGGACGAGCGGCCGAGGGCGATCCGCCCGCGCACTAGATGAGTAGTGCCACGGTGTCAGGTGGTGTAGGGGGTGAGGGATCGGCTGGGGCGGTCGAGGCGGTGGTTGAGTGCGATGGCGGCGGCGAGTGCGGCGAAGCGCGTGAGCAGGCGCACGCGGAGGTTCTCGAGGGTGCGTGCGCCGTG
>JADGPL010000037.1 GCA_017882455.1 Solirubrobacteraceae bacterium | reverse complement strand
GGCTCGAGGAGTACAACTACCGACGACCACACGGCTCCCTCAGCCACAAGCCGCCCGGCACCCGCCTACGCGAGCTGAACAACCTCCTCGGGTCTTACAACTAGCTCGCTGTGGTCCACGACGGGCAGCGAAAGAATCTCGCCGCCATGGGCGGTGATCTGTTCGCGCATGTCCTCGCTCGCCTCGGCGAGCAGCGCATCAAGCGCGACACGGCCTTCTCCGAAGGCAGGCGGCTGCAGGCCGAGCAATCGAAGTTCCGCGGTCGCGCGCGACTGAGCGGCGAGCTTGACCTCGCCTTGCTCGCGCATCTGGTTCGCCAGCTCCCACTGAACCAGCTCAGGCACCGTCAACCTGATCTGCCCGTTCTTCGACATGCGCAGAAGCTGCTGCCATGCCGCTCTTGGGCGCGCGGCCGTGAGCTGACCAAAGAGCTGGTTGGAGTCCGGAACTACGCAGAGCACAGGCTCAGGATGTTGACCTCGCCCTCGGACGGCCTCGCGCAGCGCCCTCCGGCCGGCGAGGCGCGCAGGAAGGCTGCGCGTGGGTGCGAACATAAAGGCTGCGTCGGGTTCTGTCCGACGTAGAAGCGAACATATGTTCGCTTCTACCAACGGAAGGCACGCCGTGGCAGACAACAGTCGCATCGAGTGGACAGAGGCGACCTGGAACCCCGTGACGGGGTGCTCGAAGGTGTCGCCCGGCTGCGCTCACTGCTATGCGGAGACGTTCGCCGAGCGGTGGCGCGGCGTCCCAGACCATCCCTACCAGCAAGGGTTTGACCTGCGGCTCTGGCCCGAGCGGCTTGAGGTGCCGCTGCGGTGGCGGCGCCCGCGCGTGGTGTTCGTGAACTCCATGAGCGACCTCTTCCACGAGGCGATCCCCTACGAGTTCATCGCCGAAGTGTTCGACGTGATGCTCCGTGCAGAGCAGCACACTTTTCAGGTCCTGACCAAGCGCCATGAGCGCCTAGCCGAGCTCGCTCCAGGGCTCCCTTGGCCGAGCAACGTGTGGATGGGGGTGACGATCGAGAACCGCCGTTTCGTGCACCGCGCTGAGTTCTTGAGAGAGGTGCCCGCCGCCGTCCGCTTCATATCCGCCGAGCCGCTGCTAGGGCCGCTTGAGGGGCTCAACCTTGACGGCATCGATTGGCTGATCGCCGGCGGCGAGTCCGGGCCCGGCCATCGCCGGATCGATCCCACGTGGGCTACAGATCTCCGTGATCGCTGCGTCGCGGAGGGCATCGCGTTCTTCTTCAAGCAGTGGGGGGGTCATCGGCCGAAGAGCGGCGGACGGGCGCTCGCGGGGCGCCACTGGGACGAGATGCCCAAGCCCAAGCAGCGCCACTCAGCGGCGGCTATCGCGTGAAGCGCATCCGCGTACCGGCCGGGTAGTCGCCCGATCGCCGCCGCGAGGACTCAAGGACCTCCAGATCACCCGCCCGCTCCAGCGGGCCCAACGCCCAGCTACGGAGGTGGGGCCTGTCGAGGAATCGTGTGCTGAGCAGAGTCCAGCGCTGCGCATCCTCGACCGTGAAGATGCGGGTGCCGTAGCGCTCCCGCAGCAGCGCTGGCAGCGTGTCCTCGGGTGGGAGGCTCGTGACCTCGGCAGCGGCGAACAGAGCCTGCTGGCCGCGCGCCTGACGCGGATCCTGCTGGTATCCGCTTCCCGCGACCGGGTCCACCTTCCAGTAGGCGCGCTTCATCTCCCGAACGCCGTGCTCAGAGCCCGTGCCGAAGAATAGGTGGTACTCGTTGTGGCGCACCGGGTCGATCGTGAACTGGGTGACGTAGTCGTACTCACGGCGCATGAGGTCAGCGAACTCTTGGGCGATCCGCTCACCCGCCTCGCGGTCTACGAGCTCTGGGTTCTCACGGACCCGCTCGATCGCGTCGATCCCCCCAAGCGCTCGCCGCAACGCGTTCTCGGTGAGATCGGTCATCACGAACCTGGCCATGAAGTTCACTGGCACATAGACCATCGCCTCAGCCTTTCCGCCGAGCTGGCGACGGTAGCTGCGGATCAGATCAAACGGTGTTTCGCGGTAGCCGCGCGGGTCGACAAACGCGAATGTAGGCAGCGGTTGACCGTAGGTGCTTGCCAGACGCTCGACGACCTTCGGGAACTCCTTCTCGTAGCTCCCGTGGATGATTTCCACCGATGCCCCCTTTAGATCGTCGATTGCGTCAATCTCAGCTCGCAGATGCTCAGCGAAGCTGCGTTTGGACTCGATGAACGTGAAGAGGGGGCCGTGCTTGAAGCGAGAACGATCCGCGTCCGAGCGGCCGAGATAGGCATCCAGCATGATCAGAGGAGAACCGCGCTGCCCATCGCGGTAGCGTCCCGCACTCGCAAACCCGTCGATCACCGCCACCTGCGGGTAACTGAAACCCAGCTTCGGCAGCCACGCGTTCATGTACTCGCGCAGCACTGCGTGCTTGGCGACGTGATGCGCGGCGTATGCGGGCAACAGGGAACGCTCCATCATGTCCGCGGCGGAGCCTAACCCTCCGAGACAACGGCACCGACCCATCCGACCATAACCCGAGATCACGCATTCTCGGGACGCATCCCTTCGGGCTAATGCGCCCGATCGGCGCGCACTGCCACCAATGACAACAATCCACTCGCCAGCGCAGCGTTGTCAATATCCGCCCGTGCCCAGAGCGATCGTGATCAAGCTGACCGCCATCGAAGTCAACGAGGGGGGTTGAGGGGTGAAGTCCTTTGCGTTCTATGGGCGTGTTTCGAGTGATGATGCGCAGGATCCGTCGCTGTCGATCCCGCGCCAGCTTTCCGCGTGTGAGCGTGCGGTGGCGGCGTTCGGTGGTGAGATAGTCTGCTGGTACTGGGACGTCGAGAGTGGCCGCAAGGCTCTGGAGGATCGCGGACAGGGCAGCAGCGCCTGGCGCGAGCGGGTCGCCGTTCCTTGCGCTGGAGGGCTGCCCGAGCTGCTCGCCGCGGCGTATGATCGGTGGTCCCTCAATGCGGTGATAGTTGAGAGCATTGACCGCCTGTCCCGGATGACGGCGGACGCGACTCGAATCGAGCGTGCACTTGAACAAAGAGATATTGGGCTGTTCGCTGCTGATGAGCCGATGTCCACCGACGCGACTTCGATTCTCACTCGCCGTATCAAGCAGGGCGTCGCGGAGTGGTACGTGCGTGACCTGATCGAAAAGAGCCGCCGTGGGATGGAGGAGAGGGGTCCGCCAGGGCTGGCACACCGGCGGGCGAGCGCCCTACGGTCGCGCGTATCGCGCGGGACTGCTCCGACGCGGGCACCCAGCGGCGCCAGTAGTGCCGCAAGCGTGCTGGCGGTCGGGTTGGTCTGGCCGCGCTCGATCCGCGAAATCTCGGCCTGGTTGATGCCGGAGGCGGCGGCGAGCTGCTTCTGCGTGAGATGGCGCTCCTTGCGCAGCTCACGCACCTCACGGGCCATCGCGTAGTGAGCGTTGAAGGCATCCCAGCGCGCGAGCGCCTCCAGCCTCCCAGCGCGTCAGGCGCTGCCTGGTCCGCTCGATCTCCGCGTTCTGGCGCTTGGCACTCGGCTCCTTGCCCTTGTCATGGCCAGCCAGCAGTAGGACCACCTTCTCTTGCCATGAGCATGGCAAAACACGCGCAGCAGGATGTCCGTACGGGTCTCCTTCAGATGCTCGGGGACCGGCAAGCCACGCTCGCGCAGGATGGTCGCAGCGTCATGGCGCACCCGAAACTCAAAGATGCCGGGAGCACCCTGCACCCACTTGCCCCACGAGGAGCCACACACCCCAATGCCCTCATAGGCGAGCACGTTGCGCAGCGCAGCCGCCAACGCCTGCTCCTTCAGCTCATCCAGCCCGCGCAGGAAGTCAAGCACCACGCTACGGAGCCGATACGAGCCCATCCCGCCCCTGAAGCCATAGACGGTTGGTTCCTAGCGACGCTTGCGCACGAGCCGTTCGGCGAAGTAGGTGAGCACGATGCCCACCAGCAGCGAGACCACGATCACGATGATCAGCGGGGCGTGGCCCGAGCCGAAGATCCAGTTGACCTTCACCTGTTTGACGTTGAGCACCGCGAACAGCGTGATCAACACAGCCAGCACGACCAGCGCACCCGTGCGCGCGAGCTCGCTCTTGCTGCGCTGCCCGCCCGCCGGCTTGCCCGGCCAGGGGCGTTTGCGACTCGTGCTCGTCTGTCCTGGGGGTTGGGCCATCGTTTACCGCCTCCCTGAGTGTCTGACCCCGCTGATCGTACCCGCTCGGGGGCTGGCGCGAACCTCGCTTCAGTCCCCGAGCTCGCCCTCCAGCTCGGCCTGCACCCACTGGCAGCCGACCGACAGATCCTCGACGCCGAGCGCGGCCGAGACGTTCAGCGCCATGCCGTGGCGGAAGAAGTCGTCCAGGCGCTCCTGGTCGGCGCCGGAGAGCTCGCGCGCGAGCGCGACGAGCTCGGCGTAGCGGTGGCGCACGCGGGTTCGCACCAGCTCGTCGTCGCAGGCGGCATAGGCCTGGTGCTGGAGCATCAGATGGTCGCGGTCGCTCAGCAGCAGGTCCTTGTAGGCGCGTCCCATCGCCTCCAGGACGTCCTCGCACTCCTGCGGCGCGCGTCCCGCGTGATAGTCGGCGGCGGCCTGCTCGAAGGTCTCGGCCACGCGGCCGAAGCTCCGTTCGATCGCGGCCAGGAACAGCTGGCGCTTGTTGGAGAAGAGACTGAAGACATACGGCTGAGCCACTCCCACGCGCCGGGCGATGCGCTCGACGGGCGTGCCGTGCAGGCCTCCCCGCGCGAACTCGTGCACGGCCGCCGCGATCAGCTGTTCGCGGCGCTCGGCCGCCGGAACCCGCCGCCGAGGCGTCTCGAGCGGGGCCGCTGCCGGGCCTGCGCCCGACGGGGCCTGGCCGGATGCGGATGGCCGGCGTGGGCTCATGCCGCCCCGCGCAGGAGGCCCGCGCCCGCGAGCTCGCCCCCCCGAGCATGCTCGGAGCCCTCGCCCGTCGCGCTGTCGCGGTGTGCGGCCTCGGCTGTCGAGCGGGCCCGGAACGGGAACGCGGCCACCACCAGGGCGCCGAGAGCGAGCACGGCCACGGCGACCCACATGGCGGGCCGCAGCCCGGCGATGAAGGCGTGCGGGGAGGCGTAGCCGCCGGAGCCGGTGAAGACCGAGGCGAGCACGGCCACGCCGAGCACGCCCCCCACCTCGCGGATGGCGTTGTTGGCGCCCGAGGCCTGGCCGGCCTGCTGGGCTGTGACCGAGGAGAGGATCGCGTTGGCGGAGGGCGCGAACACGAGCGCCATCCCGGCGCCGGCCATGATGAACGGGGGGATCATCTCTGAGTAGGGCACATGGGTCGAGATCATGAGGGCCAGCCACGCCAGCGCCCCGGCCTGCAGGGACAGGCCGGCGAACATGAACGGACGGCCCCCCAGACGCTCGGAGAATACGCCCGCGAGGGGCGCCACGACCATCGTGGCCCCGGTCCACACCAGCAGCTTCAGCCCGGCCTGCAGGGGCGTGTTGCCGAGCACGTTCTGCATGTACTGGGAGAGGAAGAAGATCGAGCCGAACATGCCGAAGTACATGCTCAGCGAGGCCACGTTGGTCACGGCGAAGGAGCGCCTGGCGAAGAAGCCCATCGGCAGCATCGGCTCGGAGGCGCGCAGCTCCCAGCGCACGAAGCCCGCGAGCGCCAGCGCGCCGGCGATCAGGCTCGTGAGCACCATCGAGCTGGTCCATCCGAGCGACTGCGCCCGCACGAGGCCGAACACGATGCCGAAGGCACCGGTGCTGGCGAGCGCCAGGCCGGGTATGTCGAGGCGCCCATATGGGCCGTGGCTCTCCTTGAGCGTGCGCGCGGCCAGCGGAATCAGGCAGATCCCGATCGGGACGTTGATCCAGAAGATCCAGTGCCAGGAGATGGCCTGGACGACCGCCCCGCCCACGAGCGGACCGAGCGCCACGGCGATCCCGCTCACGCCCGACCACACGCCGATCGCCAACCCGCGGCGCTCGTCCGTGAAAGCCTCGGCCAGCAGCGTGAGGGTCAGGGGCGTCACGATCGCGGCGCCCGTCCCCTGCACCGCCCGGGCGGCGACCAGCAGGTCGGTGCTCGGCGCGAGCGCCGCCAGGGCCGAGGCGCCCGTGAAGATGCTCATGCCGATCACGAACATCCGCCTGCGCCCGAAGCGGTCCCCGAGCGCCGCCCCCGTGAGCAGCAGCACGGCATAGGAGAGCACGTACGCATTGACCGTCCACTCGAGCGACTGGATCGAGGCGCCCAGGTCGCGATGGATGGTGGGCAGCGCCACGCTGACCACGAGGTTGTCCAAGACCACCATGAAGAGGGCCACCGACACGATCCCCAGCGTCCAACCGTTCCTGCGCGAGCCACTCATCAGCGATGCTCCTTGTCCTTCGGAGGGCAGATTGGGACATAGCTTAGCAGTTACTAATAACTAAGAGTTCGTAGCGCGATATCGGGCTCGGAGTGCTCGCGGTGCGCTCGATATGGCCCGCCGCGGTCGAGATCATCCAGGGCGAGGAGCGATCGGAGCGCCGGCGAATACCATGGAAGCCATGAAGCGAACGATCATCGGAGCAGGCGCCGCTCTCGCCCTCGGCCTGGGCGGCGGAGCCGTGCTGGGAGGCTGCGGCTCGCAGACGAAGACCGTCTCTGCGACCACGCCGATAGCCGCGCAGACGGGCACGACCAGCAGCCAGACCACGACCACCACCGCCAGGCCGACCACCTCGACCACCAAGAGCACGCCCGCCCAGACGACCACGAGCGGCGGCACCTCGGCACCCACGACGCGCACGGCGCCCGAGCCGGAATTCGCACAGCAGGGCACCCAGGCAGAAGGCGCGAGCGCCGCGGCGGCGCTGGTGCGCGCCCGCGGCTACACCCCCAACGACACCTCCGAATACCACCCCGGCCAGACCCTGCGGGTGCTCGTGGGCACGCGCACGGGCTCCAAGGACGGCACCGGTCAGCTGGCGTTCTTCTTCGTGGACAACCGCTACATCGGCACGGACGCCAAGGAAGCGAGCGCGTCCGTCAAGGTGATCTCCCAGAGCGACACGGAAGTCACGCTCGGCTACGCGCTGTACAAGAGCGGCGACGCGCCCGGCTCGCCCAGCGGCGGTCAGGTGACCGTGCGCTTCCAGCTCAACAACGGCAAATTGACGCCGGTCGGCAAGATCCCGCCGGCAAGCTCCCGCTAGCGGGCTCAACCGCAACTGGAGGAGGCCGCGGAGCGTCGCGCGCCCGGCCGCAAGGGCCGCCGGTGGGCTCGCCCACGGAGGGCCGGTGGCCTCGCCCGCGGAGGGCCGGTGGCCTCGCCCGCGGAGGGGTAGTGTGTCCAGCAGTCCACTGCCGCCGCCTTCGCCTTCAGGGCGATCTGGCGGGCCGCGTGGCGAACACACCGCGAGAAAGGGCTTTGCATGAGCGTAAAGATCGAAGGTCGGGGCGAGGAGCTGCTGAAGGCGACGAACTTCTGCCACGTGGCCACCCTGCGTGCGGACGGCTCGGTCCACGGGGTACCCGTCTGGGTGGACGTGCAGGACGGCATCCCGGTGGTCAACTCGGTCGAGGGCCGCGCCTGGCCGCGCAACCTGCAGCGCGACCCCCGCGTGACGCTGACCGTCCAGAACATGGAGAACCCCTATGAGTACCTCGAGGTCCGGGGGCGTGTCTCGGAGATGACGCACGAGGGCGCCGACGAGCACATCGACTCGCTGGCCAAGAAGTACCTGGGCCAGGACGAGTACCCGTATCGGCAGCCTGGGGAACAGCGCGTGATCATCCGTGTGGAGCCCGAGCACGCCAAGGTGTGGGGTAGCTGACGGGGTCCGTCCGCGAAGCACACGTGCACGTGCACGTGGAGCAGCCCGAAGGGAACGCTCGCAGGCTCAGGCGCGCCTCGTGAGGCGCCTCCACAGCGAGGGGCGCCGCGGCTGGGCTGAGAGCCACTCGTCCCTGAGGGGGAGGCGTCCCTGCGAGCGCGCCCGCAGCACGCAGGCGGTGTGGGCGTGGCGGCGGCGACGCGTGTCCCCCTCGGGGGCGATCAGCATATGCTCGCTGAGAGCGGGCAAGTGATGACCACAGAGCGGACAACGATACGTCGCAGGCTTTCGATTGGCCGCGCGACGCACCGTCCACCATGGGGCGGGCGGAAGACCGGACACCGCTTCATTGTGGCGCCGCTGATGGCCACCGTGGCGGCATCGGTGGCCGTCGGTGTCGGAGTCTCGATCGCCGGCAGGCTCGTGCGCGAGCGACGCGCCAGGCGCGAGCGCCAGCTGGGCCTGCTCGGGGGCGAGCACCTCGCCGGGGGACTCCAGCGCATGGCCCTCGGCCAGCTCGACCTCGCGCTGGAAGCGATCGACGGCGGCGATACCCCGGACGAGAAGGCGGTGCACGAGACCCGCAAGGCGCTCAAGCGCCTGCGCGCTCTGCTCAGGCTGTTGGAGCCCCAGCTCCAGGCGGACGCGTACGCGCGCGAGGACGCAGCCCTGGGCGACGCCGGCAGACGTCTTGGCGGCGCGCGCGACGCGGATGTGATGCTGGCGACGCTCGATGCGCTGGTCGAGCGCCACCACGACGCCCTCGCCGGGCGCAGCGGGGTGATCAGGCTGCGCGCCACCCTCCTGACCGAGCGCGACCGCGCGCGTCGCCAGACCCTCGGCGACCCCAGCACGCGCGCCCAGGCCGCGGCCGAGCTGCGCGCGTGCAGGGTCCGCATGGCTGCGTGGCAGCTCCCCGACCGCCCAGGACCAGAGCTGGTGGAGGCCGGGCTGCTGCGCCTCTACCGACAGGGACGCTCACGCCACCGCCGCGCGTCACGGGCGAAGGCGAGCGATGTGCTCGCGATGCACAGGTGGCGCAAACGCGTCAAGGACCTGCGCTACGCCGCCGAGATGCTCGCGCCGGCCGATCCCCGGGGGCGCGGCGAGCCGCCCAAGGGCAAGCGGGCACGCCTCCGCCGAAAGCGGGCGCTCGCGGACGCCGCGCGGCTGCGCCGGCTGGCCCGCCGCGCGGATCGCCTGGGAGAATGGCTCGGCGAGGATCACGATCTGGCGGTGCTCGCCGAGCGCATCAGCGCGGACGCCGAGCGGGGGGCGCCCGGCGCGATCGGCCGGCGCACGCGCAAGCGCATCCTGAAGCTGATCGTCAAGCGTCGGCGCAGGCTGCGCAGACGGGCACTGCGCGAGGGCGAGCGCCTCTACGGTCAAAGCCCCAAGAAGCTCATGCGACTCGTGCGCGGCGCGCACGAGCGCGGCTGACGCCCTCCCCCACCGGACACCCGACACCGCCCGCCGGACACCCGACACCGCTGGCGCCCGACACCGCCGACGCGGCACCGCCGCCGGGGCCGCCTGTCAGCTGACGCTTACGACCGTGAGCGTGCGCTTGCCCCGGGGAAGGGACACCGAGGTCTGATCGCCGGGCGCGCGCCCGAGCAGGGCCACCGCGACTGGCGATTCGGCCGAAAGGCGCCCGTCGCCGGGAGCTGCGTCGTGGGAGCTCACGATCCGCCAGGTCTGCTCGCGCCCGTCAGGGTCGCGCACGACCACGGTCGAGCCGAAGCCGACCACGCCGGCGCTGCCCGAGGTGTCCTCCTCGACGATCACCGCGTCGGCGATCTTCTCGCGCAGCCTGGCGATCTTGGTCTCGAGGTGGGCCTGCTCGTTCTTGGCGTCGTGGTACTCGCTGTTCTCCTTCAGATCGCCCCATTCGCGCGCCGTCTTGATGCGCTCGGCGATCTCGCGGCGCCCCTCCCCCTCGAGCACGGCCAGCTCCGCGTTGAGGGCCTCGAGGCCCTCGGCCGTGATCAGGTTGGTCGCTTCGTGCACCACTGCGAAGAGCCTACTTGATCGGCGGCGAGGTCCCCGCGGCAGGGAGCCGCCGCACGCGCCGCAGCGCTCAGAAGTAGGTGCTCGGCGACGAGGACAGCAGCGCGTAGATCTGCACGATGGCGGCCTGGTAGAGCAGCTGCGCGGAGGCGGGCGAGCCGGCCACGAACAGGTTGCTGCTCAGGCGCAGGTGCTGCCAGGCGTAGTCGACGTATGCCTGGGCGATCTTCGGCCCGGGCGGGTCGTGGGTGACGGAGTCGAGATACATCAGGTTGCGGAAGTAGACGGAGGGGAAGAACGGGTTCTCGGCGCCGAGGCGTTCGGGCGTGAAGTAGACGCGCGCGGCCTGGGCGGTCTGGCGGGCCTCGTAGAGGTAGGCGGCGTTGCCGCTGGCCTGGTAGAGCAGCGTGCCGGCCCCGATCATGACGCCCTGGTTGTAGCTCCACAGAGTGGGTTCGACGAGGCCCTTGCGATTGACGTGATCGGCGTAGAGGTTGCTGGGCTGCAGCAGGCAGCTGCGCACCCACTGGTAGGCCATTTCGGCGAACTGTAGGTACTGGACGTTGCCGGTGATGCGGTAGAGCTGCAGGCCCAGCTCGGCCGCGGGTGCCGTGGTGATGGTGTTGCGATCGGTGTTCTGGGCGGTGTTGGAGAAGGGGACGCCGCCGGGGCAGCCCAGTTCGGGGTTGGTCTGCCAGCCGGCCATCTCGAAGGCCATGATCGCCTCGGCGTCCCCGAGCGCCGAGGGGTCGTGATTGAGCTGATACATCCTCGCGAGCTCGATCCCGACCCAGTCGTTGTCGTCGTAGTACTTGGCGCCACCCGGCCCGGCCGGGGGCGCGACGGTGCCGTCGAAGGCGGTGAGCGTGCTCGTGAACACGCCTTCGGGGGCCCCCGAGTTGTTGGTGTCCAGATAGGAGGCCAGCCCGACCATCTCGGCCTGGAGTTCGTGCGTGAAGGACAGCCCCGAATGCGGGATGTCGGCCATGCTGACCGTGGCGGCGAGCGCCTGGGAGAAGGGCCACAGGAAGGAGAACGGTTCGCCGTCGTAGAGACCGGAGCCCTGGATGTAATAGACCCTCTGCATCGCCTGGAAGGCGAGCACGGCACGCGCCGGGTTGCCACTCAGGCCGGGCTTGCGGGCCTTCTTCTTGCGCGTCCCGGACGGCGCTTTGGACGGCGCCTTGGACGAGCCCGGCGCCAGCGCTCCCCCGCGCGAGGCGGCCGTGTGAGCGAATTCCTGAGGCTTCGGACGCAGGAAGGGCCGAGTGGCGGCTGCGGGATAGCGCGAGGATGCCGCCGCCGCGCGGGGCGCCGCGGCGGCGTGGCGGGCCGGTCGGGCGGGTCGGGCCGCCTGCGCGAGCGGAGCCGCCCCGGCGGAGGATGCGAGGCCGACCAGCAGCACGCGCAGAGCGCGCCCGGTGTGGAGCGGGGAGATCATGGACTCAAAGCTGCACAACAATCGAGAGGGTCATTCGATTTGGTATACGCATACCGTGCCCCGGCAGCTGACAGCCGCTGCCCGCCCGGGCCGGATGGGCGCCATGGTGGCACAGCCACGGCGGATAGGGTGAAGGGGACCTTGCAGTTCGACTACACGGCCGTGGGTCACGTGACGGTGGACGTGCTCCCAGACGGGACCCGCAGACCCGGCGGCAGCGCCTTCTACAGCGCCCTGCAGGCGGCCCGCCTGGGCCGGCGCACGCTGATCATCACCCAGGGCGTGCCCGGCGAGATCGAGCAGATGCTCGAGCCCTACCGGGACGAGCTCGAGCTGCGGGTGCTGCCGGCGCGGCGGACGACGACGTTCGAGACCTCCGGCTGGGGCCCGACGCGCGCCCAGCACGTGCTGGCCTGGGCGGGGCCGATCGAGCGCGATCTGAAGCTCGACACCGCGATCCTGCATCTGGCTCCCGTGGCAAGGGAGATCCCGGGTCGCTGGCGCGCACGGGGAGCCTTCGTGGGGCTCACCCCGCAGGGGGCCATCCGCGACTGGTCGGCGGCGAGCGGTCGGGTCTCGCTCGTGCATCCCGCGCGCGCGGTCGAGCAGATGGCGGCTCGCTGTGACGCGCTCGTGCTCAGCCGCCACGAGCGACCGCATTGCGAGACGCTGATCGAGCGAGCCTGCGACGGCGGCGCGGTGGTGGCGATCACGGCGGAGTGGCGCCCCACCACGTTGCTGAAGGCGCGCGCGAGCAGCCTCGAGGTGGAGGTGCCCGTGGTGGCCGAGCTGGTGGACGATCTCGGCGCGGGCGACGTGTTCGCGGCCGCCTTCTTCGTGGCGCTCGAGGCGGGCGGCGCGCCGGCCTCGGCCGCGGCCTTCGCGACAGCCGCCGCGGCGGTGCGAATGCAGAGCGCCGGCGCCGCCGCGGTCGGCCGGACGGACGCGATCGAGGCGCGCCTGCGCAGCGTCGCCGCGGGCGGCGGCCTCAGCGCGCGGCTGACCCTGCCAGGGCGCTCTCGATCAGGGGGGTGAGCTCCTGCGCGGAGAGCTTGCGACCCGCGCCGCAGGCCGCGGCGGCGAGCAGCAGGCTGCCGCCGACCGGGGCCATCTCGACCCTGGCCACACGAGCGGCGGGCGCCACCTCGTGGATGGCCCTGGTGAGCGGGTCGACGAACATCGGGCCGGCCTTGAAGGCGCTGCCGATCAGGCCGACGGGAAACTCGAGCTCCTGGTTGCTCGCGCCGTCCAGAGCGCAGCGGCGGATGACGGCCGCGATCTGCGCACCCAGCTCGCGGGCGCCGCGCTCGAACAGCTCGCGGGCGACCGCGTCCCCGCTCTCGGCGAGCTTGGCCGTTTCGGTCGCGAAGGCCGCGATCTCGCCCTTCGTGAGCGGCTTGGCGTAGACGTAGGGGGCGAGCGCCTCCACGCTCTCGCAGTCGAAGAAGGCCGGGGCCGCGTCGCTGAGGGCCGTCGCCGGCCCCGAGGACTCGCGGTCGGCGAGGGCAGCCTTGATCGACTGCACGCCCAGCCAGTAGCCCGAGCCCTCGTCGCCGAGCAGATGGCCCCATCCGCCGGCTCGCCAGGAGCGGCCGCCGGGGCCGACGCCGAAGACGTTGGATCCGGTGCCCGAGATCACGGCCACCCCCGGGCCGGCGCCCGTGGCGGTGGCCCAGGCGCCGACGACGTCGTTGACGACGATCCAGTCTGGGGATCCCGCCGAGCGCACGTGCTTGGCCACCGCCTCGGTGTCGGTGCCGGCGACGGCGAGGACGGCCGCGCCGAGCTGCTCGCGGGCGATGCCGGCGTGCGCGATCGCCTCATCGGCGGCCCCGATCAGGGCTTCGCCGGCGGCCCTGGCGCCGACGGCGTCCTGGTTGCTGGGACCGCCGTGAGCCAGATGCAGCGCGTTGGTCTGGAGATCGAGCACAGCTGCGAGGGTCTTCGTCGCCCCGCCGTCGATCCCGAGCAGGAAGCGCGCGCCCTCACGCGGGTGGGGATGGGTGATGGCGGCCGGGAGCTCGACCAGGGGCGTCCGATTCATCGGCGCCATCCTCCCAGTATTTCGGCGGCGAGGTTAGTATCGGCGCCATGGACACGGGGCCGGTCTTCCCACGGGCGGCACTGCGGGCTGGAATGTATGAGTCCTTCTACCTGCGCGCGGTCGCCCCCGAGGAGCCGCTCGGGGTGTGGATTCGCCATACGGTCCACAAGGCCCCTGGACGCCCGGCGCGCGGATCGGTGTGGTGCACGGTGTTCGACGCGCGCAGGGGGCGCCCGTTCATGCACAAGACGAGCAGCGATCGGCTGAGCGTCCCACCGGGGGGCTGGATCGCTGTGGGCGCGGACGCGTGGATGGGCCCGGAGCGCGCCGAGGGGAGCTGCGGGGAGGCGCGCTGGTCGCTGGGCTTCAGCACGGGCGAGCCGGAGCTGCGCCACCTGCAGCCGGACTGGCTCTACCGCGCGCCGCTGCCGCGGACGAAGCTCACGAGCCCGGCACCGGCGGCGCTGTTCGAGGGCGTGCTCGAGCTCGCGGACGGGCGCAGCATCGATCTGGGTGGGTGGCGAGGCATGGTGGGGCACAACTGGGGCTCAGAGCACGCAGAGCGCTGGATCTGGCTGCACGGCATCGGCTTCGAGCAGGAGCCGCAGGCCTGGCTCGACGTGGCCCTCGGCCGGATCAAGCTCGCCGGGCGCATGACCCCGTGGGTGGCCAACGGCGCGCTCTCGCTGGGCGGACGGCGCCACCGTCTCGGGGGCCTCGGCGCGCGCGGGCTGAGCATGCACGAGAGCGCGGCCGGGTGCAGGCTGCGCCTGCCCGGCGCCGGCGGCCTGCTGCTCGAGGGCAGCGTGGAGGTGCCGGAGGGCTCGGCTGCCGGATGGCGATATGCGGACCCGGAGGGCGGCGAGCACGACGTGGTCAACTGCTCGGTGGCCTCGGTTCAGCTCACGGCGAGGCTCGGCGGCGGCGAGCCGGTGGCGCTGAGCACGGCCCACGGCGGGGTCTTTGAGCTGGGCATGCGCGAGCGCGACCACGGCGTGCCGGTCGCACCCTTCCCCGACGGCTGAGCGGGCGCAGAAATGCGACTGGGCCGGCGAGGGGAGCCGGCCCAGTCGTCTGGAGGGTTCTGAGGGGCAGCACTACACCCCTCAGATGAGGAGGAGAGAAACGTCATGTACATCCACAACGCACGTTTCACGCCGCCCACGCCCTGAGGACGCTGAGCACCCGACGCGCGAGGAATTGCTTACCGGGAGTCGTGTCACGTGCATTGCTCAGTGAGCCTATCAGAAATATGTAGAAGATCAAGCCCAACCTCGCCGCCCCTCGCTCGAGGCGCAGATCGTCCCTCGCTCGAGGCGCAGATCGTCGCTCGCTCGAGGCGCAGATCGTCGCTCGCTCAAGGCGCAGATCGTCGCTCGCTCGAGGGGCAGACCGTCGCTCGCTGCGGGCAGCCAGCTCCCTGATCACGCGTCCATGGCGCCGATCGGCGCTCATGCGCCCCCCGATGGCGGCCGATCCCTGGATTGCGATATTCGCAACACCATGGATCAATCCACGTCACACACCGCCAAGGCAACCGTCCAGGACGGTCAGACGATCGCGCTGGCCGCGGAAGCGCTGTTGCGCGAGCACCCGGATGCGCTGGTGTGCGGGCTGGCCGGCAATGGGCTGATCGTTCCGGTCCCGCAGTCGGTGGGGCTGTGGGGGCAGGGCTTGATCGAGGGCAGGGCGCTGGTGGACAACGTGATGGCGGACGACCGCACGACGGTCGTGCGGCTGTGGCTGCAAGTCCAGGAGGAGGGCGCGGGGGCGGCCAAGGTGCGCATGCTGCGCCGGCCCTCGACCTGGGCGACGCTGCACTTCCTGGATCTGCGCGAAGTCCACGGGGTGCTCCTGGGCGTGGTCATCCCGAGCGAGGAGGACGCCGAGGACGGCGGCCCGGCCGAGGAGCTCGCACCGGCCTCGCCCCGCTTCTGCTCGTTGATGGAGGACGAACACGCCAAGGTGGTGGACTGCGACGAGGCGTTCACGGAGATGTTCGGCTACAGCTGCGAGGAGCTGCTCGGCAACTCGGTCCTCGAGCAGATCCACCCCGACGATCAGGGCCGCGCGGTGGAGGGGTGGCTCGCCGTGCTCTCGACCCGTCGCGACCAACAGACGCGCCTACGCCGCAAGCGCAAGGACGGGACATGGATGTGGGTGGACACCACGCTGCGCAACTACCTCAACTACCCGGGACGCAACTACGTGCTGGTGGAGCTGATCGACATCTCGGCCGAGATGCAGGCGCAGGAGGCCCTGCAGGAACGCGAGGAGCTGCTGCGCCGCCTGACCAACGCGATGCCCGTCGGGCTGCTGCACCTGGACAACGAGCGGGGGGTCGTCTACCACAACGCCCGCCTGCTGGACATCCTCTACGGATCGGACGCCCCGATGGTCGAGATCGCGGCCGCCGAGACCTCGGTGGCGAGCGAGCCGATCGCCGGAGGGACCTCGGCGACGACGCTCCTGAAGACGCTCAGCGCAGAGGGCATGGCGGCCTTTGACGGAGCGCTCGGCGAGGTTCTCGCAGAGGGAGTGGACCGCGACGTGGAGGTGGACCTCGAGCTGCCCTCAGGCGCGTGGCGCCGAGCCCTGTTCAGCGTGCGGGCGCTCCTGCGAGCGAGCGGCGAGGCAAACGGCGCGATCGTCTGCGTGCTCGACGTCACAGACAGCGCACGGGCGCGCCTGGAGCTCGAGCGGCGCGCGACCTTCGATCCCCTCACCCACTGTCGCAACCGCTCCTCCATTCTCAGTGCCCTGGAGCGCGAGCTCGCACGGGAGCAGGGCGTGACGACCGGCGTGATCTACGTGGATCTCGACCAGTTCAAGCCGGTCAACGACAACCTCGGGCATGCCACGGGAGATGAGCTGCTCGTGCTCGTGGCAGAGCGCCTGAGGCAGGCCAGCCGGAACAGCGATCTCGTGGGACGCCTCGGCGGCGACGAGTTCCTGATCGTGCTCCAGGACATCCGCGATCGGCAGACGGCGATGCAGGTGGCCGAACGGGTCCGCGAAGGCTTGTGTGACAGCTTCACGCTCTCCGGTGGGACCGTGGAGTTGCGGGCGAGCATCGGCGTGGCCTGCGCGCAGGGCGCCACGAGCACTCCTGACGCGCTGGTCCGGCGGGCGGACGAGGCGATGTACCGCTCCAAGGAACAGGGCCTCAGCGAGCCCGTGCTGGCAGCTCCCGACTTCCGCTAGCCGCCCCGTCAAGACATCCGGAGCTCGCCCGGAGCTCGTTGAGACACCCAGAAGCTCACCCGGGACTCGTGAAGACACCCGGAGCTCCTTAAGACACCCGGAGCGCGGGGAGCAGACGCCGGCTTGACGGCTCCACTCCCCACGCTCCGGTGGGCGCTGCGTATGTCCTAGGAGGACGCTTGTTCAGATCAGACCGAAGGCGAATCGGCCGGACTTATTCTTTGGCCGGTTCGAACGCGAGGTTGCCGCCCTTGATCGTGATTTCTTCGAGTTCAGCTTCGAGCGTGCCGTTCGTGTAGACGACGTAGCCATACGCGGGCGTTCCTTCTTCGTTGTCGAATCTTCCTTCGGTTCCGCCCGAGTATGTGCAGTGCGCGCTCGGCTTCAACCACGCTTCGATCTTGTTGAATTCCATTTCGATGTTGAGCTTGTCCTGGAAGCCACCCGGGAATTTTTTGGGGTTCAGCCCGGTTTCGACTTCCGTTTCGTAGCTGGCCGCTTCGTATTCGAGCTCCGGTTTGCGTTCCGCCTTCGTCGGGATCGTCTGCGCCGGGATCACGACAACGCAGGCGGCACCTTTGGCGACCGGAATCGTGACCGTGCTCGGGGTGACGATCTTGACTTCGGAGGGGGCGCTTTCACCGGCCACCACCGAGTGGTTGGAATGGAATTCCATGGCCAGCTTGAAGGGCTTGACTTTCCGTTCTTCGACCACTTCGTGGTTGACTCCCACTTTGGAGAAGCAACGTGCGAAAGTGATGATCTGCAGGAAGGTGTTCGAGCTTTCAGATTCCACCTTGCCGGTCGACTTCAGCGGCTTTTCGCAGTTCGTGATCGAGAGTGCACCTTTTGCTAGGTCCAGACTCGTCAGTTCGCCGTGTCCCGCCGCCGTCGCTGGCGAGCCAGATGAGATCGTGCCCCCAGGGATGCTGGCGACGAATTTGCCGAACACGACTTCTTTTTTTTCTTTTTTCGCGAGCGCCGGGGCGGCAAATGCGCCGAGTGCGCACACCACCGATGCAAGCCCGGCTGCGATCCTTACGCGTCTCATTCTCCTAGGTCCTCGCTTTCGCCTCGACAGAGGCTCCTGATCAAGCTGAATGGTCGTCAACATGTTGTGAAGACCCGCGGGCTGATGGGCTCCCCTCCGCCGACCCCCGAGATCGCGCGAGCATACCACGGGGCAGCCCAGAACGCAGCCTCTGCAAACAAGCAGGTGCCAAGATGTCGAACCCTGGACCGACCGAGCGAACGACCGGCGGATCGACTGCTCCGGCAGGAGCCGATCTGTGCAGACGCGGGAATATACCGGACCCCGCTCGCTCTCGGTACCGGACCCCGCTCGCTGGGGGCGGAACCCGATCGCGACCATCTTCCGGCGCCCGCCGGCGGGGCGATGCGCGGCCCACCGGCGACGCCCGCGCCTCGGAGGGGACGGCGTGGCGGTCTCTGGGCGAGAGGCGCACGCCGGTGTGTCGCGGGCACGGCCGAAGGCCGAGGGCAGACCGGCGCGTGCGCGTGGTCATCGGTGACCACGCGCACGGCCGGCCTTCGGCGTCAGCCAGACGCTCCGGCCTCAGCTAGACGACCGTGTTCACCTCGATCTTTTCTTCGTTGGTCAGAAAACCGCGGAGGGTCAACCCGGACTGCACGTTGGGTCCGCCTCCGATCGAGCTCTCGAGAACGTCTGCTTCGAGGCCTTCGAATTTTTCAGGTTTCTGTTTGCCTTTGTTCTGCGCGAAGGATTCATTTTCTGTCAGGATCATGACGTTGCCTCTGACTTCGTGAATCACCGAGCCAGTCACGACCACGTGTACGAATCCGCCGCAGGTGAATTCCGTCTCGACCGTGCCAGGAGGCGGAGCGAGATCGATGCCGACTTTGGTTTTGGTGGCTTCTTTTTTGATGACCCCGAGTTCGCCGTTGAGCGCGGAGGTCACGATTTCACCCGGTTCGGCCCCGGGAGAGGTGCATTTGAAGCCGCTCGTGGTGCATTCGGTGAAGCTCGTCACGAGGTTGGCGATGGTTTTCGGCCCGGTGTATTCGCCTTCGCTGGTCACGCCGCCGCATACCACGGTCGTGCCGGACACCGTCTCGAGTTCGGCCGGCGCTTTGGCTTTTTCTTCTGCGATCAGTTTTTCGCAGCCTTCCTTCGTGAGACCGGCTTTTTCACGATAGGCATTGGCTGCAGCCTGATGGATGGCGGCTTCGTGTTCGAGTTCTTCGGCCCGTGCGATTTCTTCTTTTTCTCTCGCTATTCTCGCTGCACTCAGGTCTTCTTCTGCGATCTGTTCTTCGCCGCGCGCCGATATGCAGTTGTTGTATTTCGCAGTGAACACAAAGCGTTCCACGGACGTGAAGTGCGCTTTGGGTCCCGGACCTGCCACCCAGTCGAATTTCGCTCCCGTTTCAACCGAGGTCGTACAGCCCGAGTTTGAGTAGCCGCCGCCTTCGGCTTTCGCCTTTTTGATGCACCTGCCGTATTCGGGCGCTTCCGCGGACGCGCTCGAAACGGCGATCGCGCTGATGGCAAGCGCGGCCACCATGCATAGCCCGAGAGCCCTGAGTCTCCTCATCATTCCTCCTTTTGGCCTTGTTGATTCTGCGGCCCAGCTGGAATGCTGTGATCGTCTCGTCAGCGCCCGCGATCGTTCAATGATCGCGACGGTTCCGGCCCCTCGGCCTTCGATCCCCACTCCCGTCCGGCCCCCAGTGCCCCAGAGTGTCTTCTCCTCACAAGTCCGATGCAACCCCAAATCACAGCCAAATATCACGCAAATTGCGGGGAAAGAGTCTCGGTGACGTGCCGCGGAGGCGTGGGATTCGGCTCATCGAGAGAAGGCCCTGTTCCCTGCTCGAGGCACGCCGGCAGGTGATAACGGGCACCCGAGGCCAGACGTTCACTACCTACGAGCAGGAGGGCCGGCGCCGGCGCGGCGGAAAGCACGCCCTGACCGCATTCCTCGAGGGACGTGCGTTGTATCAGGCGCAACGGCACCGTAGGCTGCGCGGATGCCGCCGTCCCCGCATCCGCTCGCGGAGCTCGATCGCTGGATCGAGGATGCCGGCGAGGCGAGCGCTCCTTTGCCCTCCTCGGTGGCGTTCGTGACAGTCGGCGACGATTGCCGCCCATCTGCACGGACCGTCTCCTTGAAGCGGATCGAGCGGGACGCACTCCTCTTCACGAGCGCGCTTTGGACTCGCAAAGCGCGGGAGATGGAGAGCAATCCCCACGTTGCCCTGCTCTTTCATTGGCCGTCGCTGGGTCGCCAGGTGCACATCACCGGGGTCGCCACGCTCGCCGAACGCCAGCTCGCTCGAGAGCTGTTTGCCGAGCGGGACCTCCCGAACCAGCTCCAGAGCATCGTCTCCCGCCAAGGCGAGCCGATCACCGATCTACAGACGCTGCGAGCGAGACACGCCCACCTCGCGGCAACGATGGAGGCTCCGCCTGCCTGTCCGGAGGACTGGGGCGCGATCCGGGTCGTCCCGGACACGATCGAGTTCTGGAGCGAAGCACGAGACCGCCTCCACGACCGGCTGCTCTACGAGCGCGACGGGGACGAGTGGGCCACCACCCGCCTCGCGCCCTAGGAGCCCCGGCTCCTGGCGGGCCGTCGGTCGCCCGCTGCCTGTCGCCGACGCTGTCGCCACCGCGATCAACGCACAGCGCGGGCCGACCGTACATGAGCTCAGGTGGTGGGTGGCTTGGCACGAGCTGCGGGAAAAACCGTACCGAGCAGGCCGCGCACGGTCGCAGCCGCGATGTTCACCTGGTCGAAGTAGTCGCGCCAGAGCACGATCTGTCCGTCGCGAACGTCGAAGCGCCCGCAGACCCAGAACTGGAGGCGCAGCCGGCGGAACTTCAGGACGTCCGTGCGCTCGGTCAAGACCGATGATCCGTTCGCCGAGATAGTGTGCACGTAGACCTCGAACCCGGCGCCAGCCCAACGGAGTGCGGCCCGGAGGACCCACCGAACGCGCTTACGCCCATGCACGGTGGGCAGCCCGACGTTTGCGTACTCCACGTCTACCGCCAAGAGCTCCGCCGCTCCCTCGATGTCCTTGGCACGGAGCAGATCCAAGAACCGCTCGACCAGCAGCATCGGGGGCGAGTGGCTCTCCGTTGGGTCGACCTGCTCGCTCACAACATCGCTCGCCACCTCAGCCATGCCGTAACTATATGGCGACTGCCTGGCCGAGCCTTGTGGCCGGGGTCGTGGACTCCTCAGAGATCAGCACGCAGCGTCGTGCATTGCCTCCGCATCGATGCTAGGCGTGTGCCATGACCTGGCCAACCTCGACGC
>JADGPL010000006.1 GCA_017882455.1 Solirubrobacteraceae bacterium | reverse complement strand
CCTACCGCCGTTTCCGGGATGCCGAGCGAACCGCCGGATGCGGACCCGCACGTCCGGTGGTGTGGGGGGCGCCGGGGTGAGCCCGGCGCCTACCCGATCCTCCGCGCTGTCGGCGCGGGGACGGTCCCTACCTATCAGCGGTGGCTTTCGCGCACGAAGCGGTAGCCCACCCAGGCGATGAATCCCACCACGACGATCAGCACGACCAGTTCGCGCGCGGCCAGCAGGACGCCTTCCTGTGCCACCACATCGGCCAGCATGGGGTGAGGGTAGCCCCGTGGTGGCGGATTGTGCCGTGACCCGGGAGGGAGCCCGGCGCGGTACGGGTTCCTCTTTGCCGACGGTGTATAACCGCTGCGATACACCGACTGCAAAGGGACACATGGCCCGGGCCGAGGAGTGGTGGGGCACCGGCGTTCTTCCTCCGGCCCCCCCCGGTACGTAGGTGAGGGGATTCTCATCGCCGCCGAGCGCGACTTGGTGGTGGTGGGCGTGTAGAGAACCCCGATGGTCGCGCGCCGTCTGACGCGCAGGTCCCTGCTCGCCGCCACGGCGGGCGCGATGGCCGGTGGGGTCATGCGGCCCGGCGGTGCGTTGGCGACCCTTGCCGGACCGCCGCGCCCGCGGCTCGCGGACCGCTGGATCGGACGGCTGGCGCCAGGCGTGAGCACGATCGAGCTCGGCCGCGTCGCCGACCTCGTGGGGGTCGAATGGCAGCATCAGGCCGCAGAGAGCCTGCAGCTGCGCTTCCGTGAGGAGAGCGGGGGCTGGAGCCCGTGGGTGTCAGCGGCGGGACATGGACACGGACCGGAAGCGGAGCCGGCGACGGGCAGGGACATCGGCGAGCCGATATGGACCGGGGGAGCGACCGCAGTGCAGTTGCGTGTCGGGCTAGAGCTGCTCGGAGCGCGCCTGCACCTGATCGACGTCAGCGACGGCCTGGGCGCGCGCAGAGCAGCGCTCGCGCGCGGCCCGCTGGCGCTCGCGGCGGCGCTGCCGGCGGCCACCCCGATGCTCGACGCGGGAGCCGGGCAGCCAGCGATCCTCGCCCGCCGCGGCTGGGCTCAGGGGGTCTCCCACCCGAAGGTTGCGCCCGAATACGGCGATGTGCTGATGGCGTTCGTGCATCACACGGAGAACCCCAACGGCTACAGCGCCGGCGAGGTGCCGGCGATGCTGCGCGCCATCTATGCCTTCCATCGCTACGTAAACGGCTGGAACGACATCGGCTACAACTTCGTGATCGACCTCTATGGGCGCGTCTTCGAGGCGCGTGCCGGGGGCATCGACGAGCCGGTCGTCGGCGCACACGCGGGCGGCTACAACTTCCTCTCGAGCGGCGTGGCGGTGCTGGGCTCGTTCATGAGCGTGCCCATCTCCTCTCCCGCCCGCAGCGCCCTGGAGCGCCTGCTCGCGTGGAAGCTCGCGCTGCACGGAGCTCCCTCGCAGGGGCGGGTGACGGTCAAGGTCAATCCGGCCGGCGCCGTCTACAGCCGCTTCCCGGCCAACGCCCATGTGGCGCTGCCACGGATCGCCGGGCACCGTGACGGCGATTCGACCGACTGTCCCGGCAACGTCCTATACGGCGAGCTGGGAGGGATCCGCTCAACGGTCGCCCGACTGGCGCCCCGGCCCGTCCGCGCCACGCTCGCCCTCTCGACCGCCCCGGCCCCGGCCCCGGGACCGGCGGGCACCCCGGCCGTGCCCGGCACTCCCGTGCCCGGCACTCCCGCGCCCGGCACCCCGGCCGCGCCCGGCGCGCCGGCAGAAGCGGTGGCGCCGATCCCGACGCTCGCGGGCTCGCTGACCTTCCTCGACGGGACGCCCATCGCCGGAGCCAAGATCCTGCTGCAGGTGCGCAGCACGGCCAGGAGGGGAGAACTGGTCAGCGAGCAGACGATCTCCGAAGTGCTCACAGACGAACAGGGGCAGTGGACGCTGCCGACCGCGCTGCCGAACGCTCCCGTCGGCCAGAGCTGGCTGAGGGCGCTGTGCATGGGCGCGAGCGGCTACGGCGCCGCGGTCTCGCCGCCGCTGCGCGCGTCGCTCACCGCGGCAGAAGCTCCTGCGCCCACGCCTCCAGCCGCTGCGCCTCCCGCTGCGTGAGCCCGACCTCGGGCTCCGTCTGCACGAGCAGGGTCGGGGAGGTGCGCTCCTGTGCCCAGGCATGGCAGTCTCTGTTGAACGCATCGTCGATCCACGCAAGCGCGCGCCCACCGGCGTATGTGCCGATCGCATCGAGCTTCCAGTGCGCGTTGGAGCGCCCGACGGAGCGCTCGAATCGCAGAAACGGCAGCCCGCGCGGCAATCCGAGCAGGTGGGGGAGATGTTCGTCGGCGCGCTCCTCCCAGCCGCTGGCCCACACGAGCTCGAAGCGCGTTGACAGGCCGAGGAGGTGTGAGGCGGCGGTGGCCGAAAGGAAGTGCGGTATGCCTTCGATCGAGTGGAAGGACCCCTCGACCCCTCGGCGCCCGCTCGGTTCGGCCGCGCCGAACAGCGAGATGACGCCGTCGATGTCCACCATCAGCAGCGGCCTGGAGTCGGCCGTGCGAGCGGTGCTGGCCGCGTCCAGAGGCTCGGGGCTGCGGCCTTTTACTCCTCCGAGGCGGACTTTAGGTTCCATAGAGGTTCGGACGGGTACTCTGCGCAGGACGGTCGATTCGCCTAGGTCCTTCTCGCGGAGTAAAGCAGCGGGTGCCCTGGGCCGATGGATCAGCCCGTCACCGACGTCTCCACTATGAATCTCGATCTAGGCATACTCCTCGCTCTTTCCTGCGCCTTCGTGGCGAACCTGGGGTTCTTCTACAAGTACCGCGGCGCCAACTCGGTGCCCAAGGTGCAGGTTCTGCACCCGTGGAAGTCGGCCAGGAGCCTGTACTCGTCCAAGTGGTTCGCCCTGGGCATGCTGATCGCGACCGGCAGCTGGGGCCTGCATGTGGCCGCGCTGACGCTGGCGCCGATGTCGGTCGTCCAGGTCTCTCTGGCCGCCGGGGTGGTCTTCATCGCGGTGATGGCCGAGCGGCTGTTCGGCTTCAGCGTGGGGCGTCGCCAGTGGGTCGGGCTCGTGCTCACGGCCGTCGGCCTGGTCCTGCTCGGCCTCACGCTGCCGGCGATGCACGGCTCGCACTCGCACTTCTCGGCTGTGGCGATGATCTCCTTCGAGGCAGGCCTGTTCGGCCTCGGCGGGCTGCTCCTGATGGGACCGCGGATGGGCGGTCCGGTGGAGCACCACGGCGTGATGCTCGGCGCCGCCTCTGGAATCCTCTTCGGCGTCTCTGACACGGCGATCAAGGCGCTGACCGGCATCACGGGCGCGCACGGCTTCATGGGACTGCTGCTGAGCCCCTGGCTGATGGTCGCGGTGCTCGCCTCGGTGGTCGCCTTCTACGCCTCTGCCCGCGGCCTGCAGGACGGCGACGCCGTCCCAGTGATCGCGGTCACGGGCACCGCCGCCAACATCGCCGGCATCGCCGGCGGGATCGTCGTGTTCGGCGACCCCATGGCCGGGAGCACCGTCGGCGTGGTGCTCCAGGCGCTCGCATTCGTCCTGGTAGTGGTCGCCTCGGCGCTCATGCCGGCACCGGTCCGCGCGGCCGGTGTGGCCCAGACGGCCTAGCGCTGCTAGCATCTGCGCCCGAATGCCGACGACCTCTCAACTAGTGCGCAAGGGCCGCGTTGTCCCGAAGAAGAAGCTGGCGACTCCGGGCCTGAAGTCGGGCAAGGGCCGCAAGAAGAAGGTCGCGGCCCCTCAGCGTCGCGGAGTGTGCACCCGCGTGTACACAACGACCCCGAAGAAGCCTAACTCCGCCCTGCGCAAGGTCGCGCGTGTGCGCATCTCGGGATCGATCGAGGTCACGGCCTACATCCCCGGCGAGGGACACAACCTGCAGGAGCACTCGGTGGTGCTCGTTCGTGGCGGGCGCGTCAAGGATCTCCCTGGCGTTCGCTACAAGGTCGTGCGCGGCACGCTCGACGCGGCCGGCGTGAGCGACCGCAAAAAGGCTCGCTCGCAGTACGGCGTGAAGAAAAAATAGTTCATGCCCCGTAGAGCAGCCGCCCAGATCCGTCCGGTCGAACCGGACTCCATTCACCGCTCCAAGCTGGTCTCCCAGGTCATCAACAAGGTGATGCTCGACGGCAAGAAGTCCACGGCCGAGCGCATCGTCTACGACGCCCTGGCGCTGATCGGCGAGCGCAGCGACAAAGACCCGCTGGAGATACTGGAGTCCTCGATCAAGACACTCACGCCTTCGCTGGAGGTCCGCTCGCGGCGTGTCGGCGGAGCGACCTACCAGGTCCCCGTCGAGGTGCCGAGCGCCCGCGCCCGCACCCTGGCCGTCCGCTGGCTCGTCGAGTTCGCCCGCCAACGGCGTGAGAAGACGATGGCGCAGCGCTTGGCCAACGAGCTGATGGACGCCCAGTCCCAGCAGGGCGGCGCCTACAAGCGCAAGGACGACATCTACCGCATGGCCCAGGCCAACAAGGCCTTCGCCCACTACCGCTGGTAGGACGCCGATGACCGGCGCTAGCCGGCGTCCTCGGTCGCTCATGTGCACAGCACATTTCGCTCCCTGCGTCCTTGGCTAGCTTGGCCCTCGACGCCCTACGGGCTGAGTGATGAGAGCGCATTCCTGAGTGGGGTTCGACCCCGCGCATGCGCGGGGTCGCCGGGCGGCGCATGCGCCGCCCGGAAGGTAGCGCCACATGTGGCGCTACCCCGGGGTCGCACATGTGCGACCCCGTTCAGGAACCCGGCCGGCACATGTGCCGGCCGTCGCAGGCGTAGGATCGGAGATCGGATGGGCCTGAATCGCAATCTCTGGCCGGGACGCAATGCCTGGGTTTCCGGGCCGCCGGGTCGAGAGTCCAGTAGGTCCCGTCACGCGCGGCGATTGGCCCGTGAGGCGGCGATACGTCGCCATCGGCAGGTTCGCGGGGCTTTGGTTCGCCTTCGGCGGCTACTGACGCGAAGCTAGTTCAGCTCCCGATGAGCTCTGATGCGCCGGAGGATGCGTCGCGGGCCGATCGGGGCGTGGTTGCGGTCGCACTCGCAGCGGTGCACCACATGGCTGGCACACTATTCCCGGTGGCATCTACGAATCCCCGCGTTCAGGTCACGCTCGATGCCGAGCTCGCAGCCGCTGTGGCGGAGCTCGGCGGTCCTGGGCCGAGGTCGCGTGCCGTTCGAGATCTTGCCCTGCGCGGTGCGGAGGCGATCAGAGCAGAGCGTGCGGCGGCTCGCGATGCCCAGCAGCACCTTCTGCGGATCGCCGCCGGCGAGGATGACCGCTACGACTTCGCGGTCTCCGAGAGCCTCCATGCCTCCCGCTGATTCCTACGGTTCGGGTGGGCTGCTCGTCTTCGACACATCCGCCTGGAACCGGCAGCGCGATCCGGCGGTTCTTCCGCGCTGGCAGGCGACGCTTCGCGCCAGCCTGCTCGCGGTGTGCCCCGTGCTTGCCCTCGAGCTGCTCGCGGGGGGCCGCGACGAGGATGCCTTCGCCGAGCTCGACCGAACGCTCGCCGCGCTGCCGACGGCGCCGGTGACCCTGAGCGCTGGCGCAGCGGCTATCGGGGCATCGCGCGAGCTGCGAGGCGAACGGCGTCTTCCCGCGGCTGACTATCTGATCGCTGCTGCAGCCGCCGGACGCGGTGCGGGGATCCTGCACTACGACCGGCACTTCGAGCCCCTCTGCCGTGTGCTTGGAGTCGAAAGCGTGTGGGTCGCCGACCCTGGATCGATCGACTGACTCAGCCCAGCTTCGCGCTGTCATGACTTTGTGTGCGATCGCGCACAGAGGGGTTGAAGAACAAAGCTTCGGTACCTAACCTTTCGGTACCGAATGTCTTCCGCGACGACCACAGCCCCTGCGCAGCACTCCCCCGCGGCCTCGGACAAGATCGAGCCCTACGTCTGGAAGATCGCCGGCGTGGTGATCCTCGGGATGATCATGTCGATCCTCGACACGACCATCGTGAACGTGGCCCTGCGCACCCTGGGCCACGACCTGCACAGCTCGATCTCGCAGATCCAATGGGTGGTGACCGGCTACCTGCTCTCGCTGGCCGCCGTCATCCCGGTCACCGGCTGGGCGGCACGCCGCTACGGCGCCAAGCGTGTGTACATGGTCTCTTTGGTGCTCTTCACGGCCGGCTCGGCGCTGTGCGCGGTGGCCGCCTCGACGACCACGCTCGTGCTCTTCCGCATCCTGCAGGGCGTGGGCGGCGGGATGATCATGCCCGTGGGCCAGCTGATCATGGCCCAGGTGGCCGGCCCCAAGCGCATGGGACGGGTGATGGCCATCATCTCCATGCCCGCGATGCTCGGGCCGATCCTCGGGCCGGTGGTGGGCGGGGCGATCCTGCAGAACCTGCACTGGTCGTGGATCTTCCTCGTCAACGTGCCGATCGGGGCCGTTGCCCTGCTGCTCGCCTGGCGCATGCTTCCCCACACGGACTCCGGTGAGGCGGGCCGTCTGGACGTGCTCGGCCTGGCGCTGCTCTCGACCGCCTCGAGCTCGCTCGTGTACGGGCTCTCGGAGCTCGGCACCAACAGCAGCCTCACGGCGCCGATCGTCGTCTGGCCGATCGTGGCCGGCGTGGTGCTCGCAGCTGTCTTCTGCCTGCACGCCCTGCGCGTGGAGCGTCCCCTGCTCGACGTGCGCCTGTATGCCAACCGCGTCTTCGGGGCCGCGTCCCTGACGACCTTCGGCCTCGGCGCCGCCCTGTTCGGGGCGATGATCCTGGTGCCCTACTACTACCAGGAGGTCCGTCACGAGAGCGTGATCGTGACCGGCCTGCTGACCGGCCCGCAGGGTTTGGGCATGCTCCTGGTGATGCCGCTCGCCGGGCGCCTCAGCCAGCGCTTCGGCGGCGGGCGCATCGCCATCTTCGGCGTGGCCGTCCTGTCGCTGGCCACCCTCCCGCTCGCCTTCATCGGGGCTGGCACCTCGATCCTCTACATCTCATTGATCCTCGTCCTGCGCGGGGTCGGGATCGGCTTCTCCTTCATGCCCGCCATGACCGCGGCCTTCGCTTCCCTGCGCCCCGAGCAGCTCTCAGACGCCACCCCGCAGCTGAACGTGCTGCAGCGCATCGGCGGCGCGATCGGCACGGCCGTTCTCGCCGTCGTGCTCCAGCGCGCGAGTGGCTCGGCGCCATCGCTGACCCATCTCGCCGGCGCCTTCGAGACGGCCTACTGGTGGTCGCTGGGCATCTGCCTGCTCTCGCTGGTCCCGTGCCTGGTGCTGCTGCGCGCCGAGAACCCCCGCGCGCGCCTGGACCGCGCCGCCGCCAACGCCGAGTCCGCGGTCGAGCCGCTCGGGGCATAGGCGGGAAGGCGAGACAGAGATGAGCGCTCGAGCCGCAGTCACGGACACAGGCCCCGAGCTGGGCGAGGGCGCAGGCGGCGACCCGCGCCCGCGCGCGAGCGCCGCCGCCGAGCCCGAGCCGCGCGAGTCGCAGGTCACGGAGCTGGGCCTGGCCTTCCGGCGGGTCTTCCGCAGCCTCAGTCGGCTGCGCGGACGCGACACCCACCTCGCGGGCGGGGAGCTCAGCCATGCGCAGTTCGAGCTGCTGATCGAGCTGCACGAGCGCGGCGAGCTGTCAGCCGGCGAGCTCGCCGGGGCGGCAAGGCTCAGCCCCGGGACGGTCACCCAGATGCTCGATCACCTCGCCGAGTGCGGGCACGTCGAGCGCGTGCGCTCGCAGACCGACAGGCGCGTGGTGGTCTCTCGCTTGACCCCACAGGGGCTGAGCAAGATCGAGGCCAAGCGCGCGGCCTGGAAGAGCCGTTGGGATGAGGCGCTGGAGGGCCTCGAGATCGGGGAGCTGAGAGCGGCCACGCGCGTGCTCGAGCGCCTCGGGGCGATGGTCGAGGACGCCCCGCTCCAGGGCGATTGCGGGGCCTCCGATCAGGCCCCCGCGACACCCGCGCAGGCCGTAAAGAACTGACAGTTGCTCTGCTATAGTCGGCACCGCGTCGCGGGCGGACGCAGCGAGCTCGTATGCCTCCCGCGAGTCGGCAAATCAAGATGGAGACCTCGAGCAGATAACGACGCGGACCGGTCCAAACAAGACCAGCAGCGCGCGTGGGCCCGAGGGGCCTATTTTTTTGCCCCAACACCCCGCCCAGCAACGACCCGGACCCTGAGAGATGCCACGTAAGTTCACACTAGAAAACACCCGCAACATCGGGATCATGGCTCACATCGACGCCGGTAAGACGACGACGACCGAGCGCATCCTCTACTACACCGGGCGCACCTACAAGATCGGCGAGGTCCACGAGGGCGCGGCGGTCATGGACTGGATGGAACAGGAGCAGGAGCGGGGCATCACGATCACCTCCGCCGCCACCACGGCCCAGTGGAAGGGTCACCGCATCAACATCATCGACACGCCCGGGCACGTCGACTTCACGGTCGAGGTCGAGCGCTCGCTGCGCGTGCTCGACGGCGCGATCGCCCTGTTCGACTCGGTCGCAGGCGTCGAGCCCCAGTCGGAGACAGTGTGGCGTCAGGCCGACAAGTACCACGTCCCGCGCATCGCCTACATCAACAAGATGGACCGTATCGGCGCCGACTTCGACATGGGCGTGCGGACGATGATCGACCGCCTCGGTGCCCGCCCCGTGCCGATCCAGCTTCCGATCGGATCCGAGGGCGACTTCCTCGGCGTGATCGACCTCGTGGCGATGAAGGCGATCGTCTACAAGGACGAGATGGGCAAGGAACAGGAAGAGATCGAGATCCCGGAGCATCTCCTCGAAGCCGCCGAAGGCGCACGCGAACACCTGCTCGAGGAAGTCTCCCACTACGACGACACCCTGCTCGAGGCGCTGCTCGAGGAGACCGAGGTGCCCGAGGACGTTCTCAAGAACGCGATCCGCAAGGCGACGCTCTCGACCAAACTGACCCCGGTTCTGTGTGGCTCCTCGTTCAAGAACAAGGGCGTGCAGCCGCTGCTGGACGCGGTCATCGACTACCTGCCCTCACCGCTGGACGTCCCGCCCGTGGTCGGGACCGAACTGATCAAAGGCGAGGAGGAGGAGCTCCAGGTCACGCGCAAGGCCGACGACTCCGAGCCCTTCGCCGCCCTCGCCTTCAAGATCGCCGCCGACCCCTACGTCGGCAAGCTCACCTACTTCCGTGTCTACTCGGGCCATCTCGAGGCGGGCGCCAAGGTCATGAACGTCGGCAGCGGGCGCACCGAGCGCATCGGGCGCATCCTGATGATGCACGCCAACGAGCGCGAGGAGGTCACCGAGGTCTTCGCCGGTGACATCGCCGCGGCCGTCGGCATCAAGCAGGTCATCACCGGTGACACCCTCGCCGACCCCGCGCACCCCATCCATCTCGAGAACATCATCTTCCCGGAGCCCGTCATCAAGGTCGCGGTCGAGCCCAAGACGAAGGTCGACCAGGAGAAGATGTCGGTCGCGCTCGGACGCCTGGCCGAGGAGGACCCGACCTTCCAGGTGCGCACCAACGAGGAGACCGGCCAGACCGAGATCTCGGGCATGGGCGAGCTGCACCTCGAGGTCCTCGTCGACCGCATGAAGCGCGAGTTCGGCGTCGAGGCGAACGTCGGGCGCCCGCAGGTCTCCTACCGCGAGACCGTGCGCGGGAGCGTCGAGAAGATCGAAGGCAAGTTCGTGCGCCAGACCGGCGGCTCGGGTCAGTTCGGCGTGGTCTTCATAAACCTCGAGCCGGCCCCCGGCATCGGATTCGAGTTCATCAACAAGATCAAGGGCGGGAACATCCCCTCGGAATACATCCCGGCCGTCAAGAAGGGGATCGAAGAGGCGCTCGACAACGGCGTGAAGGCCGGCTACCCGATGGTGGACATGCGCGTCACGCTCGTCGACGGCAAGTACCACGACGTCGACTCCTCGGAAATCGCATTCAAAGTCGCAGGCTCGCTCGCCTTCAAAGAGGCGGCCAAACGCGCCAAGCCAGTTCTGCTCGAGCCGATCTTCGCGGTCGAGGTGGTCACGCCCGAGGACTTCCTCGGCGACGTGATCGGAGACCTCAGCCGACGGCGCGGTCGCGTCGAAGGACAGGAGCGCCGCGGCAACGCGCTGGCAGTGACCGCGCGGGTGCCCCTGAGCGAGATGTTCGGGTACGCGACCGACCTGCGCTCCAACACGCAGGGACGCGCCAACTACACGATGCAGTTCGAGGCCTACGAGGAGGTCCCGCCCAACATCGCCGAGAAGATCGTCGAAGCGCGGACGGGCGAGCCGGTGCCGGCCTAGACACCTCGGAGCGGGTCGGCGCAGCAACCACAGCCGAGGTCATCACAGCAACCAGCAGTCACGAACCACCACATTTAGATAGATTTCTCAGGTTCGCCCTCACGGGCGGGCATTCAAGTCGATACAGGAGCGAGCAAAAAGTGGCGAAGGAGAAGTTCGAGCGCGACAAGCCGCACGTCAACGTCGGGACCATCGGTCACATCGACCATGGCAAGACGACGCTGACCGCTGCCATAACGACCGTCCTGGCCGAGCACGGAGGAGCGGAAGCCCGCACCTTCGCGGAGATCGACAATGCGCCCGAGGAGAAGGAACGCGGGATCACGATCGCCACTTCCCACGTCGAGTACCAGACGGAGAACCGTCACTACGCCCACGTGGACTGTCCCGGCCACGCCGACTACGTCAAGAACATGATCACCGGCGCCGCCCAGATGGACGGGGCGATCCTGGTGGTCTCGGCCGCCGACGGGCCCATGCCCCAGACGCGCGAGCACATCCTGCTCGCCCGCCAGGTCGGCGTCCCCTACATCGTGGTGTTCCTGAACAAGGCCGACATGGTCGACGACGAGGAGCTCCTGGAGCTCGTCGAGGTCGAGGTGCGCGAGCTGCTCAGCGAATATGACTTCCCCGGCGATGACATCCCGTTCATCGTGGGCTCGGCCCTGAAGGCCCTCGAAGGCGACGAGGCCTACAAGGAGAAGATCCTCGAGCTGGCCGCCGCCCTCGACACCTACATCCCCGAGCCCGTCCGCGAGCTCGACAAGCCCTTCCTGATGCCGGTCGAGGATGTCTTCTCGATCACGGGACGCGGCACCGTGGCCACCGGCCGCGTGGAGCAGGGCATCGTCAACACCGGGGACACGGTCGAAATCGTGGGTGTCCACGAGTCGACCTCGACCGTCGTCACGGGCGTCGAGATGTTCCGCAAGATCCTCGACCAGGGCCAGGCGGGCGACAACGTCGGCTGCCTGCTGCGTGGCACCAAGCGCGAGGAGATCGAGCGCGGACAGGTGCTGTGCAAGCCGGGGTCGATCACGCCTCACACCAAGTACAAGGCCGAGGTCTACGTGCTGAAGAAGGAGGAGGGTGGACGTCACACCCCGTTCTTCACCGGCTACCGGCCTCAGTTCTACTTCCGCACCACCGACGTCACCGGCGTGGCCAAGCTGCCCGACGGCGTCGAGATGGTCATGCCCGGCGACAACGTCCAGATGGAGATCGAGCTGATCCAGCCGATCGCCATGGACCAGGGCCTGCGTTTCGCCATCCGCGAGGGTGGCCGCACGGTCGGTTCGGGCGTGGTCACGGAGATCATCGAGTAAGTACCTGCGCGCCACCCGGCGCGCACATTGGCAGTCCGATACGACAAATACAGCCCCACCGTCAAGGTGTGGCGGCGACGAGGCGGGTTTCCGCAAGGACTCCCCTCGTGACTCGCCGTCCGGGAGGGGCCCGGCGGGATCGCTCCCGCCGGCCGGATCAGGCAGCCAGCACAGCAGCGCCCAGACCACACCGCGACACGAAAACAGACGCTAGAGAGACTTTCATGGCAGCCGCCAACCAAAACAAGATCCGCATACGCCTCAAGGCATACGACACCTCGGCCATCGAGTCCGCGGCCAAGGAGATCGTCGAGACGGCGACCCGCACCGGCGCGACCGTCTCGGGGCCCGTGCCGCTGCCGACCGAGAAGAACGTCTACTGCGTGATCCGCTCGCCCTTCAAGGACAAGGACTCGCGCGAGCACTTCGAGATCCGCACGCACAAGCGTCTGATCGACATCCACCAGCCCACCCCCAAGACGGTCGACTCGCTCCAGCGCCTGGACCACCTCCCGGCGGGCGTCGACATCGAGATCCGTCTCGCCACCTGAGCGAACCCTGATGCCCGCGATCCTCGCCAAGAAGCTCGGCATGACCCAGGTCTTCCAGGAGGACGGCAGCGTCGCGCGTGTGACCGTGCTCGAGGCCGGCCCGTGCCCGGTGACGGCCATCCGCACGGCCGAGCGCGACGGCTATGAGGCCGTCCAGCTGGCGTTCGGGCAGACCAAGGAGAAGCACCTCACCAAAGCCGAGCTCGGCCACCTCAAGAAGGCGGACGCCCCGCCGATGCGCACGCTCGTGGAGTTCCGCGATACCCAGATGGGCACAGGCGAGGCCGGCGAGCTGCAGGTCGGCGAGACCGTCACGGTGGAGTCCTTCGAGGTGGGCGCACGCGTGAAGATCGCGGGGACGTCCAAGGGCAAGGGCTTCCAGGGGACGATCAAGCGTCACAACTTCGCCAGCGGCCCCAAGTCCCACGGCTCCCACAACGTCCGCGCCCCGGGATCCATCGGCGCCTCGGCGTGGCCCGCACGCGTGATGAAGGGCATCCGCGGCCCCGGGCAGATGGGCAACAAGCGCGTCACCCAGAAGGGTCTCGAGATCGTGAGCGTGGACGCCGGCGAGAACCTGCTGCTGGTCCGCGGCTCCGTGCCCGGCCCCTCCGGCTCGATCGTGGAGGTGAGGACCGATGGCTGACGCTCCCGTGCTCGGCTCCTCGGCGAGCAAGAAGGTCAAGCTCGCCGACTCCGCCTTCGGCGCCCGCTTCGCTGGCCCGCTCGTGCACCAGAGCGTGCGGGCCGAGCAGGCCGCGCGCCGCCGCGGCACGGCGGCGACGAAAACCCGCGGCATGGTCTCGGGCGGTGGCGCCAAGCCATGGCGCCAGAAGGGCACCGGCCGCGCTCGCGCCGGCTCGAGCCGCTCGCCGATCTGGACCGGCGGTGGCACAGCGTTCGGGCCCCAGCCGCGCTCCTACACCTTCAAGGTCAACCGCAAGGAGCAGCGCGCTGCGCTGCGCAGCGCGCTCTCGCTGCACGCCGAGCGCGCCTCGATCGCGATCCTGGACGCATCCGTGTTCGACGCCCCCAAGACCCGCCGGGCGCTCGAGCTGCTCGAGGACTGGGGCCCTGAGACACGTCGCCCTCCCTCGACGCTCGTGGTGCTCGCCCCGGAGGAGTCCGCGGCGGCCCTCTCCTTCCGCAACCTGGCCCGCGTGGCCGTGCTCACGCCCGAGAACGTCGGGGTCACGGACCTGCTCAGCGCGGCCAGGCTGCTCGTCTCCGAGGGCGCCCTGGAGGCGCTCACGGCACGCACTGGAAAGCCCCGCGTGGGCGAGGAGGCGAACGCCTGATGGATCACACCCAGGTTCTCATCCGCCCTGTGGTCTCCGAGAAGAGCTACGTGCTCTCGGCGGCCGACCGCTACACCTTCCGCGTCCACTCAGACGCCCACAAGACGCACATCCGCCAGGCGGTCGAGGCGCTCTTCGACGTGCACGTGGTCGAGGTGCGCACGATGAGCGTCAAGTCCAAGCCCAAGCGCCGCGGCACGACCAAGGGCCGCACCCGCACCTGGAAGAAGGCCATCGTGCAGGTGCGCGCCGGCGAGACCATTCCGATATTCCAGGGCCTAGCGGCCCTCGAGGGCTGAGACCATGCCGATTCGCAAGCCAAAGCCGACGAGCCCGGGGATGCGGTTCGTCTCCTACCCGGACTTCGCCGAGGTCACGAAGTCAAAGCCCGAGAAGTCGCTCGTGGAAGGCCTCAAGAGGAGCGGCGGTCGCAACGCCCACGGTCGCAAGACCTCGCGCCACCGCGGCGGCGGGGCCAAGCGCGCCTACCGTCGCATCGACTTCAAGCGCCGCAAGGACGGCGTGGACGCCCGGGTAGCGGCGATCGAGTACGACCCCAACCGCTCGGCATACATCGCCCTGTTGCACTACGTGGACGGCGAGAAGCGCTACATCCTGGCCCCCCAGCGCCTGACGGTCGGTATGACCGTGGCCTCGGGCGAGGGCGCGGACATCGCCGTGGGCAACTGCATGGAGCTCGCGCGGATGCCGGTGGGCACGGTCGTGCACAACATCGAGCTGGCGCCCGGGCGCGGCGGACAGATGGCGCGCTCGGCTGGAGCCTCGGCCCAGCTGATGGCCAAGGACGGCGAGATGGCGACCCTGCGCCTGCCCTCGGGCGAGATGCGGATGGTGCGCGCCGAGTGCCGCGCCACGGTCGGCACGATCGGCAACGCTGAGCACCAGAACGTCAAGGTGGGCAAGGCCGGGCGCAAGCGCCACATGGGCGTGCGTCCCCAGACCCGCGGTGTTGCGATGAACCCGGTGGACCACCCGCACGGTGGTGGCGAGGGCTCGACCACGGCCGGCCGGCACCCGGTGACGCCGTGGGGCGTGCCCACGCTCGGCTACCGCACCCGCAAAAAGAACAAGACCTCGAGTCGATACATCGTGCGCGGACGGCGGCGCGGGAAGGGCAAGCAGCGATGAGCAGATCCAGCAAGAAGGGCCCGTGGGTGGAAGAGCGCCTGATGAGCCGCATCGAAGCGTTGAACGCCGCCAACAACAAAAAAATGTTGCGGACATGGTCGCGTGCCTCGACGATCTTCCCGGAGATGGTCGGTCACACGATCGCCGTGCACGACGGCAAGAAACACGTGCCTGTGTTCGTCAGCGAGTCGATGGTCGGGCACAAGCTCGGCGAGTTCGCTCCCACCCGCACATTCCGCGGGCACGCTGGGTCGGGCAAGGTGCGATGACACCAGACGAGCAGACACCCGTGGAGCCCGAGGAGGGCGCAGAGGCGGCCGAGGCCAAAGCGGCCAAGAAACCCGCCCGCAAAAAAGCTGCGAAAGCGGCCAAAGCGAGCGAGCCCACGGCCGAGGCAACTGCGGAGAAGGCCGACGGCGAGAAGGCGCCCGCCAAGAAAGCCGCCGCCAAAAAAGCTCCCGCTGCGAAAAGAGCGCCTGCCGAGAAAGCTGCCGAGACCAAAGAGCCCGTGGCTGAGAAAGCGGCCGAGCCGGCCGCCAAACCGAGCCGCGCGAAAAAAGAGGCTGCCAAAGCACCGCGGCGCCGGGTCGTGGCGGCCCACGCCCGCTACGTGCGCACCTCCGCCCGCAAGGCGCGCATGGTGTGCGGGCACATACGGGGCAAGTCCGTACAGGAGGCACGCGCTATCCTCGCCTTCACCCCTCGTGAGGTGGCCCGCGACTGGAGCAAGCTGCTCGAGTCCGCGGTGGCAAACGCCGAGAGCAACCATGAGCTGCTCGAGGACGATCTGATCGTCCGTGAGGCATATGCCGACGAAGGGCCGACGATCAAGCGCTTCAGGCCGCGCGCAATGGGACGAGCGACGCCGATCCGCAAGCGCACGAGCCACCTGACCATCACATTGACCCCGCGCCCAGAGCCCGGGACGACCAAGCGACACGGCTGAGAGACTGAGAAATGGGACAAAAGGTTCATCCAGAGGCCATGCGCGTGGGATACATCCACGACTGGAAGTCCAACTGGTTCAACGAGCGCAACTTCGCCGAGTACCTCGCCGAGGACGTGAAGGTCCGTGAGCACATCATCAACAAGCTCGCCCACGCGGGGCTGTCGGACATCACGATCCGCAAGGACGCCCAGGAGCTCGAGGTCAACATCCACACGGCGCGCCCGGGCATCGTGATCGGCAAGTCGGGCACCGAAGTGGACGCGCTGCGCCGCGACCTGCACCGCATGACCAAAAAGCAGATCAAGGTCAACATCCTCGAGATCAAGCGCCCTGAGCTCGACGCCAAGCTCGTGGCCCAGTCGATCGCCGAGCAGCTGCAGAACCGGGTGGCCTTCCGCCGCGCGATGAAGCGCGCCCTGACCAGCGCCATGCGCTCGGGCGCCAAGGGCGTGAAGGTCCAGGTCGCCGGGCGCCTCGGCGGCGCCGAGATGGCCCGCACAGAAAGCTACTCGGACGGACGGGTGCCACTGCACACCATGCGCGCTGACATCGACTACGGCTTCTACGAGGCCCGCACCACCTTCGGGCGCATCGGCGTGAAGTGCTGGGTCAACAAGGGCGAAATCATGCCCGAGGGCTACACCGGCGCGGACCTCACCGACATGACCGCGCCCGCTCCCCCGAGCAACGACCGCGACGGTCGCGGTGGACGTGACGGGCGCGATGGTCGCGGACGCGGTAGGGGCGGCGGCGGTGGACCGGGCGGCGGCGGCCGTGGACGCGGTCCGGGTGGTCCCGGCGGTGGACGTGGACCCGGCGGTCCGGGCGGTGGACGTGGACCCGGCGGTCCGGGCGGCGGACGCGGTCCCGGCGGCGGCGGCGGCGGTGGACGTGGACGTGGACCCTCTTCTGGCGGAGGTGGGCGCTGATGCTCTCGCCCAAGCGCGTAAAGCACCGCAAGCAGCATCGTGGGCACCGGCGCGGCACCTCGCGCGGACAGCTGCACGTCCAGTTCGGCGAGTACGGCCTGAAGGCGCTCGAGGGCGGCTGGCTGACCAATCGCCAGATCGAGGCCGCCCGTGTTGCGATGACGCGCAAGATCAAGCGTGGCGGCAAGGTCTGGATAAACGTCTTCCCGGACAAGCCCGTGACCAAGAAGCCGGCCGAGACCCGCATGGGCTCGGGCAAGGGCTCGCCCGAAGGCTGGGTGGCCGTGGTCAAGCCAGGGCGCGTGATGTTCGAGCTGGCCGGTGTGTCTGAGCCGCTCGCCCGTGAAGCGATCCGGCTGGCGGCACACAAGCTGCCGGTGAAAACCAAGTTCGTGTTGCGCGAGGACTAGGACGGCGTGATGAAGGCCAGCGAACTACGCGATCTCGACGACGGCGAGCTCGTCAAGCGCACGGGCGAGCTCGGCAAAGAGGTCTTCGGGCTGCGCTTTGCCAACGCCACGGGCGAACTCGACGACACCGCTGGCCTCGGCCGCGCCAGGCGCGACCTGGCCCGCGCGCTGACCGTCAAGCGCGAGCGCGAGCTCGCGGCAGAGCGCACGCAGGGCAACTGACTTCCAGGACAGGATGAACCAAATGGCTGACCAACCAGACGATGAGACACAACAGACTCCAGCAGACGCCCCCGAGGCCGAGGCCCAGGCCCCTGAGGCCGAGGCCCCGCAGGCCGACGCCCCCGAGGAGCAGGCCGTGGATGCGGCCGGGCAGCCCGAGGGAGAGACGCCGGTCGCCGAGGCCGCGGAGGCGCCGGCCGAGCCGAGCGAGCCCGAGGTTCAGCTGCCCCCCAAGGAGCGCCGCCGCCAGGCGCGCTCCAAGCACGCCGGCGAGGCCAAGCCGGTGCGCTCCCCCGAGGAGCGCCACGCGGAGCGCGTGGCCGAGCGTCGGAGCAAGGCCGTGCGCCGTCGTGCCCGTCGTCTGCAGGAACGGGCCAAGGCCGCAGAGCGCCGCGCCTCCGCGCCGGCCCCGGAGCCGCTGGCTCCGGTCCACGCACCGGTCGAGGGCACCCGGCGGGTGCGCCAGGGCATCGTGGTCTCCGACAAGGCCGCCAAGACGATCACCGTGCGCATCGACGTCGCCCGCCGCCACCGCCGTTACGAGAAGATCGTGCGCAGCTCGAGCACCCTGCACGCGCACGACGAGAACAACGACGCCCATGAGGGCGACGTGGTCCGCGTGATCGAGAGCAGGCCGCTGTCGCGCACCAAGCGCTGGGCGCTCGTCGACGTGCTGGAGCGTGCACGATGATCCAGAACGAGACCCGGCTGCGCGTGGCCGACAACTCGGGCGCGCGCGAAATCCTCTGCATCCGCGTCAAGGGCGGCTCAAAGCGCCGCTACGCGTTCGTGGGCGACGTGATCACGGCCACCGTCAAGCAGGCCAACCCGCAGGGCACCGTCAAAAAGGGCGAGGTGGTGACGGCCGTGATCGTGCGCACCAAGAAGCCGATCGGTCGCGACGACGGCACCTACATCGCCTTCGACGAGAACGCCGCAGTGATCATCGACGACCAGAACAACCCTCGCGGGACCCGCGTGTTCGGCCCCGTGGCGCGCGAACTGCGCGAGCGCAACTTCATGAAGATCGTCTCGCTGGCGCCCGAGGTCCTGTGATGGCCGGCCGCAAATCCTCCACCAAGACGAGCGCCCGCCGCCACCTGAAGATTCGCAAGGGCGACAACGTCGAGGTGATCTCGGGCAAGGATCGCGGCAAGAGCGGTCGTGTGCTGCGCGTGGACCCGGACCGCGAGCGTGTGTACGTCGAGGGTCTCAGCATGGTCAAGCGCCACACCCGTCCCTCGCAGGTCGCCGGAGCCCAGAGCGAAACGGCGATGGGCGGCGTGATCGAGCGCGAGGGCCCGATCCACGTGTCCAACGTGATGCTCCTGGACGCCAAGGGTCAGCGCACCCGCGTGCGCATCGAGCGCGAGGACGGAAACCGCTACCGCGTCGCCAAGAGCACGGGCGCGAGGCTCGACTGATCGCCATGGCCGCCGCAACAGACACAGCTCCCCCAGCACGCCTGAAGGCGCGCTACCTCGAGGAGATCCGACCCGCGTTGATGGAGCGCTTCGGCTACTCCTCGATCATGCAGGCCCCGAAGGTGGAGAAGATCACCCTGAACATGGGCGTGGGCCTGGCCAAGCAGGACTCCAAAGTGCTCAAGGCCGCCACCGAACAGCTCGCCGCGATCGCCGGGCAGCAGCCGAACGTGCGCCGCGCCCGCAAGTCGATCGCCGCTTTCAAACTGCGCGAGGGCATGCCCGTGGGCGTGACCGTGACGCTGCGGGCCGAGCGCGCCTACGAGTTCCTCGACCGGCTCGTCTCCATCGCCATTCCCCGGATCCGCGACTTCCGCGGCCTGAACCCGCGCTCCTTCGACGGCCGCGGCAACTACTCGATGGGCGTCAAGGAGCAGATCATCTTTCCCGAGATCGACTACGACGCGATCGACATGGTGCGCGGCCTGGACATCACCATCACCACCTCAGCCTCCAGCGACCTCGAGGCCTACGCACTGCTCGCCGCCTTCGGCATGCCCTTCTCGGCCGATCGTCGCCCAAGGGGCTATGACCCGGAGGCCGACGCGGCTGCCGAACGCGCTCACGAGCAGGCCGAGGTCGAGCGCGCGGCCGCCGCCGAGACAGCGGCGGTAGATGCAGCCGAGGCGGCCCAGGCGAAAGCAGCAGCCGCCGAGGCCAAGGCCGCCAAGGCTGCAGCCGGCAAGCCCGAGAAGCGCAAGCCCGAGGCCACAGAGCCCAAGCCGGAGTCGGCTGCAGAGCCTGAGGCCGCCGCAGAGCCTGAGGCCGCTGCAGAGCCTGAGGCCGCTGCAGAGCCTGAGGTCGCCGCTGAGCCTGAGGTCGCCGCTGAGCCTGAGGTCGCCGCTGAGGCGGAGCCCGCCTCCGAGCCCGAGCCTGAGCCCGCTGCAGAGCCCGAGCCCGAGCCCGTCGCTGAGGCCGAGCCGGAGGCTGAGGCCGCGGAGGCCACGACTGAGCCCGAGCCCGAGGCCGCTGCCGAGCCCGAGGCGGCCGCTGCCGAGGCCCCCGAGGCAGCGCAGGACGACGCCCCCGAGGACGGGGACGCGCAGACCACCGAGAAAGAGAGCACCGACTGATGGCCAAGACTTCTCAGCGCGTCAAGCAGGCGCGGACTCCCAAGTTCAAGACACGTGCATATACTCGTTGCACCCGCTGCGGTCGTCCGCGCGCGGTGTACAAGAAGTTCGGGGTGTGCCGCATCTGCCTTCGCGAGCTCGCCCACAACGGTCAGATCCCCGGGATGACCAAGTCGTCCTGGTAGTGGGAAGAATGCTCCGCGACGACCGTATAACCATGGTGATACAGACTCCACAAACGGACACAACGACAACGACGGCGACGCTCGCATGCCGGTCCCGCCACTAGAAAGCCGCTCAAAGCAATGTCAATGACCGATCCGATAGCCGACTTCCTGACGCGCGTGCGCAATGCGATCCACGCTGCGCACGAGACCGTCGAGCTGCCAGCCTCCAAACTGAAGAGCGAGCTGGCTCGCATCCTGGACGAGCAGGGCTACATCGACTCGTGGTCTGTGATCGAGACCCCCGAGGGCGATGCTGGACAGCTGATCCAGATCCGCCTGAAGTACACCGAGGACCGCCGCTCGGCGATCTCGGGCCTGCGGCGCGTGTCGCGTCCAGGCCGGCGAACCTATGTGGACGCCAAGCACATCCCCAAGGTGCTGGGCGGCATGGGAACGGCGATCATCTCGACCTCCCGCGGAGTGATGACCGGCCACGACGCCCGCGCAGCCGGTGTCGGCGGCGAGGTCCTGGCGCAGGTCTGGTGAGCTGAGCTCATGTCCCGAATCGGTAGACAGCCAATCCCCGTCCCCACCGGCGTGACGGTCTCGATCGAGCCCGAGGAGGTCCGTGTGAACGGCCCCAAAGGCGAACTGGCCGAGCGCGTGCACCGCGACATCGAGGTCGTCCAGGAGGGCGATCAGCTGGTGGTCACCCGACCGACGGACCGCGGCGAACACCGTGCCCTGCACGGCCTCACCCGCTCGCTGGTGGCCAACATGGTCCAGGGAGTCACCACCGGCTATGAGAAGCGCCTTGAGATCCAAGGTGTCGGCTACCGCGCGCAGCTGAAGGGCAAGAACCTGGAGCTCGCCGTGGGCTACTCCCACCCGGTCCCCATCCCGGCGCCTGACGGCATCGAATTCGAGGTGCCACAGCCGACCCGCGTGGTGGTCAAGGGCATCTCCAAGCAGCTCGTGGGCGAGACGGCAGCGATCATCCGCAAGCAGCGCCCGCCCGAGCCATACAAGGGCAAGGGCATCCGCTACGAGGGCGAGCACGTCACACGAAAGGTCGGGAAGCGCGCATGAGCGTCATCACCAAGGAGAACCGCCGCCTGAAGCGCCGCCGCAGGGTGCGCGCGAAGATCTCGGGCACGGCCACGCGGCCGCGCATCTCGGTGTTCCGCTCCAACCGCGGACTCTCGGCGCAGCTCGTCGACGACGTCTCGGGCCGCACGCTGGCGGCCGTCAACTGGTTCGAGTCCGAGCTGGGCTCGGCCAGCAAAGCCGAGCGCGCCATGCGCGCCGGGCAGCTGCTCGCCGAGCGCGCCAAAGCAGCCGGCATCTCAGAGGCCGTCTTCGACCGCGGCGGCTACCGCTACCACGGCCACGTCCGCGCCTTCGCCGAAGCCATCCGTGAGGCCGGCGTCACCGTCTGACGTGTCCGCACGCCAGCTACCGCTACTCTCCTTCAGCCCATGTCCATATCGATAGACCGCTCAGTCAACCAAGCCGGCCTGGACCTCCAGGAGCGCGTGGTCGAGATCAACCGCGTCGCCAAGGTCGTCAAGGGCGGCCGGCGCTTCTCGTTCACGGCCCTCGTGGTCGTCGGCGATGAACGCGACGTGGTGGGGGTCGGCTACGGCAAGGCCAACGAGGTTCCCCTGGCGATCCAGAAGGGCGTGGAGCGCGCCAAGAAGGATCTCTTCCGCGTCCCCAAGCACGGCTCGACGATCACCCACCAGACGACCGGCGTCTTCGGGTCCGGGCGCGTGCTTCTCAAGCCGGCCGCGCCCGGTACCGGCGTGATCGCCGGCGGCGGCGTGCGCGCGGTGCTCGAGCTCGCTGGCATCCACGACATCCTCTCCAAGAGCCTCGGCACGCAGAACCCGATCAACCTGGTCAAGGCCACCGTGGCCGGACTGCGCGGCCTGTACACGCCCGCCGAGGTCGCCGAGCTGCGCGGCCTGAGCATCAACCAGGTGCTCGGTCTCGGCGGTCGCGAGGCTGCCAACGGCGTGATCCACACCGACGAGGCCGAGACGGAGACACCCGCGATCGCCGAGCCGGCAGCGGCGGGCGCCGACGGAGCCTCCTGATGGCTGAGCTGAGCGTCACCCAGCGCCGCTCCAAGAACGGCGCCAACGTCAAACAGCTCGACACGCTGCGCTCGCTCGGCCTGCGCCGCATCGGCCACACGGTCGCGGTCAAGGACACTGAGCAGGCGCGCGGCATGCTGCACGCGGTACGCCATCTGGTCGAGGTCAAGGAGGGCAAGTGAGCCCCGCCGCCAAAGACCAGGAGGAGCGCATCGGCCTGCACAACCTGGCGCCCTCTCCCGGCAGCCGTCGTCCCCGCAAGCGCATCGGGCGCGGCGAAGGCTCGGGCACCGGCAAGACCTCCGGACGCGGGCAGAAGGGCGCAGGCTCGCGCTCGGGCTCCAAGCGCAGAGCGGCATTCGAAGGCGGTCAGATGCCGATCCACATGCGCATGCGAAAGCTGCGCGGGCCGCACATGAAGAAGTCGATGCCCTTCGAGCCCTTCCGCACCCACACCCAGCCGGTCAACATCTCCTCGCTGGAGAGCCGCTTCGAGGCGGGTACCGAGGTCACGATCGAGCTGATGAAGGCCAACGGCCTGGCCACTCGCAAGGACGTGCCCGTCAAGGTGCTCGCCAAGGGCGAGCTCAGCAAGGCCCTCACGGTCCACGCCCACGGCTTCAGCGCCGGCGCGCGCGAGCGCATCGAGGCGGCCGGCGGCACCTGCACCATCGTCGAGGGCTAGCGAGCCCCGGCCGTGCAAGCGGCTTCGCGCGCGAGCGCATCCACTAGAATCGGCCGCCCCGCCCGCACGCCGGCGCAGTGCCTGGGTGCGGTGGGCTGACAGCCATGCTCTCCACGATCCTCAACGCCTTCCAGGTCGCGGACATCCGCAAAAAGATCGCCATCACGGCCGGTCTGCTGCTCGTCTATCGCCTCGGCTCGCACATACCGGTACCGGGCGTCAACCTCACCGCGGTCAACAACATCCAGAAGCAGTTCGGCGGCTCCAACATCCTCGGGCTGCTCAACCTCTTCTCCGGCGGCGGGCTCTCGCGGATCGCGATCTTCGCGCTGGGGATCATGCCCTACATCACCTCCTCGATCATCCTGCAGCTGCTGCAGGTGGCCGTGCCCTCGCTCGAGAAGCTCTCCAAGGAAGGCGAGGTGGGGCAGGCCCGCATCACCCAGTACACGCGCTACCTGACCGTCGGGCTCGCCTTCGCCCAGTCGATCGGCTACGTCTTCCTCTTCCACAGCCTCCAGGCCAAAGCGGGTGAATCGGTCGTCACGCACTTCGATGCTCCCCACATCTTCCTGATCGTGATCTGCCTGACCACCGGCTGCGTGCTGCTGATGTGGGTGGGCGAGCTGATCACCCAGCGCGGCATCGGCAACGGCATATCGCTGTTGATCTTCTCCTCGATCGTCTCACGCCTGCCCAGCGGCATCCAGGCATGGTGGACCTCCCAGGACCAGGTCTTCAAGGTGATGATGCCCTTCCTCGTGCTGGCCGTCGTCGCCGGGATCGTGTTCGTCCAGGAAGGCCAGCGCCGCATCCCCGTCCAGTACGCCAAGCGCGTGATCGGGCGGCGAATGTCAGAGGGGGGACAGACCTACCTGCCGCTGCGCGTGAACATGGCGGGCGTGATCCCGGTGATCTTCGCCGCCAGCCTGATGGCCTTCCCGCCGACCGTGGGCCAGCTCGTGAAAACCAAATGGGGCAAATCGCTGTCTGACTTCTTCACGCCCAACGGCTGGCACTACGTGCTGGGCGAGTCGCTGTTGATCATCGTCTTCACCTACTTCTACACGGCTGTCACGTTCAACCCGGTCGACCAGGCCGACAACCTCAAGAAGTACGGCGGGTTCATCCCGGGAGTCCGTCCCGGGCGTCCAACCGCGGAATTCCTCGACCGCATCCTCGCGCGCCTGACCTTCCCCGGCGCGCTGTTCCTCGCGGCCGTGGCCGCCCTGCCCGCGATCCTGATCGCGCGCACTCACCAGAACTTCTTCTTCGGGGGCACCTCGATCCTGATCGTGATCGGTGTGGCGCTCGAAACCATGAAGCAGCTCGAGGCGCAGCTGATGATGCGCAGCTACGAGGGTTTCCTGAAGTAGACGCCCCCGCCGCCCGCCGCCCGCCGCCCGCCGCCCGCCGCCCGCGCCGCCGTCCGCGCCCGCGAGCCCCGCCCGTGCCGGAGCCCACGGGCGCGGAGTGGATGCAGAAAAGCACCGGCGTTCGGCACACGCCCCACCCGAGCGGGTAGGCTGCCCCGGTCGTGTCCGAGCTGAACCTGATCCTCCTCGGTCCGCCGGGCGCCGGCAAGGGCACCCAGGCCGATCGCCTGCGCGATGACTTCGCGATGCCCCACATCTCCACCGGAGACATCCTGCGCGCGCAGGTGGCCGAGGGCACCGAGCTCGGGCAGGAGGCCAAGCGCTACATGGACGCCGGCGACCTGGTGCCGGACGAGGTGATCGTGGGGATGATCACCGACCGTGTGGCCGAGGGCGACGCCCGTGACGGCTTCCTGCTCGACGGCTTCCCGCGTAACCAGAAGCAGGCCGAGGCGCTGAGCGAGGCGCTCAACGGGCTCGAGCGCCACCTCACGGCGGCGCTGCTGATCGAAGTCCCGGACGACGAGGTCGTGCGCCGGCTGGCCGGGCGCAGGGTGTGCGTGAAGAACCCCGGCCACATCTACCACGTGGATTTCGACCCCCCCAAGCACGAGGACGTGTGCGACCAGGACGGCTCCCGCCTGATCCAGCGCGATGACGATCGCGAGGAGACGATCCGCCACCGCCTCGAGGTCTACCACACCCAGACCGAGCCGCTGATCGACTACTACGACGGCAAGGGACTGCTCCGGCGCCTCGACGGACGGCGTGGCCCGGACGAGGTTCACGCCCACGTCAGGGCGACCGTGGCCACGCTGCGCCTGGAGGAGAACCTCTAACGGCGCAAGCTAAGCTCCCAGGGTGATCATCAAGAAGTCACCCGAGGAGATCGAGAAGATGGCCCAGGCGGGCCTGATCCTCGCCGCGACGCTGGATCTGATGGCCGCCCAGGTGCGCCCCGGCATCAGCACCGGCGAGCTCGACAAGCTCGCCGAGCGCTTCATCCGCTCCCAGGGAGCCACGCCCACCTTCAAGGGCTATCGCGGCTTTCCCGGCTCGATCTGCGCCTCGCCCAACGAGATGATCGTGCATGGCATCCCCGGCAAGTACAAGCTGAAGGGCGGCGACATCATCTCGATCGACGTCGGCGTCACGCTCGACGGCTGGGTGGCCGACGCCGCTCGCACCTTCCCCGTGGAGCAGGTGGGCGAGCGCGAGCAGGGCCTCTTGAGCGCAACGCGGGAGTCGCTGCTCGCGGGGGTGGCCCAGTGTCGCCCAGGCAACCGCATGGGCGATGTCTCTAGCGCCATCCAGGGCGTGGCCGAGGGCGCGGGCCTGTCGGTGGTGCGCTCGCTGGTCGGCCACGGCGTCGGGCGCAGCATGCACGAGGATCCCCAGGTCCCAAACTACGGCAAGCCCGGCAAGGGCCCTGTGCTCGAGGAGGGCATGGTGCTGGCGATCGAGCCGATGACCACCGCTGGGCGCCCGGCTGTGCGCGTGGGCGGGGACGGCTGGGCGATCTACTCCCAGGACAACTCGCCGGCGGCCCATTTCGAGTTCACCGTTGCGATCACCTCCGCGGGCCCGCGGATCCTGACGCCGTGGCACCTCGCCGTCGAGGAGCGGACCGCCGAGCCGCTCGTCGAGGGCGTGGCCAGCACCGGCTGAAAGGGCACCTGTCACCCACGGCTGCCCGGCCACCAACGCCGGTCCCGCAGCCGCGAGGCAGCCGCGAGGTAGCGGCGAGACGAACTTGCTACCATCACGAGTCCTGCCCGAGTGCGAGGCGTTTCGCCTGCCCTAGGGTAATCCACGACCCGGTAGCGGCGGCCGCAACGGCAGCCAGAGCCGCGTCGCCGGAACACAGCCGCTGAAAGGGATCATGAAGGTAAGACCGTCGGTGAAGCCGATGTGCGAGAAGTGCAAGATCATCCGCCGCCACGGGGTGGTGCTCGTGATCTGCCAGAACAAGCGCCACAAGCAGCGCCAGGGGTGATCGGCTAAGTGGCACGTATAGCCGGCGTCAACCTGCCTCTGAACAAGCGCTCGGAGATCGGTCTGACCTACATCTACGGGATCGGGCGCTCGACGTCCAACAAGGTCCTCAGCCAGGTGGGGGTCAATCCGGACACCTACATCCGCGATCTCACCGAGGACGAGGTGGCCAAGCTCCGCGACGCGATCGACGACGGGCTCACCGTCGAGGGCGATCTGCGGCGCGAGCGCTCCCAGGACATCAAGCGCCTGCAGGAGATCGGCTGCTACCGCGGACTGCGCCACCGTCGCGGGCTGCCGGTCCGTGGACAGAAGACCAAGACCAACGCCCGCACCCGCAAGGGCCCCAAGCGCATGCAGGTGGCTGGCAAGAAGAAAGCGGGTAAGAAGTAGTGCCCCCCGCTCCCAAACGCGCCCGCGGCCGGCGCAAGCCCAAAAAGAACATCCCGGTCGGCCAGGCGCACATCAAGACTTCGTTCAACAACACGATCGTCTCGCTGACGGACACCCAGGGCAACGTCCTCGCCTGGGAGTCGGCTGGAGGCGCAGGCTTCAAGGGATCGCGCAAGTCGACCCCGTTCGCCGCTCAGGTGACCGCCGACGCGGCCGCCCGCAAGGGCCTCGAACAGGGCTTGCAGAAGGTGGAGGTGTACGTCAAGGGACCCGGCTCGGGTCGCGAGACGGCGATCCGCTCGCTGCAGGCGGCGGGCCTGGAAGTGACGGGCGTCAAGGACGTCACGCCGCAGGCTCACAACGGTTGCAGGCCTCGCAAGCGGCGGAGGGTCTAACAAATGGCTAGAGACACCAGTCCCCAGTGCAAGCAGTGCCGTCGCGAGGGACAGAAGCTGTTCCTCAAGGGCGAGCGCTGCCTGACGGACAAGTGCGGCGTCGAGCGTCGCTCATACCCGCCGGGCGAGCACGGGCGCGGGCGCATGAAACAGAGCGAGTACCGGGTGCAGCTGCGCGAGAAGCAGAAGGCGCGCCGCTACTACGGCGTGCTGGAGAAGCAGTTCCACGGCTACTACGTCAAGGCTTCGCGCCAGGTCGGGATCACCGGCGAGAACCTGCTGGCGCTGCTCGAGTGCCGCCTGGACAACGTGCTGGTCAGGCTCGGCTTCGCTGCATCGCGCCGCCAGGCCCGCCAGCTGATCCGCCACGGCCACTGGACGGTCAACGGCCGGCGGGTCAACATCCCCAGCTACCAGGTGCGCCCGGGCGACGTCATCACGATCAAGGCGGAGACGCCCGCCACCCAGGTGGTCAGGGACGCCACGGAGCTCACCGGACAGATTCCCGCGTGGCTGCAGGCCGATCACGAGTCGCTGTCGGCCAAGGTGCTGCGCAAGCCGGAGCGGCGTGAGGTCGCCGCACCGGTGCAGGAGCAGCTCATCGTCGAGCTGTACTCGAAGTAGTAGGAAACTTGCCCGTGCGGCGGCCCAGCAGGGCGGCTGCACTTCAGAGCCGGCGTCCATGCGACGCCGGTGCGACACCAAAACGACGTTAGGACTTTCATGCTCGACTTCCAAATCCCCCGGATCACAAGCGAGTCGGTGGAGCAGAACCGCGGCACGTTCACGATCGAGCCGCTCGATCGCGGTTTCGGCTACACCTTCGGCAACTCGCTGCGCCGCGTGCTGCTCTCCTCCCTCGCCGGCGCTGCCGTCACGAGCGTGCGCATCGAGGGCGTGGCCCACGAGTTCTCCACGATCCAGGGCGTCAAGGAGGACGTGACCGACATCGTCTTGAACCTCAAGGGCGTGGTCTGCCGGATGCACTCGGACGCCAGCGAGGTCGAGGCGCCGCTGGTGGTGACCGGCCCGGGTGAGATCACGGCCAAGGACATCGACCTGCCCGCGGGCGTCGAGATCCTCAACCCCGACCTGCACATCGCCACGCTCGAGAAGAAAACCAAGCTCGAGCTGTACATGACGATCGGCCGCGGCCGCGGCTACAGACCGGCCGAGGAGAACAAGTCCGCAGACCAGCCCATCGGCGTGATCCCGATCGACTCGATCTTCTCGCCCGTGCGCCGCGTGGCCTACGCGGTCGAGCAGGCCCGTGTGGGACAGAAGACGGACTTCGACAAGCTCACGCTGGACATCGAGACGGACGGCTCGATCGACCCCCAGGCCGCGCTGCGCGAGGCGGCCGAGCTGCTGATCTCGCAGCTCGCCATCTTCACCGACGCCGACCGCATCCAGGAGCTGCGCGCGGCGCCCGGCGGACAGCTCGACGGCCACGGCCTGGCCGTAGGTGGCGGCCCCCAGGCGGCGCTGCAGGGCGAGGAGTTCGGCATCCTGATCGAGGAGCTCGAGCTGGGTGTGCGCTCCTACAACTGCCTCAAGCGTGCCGGCATCCAGACGGTGGGCGATCTGATCTCCAAGTCCGAGGCAGAGCTCAACGCGATCCCGAACTTCGGCAAAAAGTCGATCGACGAGGTCATCGAAACGCTGCACGCCCGGGGGTTGAACCTGCGTCAGGACTGAGTGCCCCGCGGCGAGTCGTGTATAGCCATGGTAATACGCCTCTCACAGCCGCAAGCACTGACTCCCTTCCTGGCTTAGACTCCACGATCCCATGCGCCACAAGAAGACCAAACACAAGCTCAGCCGCGACTCGGCGCATCGCAAGTCCCTGCTCATGAACCTGAGCAAGGAGCTGATCGAGCACGAGCGGATCAAGACCACCGAGGCCAAGGCCAAGGCGGTCAAGCCGGAGATCGAGAAACTGATCACGCTGGCCAAGCGCGGCGATCTGCACGCGCGCAGGCAGGCGCTCTCGACGCTCTCCCAGGACAAGTTCGCGGTCCACAAGCTGTTCGCCGAGGTCGCCCCGCGCTATGCCGAGCGGCCCGGTGGCTACACGCGCATCCTGAAGCTCGGGCCGCGTCGCAGCGACGCCACCGAGATGGTCTTCATCGAGCTCGTCTGAGCCGGGGCCGCGCGGTAGCGCTGAGGCCGCGGGGATGATCACCAGGTAGCGCTGACGCCGCGGGGATGATCACCAAGCTCACGCTCGAGTACGACGGCACGGACTTCGCCGGCTGGGCGCGCCAGCCCGAGGAGCGGACCGTGCAGGAGGAGCTCGAGCGCGTACTGCGCACGATCCTCGGCGCGAGCGCCGAGGACGGCGGGCCGCTGAAGCTGAGCGTGGCCGGGCGCACCGATCGCGGCGTGCACGCATGGGGGCAGGTGGCCAGCTATGCCCACGAGGCGCTCGACCCGCTGCGCCTCAACGGGCTGCTGCCAGATGACATCTCGGTGCTCGCCTCAGAGCCCGCGCCGGAGGGCTTCGACGCCCGCCGGGACGCCGTCAGCAGGACCTACTGCTATCGGGTGCTCGCGCGGCGCTCGCGCAGCGTGTTCGAGCGCCGACGCGCCTTCTGGTGGACGAGCGCGATCGAGCCAGACGTCCTGCACGAGTGCGCCAGGGCGCTGCTCGGCAGGCACGACTTCACTGCCTTCACGCCCACCGAAACCGAGCACTCGCACTTCGTGCGCCATGTCTCGCGTGCCGAATGGCTGATGGACGGAGACCTGCTCGAGTTCTGGATCGAGGCAGACACGTTCCTGCGCCACATGAATCGCGTGCTCGTCGGCACCATGCTCGACGTGGCCGCGGGGTTGATCGGCGTGGAGCAGTTCACCGAGCTGCTGGAGGGTCGCCCGCGCTCGCAGGCGGGGCGCACGGCGCCGGCGCATGGGCTGGCGCTGGCGAGCGTCTCCTACGAGGCGTAGAGCCTCGTGTGCACCCAAGCTCCCAACGTAGAGCCTCGCGGTGTACCTACTCTCCCAATGGGGCGACTCGCGCGCACGCGCACGCGCGCGCGGGTCACCCGTTTCGGACACTCCCCGCTCACGCAGGGAGCCGAAGCGGCCCCTATGCTGGATGGAGACGATGCTGAACGTGCTGCTGACAAACGACGACGGGATCGAGGCTGACGGCCTGCAGGCGATGCGTCGCGCGCTGATCGGGGTGGACGGGGTGCGCCTGGCGGTGATCGCGCCGGACGGCAACCGCTCGGCGATGGCCCGCTCGATCACCACGCGCAGGCCGCTGTGGGTCGCCGAGGTGCCCTTCGACGACGGCACCGTCGGCTATGCCACGGACGGCACGCCCGTGGACTGCGTGCGGCTGGCGAGCCTCGGCGTGATCGAGGACTTCAAGGCCGATCTGGTGGTGGCGGGCATCAACCACGGGGCCAACCTGGGCGATGACATCACCTACTCGGGCACGGTCGCGGCGGCGCTCGAGGGGGTCGTGCTCGACCTGCCCGCGATCGCCGTCTCGCAGCAGTCGGGCGCGGGGTCTCTGGACTACCGCTTCCACGGCGGCTTCGGCTTCGAGGTGGCGGCTCGGTTCGTGGCCCGTCTGGTGGAGCGCATCGAGGACGTGCCCCTGCCGGCCAAAACGCTGCTCAACGTCAACGTGCCGACGGGGGAGCCCAGCGGCGTGGAGGTGGCGAGCCTCGGCAAGCGCATCTACCGGGACGAGCTCAAGCTCGAGCGCGAGGAGGAGAACCGGCGGCGCTACTGGATCTACGGCTCGGACCCCGGGTTCGAGGACGAGCCGGGCACGGACCTCGCCGCGGTGGCCGCGGGACGGATCGCGGTCACGCCGATCCACTTCGACCTGACCGACCGACCGAGCCTCGAGGCGCTCCGCCGCTTCGACATGGAGGAGCTGCTCGCGCCACCGATCGGAGATCGGCCAGCACACGACGCGCTTCCGTGAGCGAGGCAGAGCGGGCCGCTGAGCTGCGCAGGCAGCTCGAATACCACTCCCACCGCTACTACGTCCTCGACGATCCGGAGATCGGCGACGATCAGTACGACCGCCTGCTCGACGAGCTGCGTGCGCTGGAGCGCGATCACCCGGAGCTCCTGACACCGGACTCGCCCACGCGCCGGGTGGGAGGCGAGCCGGTGGGGCGCCTGGAGAAGGTCGAGCACCTCGAGCCGATGCTCTCCCTCGGCAACGTGCGCTCGGAGGAGGAGCTGCGGGCGTGGGTGGAGCGGATGCGCAACCACCTCGCCCGCGAGGGAATCGCCGAGCCGCGGTTCACATACGTGGTGGAGCCCAAGATCGACGGGCTGGCGATCAGCCTCGTGTATCGCGAGGGCGTGCTCGAGCGGGGGGCCACGCGGGGCAACGGCGAGATCGGCGAGGACGTCACCCACAACCTGCGCACGATCGGCGCGATACCGCTGCGCGTGGAGGATGCTCCGCCGCTGGTGGAGGTTCGTGGCGAGGTGTACATGTCGCTGGCCGACTTCACCGCCCTGAACGAGCGCCGCGCGGAAGCGGGGGAGTCGACGTTCATGAACCCGCGCAACTCGGCCGCGGGCACCATCCGCCAGCTCGATCCGGCGGACGCGGCCAAGCGTCCGCTGTCGATCTGGTGCTACCAGGTGGGCGTCACCGAGGGGCTCTCCTTCAAGGCCCACTCGGAGGGCCTTCAGTGGCTGCGCGACCACGGCTTTCGCGTCAACCGCGGGATCAAGCTGCTGGGCAGCGCCGAGGAGGTGATCGAGCAGTGCCTGGAGTGGGAGCGCCGGCGGGGCGAGCTCGATTTCGAGATAGACGGGGCGGTGGTCAAGGTCGACGACCTCGAGCTCCAGCGCAGGCTCGGCTCGGTGGGGCGCGATCCGCGCTGGGCGGTGGCGTGGAAGTTCCCGCCCACCACGGCCGTGACGAAGCTCGAGAAGGTGATGTGGAACGTGGGCAAGTTCGGCGACCTGCGCCCCTATGCGGTGCTCGAGCCGGTGGCCGTGGGCGGCGTGACGATCAAGCTGGCCACGTTGCACAACGAGGAGGACATCGTGCGCAAGGACATCCGGGCGGGCGAGGAGGTGATCGTGGTGCGCGCGGGCGATGTGATCCCGCAGGTGGTCTCGCCCGCGCCCCACGTCTCCGAGCGCAGCGGTCGCCCGCCGGCGCCCCATCCGCCCGCGCGCTGCCCCTTCTGCGACACCGAGACCTTCAAGCCACCCGACAGCGTCTTCACCAAGTGCCCCAACCGCGACTGTCCCGCGCGGGCATGGCAGCTGCTCAAGCACTTCGTCTCGCGGGGGGCCATGGACATCGACGGCCTCGGCGAGAAGCAGGTGGCGCTGCTGCAGGAGCGGGGCCTGGTGAGGACTGCGGCGGACTTCTATGGCCTGCGCGAGGAGCAGCTGCTGGAGCTCGAGGGCTTCGGCGAGCTCTCGGCCAGGAACCTGGTGGCGGCGATCGAGGCGTCCAAGGGCCGGCCGTTCGCGCGGGTGCTGTTCGCCCTCGGGATCGAGGAGGTGGGGGAGGTGACCGGGCGCAACCTCGCCCAGGGCTTCCGCGACATCGATGCGCTCCTGGAGGCCTCGGCCGAGCAGATCGCAGAGATCCCCGGGATCGGCGAGAAGATGGCCCAATCGATCCGCGAGCAGCTCGACGACGAGCGCATGGGCGCCCTGATCTCAGATCTGCGCGCGGCCGGGCTGCGCTTTCACGAAGAGGGTCCGCCGCCGTCCGAGGGTCCGCTGGCCGGCAGGACGCTGGTGCTTACGGGAAGCCTGCCCGAGTGGTCGCGCGAGGAGGCCACGGCGCAGATCAGCGCGGCCGGTGGGCGGGTGACGGGATCGGTTTCCAAGACGACCGACTACCTCGTGGCGGGCGAGAGCCCCGGCTCGAAGCTCGCAAAGGCAGAGCGCCTGGGCGTGGCGGTGCTCGACGAGGCAGCCCTGCGGCGGCTGCTCTCAGGAGCCGGCGAGGCCGCAGGATCGACCGATGGCCAGCCAGTCGACGCGTAGGACGTTGGGCTTTGAGGCGGCCGAGACGTAGGAGACGTAGGCTTCGGCCGTGCACGGCTGGGGGAAGCGCGGACCCTTTACCTGCAAGGCGCAGCGCCAGCGGTAGGCCTCGTCGATCTGCGCGAGCCCGGCTCGATCTTCACCGGTGGCCGAGCATGTGTAGAGCGCGGAGTAGCGACCTCTGGCTGTCCGCTTGACCTGCCCGATGCTGTGGGCTTCGATGGCCCGAAGCGCCTGTGAGGCCGTGATGGCTCGGGGCGGCGGCGAGGGCGCGGACAGCGCGAGCAGGACGACCGGCACCATGAAGAAGGCGCGCATGGACCGCATATGCCCTGGGGCGGGCGATGGGAACCTCATCACAGGACGTTAAACCTAGGCGATGACCAGCGCTCGCGCGTGGCGGGCCCCCGCTCGCCGGCGCTCAGCAGCGGCAGCCGCGTCGACGGGGCCGTGCGTGGAGTCGCTGCTCGGCCGGGTGCTTGTGCTCGCGCAGGGGCTCACGTCGCCTCTGGCTCGATCCGCGCGCCACGGCGATGAGTCGACCCCTGGAAGTGTGTCGTTGGACTGTCGGCATCTCACTGAGACCATCGTCAGGCGGACGGCTGTCCGCAAGTGCTCGTTTCTGACTATTGGTCTCTAATTGCGGATTCGACGCCCGCGCGGGCGCTCTCCAGGCGCTTGGCCCTTGGCCCTTGGCCCTGCCGGGTCTGGCTGGGCGTTCAGGCCTGCGAGTGCCTCGGCCGGCGCCTACCGGGTCTCCAGCCGAGATGCTCGCGGGGATCGGCGCCGCGTCGCCTCACTCGCGGGCGTATCTCTGCACTCGGCTCACGGACGGCCGCGGTATGGGGGCCGGCCTTGACGTGGATGCGCGTGGGCACCCGCCCGCGGGCGATCGCGTCCTCGAGCACGGAACGCCCGCTCGAGACGATCGCTGCGGCGATCGTGGGGCCCACGGCCCTACGATCCTGCTCGTATGTGGCGATCAGCGCGGTCGGGATGGCCACCTGGACGACGCTCACGAGCTCATCCACCCTGACGCGATAGCTCACAACCGAGGAGTCGCCTTCGACGACCTGGGCGGACGGACCGCCGACTATCTTCGCCTTGCTGGTCACCCTGATCACCTGTACCCCATTGTGCTCAGCGCGACACGCTGATCGGGCGGTGGTCACAGCATGTTCACTGCACATGCGCTCGACATGCACTGCACATGCGCTTCGCATGCGCTTGACAGCAATCAGTAATCGGCGACGGTGATCGCCATGTGATCCTGGAAGGCGTGGGCGGCTTCGGTGGCGATGCCGTCGGTGAAGATGGCGAAGGCGAGCGTGTGCCCGTTGGCTGCCTGGCAGTAGCCGACGAGGTTCGATACGCCGGTGAGGGTCCCGGTCTTGCCCTGGCAGCGCCCCGAGGCGCCCGTGTGGCGCATGCGCTGGGCGAGCGTGCCGGTGTGCCCGGCGACGGCCATGTGTTCGCGCAGGACGGTCCCGGATGCCGTCCCCGCGAGCTCCACGAGCAGGTCGGCGACCTGGTAGGGGGAGGTGCGGTCGGCTTCTGAGAGCCCCGAGCCGTCGACCACGTGCGGGTGGATGGCGAGCACCGAGGCGATCGTCCTGGAGACGACGGCGGCGCCGGCGGCGGTCGTGCCGGCGCCGCCGAAGCGGGCGCCGAGGTCCTTGAGCAGGGTCTCGGCGAAGAAGTTGTCAGATGGCGGGAGCATCAGGCCGAGCAGTTCGGCCACGGTGGGGGAGGGGGCTGCGGCGAGCAGCAGGGCGCCCGGAGGGGTGGTGGCGGCGCCGCTCGGGCCGTGCACGCTCACGCCGTCGGCTGTTAGCGCCTGGCGCAGCTTGTGCGCGGCATAGGTGGCGGGCGCGTGGGGACCGCGTTCGCTGCCGCTGGCGCCCCGGTCGAAGGCGAGCGCGCTGAGGGTGCCTTCGAGGAACGGGTCGAAGGCGTATCCGCTCGAGGGCTCGCCCGGCAGCGGGTCCAGGTAGGACTCATCGCCCTCGATCGAGCCCACGATGCGGTGGATGCCGTCGACCTGGACGAGCTGGGAGACGAGCTTTGAGACGCTCGTGCCCACGCCGCCGTAGTGGCTCGAGATGAAGGAGCTCGAGCCGAACGTGGGATCGCCGCCGCCGCGCAGGTAGAGATCGCCTTCCCAGACGCCCCCGGGCGCGAGATGCCCGACCCCCAGGACGGTGGTTTCCAGGCGGGCGCTCGGACCCAGCTGCTCGAGGGCGGCGGTGGCCGTGTAGAGCTTCTCGACCGAGGCGGGCGGGCGCAGGGTGGTGGCGCGGTCGGAGAACAGGGCCTGCTTGGCGGTGAGGTCGTAGACGTAGGCGCCGTCGTGGGCCCCCGCGAGCGCGAGCTGGTGGCTGAGATCGCCCTGGAGTTCAGCCAGGCCTCCGGCCGCGCGGGCGGCGGCGGGGAGGAGCGCCGCGAGGGCCCAAAGTCCACAGACGAGAATCGACAGCTTCGGGAGATGGAACCGTTGCACGCGCACGTAGAATGTTCCTGTCATGGGCAAGGTTGTCAAGCTGGAACCGACGGTCAAGGCCAAGGCCAAAGCCCGTAGCCATCGCCTGGCTGCTCGCGGCGTTGGCGAGCCGGCCTCGGTCGAGCGCCGGCGCCAGCCCAGGCGGGACAAGACCGCCCTCGTCCTCGGCGGCGGCGGGTTCACGGGCGGCGTGTATGAGATCGGCGCCCTGCGCGCCCTGGACCTGCTGGCGGTCAACAGCACGGTCAACAACTTCGACGTCTACGTGGGCACCTCGGCGGGCGCCTTCATCGCGTCCCTGTGCGCCAACGGCGTGACGCCCGAGGAGATGATGAGGGTGGTCACGGGCCAGGGCAACCTGCCGTTCAAGGACGTGGACCTCGGAGACCTGCTGCGCCTGAACCTCGTGGAGTTCGCCCGCAAGGGAGCGCTGATGCCGCTGCGGGCGCTGTCGGTCGCGCGCCAGCTGCTCTCCCAGCCCGGCGGGGTGTCGCTGATGGACGTGTTCATGGGGCTCGCCGACGGCCTGCCCTCGGGCATCTACACGGGCGATGGGATCGAGAAGTACCTGCAGAAAGTGTTGAGCGAACCGGGACGGACGGATGACTTCGGGGAGCTCGACTGCGAGCTCTACCTGACGGCCACGGACCTCGACACGTGCGAGCGGGTGGTGCTCGGGATGGATGGCTCGGAAGACGTGCCGATCTCCACGGCAGTGCGCGCCTCGGGGGCGCTGCCGATGGTCTACACCCCGGTGAAGGTCCACGACCGCGAGCTGATCGACGGCGGGATGGTCTCCACGACCAACCTCGACATCGCGATCCAGGCGGGGGCCAAGCTGGTGGTGGTGATCAACCCGATCGTGCCGTTCATCAACGACTTCTCCACGAGCATCACCACGCTGCGCGGTCGCCGCCCAAGACGCGTCTCGGACATGGGCTTCGCCCAGATCGGCTACCAGGTCTTCAAGCTCGTGGCCCACCAGCGCCTGCACGAACTGGCCAAGGGCTGGGAGGAGCGCTACCCGGGAGTGGACATCGTGCTGATCGAGCCCGAGCCTACAGACGAGCTGATGTTCCAGACCTCCATGATGAGCTTCACCTCGCGCGTGGAGATCGCCCGCCACGGCTTCGAGTCGGTCACCAAGCAGCTGGCCGGCGAATACGACCGCTACCAGGACGTGGCAGAACGCCACGGCCTGGACATCTCGGCCAAGCGGGTGCGCGAGGTGGTCGAGCACTTCGACGAGAAGAACGAGGAGGTCAGCGCCTGGAGGAAAATCCTCGAGGGGACCACAGGCGCGCTGCTCCGTCAGGCGGGCTCCGGCTAGACGGATTTGTCGATCGCGGCGAGCAGACGATCGGTGGCGCCGGGGGAGTAGAGGCCGATGCGCACGTGGCGGGGCTGGCCGAGGGCATCGCCGGCGGCCACGAGCACGCCGGCTCGGGCCAGGCGGGCGGCGAGCTCTCCGCCCTCGATGCTGGGGTGGGCGGCCCACAGGAAGTTGGCCTGGGAGTCGCTCACCTCGAAGCCCCGCTCGCGCAGGGCGGCTGTGAGGCGAGGGCGCTCGACGCAGATGGTCTTGACCCGGCGCTCGATCAGCTCGGAGCACGTGCGCAGCGCCTCCAGGGCGCCGGCCTGGGAGACCTCGGAGACGCCGAGGTCGGGCTCGAGCTCGGCCAGCAGCTCCTGGGATCCGGGACCGCCGATGGCGTAGCCGATGCGCAGGCCGGCCAGTCCCCAGGCCTTCGAGAAGCTGCGGAAGACGAGCAGGCGCGGGTGGCTCTCGAGCAGGGCGAGCGAGGAGCCGCTGGGCTGGGCGTCTGCGAACTCGACCAGGGCCTCGTCCAGCAGCACGCCCACGCCCTCGGGCAGGCCGTCGAGCAGGCGCTCGAGCTCGGCGGTGGGGAGCAGCTCCCCGGTGGGGTCATTGGGGCTGGCCAGGGCGATTACGCGCACGTCCGGCTCGCGGGCGGCCTCCAGCAGGGCGTCCACGCCGCCGGGCACACGCGCGGCGATCCCGTGGGCGCGGCGGGCCATCAGCGGGTAGAGGGGGTAGGAGGGCCACGGCGTGAGCAGCCTCTGACCCGGCTCGATCAGGGCGCGTGTGGCCGCGCTGAGCAGCTCGGCGGCGCCGTTGCCGAGGATCAGCCTCGCCGGCTCCACGCCGTGGTGCTCGGCGAGCTGGGCGCGCAGATCGGAGCCTGAGAGGTGGGGGTAGCTGTAGAGGCCGCGGCGGGCCACGTAGGTGATCGCGTTGACGATCCGCGGATGGGGCAGCTCGGGCCAGGTGGTGTGGGAGAGGTCGAGCGTGTCCACGCGGGTGAGGGCTTTGCGTTTGCGCTCGGCCGCCTGCGCGCGCAGGCCCGCGTTGACCTCCTCCTCGGACATGCCCTCGAACTGGCGGTAGTAGTCGAGAAGTCCCACGGTTCAAGTCCTCATTTGGACGGCGCGCTTGGAGCGGGGTCCGCGCGGGGACGCAGCGCAGCGGGCCTGCCCGCTCACACGCCGCCGTTGCCCGAGAAGGTGCTCGAGCCGGGTCCGTGGATGACGATGAACCAGACCGCGAAGATGATCCCGCAGACGGCTGCCGTCACGGCGAAGATCCGTCCCAGGGCGCCCGAGCGCTGGTCGTGGCCGGCGGCGCGGCGCACCAGGATCCACATGTTGTCGAGGCGACGCAGAACCGAGAGCGCGCCGAACAGCAGCACGAACAGGGCGATGAACGAGACGAGGATGCCCAGGCCGACGCTGCCCGAGAGGTAATCGGCCTCGGAGCCCAGCCACAGGCAGGCCAGCGGGATCGGCCCCCAGCAGAGCAGGCTGACGAGGACGATGCCCGCGAGCAGCAGGCCGGCGAAGGAGCCGTCGACGCGCTGGCGCAGCTCGCTCGCCCGCTCTGGCAGCTTGCGAAAGCGCACAGGAGCAGTCCCCGGGCGGCGCCCTACGAACAGCCCCCCGTTATCTGATGGATCGCTGCGCATCGGCCTCTATGTTCGCAGCTAGATGGCCGGCTGCGGGGTCAGCCCGCATAGAGTGAGTCGAATACACCAGAGTATTTCTCGTTGACAACGTTGCGCTTCACCTTGAGCGTGGGGGTCAGCTCGCCGGTGGGCTGGGAGAGGTCGTGGTCGAGGATGGCGAACTTCTTGACCTGCTCCACCTGCGCGTATTTGGCGTTGACACGGTCGATCTCCTGCTGGATCAGCTCGCGGATGGCCGGATCCTTGGCGAGCGAGGCGATGTCCTCGGGCAGCCCGTGCTCGCGGGCGTAGATCGGGATCTCCTCCTCGTCGAGGGTGATCAGCACGACCGGGTAGGGACGCTGGTCGCCGTGCATCACCGCCTGGGAGATCCAGCGGCACTGCTTGAGGTCGTTCTCCAGGTTGGCCGGCGTGAGGTTCTTGCCGCCGGCGGTGATGATGATGTCCTTCTTGCGCCCCGTGATCGAGAGGTAGCCGTCCTCGTCGATCGCGCCGAGGTCACCCGTGTGCAGCCATCCCTGCTCCACCGAGCCGAAGCTCGTGGAGGCCATGTTGTGGTAGCCGTGGAAGATGTTCGGCCCTTTGATCAGGATCTCGCCGTCCTCGGCGATCTTCAGCTCGACACCCGGGAGCGCGCGCCCGACGGTGCCGAAGCGGTGGTTCTCGATCGTGGAGACGGTGGCCGCGGTGGCGGTCTCGGTCATGCCGTAGCCCTCCAGCACGGGCACGCCGCAGGCCCAGAAGAACTCGAGGATCTCGCGGGCGATGGGGGCCGCGCCGCTGGTGGCCCGGCGAACGTCCCCGCCGAAGATGGCGCGGACGTTCTTGAACAGCTGCTCGTCGGCCTGCTCGAAGGGCGCCCTGAGCTCCTCGGGGACCTCTTCGCCCCGGTTGATCATGTCGCGCACCTTCATGCCGAGGGCGATCGCCTGGCGCGCCTGCTCCTGCTCCTCTGGCGATTTGGACTGGATGGCCCCCTGGGCGAGCGTGTAGATCTTCTCGAACACGCGTGGCACGGACGGCAGGTAGGTCGGTTTGACCTCGAGCAGCTCTGGCACGATCTGCTTGGTGTCCCCGCCGAAGTAGGCCAGGGTCCCGCCCAGGTCGAACACGGCCAGCTGGATCAGCAGGGCGTAGGAGTGGGCGAGGGGGAGATACAGGTAGATGATCTCGTCCTGTTCGATCTCCCCGGCCTCCCGGATCATGTCGATGATGGCGCGGTAGTTGCCGTGGGTGAGCACGCAGCCCTTGGGCGGGCCGGTGGTGCCCGAGGTGTAGATGAAGGTGAAGGGGTCCTCGGGCTTGACGGCCGCCCGGCGGGCCTCGAGCTCCTCGACCGCGTGCGTGCGCCCGCGCTCGCGGACCTCCTCGAGCGTGATCGCGTCGAGCTGGCGCTCGATCGTGGAGGCGCCGTTGCCAGCGGGCTGGCCGCCTGGGGTGTCCATCACGATGACCGTGCGCAGGTTGGGGACCTGGTCGCGAACGGCCGCGACCTTGGCGAGCTGCTCGTCGTCCTCGCACACGATCGCGCAGGCGCCCGAGTCGGAGATCACCCACAGGCACTCCTCGGGGGAGTTGGTCTGGTAGATCGGCACCACCACAGCGCCGGCCGAGGTGGCGGCCATGTCCACATAGGACCACTCGGGGCGGGTGTTCGCGAGGATGCACACCCGCTCGCCGGCCTGCACGCCGAGGTCGATCAGGCCGAGGCCGATCTCTCCGACGATGTCTGCCAGCTGGGTGTAGGAGACATCCTGCCAGGCCCCGTCTCGCTTGTAGCGCACGGCTGCCTTCTCGGCATGCTCACCGGCCGCGCTCGGGATCAGGTCGGCGATCGTCTTCGACCCCGTCGTAGTGGCCGTGGCCTCCATCAGAGCTCCCTCCTCGTGAACAGCGAATGGACGTCTGATCTTAGTCGCTGCTTGCGCCGATTGGTACGGGGTGGAGCATTGATCTGGTCGTGCGGCGGTGGGCCGGGGCGCAGGGACGGCCCGCCCGTGCCTGCGGGCGCGGTGGCGCCGGGCGCCCGCGGGCGGTGGGCCGCCGGGGGGAGGGGCCGTGGGCCGGGCGGGCGCGGCGTGGTGGGCCGGCCGGCCGCGGGGTGGTGGGCCGGCCGGGCGCGGGGTGGTGGGCCGGCCGGCCGCGGGGCGGGTCAGACGGGGTTGGGCACGTCGAGGAAGACGTGGCGCAGGCCGAAGCCCTCGGCCAGCTGCTCGCCCAGATGCTTCACGCCGAAGGTCTCTGTGGCGTAGTGCCCGGCGGCGATCAGGTGCAGTCCGGACTCGCGCGCCTGGGCCATGGCCCGCTCGGGCACTTCGCCGGTGAGCAGCCCGTCAGCCCCAGCGGCGGCGGCGTCCTCGAGGTAGTCGGCCCCTGCCCCCGACACGATCGCCAGGCGGCGGACTCGCTCGGGGCCGGTGTCGTAGACGAGGGGCTCACGGGCGGTGACCGTGCGCACGCGCGCGAAGAGCTCAGTCGCGGGGATGCCCTCGCCGGGGGCGGGGCCGGGGCCGGGGGGCTCGCCGGCGGAGCGGGGCTCGCCGGTGGGGCTTCCGGGCTCGTCGGGGTCCCGGGGCAGGCGGGCGATGAAGCCGATGGGCTGGCCGCGGTGCAGGGCGAAGGGCTCGAGCTCGCCCTCGGCGCCGAGGGCGCGGGCGAGGAGGGCGTTGTTGCCCAGCTGGGGGTGGGCGTCCAGGGGGAGGTGGTAGGCGGCGAGGGCGATGTTTGAGTCGAAGAGGAGGCGCAGGCGGCGCGCGAGGACCGGGTCGATGGCCGTGATCCCGGAGCCCCAGAAGAGGCCGTGGTGGACCAGCAGCAGCTCGGCGCCCTCGGCGGCCGCCAGCTCGAACAGCTCGGCGTGGGCCGAGACGCCTGTGGCCAGCGTGGAGATCTGCTCGGCGCCTGGGACCTGCAGGCCGTTGACGCAGTAGTCCTCGAAGCGGCCTGGCTCGAGCAGGCGGTCCAGCTCGGCGAGGATGTCGTTGATGGGGGCGGGCATCGGTTGCGACCATAGCGCTGGGGCGGGGGTGGTGGTGGGCAGACGGGAACGCCCCACGTGGCGGCGTCGAGGAGGAACGCTCAGGCGGGATGGCCCGAGCGGCAGCACTCGGGCGGGAGCGGCCTTGTGTGATACTGCGGGGGGACATCGGGGCGTGGCGCAGCCTGGTAGCGCGCACCGTTCGGGTCGGTGAGGTCCCGAGTTCGAATCTCGGCGCCCCGATAATCCTTAAGTCCGCGAACAGCCGCGAACACAAGCGAGCAGCCGCGAAGACGCTGGGACTCGTGGGCCGCTGTTCGCTTGTGTTCGTGGGTGTTCGTGGGGATTGGGGCCGCAGAGGGACCGCAGCGACGAGTGAAGTGGACCGCAAGGTCCTTGGCTAGCGTCGGATCGCCGAGCATCGCTTCGGCACATGACTCCGATCTCCCGCCCTCGACCGGCACGCGTCCTGCCTGAATGTGCTGCAGTCGCTAGTCGAACGGCTCGAGTTCGCAGAGATGCCGTCCCGTTTGGCGACCGATCCCGAGCCAGAGGAGAAGCCAGTGCCTACAGGCGTCTTTGTGGTCCATGGCCACAACGAACTCGTCCGCGAACAGGTCGCGCGCACGATCAACGAGCAAGGCGGACGTAAGGCGGTCATTCTCCACGAACAGGCGAATAGGGGTCAGACGCTGATTGAGAAGTTCGAACGGCACGCGTCCGAGGCGGGCTGGGCCGTGATCTTGCTCACCGCGGACGATGTAGGTGGGACTTCTGAGCACGTCCTCCATCCACGCGCCCGCCAGAACGTCGTCCTCGAGATGGGGTTCTTCTATGGGCGCCTCGGACGGGACCACGTCGCTGTGTTGTATGAGGATGGCGTCGAGCTTCCCTCCGACACGGACGGGATCGCCTACATACCGATCGACGGCGCCGGGGCCTGGAAACCGAAACTGCTTCGGGAGCTCGAGTAGGTCCGGGGTCATCGGCTGAGGTCGCCGCCAGGCGAACGAATAGGGTTGAAGGATGGGCTGGTGGCTCAAGCTCGTACACTGGGCGGACTCGCGGGAAGATGCCTCGTACTGGAAAGAGGCGCCGTGGGTAACCGATGCGCCTGGCAATAGCTCCTCGCTTTGGACCAAGAGGCCTCGTCCCTCGCTCAATGAGGTGCTGCCGCCCCACGGTCCCAGGTACGCGACGGGAGACAGGCTGGTGGTCTGCATCGCCAATGCGCGAGGTTGTCCCCCTGAGCTTGTCCGCAAGTGTCCGGCGATCCTTGAAGTCACCGAGGAGCCTCGCTGGGATCCGCCCCTCGTAGATCGAGAAGGCGCCCGTCCGCGCGAGGGCGATAGGTGGGGTGTCGTGACAGCCATCCGCTGTCTAAACGCCGTTGATCCCGAGATCGCGCCGATGGTGGAAGAGATCGGCGTAATGCGCAGCTCGCTCAATCAGAAGGGCTACCGCCATCTCACAGTCGAGCAGGGCGAGCGCGCCCAGTCCTTGCTAGAAGGGCTGCAAGCCCCGGTCAAGAGACCCCGCAGTCCAACTAAACCCCTGCCGCGCCCTGTCATCGATCCAATACCGATCGAACAGGGGAAGGTCGAAGCCTACGACACGAAGACAAAGAACGAGGTCGTCAGGGCGCGGCGCGAAGAGAATAAGCTCGTGGCTGACTTCGCCGCCCACCTAACACGCCAAGGTGACTCGGTCTGCCGACACAAGATCACCGTCCCTGAAGCCGGCGGCCCGCTGTATAGCGACCTGTATAACGAAACGCGCCGCCAGCTCATCGAGGCGAAGGCTGGAAACTCGCGCGGCGACGTGCGTATGGCAATCGGACAGCTTGCCGACTACGCGCGACTGATTGACCCGACTCCACGACGCGCGACCTTGCTTGAAGCGCGCCCCTCACAAGACCTCATCGACCTTCTGCACGGTCAACGCATCGCTGTCATCTGGCGCGATGGCGACGGTTTCACCGACAACGCCGACCAGCTTTTCACCTAGCCAATTCACTGCCTCCCTGGCTCATCCGGCGGCAAGACCGTCGACGCCGGCGCGAGGTGACTTCGTAGCCAGGCGCTCGCGTCGTCTTGGCTCCATGTGCCGGCAGCGATAGCGAGCACTGCCTGCTCGGCGTCATCGACGATCGGTGTGGTCTGCCATGTCCAGTCGTTGATCTCGATGAACAGGCGGAGCGCCACCCACGCCGCTCGCTTGTTGCCGTCGGGCAGTGGATGGTTCTTGGCCAGGCGCACGACGAGAACCGCGGCCTTGTCGATGAAGTCGGGGTAGAACTCGGTCTCGCCGAAACTGGCTGCCGGCGCGTGCAGCGCTGACTCGGCGAGATCGACCTTCGTGACCCTTATGAGTGTGTTGGTGTCGAGCGCGGTTATCTCGGCGGCGATGGCGAGGTAGTCGGCGAGCTCGACGTAGCAAATGCTCACTTGGCGAGCCGCTCTAGCAGCTCGCGATCCTCTTCGATGATGCGACGTACACGCGCCTTGAACTCGGGGTCTTCCCGCCGGCGCTGTACCGCCTCGGCGAGGGCGTGCTTGACCGTCTCGTTGAGGCTTTTGCCTTCGGCGCGTGCCAACGCCTCCGTGTCGGACGCGAGGTCGTCGTCCAGGCGAACAGTCAGGTTCTTAGCCATAGTGGCATGGTAGCATAGCCCCTATCACCTAGCCTGGCGCCACCTCGGTCGCCGGATCGGGACTGTCTCGAAGACCGCAAACGGACCGCAGATGGCTCGAAATCGGCTCTAGATAGCCGACCTTAGCCGTTCGCCCCGATATGAAAGACCCCGCGAATGCGGGGTTTTTTGTTGGTTTGACGTGAGCGGTGGCCTCTGGGATTGGGCAGCGATTAGGCAGCAGCGGGGGGTTGTGGCGAGTCTGGACCGGTCAGCAGCCCCGTGTTTGCAGGGTCTTCTGGCCAGTGCGCTGTCCGACGAGCTCGGTGAGGTCAGCGGTACCGATCGGGGTCCTGACGGGCGGTCCGCTCTTTGGGTGAGCCATGTGAAAGGCTTCCATCGTGTCTTCCGAGGAGAGGTTCACCGCGATCTTCGGTACCGGCCGAGGTCCGATGAAAGCGAGCCCGACCTCGGCCGCGTTGACGCCCAACGAGAAGAAGACGGTCACTGTCAGATTCACGCTGTGTCGCAACCGTGACGGAGGGGATTTCTCCGTCACGGCTGCTGATTCTCTTGGAACGACACTAGGCCAGGGGGCTGGCAAGACTCCGCCGCAGGCTCTCGACGCAGCTTGGCAAGATGTCCAGCAAAGGCTCCGGGGCAGCCTGAAACTCCAGCCCTGAGCCTGCTGTGTGCCCAGCTTCGCCACGGTGCTGCGGAGGCGTTGCGGGCGATCGCGGATGGTGTGGCGGGCCTACCGCTGCTCGGCTGACGCTTCCGCGGTGTCTTCGCCCAGCGTCCAGTCGTGGCCTTCGACGAGCGCCTTGAGCGCTTCGCGCTCCTCGGGGCTGCGGCGCATCATGTGCGCGTACACCCGCAGCGTGAACGCAGGGTCGGCGTGCCCGAGCTGGTGCATCACGTAGGTGGGGTCCTTGCCGATCGCGAACAGCACCGAGGCAAACGTGTGCCTGAGCTTGTGCGGGGTGATCCCGTGAGGGAGCGGCTGGCCGCTGCGCTGGGCGAGCAGGTCTTCTGCCTTGGCTGCGACTGGGGCGACGACGCGCTGGCGTAGGTTGTGGCGGTTGCGGGCGTTGCCGTGGCGGGTGGTGAGGATCGGGTCGTTGGGGCCGGTGGCGTTGGCGGCCTTGTGCTCGGTCAGGATCTCGCGCAGCAACGGGAGCATGTCGATCTCGCGGACGTGCGGCGATGCGCGCCTGTACGAACCCGCGAACGCCGCTGGGCTCGGGATCAACGCCCCGGCTCGGCTTCCACCGCTCGAGTCCGCCAGTACCTCGACCAGAGCGTCGCCAATCCCCCACCGCTGCCGATGCCGGTCCCCCACGCCGCCAAGACCGAGTCCGCCCGGGCCGGCTGATCGCTTCGCGTTGGCTCAGCCGGTGGGCTGCGTGTCGAGCTCTGTGCGGAGCTCGAGGCCGGGGCAGCCGTCGAAGATGGCGTCGTGGGCGACGAGCGGGATACGCCAGCGGATCGCGGTGGCCGCGATCCACAGGTCGGCGTTGTGGCCTCGCTGGTGCAGACCGTGCCCCGTCTGCCGGCATTCGTTCCGCAGCTGGGCGACGGCCTCGATCGTGTCGATGTCAACCGGCAGCGCGCGCGCGCGCTCGATCAGACGGGTGAGGCGCTCCACCCGGGCCGCGCCCCAGCCGGCGCTGAGCACGCCATAGCGGGCCTCGGCCACCGTCTGCGGGGCGAGCGCGATCCGCTGCCCGAACAGGTGCTTCGCATAGCTCGTGGCGAGCGGTGAGCGCTCCCGCAAACGGGCGGTGAAGACGTTCGTGTCGACGAGAACGGTTGCGATCACTCGTCGAGTGCCGCCACGAACACATCCCACTCCTCGTCGGTCACGCCGGGGATGTCGAAGTGCTCGTCAGGCGCGAGCGGCTCGACATCGGCCATCAGCTCCTCCAGCGAGGGAGGGTTCCAGAACTGGGCGCTTGCCCGCTCGATGTGATCATTGCTCGCGGCTGGCTCTGACATCGCGTGACCTCCGAGACCAAGTCTAGGCGGTCCTGGCCACACAAAACGTGCTCCCGCGTCAGCTCCCGCTATTGGTCACGGATATTGCAGCGGGATCTCGCCGAGGAGTTCTCTGACGGTGTTGGTCCCGCATGGTCGGGCACGGCCCGATCTTCGACGAGGTCCTGAATAAGGACTTCGAGGCGCACAAGCCCATTCGAGACAAAGGTCGGAGCGATCGAGATGCGATAGCGGTTCATGCCACCGGTGTGCAGGTGCGGGAGGCCGAGCGGCTGCTGGAGCTCGATCCGGCGACGCTCAGAGGTCGAGCAGGAAACGCAGCGCGCGAGTGGCCTGGAACATGACTTCGTCACCTACGACGCCGAGTCGGCTAATCAGACGCTGCTCAGAGACGGACTTGACGTCCTCGCACTTTGCGTAGCTCACCTCGTCGAGCCCTGAACCACCTTGGTCGATCTCTACATGAGACGGCAGGCCACGATAGGTCGTCGTGATCGGGACCACGACGACAACGCCGGCGCGACTTTCGTTCAGCGGATCAGCCGAGACAACGACGGCGGGTCGCCTGCCCGACTGCTCCCGCCCAACAGGGTCGCCCAAGTCGACCAGCCACACCTCACTCCGGCGGGGGCTCACGAGGAGCGGTCGCGCAGCGCCACGCTCTCACCAGTGCGCTCGGCCTCGATCTCGCTCCATGCGTCCGGGTCTGCGCGTAGGACCTCATAGCGCGCGGAGAGTTGATCGAAGAACACACGCCGCTCCAGCGCATCGGCGGCCTCATCAACCAGCTGACTCATGGAACGGCCAGTCGCCTGCGCCAACCTGGCGAAGCGATCTCGGGTCGGCTCGCTCACTCTGATGGTGGTGCTCATACCCGCAGTCTACTATATTGGCGCTTTATCTATCTACAAGCGCGGCGTTCTCTTCCCGCTTGCACGCCAGGTTGGACACCGTGGTGAGGGCGAACGCGAGCAGCCACGAGTGCTCGTCGCAGGCCGCAATTGGGCGCACATTGGCTAGCGCTTCCCGAGCTGGGGCCGCAGCGTCCGTCCGTCACGCGAAGATGCTCTCTCGTGGTCGCCCTGCACGCCGTCTGGTCCCGTGACTCGCAGCTTTGTGTGTGGGGAGAGCGCTCCGACCTGCCCGCGCGAGCTCCGAGGCGTTCTGGGCGCAGGCCGGCGAAACCGCGGCCGCGCAAGCATCCGTTCGCCTGCTCGGTGTGGGAGCTGGCTGGCGCATTGGACGCCTTGGGTGTGTCGCGCGCGTCGGATGCGCGCTTCGAGCGCGAGCTCCATTTGAGGCTGCCCTCCTCCGAGGATGGGCCCCAGCACTCGCCGCAGCTGCTGCGGGGAGACGAGGAGCGCCGCGATGCACACGCGAAGCTGCTCGACCCCTGGGTCGTTCCGGCGATCGCGCTCGTGCCGGCCGCGGCGCTCGAGCTGCTGCTCGCGCTGCCGATGGCCGGATACGACGACGATGCCACTCAACCTGCCGGGGTGGCGTTTGGCGATTCATTGCGATTCTTGGCCGAGGCGGGAAAGCTCGCGCTCGAGCTGGTTGCGCGCGGCCGTGTGCTCCCCGGGTTGGCACGAGGTGAGGAGGGGTGGGTCGCGCGGTGGCGGGCGATGCCCGGGGATCCAGATGATGTGGAGCGCGTGAGGATGCTTGTGGCGGCGATGCCTCCGCTCGTGCGGGCGGAGATTTCGCTCTCGGAGGAGAGAAACGCGGCCGAAGCGGTCACGGGCGATCTGCTTGGGGTCGTCGTCGATGCATGCGCACGGAGCTTTCTCGCTGGCGGACTCGCTGGGGGCCGGGCGCGCCGGCGGTCAAAGCGCAGGCCCCCGGTCGTCGACGCGTGGGTCGCCGCGTTGACGGATTCCGATCCGATCATCGATGGAGACGAGCGGGAGCTGGCGGTGCTCGCCGAGGAGATCGACGAGTGGCGCCAGGCGGGCGAGCGGTATGCGGAGCACCGCATGTTCCGGACTTGCTTCCGGCTGTGCGAGCCGGACGAACCGGTCGATTGGCGGGAGGGCGAGTTTCAGGCCGAGTCCAACGGTGGCGATGGGCTGGACGTGGATGGTGACGGGGTGGACTCCAATTCCTGGCGTGTCGAGATCCTGCTGCAGGCGAAGGACGATCCGAGTGTGCTCGTCCCTGCAGAGCAGGTGTGGAGCTCCAATGGAAGCGGGCTGAAGGCGCTCGGCCACCGGCTGGCGGACCCGCAGGAGCGCTTGCTGGGCGGGCTCGGTCATGCGCTGCGGCTGTGGCCGGACCTGGAGCCGGCGCTGCGGGAGGCCGCCCCGACGGGCCTCGAGCTGAGCCCGGAGGCTGCGATCGGGTTTGTGCGCGACGCCGCTCCGGCGCTGGAGCAGGCCGGCTTTGGGGTGCTCGCGCCGCCGTGGTGGAACAAGCGGCTGCGACTCCAGTTGAAAGTGGAGCCGTTCGATGAGATCGAGGAGGGGAGTGGGCTGTTCGGCCTGGATGGCCTGTGCGCGTATGAGTGGAGGATCGCGGTCGGCGACGCCACGCTCTCGCTGGCCGAGCTGCGCGAGCTGGCGGCGCTGAAGCTGCCGTTGGTGATGGCTCGCGGGCGCTGGATCGTGCTGCGCCCAGAGGACGTCGAGGCGGCGCTCGCGTTCTTCGAGCGCCGCGCCGAGCGGGGCCAGGCGCCGGCCGGGGATCTGCTGCGTGAAAGTCTCGGCCTTGACGCCGGCACCGGCGCCGAGACTGACTCACCGTCTGTCGAGATCGAGGCCGGTGGTTGGCTGAAAGAGCTGCTCGGCACGAACGGTGATCGCAAGCTGCAGGAGATCCCCACGCCCGCCGCCTTTGAGGGCGAGCTGCGGCCCTACCAGCAGCGGGGGCTTGCGTGGCTGTCGTTCCTGTCGAGCCTCGGCCTCGGCGCGTGCTTGGCGGACGACATGGGCCTCGGCAAGACGGTGCAGCTGCTGGCGCTCTTGCTCGCCGAGCGCGAGCATGCCGAGCGTCGGGCGGATGGATCGCAGCCCGATGGGTCAACCCAAACGACTGCTACCCAGGCCCGAACGGGAGCCGTCAAACGTCGCCGCAAGCGCTTGGCGCCCACGCTGCTGATCTGTCCGATGTCGGTGGCGGGCAACTGGGAGCGCGAGGCGGAGCGGTTCGCGCCGAGCCTGTGCGTTCACGTGCACCACGGCCCCGAACGGCTGGCCGATGAGCACTTCGCGCGCGCGGCGCGCGCGAGTGATCTCGTGATCACGACGTACGCGCTTGCGACCCGCGACCGCGAGATGCTCGGCGCGGTGAAGTGGGAGCGGATCGCGCTTGACGAGGCGCAGAATATTAAGACGATCGACACCAAGCAGACGCGTGCGATCCGCTCGCTGGAAGCCCGTCATCGCGTCGCGCTCACGGGCACGCCGGTAGAGAACCGACTGACCGAGTTGCACTCGATCATGGACTTCCTCAACCCGGGGCTGCTGGGCCCGGCGGCGACGTTCAAGCGCTGCTATGCGAGACCGATCGAGCGCTTCCGCGACGAGCACGCTACAGCGCGTTTGCGCCGGGCGACCGGTCCGTTCATTCTGCGCCGCCTGAAGACCGACAAGCAGATCATCGGCGACCTGCCGGAGAAGATCGAAATGCGCGTCGACTGCCATCTGACCAAGGAGCAGGCGAGTCTCTACGAGGCGGTCGTCGAGGAGATGCTGCAGAAGGCGGCGCAGGTCGAGGGGATCGAACGTTCCGGGGTGATCCTGGGGGCGCTGGTGAAGCTCAAGCAGGTCTGCAATCACCCCGCGCACCTGCTCAAGGACCGCTCCGATCTGGACGGGCGCTCGGGCAAGCTCGCGCGCCTGGAGGAGATTTTCGCCGAAGCGCTCGCCGAGGGCGATCGCGCGCTGTGCTTCACCCAGTTCGCCGAGTTCGGGCACATGCTGCGCGGCCATCTGCAAGAGCGTCTCGGCCGCGAGGTCCTGTTCCTGCACGGCGGCACTTCCAGGAGCGCTCGCGACGAGATGGTGCAACGGTTCCAGTCCGGTGATGGCCCGCCCGTGTTCGTACTGTCATTGAAGGCAGGTGGCACCGGGCTCAACCTGACCGCCGCCAACCACGTGATCCACTTCGACCGCTGGTGGAACCCCGCGGTCGAGGATCAGGCGACCGATCGGGCGTTCCGGATCGGGCAGAAGAAGAACGTGCAGGTGCGCAAGCTGACGTGCGTGGGCACGCTCGAGGAGCGGATCGACACGCTGATCAACAGGAAGAAGGATCTGGCGGATCGCATCGTGGGCACCGGCGAGGCCTGGATCACCGAGCTCGATACGGCCCAACTGCGCGAGCTGGTGACGCTCTCAGCCGGCGCGGTGGCGGACTGACGATGGCCTCGTTCGATCATCACCCCTTTTATGAGCGCTCGGTGCCGCTGCCCGCGGAGGGCGGCATCGAGGCGCGCAGCCGGCGCGGGGCGATCGGCGAGACATGGTGGTCGAGGCGGTTCATCGAGCTGCTCGAGTCCTTCGGCGTCGGCTCGCGGCTGAAGCGCGGGCGCAACTACGCTCGCTCCGGCCAGGTCGTCGAGCTCGATGTCGAGCACGGGGTGGTGCTGGCGAAGGTGCAGGGGTCGCGCCACTCGCCCTATCGCGTGCGCATCCGCTTCAAGGCGCTCACCGAGAATCAGTGGCGTCGAGCGGAGAAGGCGATGGCGGCGCAGGCGCTGCCGCTTGCAAAGCTGCTCGCGGGCGAGATGCCCCACGACATCGAGGAGCTGTTCGACTCGTGCAAGCTCACGCTGTTCCCGCGCTCGAAGAGCGAGCTGGCTGCGACCTGCACCTGTCCGGACGGGGTGAACCCGTGCAAGCACATCGCGGCTGCCTACTACATCCTCGCCGAGCGCTTCGACGAGGACCCATTCCTGATCTTCACCTGGAGGGGAAGCGACCAGGATGAGCTTGTGGAGAGTCTGCGCAAGCGGCGCGCGCCCGCCGGGCGTCGCGCCAAGGCGGGCACGACTTCGGCCAGGGTCTCTGGCGCGTCAGAACCAAGTGCGCCACTTTCCACCGTGCTCGACTCGTTCTGGTCCAGCGGGCCCGAGTTGGAGGCCTTCCACGTCAGCGCGCTCGCCGGCGACGCGCCCGACGCGCTGCTGCGCCAGCTGGGCCCCGCCCCGGTCGAGGTCGGGGAGAGCAACCTCGTCGAGGTCCTCGCGGGCGCCTATGTGACACTGGCGCACGCGGCGGAACGGAGAGCGCTGGGCGAGTAGGCGGAGTCGGGCTCTTCGGCGTGTGGGGCGAGCCGGCGCCCGCGGATTGTCAGCGTCACCGTACGCGCGTTTGGTATGGCATACGCTCGGTCTTGGCAGGCCGGAAGCCTGGCCTGAAGGTGGTCTGTGATGCTGGCCCAGCACGACGCTCCTGCTCGTCCGATTCGGTTGATCAGAGAACCCTCCCGCGAGGAGCCCGCACCTCGCCGTTGCCGGCGATCGTCCTGGTCAACGGCGCCACTCGGCTGGTGCGCTCTGGGCGCATCAGCTCGTCGTGCGCGACCCAGTTCGGCTCGGGGAACAGCTGACAGTACTTGGCGTCGCGCATCAGCTTCTCGATCCCGGTCTCGACCATGTAGCCGGTGCCGCCGAACACCTGCACGGCGTCGGTCGTGCTCGCCACGGCCGCATCCGTCGTGGCTATCTTCGCGGCGAGCGCCTGCACCTCATCGATGGCGAGCCCGGCCGGGTCGCTGGCGATCTCGGGCCGGAGTGCGAGCCTCACCGCCATCGCCGACAGCATGTCGCTGACGGCGTCGTGCTCGATGATCGTCACACCTCCTTGTTTACGGGCGTGGGCGTACTCGAGCGCCGTCTCGTAAGCGCGCCGGCTGATGCCGCGGGCGATCGCCGCCGTGCCGGCTCGCAGCAGCGCTGGTGCGCTCGCGACGTTCACCGCTGTGGCCGAGCCGCCTGACCCATCTCGGGCGGGCGCGCAGCTGACGCCCGCGAGCTCTACCGATGCCGCGGGCGCCGCGCGCAGGCCCATCTGCGGGCGATCGCGTTCGAGCGTCAGGCCGGCTGCACCGGCGCCGACCGCCCACGCCGCGGGCTCAGGCCCGTCGAGCAGGATCACCAGTCCGTCGGCGCCGTACGCCCCCAGCGCACAGGCGACGCCACCGTCGAGCTGTCCGTTTGAGAGCGTCACCTCTGTGCCGGACGCGGCCGGCACAAGCGCCCATCGCGCTCCCGCGGGGACGTCCGCGAGGTGCTCGTCGGCGAGCGTCGCCAGCGCGGCGTTGCAGAGCAGCACGCACATCGCGATGCCGCCGTCGCCTACGGCCAGCTCCTCGATCGTCGCCAGCAGGTCGGCAACGCCCAGCCCGGCGCCTCCCTGGCGCTCGTCGAGCAGGACGCGGTCGAGTCCGAGCTCGGCCAGCAGGCGCCAGCACTCCGTGAGGACGTCCTGGCCGCCGGCGTCGAGCGCAGCGGCCCGGGGCGCCAGCTCGCGATGCGCCAGTTCGCTCGCCATCGCCTGGATCTCGATGCGCTCGGCGATAGTGGTCCCAGTCATGATCGGCCTCCCTCTGTCTTGCGGCGAATGGGGTGCAGCGGCGGCAGGCAGCTGATCGTCTCTGACCGGCACAGCCCGCGGTAGACCTCGAGCCTGTTGAGCTGGTTGGTGCCCTCGTATATCTGGGTCAGCTTGGCGTCGCGCCACAGCTTCTCGAGCTCCGCCCTGACCGGGCCCGCGCGGAGGCCGACGAGCTCGAGCGCAGCGCCGGTGACCAGCATCGCCACGTCGCCGCCATGTGCCTTCGCCATCGAGGAGAGCGCGAGCGAGCGTGTGACGGCTCGCTCGCTCGTGGTGCGGTGAAGGAGCGCGATCGTCGCGTCGCGAGCGCGGTCTGAGGCCAGCCAACCGTGCATCGGCGCCCGCCTGCGGACGCCCGCCGGCACGTGTGCGATGGCCCGCACGGCGGGGTTGGAGGTGACACCTCCGAGCGCCGTGTGGTCGAGCTCGGTGGCGGCGTCCATGTAGAGCTGGCGCGCGAGGTGGATCTCCTCCTCCATGCTCGCCAGCGCGAGCTGCACATGCTGGCGCTCGAGCAGGCCCTTTGCGGCGCGGTCCTCCTCCAGCCAGCCCAGCACGCGCTCGTAGGCTCCCCGTGCGACCCCTGTCGCGATCGCCCCGACCGGCGGCCGTGAGCAGGCGAGCACGATCGTCGTGGCCGCCGCTCCGTCTCCCTCCCTGCTCACGACCCGCTCGTCGGGGACGAACACCTCGTCGAACGTCAGTTCGGCGGCCGGACAAGCGCGCTGACCCATCTTGTGCTCGACGCGTGCGACAGCGAACCCCTCGCTGCGGGTGTCAAGCAGGAAGCAGGTCCATGTCTCCGCCGGGTGCCTGGGATCGGTCGGCATCAGGAGCGTGATCCAGCGCGCAACGCTGCCGTTGGAGATGAACCGCTTGGTGCCGCTCAAGCGAAAGCCGCCCGGCACACGGCGAGCATGGCTTGTGATGCGCGCCCGGCGCAAGAGGTCCGGGTCCTCTACGTCCGTGCCGGCTTCGGGCTCGGTGATCGCGCACGCCATCAGCAGCGGCTTCGCGGTGCGTTCGGACTGCACAAGCTCCGCCAGTACGCCGTCCCACTGCGAGGGGCCGCCCAGCAGCAGCGGCGCGACCCCGAGCGCGTGGGCGCCGAAGATCAGAGCGATCCCGGGGCAGGCGGCGCACAGCTCCTCCATGACGATTGCGGCCTGCGTGGCCAGACCGCCGGCGCCTCCCGCCGGCTCGGGGATCAGGAGGCCGAGCATCCCCTGCTCCCCGCCCGCACGCACCAGATCCCAATCGAACCAGCTGGGATCCTCGCCGGTGCGCCGGTCGATCTCAAGCGCTCGTGGGCGAACGTGATCCTCGGCGAAGCAGCGGGTGCGTGAGCGAAGCCGCTCGAGCTCGCCCACGTCCAGGCGCTCGCCGTGGGGGAGGAGACGAGGGAACCGCTCGCGAAGGGAACGCTCCGGTGTGATCGATGTCATCGTTCGGCCCGCCTATGCCGGCTGCGCCGCAGTGGCGGCGGCGGCCTTGGCCAGGAGCGGCAGCGAGAGGTGCTCGGGCCCGTAGAGGATGCCCTCGAAGCGGGCCATGTACTGGTACTGAAGCGGACGCCTCCAGGCGATCAGCTCTGCCAGCTCGCGGGCGATCGGGTGACGATCGCCAAGCGCAAGCGAGGCGACTCCCGGCTGCACGCTCTTGCCCATCTCGATCGCGTTGATCTTGAACTCCGAGCCCTGCGGCTGGCCGTCCATCCAGAGATGGCTGAACAGCTGCAGCTGCTCTGAGCGCGGCGTGGCGATCCGGTTGCCGGAGAGCGTGAGGATGTGCTCGGCGCCCTCGCTCAGGCGGCAGACACGCCGCTCGTCGTCCTCCTCGAAGTCGATGCCGGCGATGAACTTCGGGTAGTTGTAGAAGTCCACGCCGCCCGCCCGCGCGATCTCGGTCGTGACCGGCAGGTGCTGCACCCAAGCGTGCAGCTGACGTCTGCGCACGCTCGACATCAGAGCCAGACCGGGCAGGTTCGGCAGGAACCACGGCTCGTTCAGGACCACCGATATCGCCAGCTCGTTATAGGGCCCGAGGTCGGTGTCACGGTACTCAAAGCAAGTGACCGCGATAGCACCGAGCCCCGGTGCGATCCGGGCGGGACAGAAGCGCGGGTCGGGCATCAGCCGGCGAAGCGCTCCCAGGCGGGCTGCGAACACGGCCTGGGTTGCGGTGCCGTCGTAGTAGAAGATCGGCACCTTCGCCGCCTCACCTGCGATCGCCACCTCTGACTGGGTGACACCGTCAAAGAACGGGGAGCCTCTCATGACGACCTCTCTTTGCGTAGACGAGACCAGTGGTCTCGTGTTGCCTGGATTGCTTACCATCAGTAACCTACCATGAGTATCTTACTGATGGTAGAATAGATCTGTGGGTTCCTCCGCAGACATGCTCGTGGCGAACTACCGAACCGGCCGGGTGCCTCGCGCCGTTCGTTCGGCGCAGCTGCTCGAGCTGGCGGATCAGCTCTTTGCCGAGCGCGGCTTCCATGCTGCCTCCATGGACGAGCTCGCCCGTCGCGCCGGCGTGTCAAAGCCCGTGATCTACGATCACTTTGGATCGAAGGAGCAGCTCTTCGCGACGTGCGTTCGCCGCACCGGAGAGGCTCTCGCCGACCGCGTGGCGAAAGCGGTGCGTGAGGAGTCAGACCCGCGGGAGCGCCTGCGAGCGGGCTCGATCGCGTACTTCCGGTTCCTGCAGGACCAGCTCCGGGCATGGATCGTGCTGTTCGACGGCGAGGACGCGCGCGACACCCGATTCGCCACCGAGGCCTCGCGTATCAGGCGCCGCCAATCAGACCTCATGATCCACCTCATGGCCGAGACCTCCGGGACGACACCAGACCACGAGGGCCGCCCGAGGCTCGAGGCCATGACCCTCGCCATCGCCGGCGCCTACGAGTCGCTGTCGCTGTGGTGGCACGAGCACCCCGAAGTCCCTCCTGAGGAACTGGCCGACTGGCTCCTAGACCTGATCTGGCCCGGACTCGAACAACTCAACGCACAGCTCGCCACCTCATCCTGAAGCCGACTCTCGTCGCAGTCGAGCCGGCGGTCTTGCACACAACGCGAGATCGTTTCAATCCGAGAGTCTGAACCTCCCTCGGCAGCCGTCGTGTGCGTCCTCGATCAGGCCGGCTCGGCGGGAGCTTGTGCACGCCGATCCGGATGGTCGTGTAGCTGCGCCGCGTTCGGTTCCCCGATCGTCGCGGCGAGGATGGCCACGGCCTGTTCGCTCTTGCTGCCCGGTTCCGCGTAGAGTCCGAGGATCTGCCTGCCGGTATCCGGGATCTCGAGCTTCTTGTGGTAGAGCTCGATCGACCCGAAGCGCTATCCGCAGCTGAATGTTTTGGGGTCGTCGGTTGTGAATGGGACGTCGGGTTCGCCGGTTACGTTTACGTCTTTCTATGATGATTCGGTTGGGGGGGGATACTGACGGGGATGGGGGAGCGACTGCACCCAAAGCCGGGGATTGGGCCGGTATTCAGCTGGGCGAAGCTGGCACAGCTAGCCTCGAACGCGATCATCAAGTACGCCTCGACAGGGCTTTCTGCCAACGAACGGTCGTTTGCATCGGTCCGCGCGCGCTTCGAATGGCGCGGTCCTGGCGGGATGCGCCGGAAGTTGGTCGCCATCCGCGACCAACCACAAGCAGGGGTCTCGTGGTGCTGAGATCCGCTGCTACATCGGCGATCTGGATGGCCACCTGATCGAGGTGGGCCAGACCATCAGTTCAGACCGCCAGAGCGGATGAACGCGCCTGTCAGCTACTCGCGTAGGCCATGTCGAAGGCCCACCGCGCGACGAATGCGCGACGCGAGCGCATGTCGGGCTTGTCGAAGATCGCCTTGAGGTGATCTTGCACGGTCCAGGGCGAACGCCTCGCGGCTGCTCGAGCGGCCGGCAAAGTGGCGCTCCCGGACCAGCTTGTCGTTGTACTGACGAGCAAGTCGGGTGACTGTCCAAAGCGCGTCCTGTTCGAGCGTCGCCCGATCGTAAGCGTCGTCGTGGGGCTGCTCGTGCGCATCCTTCATACGCAGAGCCGACACAGTAGGCTAGGCACCGCAGTTCCGATCAGCGGCACGCGTTCAGCCAGGGGGGGCGACACGACATGCTGGGCCCGTCAGAGAAGTCTCGACGCGCGCATTCCCATATCGCCACGGCTCTGCAAGCACTACTGCTTGCATCGTGGCTCGTGCTCGTACCCGGGATCTCCTCAGCGCAGGCCGCCGTGAACGCTGGCGGCCTGCGTCTCGAACGACCCGCCGGCAAGATACAGATCGAATTCGGGCCGTCGGTTGCCGGCATGAGAGAAGGCACGTTCACGCTGCTGCTCCGCAACACCGGCTCGGTCGCGCTGCGTCCCCGCTTGACGCTCGATCCAGCTGAGGACCAACCTTCAGCGGAGGGCGCGCCCGTGCTGTACCTGCATCTGTTCGGCCGCGCCAGCGGCCCGGTCTGGCTGCGCAGCGTCGGGAAGGTGCCGACGATTGCGCCGCGCGGCGTCGGTCGCGTCGCGCTCGTGGTGGGACTGCCAGCAACGCATGATCCCGCCAGCGTGGACGGGATGCTCGTCATCCGCGCCGTCAACTCCTCGCTGGTTCCCCAAGGCAAGCCGGCGCTGCTCCCTGTCGTCGCGAGCGAACTCGACCTATCGACGGTGCAGGCCGTTCCCAGCGCCGTGGTGCTGCACACAACCGCATGGCTCCCGGGGGGACACTCGGCGAGTGGGACCGAAGCGAACTTCGAGCTGCACGGCCTTGGCGTCCAGGCGCTGGTCGACTCCGGGGCTCTGAACGGGCGGGCGCTGCTGCACTCGGGCGACGGGCGTAGCGTCCTCGCACGGGTTGGGGTCAAGCGTGAAGCCGGCGAACTACGGCCCGTGCTCCGTCTGGTCGGAGATGCCGCGGCGGGCACCTACTCGGGGACGGTGCCGATCAGCGGCAGCTCGCAGGCTCCCTCGCTGTCGGTCTCGTTGACCGCCCGCGACGCGATCGTCTGGACGCTCTTGGCCGTCGCCATCGGCACGTTCCTCGGCGGGCTGCTGCCATTGCTGGGCAAGCGCGCCCGCAGGCGCAACGTTCTGCGCGCGAGACTGCAGGGCGCCCTGATCGAATACCTACCCATAGAGCGCGGGGACTCCCTCATGGACTGGGCCGGTCTGAGCATTGCGATCGGTCCCGACCGTGCGCCATGGACCTCGACGGAGTGGCTCGCCGAACCGTCGCTGCACGGAGCCGCAGGCTTCTTCTCCGAGCTGCACTGGGCACAGAGCGAAGCCGACCTGGACGAGCTCGAACTGTCGATCAAGCAGCTCATGGCACGGATTGCGGCCTGGGTCAGGCTGCAGCCCAAGGTCCGCCAACTCGAGGCGATATCGCGCATCGAGCTCGACTCGATCGACGGGACCTCGTGGTCGAGCACCACCACCAGTGAAGACAGCAGGAGGCTCTGGGCCGAAGTCGCCAGGAACGAGGTCCCGCCCGAGGAAGCAGAGCAGAAGGCCCGAATGCTCGTGGAACAGACCAAGTGGCACCATGACGTGGCCGGCACGTGGCAGCGTCTGGCCGAGGCTTGGGCTGCTCTGGAGGAGCACGCGAGATCCGATCTCTTCGACCGCCTCAGAGCGGTGGCGTCGGCTCATGCACCCCTCGCCGGCGGCCCTGGTGTGGTGGACCCGGCGGGCCTGCGCTTGAAACTGATCTCGTTGCAGGAAGATCTCGCCGGCAAGACGGGGGACCATGGCGACAGCGCGATCACGACTGCGCTCGATCAGTCGCAGGCATCCACCACGTTCGTGCAGAAGGCGCATCTCCCCAGCGCGTTGTCCCGATGGACCTCCGAGCTCCTGCCGAGACTCTGGACCCGCGTCGTTCGTGTGCTCGTGCGTTCCAGGCCTGCGCGATTGATGGCTGCCGCCAGGCGCCAGGACATCATGCTCTCGATCGTCGCCGCGTTGGGTGCGATGCTCGTGTACGCCCTCCAGATCTACACGGCCACGTGGGGATCGCTCACCGACTACCTGACCGCCGTCGCCTCCGGCTTCGGTGCCCAGGTGATCGTACGCTGGGCCGCCCTCCCGATCTTCGAATCATGGCGCGGGCGTTCAGCCAAAGCGGCTGATGAGCTGCCACCCGCTCAGAACGTGCCCCAGCATGCTCCGGCCGCAGGAGGCTAGTGCCCAAACGGGTCGAAGCGCGATATCCGCCGTGAGCGTGCGGGTCGTTTCCTCGACGAAGAGGAACCGGTTCAGGGCGCTGGCGAGGAGGCCATCCAGGTGACTGACGCAGGACGAAACGGTAGCGCTCGGCCTACAGCGCGATCGTGAAGCTGTCGCTGATCGGCGCCTGAACGGTGGCGCCGGGGGATCCGGGCTTCGGTACGGCGTTGTAAATGCCTTCGATCGCCGTCTTGGTGACCGTCAGCGTCAGGTAGCCGAAGTCGGTCTGGTTGTAGGCGTTGAGCACGACTCCCAGTTCTTCGTCCTGCCATTCGGGCGGCGGTGGCTGACCGTTGACCTTGCCCATGTGGTGCAGGTTGTGGTAGCCGCCGGCCCCCGCGACGATGTAGGTGATCGGCTTGCCGTCCAGCTGACGTGTGAAGCGCTGGTAGTTGTGCACATGCCCGTTGAGGACGAGGTCGGCCGTTCGTTTTGCCTTCGAGAACGCTTCGTCGAGAATCGCGCCGATGTTCGGCGAGGAGCCGTGAAACTGGTCGGCCGAGAAGACGGGGTGATGGGCGGCGATGATCAGCGCCCTGTCGCTCGGTGCCGCAGCCACCTCCGAGGCGACCCACTCAGCCTGTTCGGAGTCCACCACGCCATGCTCGGGGACGTTCGTGTAGAGGCCGATGATCGTCGCCAGCGGCGTGGTGAGGGTCCAATAGACGTTCGGCTGGGTCATGGCCTGCCTGGGCGACTCGCCGGCCTCGGGCGTGTGGGTCCCGGGTGGTGCACAGAAGTTCGTGACGAAGCCATCGAGGGAGGTCGACTCGGGCGGGTCTTCGGTGTCTTCTCCGGGCGTCACATCGCCATCGTGGTTGCCTGGAATCGCGAAGATCGGTGCTGGATATCGCATGTAAGGGTCGTAGAACTGTTCGTAGTAGAGGGCGCGCTGTCCATAGAAGTAGACAACGTCTCCGAGGTGGTAGAAAAACGACGGCACCGGCCTCAGCGCGTCGAAGTCGCGCTCCATGGCAGCAGCGACGTTCTCCTGGAATTCAGGCTGCTTGATCCCGCCGGTGTCGCCGACGGCGTGGAATACCAGCTTGCCCGCGTCTTCGATTGCCGTCACCGCTTTGGCGCCCAAGACATCGGCCAGGTCGAGTCTGTACGGAGCAGAGCCGCGGGGTGCCGGCAGCGGGAAGGGCTGCTGGCTGTGTGCCGCACGCGTGCCGCCACGTAGTTGCTGCTGGGCTGACCCGCTGGGCAGGTGAAAGCGTGGGACCCTGGGCATGGCCAAGGATTCTGTCAGATCGAATCGGCCGGGCCAACCTCTCTACACATTCGTAACAATCTCACTGCCAAAGTGGTCCGGTCGTGGGGGTCCCGGCCCGCGACACCCCTGGTGCGCGGGCCTGTCCCGGCGCCCATCGGAGGCCTTCGCGGCCGCTTCGCCTCGGGGAGAAGTGCCTGTGGGTCCGGCATTTGCCGAAATGCCGCCGCGGGATTCATCCGATGCGCGTGCCGGGGGGCCCGCTTAGCGTGAGAGCCATCCGGCGAATGCGCTTGAGCAGGAACCCCCCGAACAGGAGGCCAATGTCAAAGGACCGCATCATCGCGGCGCTCGGCGAGAGCGAGCTCCTACTACCCGAGCTGATCAGCCGGGCCCTCGCGGCAAACGATCGTGTCAAGTATCTGCTCACGCTCCTGCAGAGCGCCCGCGCTGGCGCCGATGGCGATCGGGATGCGTCAGATCTGCGAGAGGAGCGCCTCGCGAGCGGCGTCTCGGACGTTGGGCTGGATCGCGTCGTCCATACCAGCGCGCTGGGCGAGGACGGCTCCTACTCCATCCCCGGGGCTGCCGAGCTGGTCCAGACGGCCTTCGGCGAGGTGGAGACGATGCTGGTGCCGCTCGAAACAGCTGCGGTGAGCGCTGCCCAGGCGCTCGGCGAACGCCTGGGGAAGCTCGAGGGCGAGGTGCAGCCCAGTGCAGACACGATCACCGGGGAGAGCCTCTCTGCGCTGACGAGCGGTCGCAGCCATGACCACGACAGCCTGCACCTCGTGGTCATGGATGCCCACCGTGAGCTCAACGGGCTCGTGGGGCGCCTGGCGAGCGAATCGATCGCGGGGGCGCTGGCCTACGGCATCGAGGCGAGCGATCGTCCGTTGGTGGGCGCGTTCGCCCGTGGTGTCGAGCGTACCCAGCGTCTGCGCTTCGAGCATCCTGGTCTCGCCACTGTGGCCACGCGCAGCGGCGATGCGCTCGTGGTCCAAAACGACATCGGAGAGACCGACGCGCACGTGGTGGTCGTGAAGATCATCGCGCTGGAGGTGACCGTGATCTATACGGATGTCCACCTCCCGCGGCTCCTGTTCTTCCAGCGCCTGCTCTCCGGGCAGCAGATGCAGTGGGAGGACACCCGCTCGCGCGGCGATGGCGCCTCCGGGGAGGGGCTCTATCACCTCGCCGTGGGCCGCTTCACGGCGGCCTCCGAGGCCGAGCTCGAAGCCTTCCTGGAGCTGCTCGGCTCGCGCATGGTCTTCCTGATCGACTGGAACCGTGCGCGCAAGCGGCTTCGAGGCCTGGTGGGCAACCGCGCCGCCGTGGATCTGCTGGCGTGGGCCGCCGAGCGCGAGCTCGGGCATATGGCCTTTCTGCTCGCCGGCGGCGAGCAGCTCGTGTATGACGCCCTGACCTTCGCAAGCGGTCGGGGCACACGTGCCGGCGAGTCGCTGATCGACGTGCTCGGCGCCTCTGCGGCGATCTCCTATCTGCGTGCGGTGCTGCGTATCTGCGCAGAGGGTCTGCTCGCGGGACGATCGACCTCGCTGGTGGCAGACGAGGCGCGCGCGGAGCTGATCGGCTACGTGCGCACCGCTCGCCAGGAGCTGTTCGAGCTGATCGGCGTCCATGCCGAGCTGGTCGTGTCGCTCGGCGAGGCGGCGCGCGACGCGCTGGAGCAGGCGGCGCTCGAGCACCCGAGTCAGGATCGCGTCGGGATCGCTCGACTCGCGCGCGAGTGGGAGCAGCGTGCCGACAAGCTGGTCAACGAGGTTCGGGCAGCGTGTGCGCGTGCAGAGGAGCCCGCATTCTTCGTCGAGCTCGTCCAGCAGGCCGACGACGTGGCCGACGCCTTCGAGGAGGCCGCGTTCTCGTGGTCGCTGCTCCCTCAAGGGCGCCTCTCGGGAGCCGTGTTGACACAGTCGCGACAGATGATGTCGCTGGTGCTGGACGCGTCTCGATGCTATCTGCGGGCCATGCATCTCGCCCGCGAGATTCACCGCGGCGGCCCCAGCGAGGACATGGGCGCGTTCCTCGAGACCACGCACCGGATCGTTGAGCTGGAGCACGACGCCGACGAGCGGCTGCGTGAGGTTCAGGCGGCGTTCGTCAAAGAGGTCGATGCGGCCGGCGAGCTGTTCGTCCTTGCCCAGGCGACACAGGCCTGCGAGGAGGGGGCGGACGCGTTGATGCGCGCCGCTCACCAGCTCCGTCGCCAGGTGCTCGGCAACGTGGTGCGCTCCGAGCCCCTGACGACGCCAGAGCCCTCTGCTGCGCGGGCGGTGCCCGCGCGCGACGAGAGCGGAGAGATCGAGGAGCTCTACGTGATCGGCCGCGGGGACGTCGAGGTGCCCGACGTCGCCTCGATCGGCTCCAAGGGCCACGGCCTCGCGCGGATGGCGCGCGCCAAGCTGCCGGTCCCCGACGCTGCGATCCTCACCACCGCGGTATATCGAGACTTCGCGGCGGCGCGCGACGAGGCGCGGCTGCGAACACTCGTCTCGGCAGCGCTCGGCGCACTGCAGGAGCGCAGCGGTCTGCGACTTGGAAGCGCGCGGCGCCCGCTGATCCTCTCGGTGCGCTCGGGCGCTCCCGCGTCGATGCCGGGAATGCTCGAGACCGTGCTGAACGTGGGGTTGTGCGACGACAGCATCGAGGGCCTGATCGCGCTGACCGGCAACCCCCGTATGGCATGGGACTCCTATCGACGGCTGGTGGAGTCCTATGCCCGGGTGGTGGCGCGCTGCCCGACAGAGCCCTTCGAGCAGGCCACCGCACAGCGCATGCAGGCAGCTGGCGTACAGCGTCCGCGCGACCTGGACGCAGGCACGCTCGCAGAGCTGACCGCTGAGCACCTGGAGCGCTTTCGCGCACTGTCCGGCAGGCCGCTCCCTCAGAGTCCGATCGATCAGGTCCAGGGGGCGGTGCGGGCCGTGCTGGAGTCATGGGACGCCCCGAAGGCGCGCGACTATCGCCGCCTGCACGACCTGCCCGAGACCCTCGGCACCGCTGTGATTCTGCAACGCATGGTGTTCGGCAACGCCGGCGGCCTGTCGGGCTCCGGTGTGGGGTTCACTCGCGATCCCGCCACCGGCGAGCGGCGTCCCTATGTCGAGTTCCTGCGTGACGCGCAGGGCGAGGAGATCGTCAGCGGGCGCCGCACACCCGAAGACGGCGGACAGCTGGCGCTGCTCGCACCCGAGGTTCAGCGGCGTCTGGAGGAGATCTGTCGTGTGCTCGAGCGCGAGTTCCACGACGCGCAGGAGTTCGAGTTCACCATCCAGGAGGGGAAGCTCTTCCTGCTGCAGGCACGAGCCGCCATGTGCACGCCCTGGGCGGCTCTGCATATCGCCGTCGACCAGGTCCGTGAATCCGTCGTCTCCATCAGCGAGGCTCGTGCGCGACTTGCCGGCCTGGACCTTCAGGGCATACGGCGCACCTACGTGCGCGAGAACGGCGGAGCCGACGAGCTCTGCCGCGCGCAGCCCGTCAGCTCTGGAGTCGCATGCGGTCCGATCGCGCTCGACGTGGAGGCCGCCGAGCGCCTCGCCCAGGAAGGCCGCAAGTCCGTCCTGATACGTCGCGATACCAGCACCGAGGACCTGGCCGGGATGATCGTGGCGGCGGGACTGCTCACGGGCACCGGCGGGCGCACTTCGCATGCCGCCGTGGTCGCGCGCGAGCTCGGTAGGCCCTGCGTCGTGGGTGCAGACGACGTGGACATCGACCTCGAGCGACGGCTGGTCAGCTTCGGCGGGCGCGAGCTCGCCGAAGGCGATGAGATCAGCATCGACGGTGCGAGCGGCCGGGTGTTCGCAGGAGCTGTTCAGGTAGAGGACGAGCGACCGACGGCCGAGCTCGCGGCGGTCGCGGCCTGGGAGACCGCACTCCCCTCTTAAAGGGGCAGGCACGAACTGCCGCCAAGCAGCGCTCAGGCCGCTTGGGGTGGCGAACGCACACAGCCAGGCCGTGGGGATAGCGCCACGGCGCTCATCGGCTGGCCACCTCCAGCAGGTAGGCCGCTTCGACTGCCGCGGAGAAGCGTGAGCTGCTCCAGCTCCTCGAGGGCGCCTGGGGAGCCGGGGGCTTGATGGCGGGAGGAGTCCTCATCGTGTCGAGCTCCCCCAGCCGGCCGGCGGTGAGCGCTCTCACCGCCGGCAACTCACAGCCTGTAGTGCAGGCTGCTGATACTCACTGATTGCTGCGTCCTATTTGACCCGCACCGAGCAAGCGTGACTTTTCAACACCTTGTTGGCTTCACCCTTGCGCTTACTTGTGGCATTTGGGTTGCGTTTCACAAACGACTTCTCCCATGTCTTGCACTGGGTGGACGTCCAATGCGTCGAGGTTGCGGCCATCGTGGGTGCTGCGATGCTGCCAACGCTGATGGCCGTTGCGAGCGCCGCTGCTGTAAGGCTCTTTCTCGAAATCATGCTGATCTCCCTCGTTGGTGACAGGTTGTATGGCCACCACTGTCGAGCATGTGCCTAAGGCGCGGCTATCGATTCGAGTAGAGTCCTTTCATCTTCTCTTACGTCACCGGCCTCGCGGGGGTGCGAGCGGAGGCATACTGTTCGCGCATGTCCCTCGAGGTGCCACCATCGCAGCGGGCCACGTGAGCAGCGGCCAGCTGGACACCTTGGATGTGACGGCCTCGACGGTCGCCAACATCGGGCCAGGGATCGACTTCTATTTCGCCTTCGGTGTGATCGCAGTCACAGCCGGCGTCGCCGCCCCCTTGACGATCCTCGCCGCAGCTGTGGCCGTCGTCCTGCTCGCGTTCGTCGTGGCCGAGTTCACCAGGGCCGAGCCCTCGGCCGGAAGCTTCATCACCTACGTCGAGACCTCGCTCGGAGCGAAGGCCGGCGTCGTCGTATCCCTGCTGGTCGCGGTGGGATACACGGTGGCGATGGCAGGTGTCTTCACCATGTCGGGCGGCATGATGGCGATGACACTCGCCCATTACACGTCATGGCGCCTGCCCTGGGAGCCGCTCACCCTCGTGCTGAGCATCGGCGCAATCTGGCTGACGGTGCGCGGCGTCAGGCTTTCGACCACAGCGGTGGGCCTCGCCGTCCTCGCCCAGGTGGGGATCATGGTTGTGGTCTGCGTCGTCATCATGGTCGACCGGCGTGCCCACCTCTCGAGCGCGCCGTTCGCCTGGGCTCACCTCAGCGGCGGGCTGGCCGGCCTGTCCGCGGGTTTCCCACTTGCTCTCTACATGTTCATCGGCTGGGAGAATGGCCCAGCGCTCGCCGAGGAGTCCCGCGATCCGAGGCGCACCGTCCCGCGCGCCCTCTACATATCGGTCGCGATCGCCGCTGCCCTCTTCGTCTTCTTCGCCTATGCCACCGTCACCGGCTTCGATTACAACGTCTCCTCGATCGGTCGCTCATCGGTCCCGTTCCTGACGGTCGCCGACCACTATCTCGGTGGACCTGCCGTCCTGGCCTGGATCGCCGGGATCGTCTCGGTGCTCGCCACCCTCGTCGCCGGCGCGAACTCCCAAGCGCGGATGCTCTTCGACGGCGGCCGCTCGGGGCTCCTGCCGGCATGGCTCGGTCGCGTCCGTCCGCCGGGCGAGACGCCCGTGAATGCACTGCTGGGCATGGCCGGTGTCGGACTCGGAATCATCGGCCTCTGGTGGGCGAGCCATCTGGTCGGCGTGGACAGCGGATCGACCAACCCGGTTGGCCTGTACGCCGAGTGCTCGACGATGGGCACGATCGTGATCCTGTTCGTCTACTTCCTGACCGCGCTTGCCCTTCCGTGCTTCATCTGGCGCCGCCACCGGGAGTCCTTCTCGGCTCTGCGCCACGTCCTCGTGCCGGTCCTCGGAGCCCTGTCACTGGTCGTCCCGTTCATCGAGCTGTGCAGGCCGGGACAACCCGCGCCGTACAGCTACTTCCCGTTCATGGCGCTTGCGATCGTGGCCGCGGCCACCGTGATCGCCTGGCTGACCGTCCACCGCCACCCGTCCACCGGCTCCAGCGAGGGGACTTTCTCGAAGTCATGAGGCCCGGACATCCTCGTGCTCTGTGCGCGCGGATGCGAGACGGCGTAGCCTCCGACCACGAGGCGGGTTCGCTCGCCGGGCAGCTCGTTGAGCAGGAAGCCCCAAAGCGAGTCGACGTAGCGGCAAGGTCGGGGGCCGGAGGCGTCGAACGGACGGCCGCGGAGGTCGAGCCGCGCGCTCAGCGCGAGGAATCGCTCGGGTTCGACGGCATGTTGCTCGCGGTCGACGCGCTGGCGCCGCGGGGCGCGCTCACCGCACCCCGCGAGCGAGTGCGTCTCGTCATCTGAGTCACAGTGCGCTGCAGCCGCATACGCTCTGACGTCAGCTCAGTCCCCGCGCGGCGACCACTGGAACGTGCGCGCCGCGACCAGCAGGCCGGCGACACCCCAGGCGAGGACTACGAGCAGGTCGGTGACCCTGATGCCGCTCCCGTGCGTCTGGATGATCGTTGCCCGCAGCGCCTGGGCGAGGTGACGGATGGGGAAGACGGTGGCGATGTTGCGCAGGAGCTTCGGGATCTGGCTTTCGGGCACGAACACGCCGGAGATGAAGTACAGCGGCAGCACGGTGATGTTGATCGCGGGCGCCGCGGCTTCAGCCGATGAGATGCGCGTGGAGATCGCGAACGCCACGCAGGAGAAGGCGCCGGCGCCGAGCACCACGGACACGACGAGCCCGAGCATCGTCGATTGGGGGATGCGCACGTCGTAGACGAGCTTGCCGATCACGAGCAGCAATGCCGACATCGCGACGGCGACGACCACGCCGACGACCGCGCGGCTGCCGATCACGATGCTCGCAGGCAACGGTGTGCCGCGCAGCCGCTTGAACTCGCCGTTCTCGCGCTGGGTGACGATTGTCTGTGTGAGGTTCACGAACGTGGCAGAGATGATCCCCAGCGCCATGATCCCGGGCACGTAGAAGGTCGTGATCGTGATCCGCCGGCCGTCGGCGACGGTGTGACCTTTGAAGATGGTCGCGAAGATCACGAGGAAGACGATCGGCATCAGCAACGTGAAGTAACGCGACTGCGGGTTGCGCCAGAAGCGGGCGAGGTCCGAGCGGAACTGATGTGCGAACACGGCCCCGCGACTCACTCCTGGTGCACCTGCCCGTCGGTGAGCCTCAGGTAGACATCCTCGAGCGTCGGGCGTCCGACCGTCAGGTCGCCGAGCTCGTCGCCGCGGTCGAGCGCCCACCCGGCCAACGCGTGAAGCGAGCGTGCGGGATCGTTCACGCTCACGTGAACGCGGCCATCCTCGCCCACGCGCGCGCTCGACGCCAGAGCGCCGGGCAGCTCCGAGAGGGCGCTGCCGGGCGGCAGGGTGAACGAGATGTTGCTCAGCTCGCGGTCGCGGCCCCCGAGCGTCTGGGGGGTGCCCTGCGCGACTATCTGTCCGGCGACGATCACGGCCACATGGTCGGCGAGCGTTTGCGCCTCGTCCATGTAGTGGGTCGTCAGGAAGATCGTCTTGCCCAGCTCGCGAAGATTCGCGATCACCTCCCAGGCGTGATGGCGGGCGGAGGGATCGAAGCCCGTGGTCGGCTCGTCGAGGAACACGAGCTCTGGATCTCCGATCAGCGCGAGCGCGACGTCGAGGCGCCGCAGCTGCCCGCCAGAGAGCTGGCTGGTGCGGGCGTCTCGCTTGTCCGTCAAGCCGACGAGATCGATTGTCTCGGCCGCTGAGCGCGGGTGGGGGTAGTAGCCGGCGTACAGTTCGACCAGCTCGCGAACCGTCAGCTCGGCGGGCATCGTGCACGACTGCAGCACCAACCCGATCCGTGAGCGCCACTGGCCATCCGCTGACGCAGGGTCGCGATCGAGCACCCTCACCTCTCCCGAGTCGCGGGGTCGGTAGCCCTCGAGGATCTCGACCGTCGTCGTCTTGCCCGCACCGTTGGGCCCGAGAAACGCAAACACCTCTCCCGGGTGGATCTCGAGGTCGATCCCGCGAACCACCTCGTGCTCGCCATAGGACTTGCGCAACTCGCTGACGGCGATCGCAGGTTGTGCGTCGGGGGCTCGGGACACCCTGCCACCGTACTCTCGCGCGCACGTGGGGCACCAGGGGTTTGCCGCAGGCTCCCCGGGTAATCCGCCCGCGTGTGCGGCTCGGCACGGCCCGCCCGCCCTCGCCCGCCCTCGCCCGCCCCGACGTTCTCGGGGGCGCCGAGCGAGACCAACCAGAGCATGTGGCGGTGCGTGCCCGCAAGCGCGTTCTCGAAGCCGTACGAGTGCAACGCCGGCGAAATAGAAAAGTAGCCGGCGACTGAGCCATCGAGCTACCGGAGCTCCCCGACCTCGCGCGGAGGGGTCGGGGAGCTCTTCGGCTTTGCCGGGGCAGATCGTCGGTCGGACTACGATGCTCGGATGACGGTCACGCCCATCATGCGCATAGGCCGCATCGGAGTGTGGGCCTCGCCGCGCACGCTGGGCGAGCAGGGCGGTGAGGCGGCGGCCCTCGTCGAGCAGCTCGGCTACGCGGTCTTCTGGCTCGGCGGCTCGCCCCGCCTCTCCACGGTGCGCCCTTTGCTCGAGGCGACCGAGCGTCTGACCATCGCCACGGGCATCGTCAACGTCTGGCAGAACGAGCCGGCGCAGCTCGCCGCCGAACACGCGGAGCTCGTGAGCGAGTTCCCCGGCCGGCTGCTGGTCGGGCTGGGGATCGGCCACCCCGAGGCCACCAGCGTGTACTCCAAGCCTTTGACCACGATGCGCGAGTTCCTGGACGGCCTCGACGCGGCCGATCCGCCGATCCTCCGCGACGAACGCTGCCTGGCGGCGCTGGGTCCCAAGATGCTCGATCTCAGCGCCGAGCGCTCACTCGGCGCGATCCCCTACTTCACGCCTGTCGAGCACACGCGCTCTGCCCGCGAGCGCCTCGGCGCGGGCCCGCTGCTCGCCCCCGAGCTGGCCTGCGTGGTCGACACGGACGCCGAGCGAGCTCGCGCAAAGGCGCGCGACTACGCCGCGCTCTACCTCGGCCTGCGCAACTACACCAACAACCTGCTCAGGTCTGGATTCACCGAGCAGGACATCGCCGACGGCGGCTCCGATCGTCTGATCGACGCGGTCGTCCCGCAGGGCACGGCGCAGGACATCGCAGCGATCGCCCGTGCCCATCTCGACGCTGGAGCAGATCACGTGTGCCTGCAGCCGGTCGGCCCTGCGGGCGTGCCGCGAGACGAGTGGGCCGGGCTTGCCGCGGCCCTGATCTCCTAGCGCGGAGGTCGACGGCCTTCGCCTGCCGAGGTCCAGCGGCGGCGCAGCGCTCAAGGCGCGCTCAAACCGTGCCGATCCTACCCAGAAGATGCCTCTCGGCGAGCATGCGACCAGTGATCGAGCCGGCCTCTCGGTTGCAGAGCCGGGCGTCATGGCGCGGAGCCTGGGAGGGCTCTACCTGGCGGGCGCCACGATCGGGCTGATCTCGCTGTTGTTGCCTCGCGCGCCACACACCAACGTCGGTGCGCTCGCAGTCAACATCGGCTTGGCCTATCTCGGTGGCCTGATCGTGCTGCTCGTCTTCCGTCGGCTTCCGGCCTGGACGTTCCACATCGCGCTGCTGGCAGGCACAGCGCTGATCACCCGAGCCGTCTACTACAGCGGACAGGGCGTCAGCTACTACGGCATCTGGTACCTATGGGCCGCGCTGTTCGGGTTCTCGTTCTTCACCCGACGCCAGGCGACCGTTCACGTGGCGGTCGTGGGCGTCGCCTATGCGGTCGTCCTTGCCGTCACGCACGAGCCGGTCGCGCAGGCGCGATGGGTGACCACGATCGCATCGCTGTTGATCGCCGGCGTCTTCATCGACGCGCTCGTGCGTCGCGTGCGTCGCCAGCGTCAGCAGGCGGCAGACGACGCCGAGAACCTGGCCACCGTCGTGGATGCGATGCATCGGATCTTCCAGCAACCCACCGCCGAGGCCACGCGCCTCGACCTCTGCCGCACCGCCGCGCGGGTCGCTCGCGCGGATGGCGTCCGCCTCTGGGAGCCAAACGGGAGCGAGGCTGTTCTGGTGTCCACGGCGATGGCGGGCGCACAGACCAACGCCGAGCGGCTCTCACTGGGCGATCCGCTCACGGGCGCGGCGCGCGCCTACGTCACGGGCGAGCCCAGCTTCAGCTGCGCTCTCGGCGGCGGCGACTCTGAGCTCGAACCCGGCAAGCATGGACCGGTGCGCTGCGCCCTGTGGCAGCCGGTGACCCGCGACCAGCTCACCGTTGGCGTCCTCGCTCTGTACTGGCGCTCGCCCGTCGCAGAGCCCGAGCAGAACGTGTGGGCGACCATCGTGCTGTTGGCCGCGCAAGCGGCCATCGCGATCGAGCGGGTCGAGCTGCTCGGTCGTCTGGAACGGATGGCCCACACAGACGAGCTGACCGGCCTGCCCAATCGTCGTGCATGGCGAGAGGAGCTCCCGCGCGAGATGGCGCGGGCCAAGCGGGAGCGTCGGCCGCTGTGCGTGGCCATGCTCGACCTCGACGGCCTCAAGACACTCAACGACACCGCGGGTCACCACGCAGGCGACCAGCTCCTGCACCAGAGCGCGGCAGCGTGGAGCTCCGCCCTGCGGCCGTTCGACCTACTGACTCGCTACGGGGGCGATGAGTTCGCCGCGGTGCTCGCCGGGTGCCGCCTCGACGATGCCACGAGGCTGATCGGTCGCCTCGTCAAGGTTACTCCGGAGGGTCAGAGCTTCTCGGTCGGGATCGCAGAATGGGACGGCGATCAAGACGTGTACGCGCTCATGGCAGAGGCCGACGCCCGACTGTACGAGGCCAAGGCGGCACGGGGTCGCCAGCAGCTCCTCAGCCCACAGTGACCCCGTCCGCGAGTCGCGTGAGCGACTGGGGATCGTGCGAGGGCAGATAGATGGTCGGGTGCTGCGCGCAATGAGCCATGATCGTTTCCAGCGTCACGACGTGCTCCTTGGGATCTGGCGCAACCGCATCGGCGCGCAGCGCACGCAGCTGCTCGAGCGTGTCCGTTGCGTCCCCGGCGAGCATGACGTGTCGGTCGGAGTCATCGATGCAGACGGAGATGTGACCGGGCGTGTGTCCGGGCGTGGCGACGGCGACGATGCGCCCGTCCTCGCTCAGTGGCCGGCTGTGCTGAAAGGCGCCGAAGGGTCCGCCATCGAGCGCGAACGTCTGTGGGGCGAACCCCGAGGGAAGCGGCTGGCGCAGGATGCGACGCATGACCCGCGGGAAGGGGCTGTCGAGAAACCGCTGCTCGACCTCGTTGATCAGGACCGGCGCGCGTACGTGGATGAGCCCGTCCACGTGGTCGCCGTGGTGGTGGGTGAGCACGACCTCGGAGACGTCCTCGAGAGCCAGGTCGGCCGCCGCCAGGGCCGCCGGGAGCTCCTGCTCGCGCGTCACCTCGAAGCGCGCGAACGGGATGTTCCTCGCGGCAGCGGTCTCGCCGCTGTCGATCAGCAGCAGGCGGCCTTCGTGCTCGATCGCCCAGCAGTGGATCGGCAGCGGATCCGACCAGGGGCCTGGAAGGAACAGGTCGAGCTGGCGGCGCGGACCCGCGCTGGGAAACAGGAAGGCACGCTTGACGCGCACGGCTCCTGTCGTGAGGGTGTGGATCTTCATGTGCTCTCCGATCCTGAAAGGTGACGTGTCATGGACCGCAACGTAGCGCGCGAATGGCGCGATGAGTTTCGAGTGCCGCAGCGGTCTGATGGGGCATGAACAAACTCCTGGATCACAAGAACGCGATCATCTACGGCGGCGGCGGTGGGCTGGGTGCGGGCGTGGCCCGTGTCTTCGCCCGCGAAGGATCCACCGTCTTTCTTGCAGGCAGGACCCGCGAGACCCTCGACGCTGTCGCCTCCGAGATCACCGCGCAGGGCGGCAGCGCGCACTGCGCCGTGCTCGACGCGCTCGATGAGCAGGCCGTCAACACGCATGTGCAGGCGGTGGTCGATCAGGCCGGAAGCATCGACATCTCCATCAACCTGATCTCGCGAGGAGATGTCCAGGGAACGCCTCTGCTGGAGATGGAGGTCGAGGACTTTCTGCAGCCGATCCGCGCGGGCGCGCGCTCGAACTTCATCACCGCTCGCGCTGCCGCCCGGCACATGGTCGGGCAGGGCGAGGGCGTCATCCTGATGGTCACGAGTGGCTCGGGCGCGGTGCTCAAGCCCTCGCCGCAGTTCAGCATGGGAGGGACGGGACCGGCTGACGCAGCCATCGAATGCTTCCTGCACTACCTTGCCGCCGAGGTGGGGCCCCGGGGGGTCCGCGTCGCCGGCCTGTGGACGGCCGGGGTCTTTCACGCCGAGCTGATGGCCGGCCTGTCGATGCTCAACCGGGGTCCGACCCTGCAGCAGCTGGCCGACACCGCCGCCTTTCTCGCCTCCGATCGCGGCAGCGGCATCACCGGGTCGATCGTCAACGTCTCCAGTGGCGTGAGCGCCCACTAGCCCGGTCTCAGGTGTGGCGCTCCGGGCGCCCTAGTGGCTGGTTACCCGCACGGGGACCTGGCGCGAGCTGGTGATTGCGCTCTGCGTGTAGCGGGCCGCGATCAGGCAGGCGATCAGACCGAGCAGGCGCCGCAACGAGGCCTCGGGAATGTGGCGCTGAAGCCGCGCGCCGAGGTAGCTTCCGAGGAAGCCGCCCGCTCCGATCCAGGCGCCGAGGATCCACTCGGGCGCCACGCTCCCGCCGTGGGTGAGCTGGAGGACCTGATAGGTCGCAATGCCGACGATCGAGGTCAGAAAGGTCGCCAGCAGGGTGGCGGGGGCAACCTCGTAGGCGGAGAAACCGGCGGCGAGGAGGACCGGCGCGAGCAGCGAGCCGCCGCCGATTCCATAGATCCCACCGACCGTTCCGACCACCAGGGCCAGCACGGAGATCGCTCCACGCGCGCGACGCGTCGGCTCGGGTCGCTCACGGGGAAGCCGCTGCGCCCCGAGCAGGAGCCACAGCCCCAGCGGCGCCAGCACCCCCGCTGCGATGAACATGAAGGCTCGCCCGCCCGCGAGCAGCTCCACGCGGATGGTCGCGCCGGCGATCACGCCGGGCAGCGTGCCGGCGACCAGCAGTGCGCTGAGGGGGCCGGTGAGTCGGCGTTCGCGCCAGAAGCGCAGCAGGCCTCCTGGTACCGAGACGACGTTGAACAGCAGGTTGGTGGGTGTCACCGCCGGGCTGGGCACTTTCAGGACGCTCAGCTGGACGGGCAGCAGCAGCACGGCGCCCGACACGCCGGCCGGGGTGGTGATGAGCGCGATCAGGAAGCCGCATACGGCCCCGGCGGGCCACTGCCAGTTCACGCCACGAATCTAGCGGCCCTGTCAAGCCATGCGCTCTTCTCCCCGACGCGGCAGCCCGGTGGCCCCGGCGTGCCAGCCCTTGACTCGGCCGGCACCGTGGTTTACTTTTCGCATCAATATTATGAGAAATACCCAGGGAGGCCGGTTTTAGATGTCCTTGCGCAGGGGACCACGCATAGAGCTCGCGAGCACAGTCATGCGGATGGCGGGTGCGGTATGAGCACGCGCTCCCGAGGGGATCATTCGAGGGAGCGCCGGCGCAGTCCGCTCCCGCCGGCGCCGGCGCGCCCGCGGGAGCGTTCGATAGCGGTCATCGGCGCAGGAGCCAGCGGAACGCTGACCGCGGTCAACCTGCTGCGCCGTGGCCGCGCGCGCGTGACCCTGATCGATCCCAAACCGCACGGTCCGGGCGTCGCCTACTCGACACGGGATGAGAGCCACCTGCTCAACGTGCCCGCAGCTGCCATGAGCGGCCTGGTCGATGAGCCGGGCGACTTCCTCGACTGGTGCCGCGGTCTGGGCATGCGTGTAGAGCCCGAGGATCACCTGCCCAGGCGCCTCTACGGCGTCTATCTGCGCCAGCTGCTGGTCCGCTTCGACGATGGCTGGCGACTCCAGCAGCGCCGGGCTCAGGCGGTGAACGTCGTCGAGCCGCTGTTTCACCATGGAGTGCGTGTGACGCTCGCCGACAGCAGCGTCGTGACTGCCGACGCGGCCGTGCTCGCGCTGGGCGACCCGCGCCCGGCGAAGGCCTCGAGGGAGAGGGTGCGGGTCGAGCTCGGCGATGGAAGCGCGATCGACGCCGACGCCGACGTCCTCGTCAATGCGACCGGACCGTCGCGGAAGATCGGCGTGGGATGCAATCCCCTGACGCAGCGCCTGCTCGCCAGCGGCCGTGTGCGACTCGACGAGCTCGGCCTCGGCCTTGCCACCGGTCCCGAGGGCGCGCTGATCGATCTCGAGGGCACTTTGTCGGATCGCTGCTTCAAGCTGGGCTCCCCGCGGCGCGGCGAGTCGCCCGAGAGCACTGCGATTCCCGAGATCAGACAGCAGGCCGAGGACCTTGCACGGCGGCTCACCGAGGATGGGGAGGTGGGCAGGCGCGGGCTGCGGCGCCGGAGTGCGACCGGAGGGCGCGGCCGGGTGCGCTGAAGCGCCGGAGCTGCAGTGAGGATCGCTGGGCGGAGTCCGCTCAGCAGCAGCAGCTGATATCTAGGCCTGCGTGGCGAGGCGCTCATGGACCGAGCGCACGGCGCTCGATCCCTCGCCCACGGCGGCGGCAACGCGCTTCATCGAACCGTGACGGACGTCGCCGGCGGCGAATACGCCCGGCATCGATGTCTCGAACGGAAGGGCCGTCGTGCCGGCGGCGGCGCTCGGCCCCTGAAGCTGGCGGTCGGTGAGGACGAAGCCGTCCTCGTCGAGCGCAACGCAGTCTCCGAGCCAGGCGGTCGCGGGACGTGCGCCGATGAAGCAGAACAGCCCGGAGCAGGGGATCGTCTTGCGCTCGCCCGTGGCGGCCTGTCTGAGGGTGACCTCCTCGAGATGCTCGCCGCCGCCGAGTCCAGCGACTTCGACACCGCTGAGAAGCTCGATCCTGGGGTCGGCCTCGGTCCGCTCGATCAGGTACTGCGACATGCTCTGGGTGAGATCGCTGCGGCGGATGGCGATTGTGACGCTGCAGTTGTGCTGGGCGAGGTGGATGGCGGCCTGCCCGGCCGAGTTGCCGCCGCCGATCACCACCACCGATCGTCCGTCGCACACCCGCGCCTCGAGATCGGTCGCCGCGTAGTAGACGCCTGCGCCCTCGAAGCGCTCCAGATCCTCCACCGGCAGCCGCCGGTACCGCGCCCCTGTGGCGATGATGACCGCTCGCGTGGGGATCTCGCTGCCGTCGCGGAGCACCACGGCGTGGAAGCCCGCCTCGGCTCGCAGTCCCGCGACCTCGCATGGCGAGTTCAGCCGAGCGCCGAGGCGCATCGCCTGCACGGCCGCGCGCGCCGTGAGATCTCCGCCGGAGATGCCGTTGGGGAATCCGGTGTAGTTCTCGATCCGCGAGCTCGCCCCGGCCTGGCCCCCGATCGTGACGGCGTCAAGCGACACGGTGCGCAGGCCCTCCGATGCGCCGTAGACCGCGGCTGCCAGGCCGGCCGGACCACTGCCGACGACCACCAGATCGAAGATGTAGCCGGGGGTGGGGCGGAAGGTCAGGCCGAGGTGCTCGGCAAACGTCGCGGTGGAGGCGCGGCGCAGGATCTCCGTCGGGGTGATGACTGCCGGGACGTCGTGCGCATCCAGCCCCAGGCTCGAGAGCAGGGACTCCTCGTCGGCGGCTTCCTCCAGGTCGATCCAGGTATGGGCCAGGCGCGAATGCTCGGCGAAGGCCCGCAGGCTCATCGCCTCGGGCGAGTACCTCGAGCCGACGATGCGGATCGCCTGCGCGCCCTGCCCGCTGCGCAGGAGCTCACGCCGAGCGAGGAGCGTGCTGAAGATGGTTTCGGCGAGGGCCGGGCGAAGGCTCATGAGCCGGCGGAACTCGGGCTGGGCGATCACCAGCAAACGCGCCGTCCGTGTGACGCGACAGCTCAGAAAGCGGTGCTGGCCGGTCAGCAGCGTGAGCTCGCCGACGAAGTTCCCTGCGCCGAAGGTGGAGATCGGCACCTCTTCCTCGCTGTCTGAGCGCACAACCGCGACCTCGCCCTCCAGCACCACATACAGGTCGTAGGAGGCCTCGCCGGCCTGAAAGAGCAGCTCTCCGGCCGGCGCCCGTCGCTCGGTTGCGAACTCGGCCATCTCCGCGATCTCAGAGGCGCTCAGCACGGGGCCACCGATCGCGTCGGCCTCTTCCGGCGTGCTCATGTCGCTCCGAAGCGCTCGGTGTGGATCGCGTTCGACATCAGCGGCACGAGCGCTGGCGGGTCAGCCGACGACGCTGTAGTGCTCTACGACGGGCGCCGCGGCGAAGTAGTCGCTCACGAGCGCCCGCCACTGCCCAAACAGCGGCGACTCGCGGAAGCCGACCATGTGCGCCTCCACGCTGTCCCAGCGCACGATCAGGGTGTAGCGGCCGGGATCCTCTATGCAGCGTCGCAGCTCGACCCCGTGACAGCCCTCCGCGCGGTCGAACAGTGGCGGCGCCTCCGCCGTGAACGCGGACTCGAACTCTGTCTCGCGTCCAGACGCGATCGAGATGGTGGCGTGCTCGAAGATCATCGCGGTCCGCCGTGCGCCCCGGTGAGCATCCGAGTCTCGACCACCGCCGTGAGCATGCTGGCCATTATCCTCAAATCGGGCGTCGAGGAGCGTCGGAGCGAGATGAACCTGCGACGGTGACCCCGGTCGGCTACCTGAGCCGTGGCGTGGCGTTCGCGATCCTGGGCGTGCTGGTCGGCGTGTTCGTCGACCGGAGCCGCAGCACTGCGGCGGACGACCTCAGGGCACAGCATGAAGTCGAGAGCCAGTTCGCCGACACGGCGCAGTGGCTGGAAGAGGAGGTCGCCGAGCGAACCCGTGAGCTCCTCGACGCGCGCGCCGAGACGCTTCAGAGACTGGCTGTGGCGGCCGAGTTTCACGACGACGAGACAGCACAGCACACCAGGCCGCAGGCGAGATCAGCAGAGGCCTGGCGGGATCGACGGGCCGCCAGATCCTCGCTGCAACTCGCGTCGCAAACGCCTAGATCGCCGGCGGCCGCCCAGCGCGCCAGGCGATAGGCTCGCGGTCGAGCTCGCGAGCTCCCGCGAGGAGCTGCTCGCTGCCACGCGATCGGCATGACGGCGACGCTGAGGGCGACCGTCGCTCGGCCGGCCGGGAGGATGGCGGGCGTCGCGGCCATAATCGAGCGACGATGGACGAGCAGACCCCGGTCTACGCCGCCAAGACCGCATGGGCGCGCAACCTCGCTGCGCCCGTTCGCGACTTCCTCGGCACCGAGACCGGGGGCGCGAGCGTGCTGCTGGCGGGGACGGTCCTCGCGCTGGTGTGGGCCAACTCGCCCTGGTCTCACTCGTATGGCTCGCTGTGGAGCACCAAGCTCGCGATCACGATCGGCGGCGACGGGATCTCGGCGGATCTGCGCCATTGGGTGAACGAGGGGCTGATGACGCTCTTCTTCCTCGTCGTCGGGCTTGAGGCCAAGCGCGAGCTCGACCTCGGTGAGCTGCGCGAGCGCAGCCGGCTGACGATCCCGATGGTCGCTGCGCTCGGGGGCATGACCTGTCCGATCGCGATCTACCTCGCGTTCAACGCCGGCGGTCCCGGCGCTCACGGCTGGGGCACGGCCATGTCGACCGACACCGCCTTCGCGCTCGGCGCCCTGGCGCTGCTGACTCCGCGTGCGGCCACCCGGCTGCGCGTCTTCCTGCTCACGTTCGCCGTCGTCGACGACCTCTCGGCGCTGCTGGTGATCGCGAGCGTCTACACCCGTCACGTCTCGCTCCTGGCCCTGGCGGTCGCGCTCGTGCTGTTCGGCGCTCTGCTGCTGCTCCGCTACGCGCCCGAATGGCGTCGCCCGGTCTCGATCGCGCTCGGGGTGGGCATCTGGGTCGCGATGTTCAAGTCGGGCATCGACCCGGTGATCTCGGGGCTCGCGGTCGGACTTGCCACGAGCGCATACCCGCCGTCGCGGGAGGACCTCGAGCGTGCGACCGTCCTTACGCGCTCGTTTCGCGAGCAGCCCACGCCGGAACTGGCACGCTCGGCGCAGCAGGGGGTGATGTCCGCCATCTCTGCCAACGAGCGTCTGCAGTACAGCCTGCATCCGTGGACCAGCTATGTGATCGTGCCGCTGTTCGCGCTCGCCAACGCAGGCGTCCACGTGACCGGGCGCCTGTTGGAAGACGCGATCCGCTCACCGATAACCCTGGGCATCCTCGTGGGCTACGTGGTCGGCAAGCCCGTGGGGATCGCAGGCGCCTCCTGGATCGCCTCGCGCCCGGCCCTGCACGGTCCGCGCTCGCCACTGAGCCCGCCCCTGCTGGCTGCCGGTGGGGCATTCGCGGGGATCGGGTTCACCGTCTCGCTGCTGATCGCGAGCCTGGCCTTCACCGGGGAGCATCTCGACGAGGCCAAGCTGGGGGCGCTCGGCTCGGTGGTGCTCGCGCCGCTGTTGGGGTGGGGCGTCCTGCGTGTGGCGAGACGCCTGCCCGCCACCGTTCGCGCGCGCCAGATCGCGGGCACCGCCGAGGACATCCTCGACCTCTCCGTCGAGGTCGATCCCGAACGCGACCATGTGCGCGGGCCAGCGGACGCCCTGGTGACGCTCGTGGAGTACGGCGACTTCGAGTGTCCCTACTGCGGTCAGGCCGAGCAGGTCATCCGCGGACTGCTGGAGTCCTTCGGCGACGATCTGCGCTACGTCTGGCGTCACCTTCCGCTAAACGACGTTCACCCCAACGCGCAGCTGGCTGCCGAGGCCTCGGAGGCCGCCGCGGCCCAGGGCCGCTTCTGGGAGATGCACGACACCCTGCTCGGACACCAGGGCGATCTGCGTCCCAGTCACCTTGCCAACTACGCGACAGAGCTCGGCCTGGACGCGGATCGCATGGTCGAGGAGCTTCGCCGCCGTGAGTACGCCCCGCGTGTCAGCGAGGACGTCGCGAGCGCCGATGAAAGCGGCGTCTCGGGCACTCCGACGTTCTTCATCAACGGCCGCCGCCACTACGGCGCCTACGACGTCGACACGCTCACCGCGGCCGTGACGGCCGCCCGCGGACGCGCCCGGCTGGCGGTCAAGGCACGCAAGCCGGAGCCGGCCGCGACTTGATCAGGCGAGGGCGGTGTCCCTGCTGTCCGTGTCGCTGCCGGGGTTTTCCGCCAGCAGCTCGGGCGTGAGCAGGCGCTCGACTTCGTTGGCGTCGGCCGCCTTGCCGAGAAGCGGGCCCTGGACGGTCGTGCAGCCCATCTCGTGCAGGGCGAGTAGCTGCTCACGCGTCTCGATCCCAGTGGTGATCACGGTCAGCGAGAGCTCACGCCCGACGATGAGGATCGCCTCGAGCAGCCAGCTTCGGTAGTCCTCGTCCTCGGATCTGGCGAGCGAGGCACGGTCCACCTTGAGGGCGTCGAGGGGAAGTCGCTGCAGGTCGGAGTGGCGCGCATATCCGCTGCCGCCGAAGTCGTCGATCGCCACGCGCACGCCGAGCCGCTTGACCTGTTCGAGGCGCTCGCTGGTCTCGGCGAGGTCGTGCATCGCCGTCGTCTCGGCGATTTCGAGCATCAGCAGCGAGGGGTCGATGCCCGACTGCTGCAGCGCCCGCCGCACGTCCGTGGCGAACCCCTCGCGACCCAGCTGGTTGGGAGAGACCTTCATCGACACCGCCACAGCGTGACCCGCCACGTTCCAGGCCGCCGCGCGACTGCAGGCCTCCTCCAGCGCCCAGCGGCCGATCGGCACGATCAGCTCGGTGTCCTCCGCGAGCGGGATGAAGTCCTCGGGCGCCAGCACTCCGCGCTTGGGATGCTGCCAGCGCAAGACCGCCTCGAGCCCGACCGCCCGCCGGCTCCTGAGGTCGAAGATCGGCTCGTACAGCAGGAAGAACTGCTTCTGCTGCAGGGCCGTGTTCAGTTCGGCTTCCAGCACTCCGCGGCTCTCGATCACCGAGCGCATGTTGGCGTTGAAGAGGGTGTAGCGGTCCTTGCCCGCAGCCTTGGCCGAGAGCAGGGCCAGCCGCGCATCACGCAGGAGATCCTCGGGGGTGTCGTAGCGGCCGAAGGCGACGCCGATGCTTGCGGTTGCCACGAAGCTCGGTCCGAAGCCATCGATCTCGATGGGCTTGTGCAGGGACTCGATCATTCGTCGCGCCAGCGAGTCCAGTCGCACGCCGCGGGCCGCCGACTCGACGAGCACGACGAACTCGTCCTCGTCGAAGCGACCGACGGTATCGCCGGCCCTGATGACGCCGTTGAGGCGCTCGGCCACGATCTTGAGCAGCTGGTCGCCGGCCGCCCGCCCGAGCTTGTCGTTGATGTCCTCGAACCAGTCGATGTCGACGAGCAGCGCGCCCGCGAGCATCCCCGATTGGCGCCCCGCGCGCGCGACCATGCGCTCTGCCCGGTCCATCGTGAGCGCGCGGTTGGGAAGGCCGGTGAGGGGGTCATAGAGATCCTCGCGCGGGGGCACGTCGGGGAGCGGTGTGGGCGAGTCGGGGCGGGGGCGTCCGAGCAGGAAGATCAGGATGCCGAGCAGGAGGCTCGAGAGCACGCCGGCGATGAGTGTCACGAGCGCATCGCCATTTGCGAGCACGCTCCCGTCGACCGGCGCTCCGAAGCTCCTGATCGACCACCCGTTGTGAAGATTGCTGGTGGTGCTCTGCGCTCCCTGATGCGATGGGCCGCTCGCGAAGGTGAGGGTCGTCGAGGACCCGGCGTGGTAGCGCAGGTGCACCGCGCTCCCTGGATATCCGCTCAGGACCTGCTTCAACAGGATGGCGGGAACGACCACGACCCGCAGCCACCCAACCGAGGCGGCCGTCCGGCCGGCGAGCGTTATCGGTGTGACGTTGCCTTTGTACACCGGGGTCTCGCCAGCCAGCGTCTGGGTACCGTCCACGGACACCGACGCGAAGGTGCTCTGCCCCGAGTTGCGAGTCAGCAGCAGCGAGGAGCTGCGTGCGCAGTAATCGAAGGCCGCGGCCGGCGCTGCGGCCGGGCTCCTCACGAGTTCGGCGGTGGCGAGGCAGTAGTAGCTGTGGCTGCTGTGGGGGACGATGCTGAGGCCCCCGACGTGAAGCGCGTTGAGTTCCGGCTTGCGTACTACTGCGATCAGGCCGAGGTTGTCGAGCTCGGGGAAGCGATGCACGGTGCGCGCCCATTTCACCCAGGCGGCGAATTCTTCGGGCGATGCCTTGGGGTCGCGGGCGAAGAACGTGCTCGCGCTGACCGCCAGCTCTTCCTCGCGCTGGATCGCCAGCGTCAGGGCCGAGGCGATCGCCGTCGAGCTCTGCCGTGAGAGGAGCCGCGCCTTGGTGGCGTCGTGGCCTGCGATCGCGTTCGCTGCCACGAGCGAGCCGACGATTCCCGCCGTCACGCACAGCGCCGCAAGCGGCGCCCAAGCGAACCTGCGTCGAGGTTGGGCGGGGTCGCTCGCGTGATCGATTTGTGGGGTGTCGCTGGCTGGCATGCTGGACGGTCCCTCCGGCCCTACACCTCTTATGCAGGCCTGATCGGGCAGGAATTGCAATTGCTGGGCAGGTTGTGCGCTTACTTCGACGGATGGTCGATGCAGCTTTACCTCTGCAGCAGCCGGCCCGCGCAGTGGGCGTCACGTCGTGAGCGCTTCCACCGCCAGCACGTCGAGCGACGTGGACAGCGAGCCCGGGAGCACGGTCTTTCATGTGTGGCTGCCGATCGAGAACGCTCTAGGATCCTCCCCATGAGCACCGCTCAGACGTGCTCCCATCTCGACCAGGTGGAGGTGCCCGAGGTGCCCGCCCGTGCGGACGTGCCGGGCTGCGAGGAGTGCTTGAAGATGGGCGGGCGTTGGGTGCACCTGCGCGTCTGTCGCACCTGCGGCAAGGTCGGCTGCTGTGACTCCTCTCCCAACAAGCACGCCTCGCGCCACGCCGCCGAGGCCTCCCATCCGATCATGAGCTCGATCGAGCCCGGCGAGGGCTGGTCCTGGTGCGCTGTCGACGAGGTCGCCTTCGTCTTGAGCTACTAGTAGGCCTCGGGGCTTCGCTCGAGGTGGCGTTCGAGCGCGTCGAGGCCGCCCTGCCACAGCAGCACATAGGGCGTCAGCCAGCGCGCCAGCTCGGCGAAGCCCGCGCCGCGCAGCGCGTACAGGCGCCGCCTGCCCGCGGCCTGGGATTCCACGAGCCCGGCCTCCCGCAGGACTCGCAGGTGCCTGGAGGTGTTCGGCTGGCTCATCCCCGTCTCGGCCACGAGCTCGCCGACCGCTCGCGGCCCGCGGATGAGCAGGTCGAGGATCTGGCGGCGGGCCGGCTCTGCCACGACCTCGAACGCAGTCGTCATGCCAACATATAATCAGATCAATATATGTGTGGCAAGTTATATGTCGTGGTTGCCGGCGCTCGTTCGTCTCAGAGGCGAACATACTCTGCAAAAGGAGCGGTCCAATGAACTACATGCTTCAGATCTACTCGGGCGATGGCGTCTCCTCGTGGGAGAGCCTCTCCGAGGAGGAACAGAACGCGGTGATGGCGGAGTACGGCGCCATCTTCCAGACCCCGGGCGTGACCGGCGGCGCGCAGCTGCAGGACGCCACGACGGCGACGACGGTGCGGGTGCAGGATGGGCGCACCCTCACCACCGATGGGCCCTTTCCCGAGACCAAGGAGGCGTTGGGCGGCTACTACCTGCTCGAAGCCGACGATCTCGACACGGCGATCGAGCTTGCCGCCCGGATACCCGCGGCGAGGATGGGCGGGGCGATCGAGGTACGACCGCTGGTGGAACGCTGATCGAGCAGGTCTTCCGCGAGCAGTGGGGCCGCGTGCTCGCTGCGCTGGTCGGCTTCCTCGGCGACTTCGATCTCGCCGAGGAGGCCGCCCAGGAGGCCTTCGCGATCGCCGCTGAGCGCTGGCCGCGCGAAGGGGCGCCGGCCAATCCAGGCGCGTGGCTGGTGGCGACTGCGCGCAACCGCGCGGTCGATCACATTCGCCGCAGACGCACGCTCGCGGTCAAGACCAAGCTCCTGGAGGTGGCAGAGGCCGTGGAGGACGAGATCCCCCAGGACACCTTCCGCGACGAACGGCTCGAGCTGATCTTCACGTGCTGCCACCCAGCGCTCTCGCTCGATGCCCAGGTGGCGCTCACGCTGCGTGCGCTCGGGGGTCTTCAGACGAGCGAGATCGCTCGCGCCTTCCTCGTTCCCGAGCCGACGATGGCACAACGGCTCGTCCGGGCCAAGCGCAAGATAAGGCGCGCTGGGATCCCCTTCAGGATCCCACCGGCCCACCTGCTCCCCGACCGCCTCACGGCGGTCCTGGCGGTTGTCTACCTGATCTTCAACGAGGGCTGTGACGGCCGGAGGGAGCTCCTCGGCGCGCAGGCCATTCGTCTCGGCGTCTCGCTCGCCGAGCTGATGCCGGACGAGCCCGAGGTGTTCGGGCTGCTGGCGCTGATGCTGCTGCACGACTCGCGTCGCGCGGCGCGCCTGCGCGACGGCGAGCTCGTGCTGCTGGCCGATCAGGACCGTTCGCTGTGGGATCGCGCCCAGATCCGAGCGGGCAACGAGGCGCTCGAGCGCGCGCTCGCGCTGCGCGGCGAGGGGCCGTACGTGCTCCAGGCCGCGATCGCCTCGCTGCATGCCCAGGACAGCAGCGACTGGCCGCAGATCGCGAGCCTCTATGCCGAGCTCCTGCGGATGACCGGCTCGCCGGTGGTGGCGCTCAACGGAGCAGTGGCACGTGCCGAAGCAGAGGGGCCCGAGGCGGGGCTGGCGGCGATCGAGCGTCTGGAGCTGGAGGACTATCACTACCTGCACGCCACGCGTGCGGATTTCCTGCGTCGCCTCGGGCGCTCGGATGAGGCGCGCATCGCATACGCGCGCGCCCTGGAGCTCGTTCGCTCCGAGCCCGAGCGGCGCTTCCTGCAGCGTCGCCTGGCGGCCCTGTAGAGGACTGCGGCGCGAGCGCGCCGCGGGCGCTAGGCGGTCAGCTCGCCGGGCGCGGTGACGGTGCGCAGGTGAGCGGCCATGCCCGTCACGCTCAACAGGCGCTCGACCTGCTGGGAGCCGCGCGTGACCGCCAGCTCCTGCCCGCGCTCGCTGCAGCGCTTGCGCGCCGAGAGGATGATCCGCAGGCCGGTCGAGTCGATGAACTCGAGGTGCTGGAGGTCGAGCACGACCGTTGGCTTGGTCGCGATCTCCGGATCATCGACCGCTCGCTCCAGCAGGTGAGCGCTGGCCATGTCGAGTTCGCCGTCAAGGGCCAGCACGACCCGGTCCTCCTCCTGTGAGACCTCGATCTGAAGGTGATCCCGAGCCCCCATTACGGCTCGATTCTAGCCGGTTGTGCGTAGTTCATACGCAGCTCGGCTAGCCGCTCGAGCAGCGCTTGTGCACCCTGATCACGGTGCCGCTCGCCGATGATCGGATCTGCACAAGATCACACAGCTCGTGAACCAGCCATAGTCCGCGGCCGGTGTGCTGCTGAGGCGCCGGGCGGCTGCGTCCGATGAGCGGGTCCTGGATGTGGCCGGCGTCCCGCACCTCGCAGACGAGCTGATCCTGCTCGCGCCACAGCAGCAGGGTGCCATGGCCGCCCCCGTAACGGACGCTGTTCGTCGCCAGCTCGTTGACCGCCAGCACGAGCTCCTGGTTCGCCTCCGCGTGGAGTTGCTCACGCGCTGACCACTCCGACAGGAAGCGCCTCAAGACGCCGAGATCGTCAGCCGTGAAAGTCAGTTCCCGTACCGATGAGCGTGGCGGCTCCAGCACGCCCTCGAGCGGTCCCGGAGGCATCGCCGGGTCGGGGCGAGTCGCCTCGCCGTCTCTCCCGCCGTCCTTGGCCACGAACGGGTGAGAATGCTGTGCTGCTGCGATTACCTGATCGTCCAGGCCGTCCACGTCATAGGGACATAGCAGGTGCCACGGTGCTCCACCGTCGAAGGCCAGGTTGAGCAAGGCCTCGTGACGGTGACACTCTGCCAGCTCGGCGGCGCTGCGGCCGGGCCAGATCGGTTCGCCGATTCCCAGTGCGCTCGCGGCGCCGCTCGCATGCTGGCGCAAGAACTCGCGCCAAGCCGAGATGATTCGGCCGGGGTTGCGCCCGAGCGTGCTCATATCCGCGAACCCCACCCTCGCGGCGTCCCTGCCGAGCGCTTCCTTCAGCAGCGAGACCTTCTCGGCGCCCACCGCCACCAGGATCGGCTCATGGGCAGCGATCGAGCGTGAGATGTAGGGAAGCGTGCGCCGCACGAAGCCCGCGGGACCGTCGGCGTACTCGAGCAACTCATGACGAAAGGCGTCTGCGTACACATCCCACCTCGGGAGCCGTGTGGAATCGGGCCGCTGAGTCGCGGCCGCGATCACGTTACCAGCGTCACCAGCGCCCGTACCCTCTTTCCGTTTGACGACCCCACGGCGCGACGGCGCCAGGCCTCCGCTGTCCAGACGTGCGGAAATGTCGGTCTCGATCGTCCCGGTCGGCACGCCGTCGTTTGTGCCAGCGGTCACATCGACATCCTTTCCCCGTCCCCGCTGTTCGGAAACCCTCACCGGTGTTTAGCGACGGCGGGATCGGGCAATTGACTCCTGCCAGTCAGTCGCCCTGCGGGCGGCGGTCACGAGCCCCCGTGGCCGTCGCCCAATGGGGTGGCTGACACGACGGCCTGTCGGCACCTCTGCCCAGACGCTGGCCTGCCGACACGCTTCGCCGCGGGGGTGCCTAGCGGTGTTCGGCGAGACGCAGGCCGAGCGTCTCCGAGGCGCCCTCGCGGGATATCTCGTGACCGTCGCTCAGGCGCTCGAGCACCGAGCCGAGACCGTCGAGCGTGGCCTCCTCGAGCACCGCCTCGGCGCGGCCTGCGCGCAGCGGCCCGATGCGCAGCTCGAGGCTGCGTGGCTCGAGCTCGACATCGACGCTGAGGCAGCTCGCGTCCAACGAGCCCTCGGCGTGGGCGAGGAGCGCATCGGCGAGCAGCTGTGTGTCGGAGATGCGATCCGTCGAGAAGTGGGCCCGGGCGGCGAGCGCGCTCAGCACGCGCGGCAGGACGGCTCGCGCCAGCGCCGGCGGTCCGACCGTGAAGGCGAGCGTGCCGTGAGCCGTGGGGGGGTCGCGTCGCGTGGCGGCGCCGGGAGAGAGCTCCTTCCCGGCGAGCTCGAGGGTGCGGGGGTGGGCGGTCGCGAAGCGCATCCGCACCTCCGTGCCGGCCCCGCCGAGGTCGTTGAACTCGACCTCTTGGGTCAGCGCCCTGATCACCGGCAGCCCGATGCCCCCCGCCACCTCCTCATGCTCCACATCGCGCGGTTGGATGCCACATCCGCGGTCGCGGACGACCACCTCCAGAACGGGGCTCGAGGCGCGGATCTCGACTTCGAGCGGACCTTCGCCACCGCCGTAGGCGTGCAACACGACGTTGTTGCAGGCCTCACTGACGGCCGTGCTCACGTCGTTGAGCTCAACAGGGCTGAGCCCGATCGTCTCGGCCAGGCCGCTCAGCGTCTGGCGCACGAGCAGGACGTTCTCGGCCCTATTGGACAGGCGCAGGCGTACGTTGGGGGTCTCGGCCACTGACGTGCCAGCACCGGATCTCACGGAACCGCATCAGAGCCGCCCGGGGCGGGCTCTGCAAAGCGGCCACGGGACCCCACGGGTCGCTGTTACAGCGCCTCTCCAGGCGCATGCGTGAGCGCTCGGAGCCGATCGAGCGACCGTCGTAGCAGGCGCGAGACCTGCATCTGGGAGATGCCGATCCGCTCGGCTATCGCCGTCTGCGTGAGATCCTCGACGAAGCGCATCTTGAGGATCAGGCGCTCGCGGGGCGGCAGGTGTCCGAGGACGGAGGAGACCGTTGCATCGAGCTCCACCAGCTCGTAGCGCTCGTCCTCGCCGCCGATCAGATCCACGTAGGCCGCGCCGGCGTCACCCTCGGCGCCCGGCCGGGGAGCGTCCAGGGAGACGGTGTCGTAGGCCTGGATCGCCTGGAGGGCGTCGATGACCTCCTCGGTGTCGAGCTCGAGGTACTCGGCGAGCTGATTGGCCGTGGGCGCATGGCCCCTCTCGTTGGCGATCCGCTCCTGCGCATCGCGAACCTTCAGCGCGCGCTCCTGCGCTCCGCGCGGAACGTGCACCGCCCAGCCGGAGTCGCGGAAGTAGCGGCGCATCTCGCCGAGGATGGTCGGCACGGCGAAGGACTGGAAGGGATGACCGCGTTCGACGTCATAGCGGTCCATCGCCTTCAGCAGGCCGAGGGAGGCCACCTGGAGCAGATCCTCGAACGGCTCAGACGAGCGCCCGTAGCGACGGGCCAGGCTGCGGGCGAGCGGCATGAAACGTGTGACGAGCGCCTCGCGCGCGGCGTGATCGCCGTGGCGCTGCCAGCGGAGGAAGAGCTCGCGGGGATCCTCGGTGCTCGCCGGAGTCGTGCGTGGTGTCGAAGCTGCGACGGCTGTCCCTGGCATCTCGACTCCCTCCCTCTGGTTGGGTGGCCCCGGTGGGATTCTACCGCCTCGGTGTCAGCGGTTCCCCTCCGTCCACCCCAAGCGGACGGCCTCCAAGCCTCAACCGGCGAGCACTGTCGGCGCGGCCAGCGTCGGGGGGAGGAGCTCGCCCGCCTGCCCCTGAAGATCATCGCCGACACCGCCAGCCGGCTCGGGCGCGCTGAAGACGCGGTTGCGCCCGGCGGCCTTGGCTTCGTAGAGGGCGCGATCGGCCGCCTTGAACATCACGTCGTAGTCGACCTGCTCGCCGCAGCCGGCGCTCAGGCCGAGCGAGATCGTCACGGCACAGCCCATCGGCTGCACCCGCTCGACGGCCGCGCGCAGTCGCTCGGCGACCTCGCTCCCGGCCGCGGCGTCGATGCCGGGCAGCACCACCAGGAACTCCTCGCCGCCCAGCCTGTACACGAGCTCGAACGAGCGCAGGTGCTTGCGCAGCGCGTAGGCCACGTCCCGCAGGACAGCATCACCGCAGTCATGGCCGTGGCGGTCGTTGATCGTCTTGAAGTTGTCCACGTCGCAGAGCAGCATGCACACCGGCTGGTGGGTCAGGCGCGCCTGGAGGGAGATCTCGATGAAGCGCGGGGCCAGCGCATGGCGGTTGAGCAGGCCTGTCAGCGGGTCGAGGATCGCCTCGCTGCGGTGGTGCAGCTCCGCTGCCTGCAGCGCCCACACGATCGAGACCACCCCCGCCAGCAGGGCGAGGGTCGCGAACACGGGCACGGGATGCGCGATCGTGGCCGTGGGGTCGACCCCGAGCGTCGCCACCAGGATCACGACGATCGTCAGCACGAGGCCCGCGATCACCACCTGGGGGCGAAAGCGGGCCGCGACCATCGCCGCCGGCAGCACGAGCCACGGCAGCGCGGGGCTCCGCGGGCCGCCGCTCAAGACGGCTCCGGCTGCGATCAGGACGAGGGTGATGAGGATCGCGCAAACGCTCACTCGCTCCGGGTGGGCGCTCTTGTCCATGCGGTAATCGACGTTGAGGAAGTTCAGGACGGCGAGCGCGAACAGGATCAACGTCCACCAGCCGAGCCATGGCGCTGAGATCAGCAGCGCCACGCCCACGGCGCCCGAGCCGACCATGCGGATCATGCGCACGCGGGCGTTCGCGTCCACCACGCGGCTGCGGTCCAGCTCGGTTGGGCAGAGCCAGGATTCCCCCTTCATAGGCACGGCTTCGGCCGGCCGGGGGCCGTGCTTGAGGCCTGTAGGCCTGCTTCAGACGGATGCGTTACTCAGACAGGCGTCTGAGGCGCTGCAGACACAAGGCTGCATCTCATAGACTGTGCAGTTCGCACAGATGGCACCGGCTGGCGATAGCCGGACTCCTTCCAGGCCTGCGAGCTAGGCTCACGGGCATGCCTGCAGAGTCCCTGCCGTCGGTCGCCGAGATACTCGAGCACAGGCTCGGCGAGGAGATGGAGCTCAACGATCGCCACCTGAATCCGCAGATGGGCAGGATCCTGCGCACGCTCGGCTTCGACAAGGTGTGGAAGGGCGGGGAGGGCGCCCACCTGATCGACGCCGACGGCGAGCGCTACCTCGACCTCTTCGGCGGATACGGCGTGTTCGCGATCGGACGCAACCACCCCGAGGCGATCGCGGCGGTCGAGGAGGTGATGGCGGCGCGCACGGGCAACATGCCCCAGCTGGGGGTCACGCTGCTCAGCGGAGTGCTCGCCGAGCAGCTGCTGGCGCGGGCGCCCGGGAGCGTCGCGGCGATGATCCCGGCCAACACCGGCACCGAGGCTGTCGAGGCCGCCATCAAGATCGCGCGCGCCGCCACCGGACGCCCGCGGATTCTCTACGCCGAGCACGCCTTCCACGGGCTCACGCTCGGCTCGCTGTCCATCAACGGCAGCGCCGAGTTCCGTGACGGATTCGGTCCGCTGCTGCCCGGATGCGAGCCGGTCGCCTTCGGGGACCTCGACGCACTGGAGCGCGAGCTGTCCCGCGGCGACGTGGCCGCCTTCGTCGTCGAGCCGATCCAGGGCAAGGGCGTCAACCTGCCGCCGGTCGAGTACCTGCCGGGCGCTCAGCGGCTGTGCCGCCAGGCGGGCACGCTGTTCGTCTGCGACGAGGTCCAGACCGGGATCGGGCGCACCGGGCGCTTTCTCGCGCTCGAGCACTGGGAGCTCGAGCCCGACCTGATCTGCGTCGCCAAGGCGCTGTCGGGCGGCCTCGTTCCGATCGGCGCCGTCCTGGCCTCACGCGCATCCTTCGAGGCTGTCTTCGACGGAATGGAGCGCGCCGTGCGCCACGGCTCGACCTTCGGCGGCAACGACCTCGCCGCGGCGGCCGCGCTGGCGACGTTGCGGGTGCTCGACCGAGAGGGGCTCGTCGAGCGGGCTGCCCGCATGGGCGCGCTGCTGCTGGAGCTGACCGAGCCGCTGTGCGAGCGCTACGAGGTCGTGCGGGACGTGCGCGGGCTCGGGCTGATGTGGGCGATCGAATTCGGGCCTCCCGCCGGAGCCGGCGCGCGCCGGCTGTGGGAGACGGTCGAGCGCCGCCAACCGGGGCTCTTCTCCCAGCTGATCACCGTGCCCCTGTTCCACGAGCACCGAATCCTCTGCCAGGTCGCCGGGCACCACATGAACGTGATCAAGGCGCTGCCAGCCCTCATGATCGAGGAGCAGGAGGTGCGTCGCTTCGCCTCTGCGCTGGAGGAGACGATCGCCGCCGCCGAGCGCTATCCGAGGGCGATGGCGCGCTTTGGTTTGCGCACCGGCCTCAGGGCCGCGGCCGCGCGCCGCTAGCCTGTCCGCGCGTGCTCATACCCAGAGATGACATCCGCAACGTCGCCATCGTGGCGCACGTCGACCACGGCAAGACCACCCTGGTCGACGCCATGCTGTGGCAATCAGGCGCCTTCCGCGTCGGCCAGGACGTGGCCACGCGCGTGATGGACTCGATGGACCTGGAGCGCGAGAAGGGGATCACGATCCTCGCCAAGAACACCTCGCTGCGATACCGCGACGTCAAGCTCAACATCATCGACACCCCCGGCCACGCCGACTTCGGGGGCGAGGTCGAGCGCGGCCTGACGATGGTCGACGGCGTGCTGCTGCTCGTTGACGCATCCGAGGGTCCGCTGCCCCAGACGCGCTTCGTGCTGCGCAAGGCGCTCGAGGCGAAGCTGCCGGTCATCCTCGTGGTCAACAAGGTCGACAGGCCCGACGCCCGCGTGGCCGAGATCGTCGACGAGGTCTATGAGCTGTTCCTTGATCTCGACGCGGACGAGCACCAGATCGAGTTCCCGATCGTGTACTGCAACGCCAAGGCCGGGGTGGCCTCGCTGCACTACGACGCCGAGCTGGAGGGTGGGATCCCCAGCGAGGGCAATCTCGCTCCGCTGCTCGACCTGCTGCTCGAGCGGATTCCCGCGCCGATGTACGACCCGGAGCTGCCGCTGCAGGCTCTGGTCACCAACCTCGACGCCTCGCCCTATGTCGGGCGCCTCGCGATCTGCAGGGTCTGGAACGGCAGCATCCGCAAGGGTCAGCAGGTCGCGTGGTGTCGCGCCGACGGTCAGGTCCAGCGCGCGCAGGTGGCCGAGCTCTACGTCACCGACGCGCTCGACCGCGTCGACGCGCCAGAGGCGGGGCCCGGGGAGATCATCGCGGTCGCGGGGATCGCCGAGGTGACGATCGGCGAGACGCTGGCCGACCCCGCAGATCCGCGCCCGCTGCCCGTGATCACGGTCGACGAGCCGGCCATGTCGATCACGATCGGCGTCAACACCTCGCCGCTGGCCGGCAAAGACGGCGACAAGATCACCGCCCGCCAGATCAAGGCGCGCCTCGACCAGGAGCTCGTCGGAAACGTCTCGCTGCGCGTCAAGGACACCGCGCGGCCGGACACCTACGAGGTCCAGGGCCGCGGCGAGCTGCAGCTGGCGGTGCTGGTGGAGATGATGCGCCGCGAGGGCTTCGAGCTCACGGTGGGCCAGCCGCACGTGGTCGAGCGCGAGATCGACGGCAAGCGTCACGAGCCGGTGGAGCGCCTGTCGGTCGACGTGCCCGAGGAGCACGTCGGCACCGTGACCCAGCTGCTCGCCGCCCGCAAAGGGCGGATGGAGCACATGATCAACCACGGCACCGGCTGGGTGCGCATGGACTATCTGGTCCCGGCCCGTGGGCTGATCGGCTTTCGCACGGAGTTCCTCACCGAGACGCGCGGCACCGGGATCATGCACCACGTCTTCGACCGCTGGGAGCCGTGGGCCGGCGAGATCCTGACGCGCACGAGCGGCGTGCTCGTCGCCGACCGCCGTGGCGAGACGGTGACCTTCTCGCTGTTCACGCTCCAGGAACGCGGCTCCCTGTTCGTGGGTCCCGGCGAGGAGGTCTACGAAGGGATGATCATCGGCGAGAACGCGCGCTCGGAGGATCTCGACGTGAATCCGGTCAAGGAGAAGCACCTGACAAACATGCGCTCCTCGACCTCCGACGTGCTCGTGCGCCTGGACGCCCATCGCAGGCTCACGCTCGATGAGGCGCTCGAGTTCGTACGCGAGGACGAGGCCGTCGAGGTCACCCCCGAGAACGTGCGCATGCGCAAGGTCGTGCTGCCGAAGGTCGATCGCCTGAAGGCCGTGAGGGCCGCGCGTAAATAGCCAGACCTCGCCAGGTCAGGGGGTTGGCGACGACGGCGCCTCCGATCGCCCGCGACGGTAGGGTACCGCCGATGACAAGAACGACAAGAGCGTCTCTCACCTGCAGGACCGCCGTACTCCTCCTCGTCACGGCCTGCGTCTCGCTGCTGCCTGCAGCCCTGGCCATGGGCGCCGAAGGCACGGTCAAGTACCAGCCCGAGAGCTTTGCGCAGTACCAGCAGCAGCTCGCCGCCGGCAAGATCAAGGCGGTGACGATCAACAAGCGGGTCCGCTCGCTGCGCCTGACGCTCAAGGATGGCTCCAACGTCCTGGCCAAATACAAGCCCCACGAAGAGAAGAAGATCGCAAGCGCGCTGCAGGCCAAGGGCGTGGCGATCACGATCCTGAAGCCCGCCGAAGCAGTCAAAGAAGTGAAGAAAACGCCGGTCAAACACAAACTCCGCTACATCGCCGGCGGAATCCTCGTCGTCGTCGTGGTCGTCGTCGGGCTCGTGCTGTTCGTGGACCGCAAACGCAAACGCAGCCGCGAATAGCCCTCCTTCAGCAGTGAGGGCGTCGGCGCGCATGCAGCTGCGGCGCACCGTGCGCCAGGGTCTTCATCGCCGCGCCGATGTCGTGGGCGAGCATGTCCACCATGTCGCGTGAGAAGTTCTCCTTGATCACCATCCGCAGCACCGTGATGTGCTCGGCGTTGGGCGGCAGGGTGTATGCCGGCACGATCCATCCGCGCTCGCGCAGCAGGTGGGAGAGGTGGGTCAGGTCGCTCGCCTCGGGATCGCTCGCCCGCAGCGCCACGATCGGGAGGGCCGAGCCGTCGGTGAGCAGCTCGAGCCCGTCGATCGCGCCGAGCTTGCCCGCGAGCGCCCGGGCGTTCTCGAGCACCGTGTTCACGATCTGCTCGTAGCCGGCGCGGCCGAGGCGCAGGAAGGCGAAGTACTGCAGGATCACCGAGGAGGACGGCCGTGAGAAGTTGAGCGAGTAGTTGGGCATGTCGCCGCCGAGGTAGTTGATGCGGAAGACGAGCTCCTCGGGCAGGTCGGAGGCGTCGCGGAAGATGACCGTGCCCATGCCGGGGTAGACGAGGCCGAACTTGTGGTTGGACACGTTGATCGAGCGCACCGAGGGCAGGCGAAAGTCCCACTCCTGCTCGGGCCGCGCGAATGGGACGATGAAGCCGCCCGAGGCCGCGTCTATGTGCAGGGGGATGCGCCAGCCGGGATCGGAGGCGATGCGGGTGAGCAGCGCGTCGATCGATCCCAGGTCGTCCATCTGCCCGGTGAAGGTCGTTCCGAGCAGGCCCGCCACCGCGATCGTGCGCTCGTCCAGCAGGGGCTCCACCTGCTCGGCAGCGATCGTATAGCGGCCCTCCTCCATCGGCACCACCCGAGCCTCGACCTCGAAATAGCGAGCGAACTTCTCCCAGCAGGTGTGCACGTCTGCGCCCATCACCATGTTGGGGCGGTCGGTGGGCAGCCCGGCCTGCTCGCGCCGGCGCTGCCAGGTGCGCTTGTGGGCGAGCATCGCCAGCATGATCGCCTCGGATGAGCCGATCGTGGCCGTGCCGGTCGGCTGCTGGTGGGCGGGCGCGTGGAACAGGCGCCCGATCATCGAGACCACGCGCTGGTGGACGACCTCGGTCTGCGGGTACTCGTCCTGGTCGATCATGTTCTTGGCCAGCGTCTCCGCCGCGAGCAGCCGCGCCTGGGGCTCCATCCAGCTGGTCACGAACGAGGCCAGGTTGAGCGAGGGATTGCCGTCTAGATCCAGCTCGTCGTGCACGAGCTGGTAGGCCGCGTCGGCGGGGATCCCCTCGGCGGGCAGGCGGTACTTGGGAATGTCGTGGGAGAAGGACCGGCCGGCGTAGGTCGGTGAGAGCTGCTCCTCCGAGTCGACCTTCAGCTTGTGCATGGATGCTCTCCTTGGGTTATGGGTCGAAGGGAGACGATGGCGCCCCGGCGTGCGCGGTGGATGATGGCGTCTGGGGGCACGGGCAGGCCGGCCGGTCCTCGGCTAGCCTCGCCACGAGCCCATGGCCGGATGTGAGATAGCGGTGCGTCTGCAACCGCGTGCGCGAGCCAACGAGATCGTGCAGGAGCGCGATGGCGTCCTCGTGGTGCGCGTCACCGCGCCGCCGGTGGAGGGGCGCGCCAACGATGCGCTCTGCCGCCTGCTCGCCAAGCGTGCGCGGGTGGGCGTGCGCAGCGTGTCGATCGTGCGCGGGGCGGGTGCGCGCGAGAAGGTGGTCCGCTTCGAGGGAATCGATCTCGAAGGGCTGCGTCGCGCGCTCGGTCTCTCTGGTTCCGGGTGAGAACGAGACTCAGTCTTATGATATTTTCGGTGGATGGCCGCCACCGAGCACGAGCGCCGTAGCGGCCCCGCGCTCGAGCTGGATGGCGCAGCCGTGCGCCTGGGGGGGAGGACCGTGTGGAGCGATGTCTCGATGCGCGTCGGCCCCGGAGAGTTCGTGGCGCTCCTGGGCGCCAACGGCTCGGGCAAGTCGACGCTCCTGAAGGTGGCGCTGGGGACGCTCGCGCTGAGCGCCGGCAGAGCCAGCGTCCTCGGCCGCGCGCCCGGCGAGGCGAGTCGCTCGATCGGCTACCTGCCACAGCGGCGGGCCTTCGACGCCGGCACGCGCCTGCGCGGGCGCGACATCGTCAGGCTGGGTCTCGACGGCGATCGGTGGGGGCTGCCCGTGAGAGCGCCCTGGGGTCGCGGCGCAGCGCGTGGGCGCGCGGCCGCGCTGCGCGTCGAGGCAGCGATCGCGATGGTCGGCGCAGACGGATACGCCGAGCGCTCGATCGGCGAGTGCTCGGGCGGCGAGCAGCAGCGGCTGCTGATCGCCCAGGCGCTCGTCGGCAGGCCCGAGCTGTTCCTCCTCGACGAGCCGCTCGACAGCCTCGATCTGCCCAACCAGGCCGCGGTTGCGGCGCTCGTGGCCGAGCTGTGCCGCAGCACCGGCGTCGCGGTCCTGCTCGTCGCCCACGACGTCAACCCGCTGCTGCCCTACCTCGACCGCGTCGTCTACCTCGCCCGCGGCCGGGCCGTCGAGGGTCCGGTCGAGCAGGTGATAACGAGCGAGACCCTGACCGCGCTCTACGGACTTCCGGTGGAGGTGCTCAAGGCCTCGGACGGGCGCCTGGTGGTGGTTGGCCAGCCCGAGCCTCCGGCTCATCACCACGATCGACACGACCACAGCCACGCCCATGTCGGCTGACCCGGCCAATCCCCGCCTCGGCTGGAACGTCCTGCGCGATGTGGGCGAGCTCGTCGAATACCACTTCATGGTCAATGCCCTGCTGGCGGGCGCGATCGTGGCCGTGATGTCCGCGGCGGTCGGCTGGGTGATGGTCCTGCGCCGCCAGACCTTCGCCGGGCACACGCTCTCGATGATGGCCTTCCCGGGCGCGAGCGCGGCGACGCTCGCGGGCCTACCCGTGGCCTGGGGCTACTTCGCGTTCTGCGGCGCCGGGGCTCTGATCATCGGCCGCGTCGGGGGCTCCGAGCGGCGCACCTGGAGCGAGGAGTCGGCGAGCATCGGCACCTTCCAGGCGGTCGCGTTGGCCGCCGGGTTTCTGTTCGTGAGCCTCTACGGCGGCGTTCTCGGCGACCTCGACAGCCTGCTGTTCGGCGACGTCCTCGGGATCTCCGACGGGCAGGTGCTGGTGCTCGCGTCAGTCGCCGCGGCGAGCCTCGCCGTCCTCGTGGTGCTGGCCCGCCCACTGCTGTTCGCGTCGGTGGACCCGGATGTGGCGGGAGCACGGGGGGTGCCCGTGCGTGCTCTGTCGGTGGTGTTCCTCGCGGTCCTCGGGCTGGCGGTGGCCGCGACCAGCCAGATCACGGGTCCGCTGCTCGTCTTCGCGTTGCTCCTCATGCCGGCGGCGAGCGCCCAGACGATCACCGCGCGACCGATCCCAAGCCTCGCGCTGACGCTCCTGTTCGGCGTCGGCGTCACCTGGCTCGGCCTGGGGATCTCCTACTTCTCGGTCTACCCGGCGGGGTTCTTCATCGCGACGATCTCCTTCGCCGGCTACGTGCTGGTGCGCGCCGGGGCGGCGCTGCTCGGCGTGCGCCGGGCGCGGCCGGCGGATCCGATGCCTGTGGATGGCGTGATCGCCTGATGCTCTCCCAGGAATTCATGCGCAACGCCCTGCTGGCGGGGACCTTCGTGGCGCTGGCCTGCGGCGTCAGCGGGTGGTTCGTGGTCCTGCGTGGCCAGGTGTTCGCCGGCGATGCGCTCAGCCACGTCGCCTTTCCGGGTGCGCTGGCGGCGGCCGCCGCCGGCGTGGATCAGCGCCTCGGGCTCGTGCTCGCCACGGTGATCGTGGGCGCCGGCATCGGTGTGCTCGGACGTGCCACGCTGAGCGGGCGTGGCGGCGGCGTGGCGCTGGCGGCCGATGACACGGCGATCGGAATCGCCTTCACGTTCATCCTCGGGCTCGGGCTGTTCTTCCTCACGCGCTTCGGCCTGAGCTCGGGCGGCGCCAGCGGCATCCAGGCCGCCCACACGCTGTTCGGGTCGATCTTCGGGCTCGGCGCGGGCGAAGCGCGGCTGGCCGCCGCCGTCGCACTGGTCGTGACCGTCGCCACGGTCGCGATCTCGCGCCCGCTGCTGTTCGCCTCGGTCACGCCCGAGGTGGCAGGCGCGCGGGGGGTGCCCACGCGCCTGCTCGGGATCGGCTTCCTGGTTCTGCTCGGGGTGGTGGCGGCCGAGGCGACACAGGCGGTCGGGGCGCTGCTGCTGCTCGGCCTGCTGGCCGCTCCGGCAGCCGCGGCTCATCGGATCGCCCGCAGTCCCGTAGTCGGGATAGCTCTCGCCGGCGCCTTCGCGCTGGTGTCCGTCTGGGGCGGGCTCGTCCTCGCCTACGCCGTGCCGTCGCTTCCGCCGAGCAGCGCCGTGGTGGCGATCGCCGCGACCATCTACTACGGATCCGTGCTTCTCGTATGAGCGCCGAGGCGTGGGTGCGCAGCGCCGAGGAGCGCCTGGCGGAGGCCGGGCACAAGCGCGGCGGCGCCAGGCGGGCGGTCCTCGAGCTTCTCGGCATTCAGGAGTGCGCCCTGACGGCGCTCGAGATCGAGGATGCGCTGCGAGACGCGGCCTCGCGCCGTGTGAGTCGGGCGAGCGTCTATCGGATCCTCGACGAGCTCGAGCGGCTGGGGCTGGTGCAGCGCGTGGAGACCGGCCAGGCGATGGTGCGCTACGAGCGCACCGGCGGGCACGAGCAGCACCATCACCACCTCGTCTGCGACGAGTGCGGCGTGGTGATGCCCTTCTCCGATCCGGCGCTCGAGCTGGCGATAGCGGGTCTCAGCGAGCGGCTGGCGCTGACGGTCTCCGAGCACGAGATCGTGATTCACGGGTCTTGTCGCGACTGTGCGGGCTGAGCGGGGGACGGCCCCACAGATAGCTCGTCACGCAGCCGAGCGCGAACACGGCCACGACCAGCAGCACCGGGCCCGAGTCCTCCACGAGGGCGCCGACCACCCCGGCCGCAAGCCCGCCGGCGAGCGCGGCCAGCCAGGCGGGGTCTGCGCCGACGGGCGCGAGCAGCTGCTCGCGCCGGCGCACCCCGAACCACGCGCATGCCAGCGCGAGGGCGGTGGCGACGGGCATCACGTGGTTGTGCAGCTCGCCCCATGCGGCGCCGTAGCGACGCACGATGATGTCGCGCAGCTCGCCCGGGGAGCTCGCGTGCAGGACGCTGCCCGTGTAGTGCCCGCCGCCGTGGGCGGTGAGCAGGTCGAGGACGGCGAGCGCGACCAGGGCGAGCACGGGGCTGACGAGCACGATCAGCGCACGCCTGCGGGTCACGGCGCCGGGCGCGAGCATCGCCGCCGCCACGGCGAAGGCGGCCGCGACGAGGATCACGCCGCCGACGCCCGCGCCGATGCGCGCCGAGCCCTCGATGCCGGCCAGCACGACCCCGGCGGCCACCATGCTCGCCGCGGCTCCCCGCCCGCGCCGGGCCGGGTACAGCGCGCCGGCGACCGCGCCGAGCACGAGCACGGCCAGCCCCGACTTGAGCTCGTTGCCGATGCCGTAGAAGCGCGCGCCGAGAATCGGGTCTGGGCCCAGCACCGAGCGCATCAGCAGCTGTGTGTGCGCCAACGCGTCCCCGGTGAGCGCGATCACGGCGCCGATCGCGGGGGCGAGCATCGCACGCGGCCACGGCACGAGGACGTCGGTGAGCGAGCCCAGAGCCAGGCAGGCCAAAGCGATCGTCATGTACTCCACCGCCGCTGAGGGCTCGATCGCGGCGGTGATCAGGACCGCGACGGGCGCCCACAGCACGCCGAGCGCTCCCGCTCGCATCGCGCGGGCGCGAGCCCGCGGCCAGGGCGCGGCTGCGAGCGCCAGCAGAGCCCACGCCCCCAGCAGGCACGCGAGCGCCCTCAGGCGCCGCGGTCCCACGACGCGCAGCCGTGCCATCAGCGCGCGCAGGCTTGCCGAGTGAAGCGCACCGTCGGTCGCGATCTGCCTGCCGCGCATCTCGGCGGGGAGGCGCAGCCCGAGGTGAGCCAGGATCGTGGGTGCGAGATCGACAGACACGATCAGACCGCGCTGATCGGTGCTCTGCGAGGTGAGCTCCCGTCCGCCCCCTCCGGCGAGGCCGGAGGCGGCCGTCCACAGCAGCGCCCCGGTATGCGGATCGGCGGTGCGTTGCACGAGCAGCAGCAGCTCGCCGGGCGCGCGCTCGGCGCCGAGCGTCCGCAGCGCCTCGCTGCCCGGTTGGCCACCCGGCAGATCCACGACGACCAGCTGCTTGACCGTGCGCAGAGCGGCCACGCGCGCGAGCTCGCCCGCGGGCGCTCCGATCGAGACCGCGGCCACGCGCCCGCCGCGGTCGGCCGCCACGGCCGCGTCCGGGCTCCCAGCTCCGTCGATGCCGACGTAGGCGGCGCCTCCCGGGATCTGAGAGGCGAGCAGCCCCGGACTCAGCAGCTGCGGGGCCGCATCCGCGCGCGCGAGCGCCTTGCTCCAGCCTTCGATGGTCCCGGCCGTGGCGAGCCGACGCAAGCTGAGCGCAGGCGTCGCGGGCGTGGTGTAGGCCGATGTTGCGATGCGAGCGCCCTGTCCGATGTCGAGCGCCAGCTGCGCGATCGAATAGCGACCCTGGCTGGCCGAGGCCATGCCCACCGAGGCGCCGGGCACGAGCGCGAGCTCGGACTCCTCAGCGGGCGCGAACGCGAGCACCACCGACGGCTGCGGAGCCGCGCCGAGCGCTCCTGCCGGGAGCGCCCAGGCGAGGAGCACGGACGCGCAGAGGAGGGCAGCCGCCGCCCCCCACCGGATTGGGCTCAGACCTCCACTCCCTCGGTCGCGGGGCGCTGGGAGGAGGGCAGGCCGCCGTGGGCGATCGTTCCCCGCCCGTCGGCCTCGGCGGCCGGGGTCGAGAGCGTGCCCTCGATGTTCACGCGCGGGAGCACGCGCCCCAGCCAGCCGGGGAGCCGCCAGGTGGTGGCCCCGACGAGATGCAGCGTCGCCGGCAGCAGTAGGCAGCGCACGACCAGCGCGTCGAGGAACACGGCGCTGGAGAGGCTCAGGCCGAACTCCTTGATGACACGGTCTTCGCCGAGCATGAAGGAGAGGAACACGCACACCATGATCGCCGCGGCCGCCGTGACCACACGGCCCGTCAGCGCAAGGCCCTCGGCCACGGCACGCGAGTTCTCACGGGTGTGCGTCCAACGCTCGTGGATGCGTGAGACGAGGAACACCTCGTAGTCCATCGACAGGCCGAACACGATCGCGAACAGCATCACCGGGATGAACGACTCGATCGGCCCTTTCTGGACCCCCATCAGGCTCCCCAGCCAGCCCCACTGGAAGATCGCCACGATCACGCCCAGCGAGGCGCCGATGCTGAGCAGGTTCATGACGGCCGCCTGCAGCGGGATCACGAGCGAGCGGAACACGACGAGCAGCAGCAGGGCCGAGAGCAGCACGACCACGCCGATGAACAGCGGCAGCTTGTGGCCGAGGGTCGTGGCGAAGTCGACCGCGCCGGCGGTGACCCCGCCGACGTACACGGTCATCCCCGTGCTCTTCGCGAGCGGTGGGATCACCTTGCCGCGCAGGCGTTCGACCAGCTGGGTCGTGGCGTAGGCCTGGGGCGAGGAGCGCGGATACACGGAGATCGTCGCGACCTCGCCGGTCGGGTTGAGTTTCGCCGGGGCGACCGCGGCCACGTCCGCGGTCGCGTTGATCGCGCCACGGAGCTGTTCCACGGGAGCCTTGCCGTTGCGGGGCGCTTCGGTCAGCAGAACGCCGTTTTCGGCCGCTTCGCGCTTGGGGTTCGGCACCTTGGCGACGACCAGCAGCGGGCCGTTGAAGCCTTCGCCGAAGCCCGCCGCGAGCAGCTCGTAGGCGCGGTGGGTGGTCTGCCCGGCCGGATCGCTGGCGGCGTCGCTGGAGCCCAATCGCAGGGCGGTGGCGGGCGCGGCGATCGCCAGCATCACGAGCGCGGAGGCGAGTGCGATCGTGCGCGGGCGGCGTTGCACGAAGGCGCTCCAGCGCAGCCATCCCGCTCCGGCCGCGCTCGCGCTCGCGGAGGCGGCTGCCGAGCCGCCGTTCGCGGCGAGCGCCGCCGCCCGCTTGCGCGCCCTGCGACCGCCCGCGGCCACGCGGGCGCCGCTCAGCGTGAGCAGCGCCGGCAGCAGGGTCAGCGAGGCGAGCATCACCAGCAGCACGCCGATCGAGGCGGAGATGGCCACGCCATAGAGGAAGGTAACGCCGAGCAGCATCATGCCGAGCAGCGCTATCACCACGGTCGAGCCGGCGAACAGGACCGCGCGCCCGGCCGTGTCGATCGCCTGCACCACCGACTCGTGCGCGTTCTGGAAGGTCGGCCCGGGTGTGGCATAGGCCTCGCGGAAGCGGGTGAGGATGAACAGCGCGTAGTCGATCCCGACGCCCAGCCCGATCATGGCCGCGAGCTCGGAGGAGAAGTTGGGGGTGTCGACGACGTGCGTGAACAGCGCGATCGCCCCCAGGCCCGTGCCGAGACCGAACAGGGCGGTCACGATCGGCAGGCCCATCGCGATCAGCGAGCCGAAGGTCAGCAGCAGGACCACGATCGCCGCCACCAGCCCGACGGCCGTGGAGACCCCGAAGCCGACCTGCTCGGTCGCCTCGATCGCCTGTCCGCCGAGGTCCACCTGCAGGCCCTGGCGCTGGGCCGCGCGTGCCACCTGCACGACCCGTTCGGGCGCGCTCTTGGGCAGCAGGTTGGCTTTTTCGTCGAACACGACCGTCGCGAAGGCGATCTTGCCGTTCGCGGAGATGGCCCTGCCGGCGGATGAGTGCGCGTAGGGGCTGATCACGGCGGTGACGTGCGGGAGCTTTGCGACTTCGGCGAACATCGCGCTCATGCGCGCGCGCACCGCCGGGTCCGTGACGCTGCCGGAGCTGGCCTTGAACGCGATCGTGTCACGGTCGCCGGCCTGGGCCGGGAAGCTCTTCTGCAGCAGGTCGGCCGCACGCTGGGCGCCGGAGTTGGGCAGCGTAAAGTTGTTCGAGTAGCTGGTGCCGGCCGACTGGGCGAAGGCGTTGACCGCGACGAGCAGCAGGATCCAGCCGATCACGACGTACTTGCGGTGGGTGGTCGACCAGCGGGCGAGCTTGAGCATGGCTTGTCTCCGAGAGGGGGGTTAGTCGATGCCGGGGACTCGGCTAAGGGTAGCCACCCGCGAGCGAGCGACGAGGGTGCTCATCGGACTGTAGCGCCGGGCTCCCCCGGCACGATCGGGGATCGCCCTTAGGGAGCGCCTCGCCGCCCCGACGAGGGGCGCTTTCAGTTGACGCTCGGGTCTTCCGGCATCCGCGCGATCAGCGCGTAGCTCCCGCCCTTGCGCGTGAGCACCTCGCCCCACAGGTCCTCGGGGTCCTCGGAGAAGACGTCCTGCGGCTCGGCGGCCTGCACGATCCAGTCCCCCTGCTCGAGCTCGGCATCGAGCTGTCCCTCGCCCCAGCCCGCATATCCGGCGAACACGCGCCCGCGCGCGGTCGCGCGGGTCAGCTCCTCGATATCCGCGTCAGGGGCGGGGAAGCCGATGCGCCCGAGCACCAGCAGGCCGGCCGGCGCGGGGTCGAGGAACTCGGCCAGCAGCACGATCGAGCCGGGCTGTACCGGACCGCCGATGTACACCGGCTCGTGCTCGTCCAGCGCCGGCTCCAGCTGCGGCACGGCCTCGCCCACGGTCACCGCCGAGGGTCGGTTGAGCACGACGCCCATGGCGCCCTCCTCGCTGTGCACGCCGATCAGCACGACGGTGCGCGCGAAGTTGGGGTCGCGAAGCGCCGGGGAGGCGAGCAGCAGCTGGCCGGTCAGCGATTCCTCCATGATCTCCCTGAGGCTAGCGCTCGTGTCGCACAGGGTTGGCCGGGGTCGCGCTCGGGTAGATGATCGCCGACCGCGCTCGACACTCCTCAACAGATCGAAAGGAAGGCTTCAACGTGAGCGAGGTACGGGAGCTCGACGTGGTCGTGATCGGAGCCGGCCCCGCCGGCGAGGTCTGCGCCGGTCGCCTGGCACAGAACGGACTCGAGGTCGCGCTCGTCGAGCAGGACCTGGTGGGCGGGGAATGCTCGTTCTATGCCTGCATGCCCTCCAAGGGGCTGCTGCGTCCCGCGCAGGCGCTGGCCGAGGCGCGGCGCGTCCCGGGCGCCGCGCAGGCGGCCGCGGGCGAGCTGGACGTGCGGGCGGCGCTGGAGCGACGCGACGAGATCATCCACGACCGCGACGACTCCGCCCAGCTGCCGTGGCTGGAGGATCGCGGCATCGAGCTGGTGCGCGGACATGGGGCGCTCGCGGGCGCGCGCGAGGTGCGGGTGGGGGAGGCCCTGCTGCGCGCGCGCCGGGCAGTGGTCCTGGCTCCGGGCACGCGCGCGGCGCTCCCGCCGATCCCGGGGCTGGCCGAGGCCGGGCCGTGGACGAACCGCGAGGCCACCACCGCCGAGGCGATCCCCGGCTCGCTGCTGGTGCTGGGCGGCGGCGTCGTGGGGGTGGAGATGGCCCAGGCCTACGCCTCGCTGGGGGCGCGTGTGACCCTGATCGAGGCGCTGGGGCGCCTGATCGCGGCCGAGGAGGACTTCGCCGCCGAGGAGGTCCGCGAAGGGCTCGAAGGACTCGGTGTGGAGGTCGTCCTGGGCGCCAAGGCGAGCGCGGTCGAACGCGCGGACTCGCCGGAGCGGCGGGGGACGGTGACGCTCGAGCTCCAGGACGGCCGCTCGTTCACGGCGGATGAGATCCTCGTCGCGGTCGGGCGCCGGGCGCTGACGGACTCGCTCGGGGTCGAGGCGCTCGGGCTCGAGCCCGGCAAGCCGATCGCGGTGGACGACACCATGCGCGTTCCCGGCCACGAGTGGCTGTATGTGGTGGGCGACGCCAACGGCAGGGTGCTCCTGACCCACATGGGCAAGTACCAGGCGCGCCTGGCCGCCGACCACATCCTCGGTCGCGAGGTCTCCCTGCGCGCCGACGGCAGGCTCTCGCCGCGGGTGATCTTCACCGAGCCACAGGTGGCGGCCGTCGGCTACACCCTCGCCGGCGCGCGCGAGGCGGGTCTGAACGTGCGGGCACTCGATCGCCCGGTCGGCGCCAACGCCGGCGGTAGCTTCGTCGGGCACGGAGCGCCGGGGAGCGTGCGCCTCGTGGTCGATGTCGATCGGGGCGTGCCCGTGGGCGCGACGTTCACCGGAGTGGAGGTGGCCGAGTCGCTCCACGCCGCGACGGTCGCGATCATCGGCGAGGTCCCGCTCGAGCGCCTGGCGCACGCCGTTCCCTGCTTTCCGACTCGCAGCGAGGTGTGGCTCGGACTGCTGGAATCCGACGAGGAGCAGCGCCGGCGCCCGGAGGTGAGCGGCTCGCGCGTGGAGTAGCCTACGCCGCCGTGGAGACCGGGGAGCTAAAGGAGCGAATCGCAGCATTTCCACGCTGGCACTACCGGTTCGAGTTCGACGGGGGCGTGAGCACCCCGATGCCCGACCCGGGCATGGTCAATCGCCACGAGCAGCGGCGCAGGTACTTCTTCGCCGCGCTGCTGAGGCTGATGGGCGGCTCGCTGCAGGGGCGCAGGGTGCTTGACCTGGGATGCAACGCCGGGTTCTGGTCGCTCGAGGCCGTCGAGGCGCAGGCCGACTTCGTGCTCGGCCTCGATGCCCGCCAGGACTACATCGAGCAGGCGAGCCTCGTGTTCGAGGCCAAGGGAATCGACCCACGGGGATACCGCTTCGAGGTTGGCGACCTCTTCGAGCACCCGATCGAGGAGAGCTTTGACATCGTGCTCTGCCTCGGGCTGTTGAACGTCGTCGCAAAGCCCGTCGAGCTGTTCGAGCTGATGGCGGGCGTGGGCGCCGAGACGATCGTGATCGACACGGGCCTCTCGCGCGTCCCATCTGCGTTCTTCGAGCTCTCGCGTCTGCTCGAGCCTCGCAACGCGGTGGGCTCCGATATCGTGCTCATCCCCACGCGGGATGCCGTCGTGGAGCTCGCGGGGCGCTTCGGCTACAACACGGTTGCCCTGGCCCTGAACATCACCGACTACACGAGCATGGACGACTACCGCGACGATCGCCGACTTGCGTTCATCTGCTCGAAGGGCGGGTCTGTGAGCACGCTCGCAGCCGAGCCGCCGATGCCGCCCAACGCCTGGCTTGCCGCCGCGGCGAGGACGGCGCGGCGGGTGCGCCGTTCACGCTGATCAGCGCGTCGCAAGTGCTGTACATCGCCACCGCCCACTACCTGTCCCCGCGGTGGGTCGAGATCCAAACGAGGCACGTGCGCGAGCACATCTCGGTCCCGTACCAGACGTGGGCTTCGCTCGAGGGGATCGATCCGTCCTACGGCGCTCACTTCGATCGCGGCGCTCACTTCGATCGCACGATCGAGCAGCTGGGCAGCCACTCGGGAAAGCTCAACCACCTCGCGATGGAGATCTCCGAGGAGGCCGCGGACAGCGATCTGCTGATGTTCCTCGACGGTGACGCCTTCCCGATAGCCGACCCGATGCCGTTCATCGAGGAGGGTCTCTCGCGGGCCCCGTTGATAGCTGTACGGCGAGCCGAGAACGTCGATCAGCCGCAGCCGCATCCGTGCTTCTGCGTCACGACGGTGGGGACCTGGCGCTCGCTTCCAGGCGACTGGTCCGCCGGCCCCACCTGGCCCGGAGCTCACGGATGGGACATCACCGACGTCGGCAGTCTCTTGATGCGCGAGCTGGAGCTGGCCGGGATGGAATGGGTCGAGGTGCTGCGCTCCAATCGCAGGAACCCCGATCCCCTGTACTTCGCCGTGTACGGGGACATCGTCTACCACCACGGGGCGGGCTTCCGCGCCGAGAAACTCAGCGCGGTCCACCGTGCGATGCTCCCCGAGCGGCTGCTTCGCCCCAACCGGTCGCGGGTGCTCGCGCCGGTTGGGCGCGCGCTCGTCAAACGCAGGAGGCTCGCCTGGGAACGCGAGAAGCGCGAGCGGCTGCTGGAGGACTCACAGCGCATGTTCGAGAAGATCGAGCGGGGCGGATCGGAGTGGCTCGCGGATCTCATCTGAGATCGACCGAGGCTCAAGCCGATGCTCCACGTCCTCACCTCACACACCATCTCGCCGCGCTGGATCGAGATCCAGACGCGCCATCTGCGCCAGCACATCTCGGTGCCGTTTCAGACGTGGGCTTCGATCCAGCTCATCGACCCCGCCCATGGCGCGCACTTCGACCGGATCGTCGATCAGAAAGGCGCCCAGGCGGGCAAGCTCAACCACCTCGCCGTCGAGGTCCTGCGGGAGGCCGACGAGGACGATCTGCTGATGTTCCTCGACGGCGACGCATTCCCCGTGGCCGACCCGATGCCGAGGATCGAGGCGGCGCTCGAAACGGCGCCCCTGATCGCCGTGCGGCGGGCGGAGAGCGCCGGGGATCCCCAGCCGCATCCCTGCTTCTGCGTGACCAGCGCGGCGAGCTGGCGTCGGCTGGCGGGAGACTGGTCGGATGGGTATGTCTTCTCTGACGAGAGGGGCAGGCGGGTTACGGGCTTGGGGGCCAACCTCCTGCGCCGGCTCGAGCTGACGGGAACGCCATGGGTGCAGCTGCTGCGCTCCAACCCCACGCGGCTGGACCCGCTGTTCTTCGCGATCTACGGTGAGATCGTCTATCACCACGGCGCCGGGGAGGGCGGCGGGCTGAGCCGGGCCCATCGCGATCTCGCGCCCGCGCCGGGCACGAGGCTTCCGCTGCCCGGCGCGGTCGCTGCTCGCCTGGAAACCGGCAGGAGGCGGCTGTGGGAGCGCAGGGTGCAGCGTCGCTACCTGCGCCACTCCGAGGAGCTGCACGCGCGGATCGCGCGAGGCGATCCGGACTGGCTGGCCGATGTCAGGCGATAGTTACACTTCGCGGCTGTGACGAGCCCCGCGCAGGGTCCTCCGGGCAGGGTTCCCGACTTCTTCATCGTGGGTCACCCGAAGTGCGGCACGACGGCCCTCTACGAGATGCTGCGGCGCCACCCGCAGATCTACATGCCCGAGCGCAAGGAGCCGCGGTTCTTCTCGACCGACCTTCCCTCGCCCTTCCAGCCGCGTCCGTCCGGTGCGCCGGGTGAAACGCGCGAGGACTACCTGGCGCTGTTCGCGGCAGCCACGCCCGAGCAGCTCGTGGGGGAGGCCTCGACGGCCTACATCTGGTCGCACACGGCGCCCGCGCTGATCGCGCAGGCCCAGCCGGGGGCTCGCATAATCGTGATCCTGCGCGAGCCCGCCGACTTCGTGCGCTCGCTCCATCTGCAGCTGCTGCAGCATCGCTCCGAGGAGGTGGCGAGCCTGCGCCGGGCGATCGAGCTCGAAGACGAGCGGCGCCAGGGGCGCGAGCTGCCGAGCGTCAACGCCAACTGGCCGCAGGTGCTGATGTACAGCGAGCGCGCGCGCTACGTGGATCAGCTGCGTCGCTTCCACGCGGTGTTCCCCGCGGAGCAGGTGCTGGTCCTGGTCTATGACGACTTCCGCAATGACAACGAGGGCACGGTGCGCACGGTCGAGCGCTTTCTCGGCGTGGACGACACGCTGCCGATCGAGGTGCTCGAGGCCAATCCGACCGTGCGCCGGAGGGTGGGCCTGGATGAGACCGTGCGCAACCTCGCATACGGGCGCGGCCCGGTCGTGCGCAGGCTGAGGAGGGCCGTGAAGCTCGTGACGCCGGCACGCCTGCGCAGCGAGGCGCTCCAGCTGATCCGCGGCCGCATGATCTACGGACGTCCCAAGTCTCCCGACGAGGCCTTCATGCTCGAGCTGCGCCGGCGCTTCAAGCCCGAGGTCGAAGCCCTGAGCGAGTACCTGGGCCGCGATCTGGTGAGCCTATGGGGCTACGGCGATGCCGCGCCCGTGGACGTCAAGCCGCTGAGAAGATCTCCAGCGTCCCCGTGAGCTTGTGGTCGTTGGCGTTGCCCTCGGGCTCGACCACATGCCCGTCGATGACGATCGGACTGTTCCAGTGGCCCGGCTGGCCGGCGAGCTTGGCGATCGCCCGCGGCGAGGACGGGCGATAGACATCGATGCCGCCCGCCGCGGGGTCATAGACGTAGAGCAGGCCTCCGGCCATCACCGGGCTCGTGCCCGGCGTCCCGTCTTCCCACACCCGATACAGGCGCCCGGCGCGCAGCGCGTAGGCGGCGGTCCCGCCTTCGTCGGCGACGAACATGGTGGTGTAGGTGCCGTGGCTCCAGACCGCGGGCGCCGTGAACAGCTCGCCGCCGCCCGGTATCGAAAGGCGCTGGAGTTCGCCGCCGAGCGAGTGGCGGGCTGACGGCGGGCGGCCGTCCAGGCGCGAGAGCGCGAGCACGCGCAGGATCCCATCCTTGCCGGCCACGGCCACACGATCGTGGCCGAGCAGCACGGGGGCGCTCGAGCCGAGGTCGGTGTCGCTGCTGTTGAGCTCGGCCTGGTTGGTGGGCGTGAAGGACTGGCGCAGGCTCAGCGACGGGAAGGTGAGCTCGAGCACGCTGTCGCCGAAGTCGCTGCTGCCGTTCCACGGGGCGTTGCCGGTGTCGATCAGGATGCGCTTGCCTCCCGGCTCGACCACGGCACCGCCGCGGGAGAGGATCGCCGAGTCGCTCGCCGGGCAGCTGCTCGGCACGAGCAGTTCGCGTCGGCCCGAGCAGAGCGTGTTGAAGACCCGCGTCAGGCGAGCGCTCGAGCGGTCGATCGCCACCAGATGGCCCTGGTAGGGCGGGGCATCGCCGTAGTAGCCGCCGGTCGCGGCGAGCACCGAGCTCCCGTCGATGTTGAGCGCGGCTGCGATCTTCTCGTGGGTTGGGTCGCGCGTGATCCGCACGGGCCAGCCGCCGCTGCGATCCTCGCCTCCGTCGGAGAGCGAGAGCTTGTGGATGAGGCCGTTGGGGGAGGCCGCGTAGACGAACATCCGGTCCGGGTCCGCGACGGGGCTGGCGGTGGTGATCTGGGCGCTGCCCGCCCAGCCGGAGATGCCGGGCGGGGTGAACGTCCACAGGATCCGGCCGGTGTTCGCGTCGATCGCGAGCGTCCTGCCGTAGGTGGTCGTTGCCACGATCGTGTTGTGGCTCGAGCCGTCCACCGCGACGCCGTGCAGGTAGACGGGCGAGGAGTCCACCGTTCCCGGGAGCGCGACCGTGACGCGGCGCATGTGCGCCACGTTGGCCGCGGTGATGCCGGTGGCGTCTTCGCTGACGTCGGCGCGCTGGGGATTCAGGCCGAACTCGGGCCAGTCCAGGAGCCGCGAGGCGGAGGCGCCGGCCGCAGGGATCGCCGCACGGCTTGCGCTCGGCGTGGACGCGGCGGCGGGTGCGCTCGCTCCACATGCGGCGAGCACGAGGCACGCGACGAGCAGCAGGCAGGGAGCGGGGGCAAGCGCGGAGCGGAGGCGGGACGGGCGCACGCGTCCTCGTTCTAGCGCATAGAGTCCGAGCATGGCCAAGACACCACAGGTGGGCGAGCAGGCGCCGGACTTCGAGCTGCCGGGCACGGACGGTCCGTTCCGGCTCTCAGAGCATCGCGGGGAGCGGGTCGTGCTGCTGTTCTACCCGGGCGACAACACGCCGGTGTGTAAAAAGCAGTTCTGCTCGTACCGGGATCGGGCGGACGACTTCGCGGCGCTCGATGCGACGGTCGTCGGGATCTCGGCGCAGGATCTGGCCTCCCACGAGGGCTTCATCCTCAAGAACAGCCTCACGGTCCCGCTGCTGGCTGACGTCGATAAGACCGTCGGCAAGGCGTACAGCGCAAGCGGCAAGCGTGCCGTCGTCATCATCGACGAGCAGGGCGTGGTGCGCCACCGCCACGACCACCGTCTGGGGCTGGACTACCAGTCGGTGGACGATCTCAAAGCTGCGCTCGATGCCATTCCCGCCCGGGCGTAGCGCCCAGCCCCCTGGCAAGCTCTAGATGGCGCTGATGTAGCCGCTCATGTAGCCCGGGTGCTGCATCGCCCATTCGTCGCATACGAAGCTGCAGAACCAGAGAAACCTTCCAGGCTGCTTTACGAGCAACGTGTAGGTGTGGGTGCCGGGTATGACGACGATTTTGATGCCGGCTTCCGGCGCGGTGATGCTGTGAGGCACCGTATCGGTGTTGTCGATCCTCAACTGCTGGGGCTGGCCCGCCCGGACGGTGAAGTCGGTCGTGGTGAAGGCATCGTGCTTTTCGCCTTCCGGACCGCGCTTGTATTCCGGGATGACCGACAGATCGACCACCTTTGCGATCGGGGGTAGTCCCGCGGTCTGCGCGGCGGTGGCCTGGGATGCCGCGCGTGCTTCGTCTCGTTCGCTGCTCTGGACGACTGCGACCACGGACAACAGCACCGCGGCCAGGATCCCCGCGCCCGCGAGCGCCTTCAGCCCGAACTTCCTGGCGGCTGCCTCACCGAATTCGTGCCGATATCTGGCCTCGGTGTCCTTGTCTGGTTCTTGCGTGACGGACCCGGGCTCGAAGACGAGATGACGAACGGGCACGGCGAACCGCTCACGCACGAGACCCGCGAGCTGCGGCTCGAGTCCGTTCGCGGCTCGCTCCCAGCCAGTGGAGACGATGACTTCATCCGGCACGAAGGTGGCGAACGCGTCCTCGACGGCTTCGAGTGGATCTGCATCCGAGATCCCACCCCCGACGACGAGGTCGTGGCCGACGCGGTCGAGGGCCGTCTTCAGGCGGAGGCGCGCCTGATCCAAGAGGCCGTCGACAGCGCCGGTCAAGCGGGCTCCAGGGGAGATCAGCGCGGGCACGAGCAGGAGCACGTGCGTATGCGGTACGGAGGCCAGCCGCTCGAGCTCGCTGAGGAGCGCCTCCTCGCTGAGTGTGTCGTTGGCGACGACGAGGACGCGGCGCTCCGACGCTGAGCCAAGGTGCGCGGGGGCCATCTTGACCGGCAGCTCAAGGCCGCGGAGCTTGCGCATGCGCACTTGCGCTACGCGCACAGCTACGGCGCCGAGTACGACCGCAAGCACAACGGGAGCGAGCCACGTCGGGCCGAGCGCGGCGGCGAGCACGACTGCGATCAGAGCGAGTGTCGCCAGCAGGACAGACCGAAAGGCCTCCTGCTCGCTGTGAAATGGGCTACGCATCGGCGGGGCCCTCGTCGGCGGTGTGGCCGGACAGGCTCCGCACGGCGGCTACGATCTGCTCGGTGCTCGCCGGTGCCGGCAACTGGTGAGCACCGTCCAAGAGCTCGCGCATGCCCGTGTCCATGTCCGACGGCGCCTCGACCAGTAGAGGCGTGTCGGGATAGTGCGTGCGCAGTGCGCGCAACACCTCCCGGGCCGTCTCGCGCTCGTAGCCCAGGGAGCTGACAACGAGATCGGCGTCGTGAGCTGGGGCGCATCCTGCGGGTCCGGCCAGTGGACAGCGCCCGTGTCCGGCTGGGCCGGGACAGATGGCGACCGCGTAGCCGGCGAAGCGCAAGCCGGAGGCGATCGCGAGGCCGGTCGCCTCGTCCGGGTGCTCCACGAGGACCCGCGGGTGGCTCCAGCGCCAAGGCTGGGGTTTGAGATGGGCGCGTGCCGCGGAGCCGCTGGAGAACATGCGCTCAAGCTAGATCGGTCGTAACTCGAGCTCATCCGGGTCGAGCCGCATCGTGCTCTGTGGAAAACTACTCCTGCGCGGCGGCATGCTCGTGATGCGCGGCGAGCCGGGCGTGGGCAAGACGGCGCTGCTGGAGGATCTGTGCGAGCGCGCGGAGGGCGTCCGCGTGGCGCGAGCAGGTGGCTGGCCACCGCGACCGGTGTTTCTCCTACGACGGTGCACCGGATCTGGCGTGATCACAAGCTCAAACCGCACCAGGTCCGCCTTCTACGACGCGCTCGCCGGTGGCACCGACGTGCCCAACGTCGACCCGCAACTCGCCAAAATCGCGCGAGACCTCGTCAAAAGCATCAGGGAAGACCTCACCGTCGACTGGGCCGACCGGGCATCGACTGAGGCTGCCATTCGCCGCCAGATCAGGCGGCTCCTCCGCGAGCACGAGTACAAGCTGCCAGTTGCGCCGCCTGGGGGCGGGAGCGTCCAGGACATCAACCACTTTGCCGAGCTCGTGCTCGACCAGGCCAAGACTCTCTACAGGTACTGGCCGGACGTCGAGGGCAGGCTGTTCGAGTAAGGAGTGCTCGTAGGTTTACTGGAGGAGGACATTTGCGAGGACAGCAAAATAGCTAGCATAGAAAATCTTTTCTGATATCCTAGTTTTGCTATGCTGGCAAACGGAACCATCGAGCAAACAGATCTCATCGACGCGGCTGTTGTGCAGCTACGCCAGATGCTCCCGGCGAGCTGGACCGTAGAACGATCGAACAGGGCCGAGGTGGCCGCAAACTCGGGTGAGGGGCGCTCGCTGGCGGACGGCGCGATCGACCTTCGCGACCCGAGGGGGACCTATGTGACCCTCGCGGTCGAGGCGAAGCGATCATTCGATCCTCGCGCCGTCGGGCAACTCTCTGGCGGGCTCTCGCGCGTGATCCGCTCACTGGCCAGCAACATCCCGATCCTCGCGGTCTCTCCGTGGATGAGCTCTCGAAGTCAAGAGCTGCTTGCCAAAGAGGGCATCAACTTCATCGACCTCACCGGTAACGCGCGGATCAAGCTGGAGAACCCCGCGCTCTACATAAGTGCCGTCGGAGCCGCCAGGAACCCCCAGCCCATGCCTCGCGGCCAGGCGAGGGTCCGCGGGCCAAAGGCGGCACGGCTCATCCGCCTGCTCATCGACGTACGGCCGCCCTACGGAGTAAGCGAAATCGCAGCCGTTACGGGCCTAACACAGGGCTACGTCTCGCGGCTGCTCGACGCGCTGGACCGAGACGCCCTCGTCGAGCGCACCCGTCGAGGACGGGTGCAGGACGCCGATATGGCGGGGCTGCTGCGGCGGTGGGCGGAGTCATACGACGTCCTCAAGAGCAACGATGCGTCCACCTTCCTCGCGCCGGGCGGGGCAAACGATGCGCTCTCGCAGCTCGCCGAGCTGTCCGGCCCGTCGGTGGCGGTCACTGGATCGTTCGCCGCCGTGCGTCTTGCGCCCGTCGCCGCGCCGGCTCTGCTCATTGCGTACTGCAAAGAGATCGAGGCGTTGGCCAAGACGCTCGGGTTGCTTCCGGCCGACGAGGGAGTCAACGTCGTCCTGCTCCGCGCGTTCGATCCGGTCGTCTGGGAACGGGAGACAGAGGATGCGGGGCTTCGCTACGTCGCGCCCTCTCAGGCCGCCGTCGATTGCCTGACCGGTACCGGCCGCATGCCGGCCGAGGGCGAAGCGCTCATCGCGTGGATGGCGGAGAACGAGTCGCGCTGGCGGCTGTCCTCGATCACCGATCTGTACCTCTCTCAGGCGGACGCGTGACCAGCCCGAGCGACGCCGCACAGCACCAGGATCTCGACGCGCGATACGTAGCCGCGCGGCGCGTCCTGCTCGACGCGTTGACTGTGCTCGCGCCGCACGGCGACGCCGTCATCCTGGCCGGTGCCCAGGCCGTCTACCTCCACACGGGCACCGCCGACCTGGCCATCGCGCCCTACACCACCGACGGCGATCTCGTACTGAACCCGCTGCTCCTCGGGGATGCTCCGGAGCTCGAAGCCGGGATGTCCGCCGCGGGTTTCCATCTGCAGCAGCAGCCCGGCGGCCACGTCGAGCCAGGCATCTGGCTGGCAAGAGTGTTCGCCGCCGGAGAGGAGATCCTCGTTCCCGTCGATCTGATCGTCCCCGAGGGCGCTGCGTCGGGCACTGGCAGACGTGCCGCCCGCCTCGGCGTCCACGGCACTCGGGCCGCCCGACGCGCCATCGGACTCGAGGCCGCGCTGGTGGACAACAGCACGATGACCATCGCAGCACTGGAGCCGGGAGACGAGCGCTCGCTACAGGCGAGGGTCGCCGGTCCCGCCGCGCTGCTCGTCGCAAAGGCCCACAAGCTCCACGATCGCGTCGCAAGCGGTCGCGCGGCCCGGCTCGACGACAAGGACGCCTCCGATGTCGTGCGACTCATGCAGACGACGAGGCCGGACGAGATCGCCGCCACGCTCAGCGCTCTCGCCCAGGATGCGATCGCGGGACCTCCAACGACCGCGGCGCTCACCTACATCGAGGAGCTGTTCGGTAGACGTGGACGCCCCGGCATCGAGATGGCCTCAAGAGCGTTGCGAACCGCGATCCCCGAGGACCGTGTACAGGCGATCTGCGTTGCGTACGTCACTGCGCTCGTGCCTTAGCCGCACCAGGCGACAGCGACCTGCATCGGCCTCGATGCCCAGCTCCCACCTGACTAAGCGGGACTCCCGTTGGCGGGAGTCCCGAAGACTTCAGCCAGCCGCTGGAGCGTAAACGGCTGTCGCAGCTTGGCGACGACGTTCTGGTTGGCGAACATGCCCTTCTCCCAAACCGCCTGCTCGCGCGGCCGGGCGTCGATCCAGCGCACCCGCGACGGCGGCGATGTGGCGTGAGCGCTACGGCTTCAGGGCGTCGGTCGAAACGAGGACGCCCAAGCGGCTCTGGCTGCCGCTACAACCAGTTGACTAGCGGTTACGGCCCTGCTGCTCGAGCTTGACGAGGTAGGCGTCGGCCTCCGTGAGGAACGACCGGACGCGCGGGTCCTGCCTAGCTGCCTCGAACTCCGACGTGTCTATCACCGCGGCGATCTCCTCGGGCAGATCCTGTCCCTGGCTCGTCGTGTGGGTGTCGAGTGTCGAAGCCATCGTTAGTCTTGTCGGCATCGGGCCGCCATCGGTTTACGTCCCAGACGATAGCCGCTGCACCTGTCCCAATCAACTTGGGCACCGCTGGCGCGTCGGGTTGGCCCCGGGAATCGGCTCGATCGACCTCGCGCGGCACTATCAAGTAGGACCGGCCAAGAGAGCAGGTAGCGGCGGACAATCCCTCGGCGTCGCTCGCCTAGACTGCGTGCCATGAGCGGGCTTGCATGCGATCCGTTCGGGGAGACGCCGGTGCCGTGGTGGCGCTCGCTGCTTCGGTCCGGAAAGGGGCGCGCTCCCAAGCGCTATGCGGCACCTGCTGGCGCACTGGGGTCGCTCTCGGGACTTGTGCTCCAGAGCGGTGATGGGCTCGATAAGCCGATGCGATTCGCGATCTTCGCTGGTCTGACGCTAATCCCGCCATTGCTCGTCGAGCGCTGGTGGAAAGGGCGCGAGCGCCGGCGAGAAGAGCGGCTGCTGGTGCTCCCCGACTGAGCGCGAGCGACGAGGGCCTCCGACGGCCGGAACCGGTGCGGCGGAAAGTGCAAACAAAGTGCAAACATGCCCGACGCCATTCCGCGCCAGCGGCGGCGCTGGCCGGCGCCGAATCGCTAGCAATAGAGCCAAACGACCGGACTCCACGACACGTCCGAAATGGGCTCATAACCCGAAGGTCGCGGGTTCGAATCCCGCCTGAGATTCGAGACCGTGACACCGTCCGCTGGCGGACGATCTCGCGCTCTCGCGTCTCGTCCAACTCAGCAGTCTCGGCGATCTTCAACGACACGCTCGCATCCATGACGAAGCACTCGTGTCGTGTGTTCTCCGACCTCGGCCTCACACCGAACACAGGCAGGTGACCGCTACTGCTCCAGCCCCACGGCTTTGAGGGCTTCGGCGCGATCGAAGTACGCCCGGAAACGCCAGGTCCTGTCGCCGCGAAAGTCGAAGATGGCCGCGTACGGCTGATCCACCGGAGCGCCGCTGCCCTTGCCGCGTCCCTTGAGCCTACCCAGCAAAAGCACCCGATCGCCGAGATCACGATATTCCTCAGCAACGCTTTGGAGTTCCTCCCAGTTCTCGCGGGTATCCGCGGCGAACCTTTCGGCGCCCTCGCGTCCTCGGTAGCAGCCGCCTTCGTAGGCCCTCGTCAGGGCTGGCCACCACTCGAAGTCAGGGGTCGCGAGCTCGGCGAACACGGTATCGACGTCGCGCCGGTTGTAAGCGTCCGTGACTCGCTTGGCGATCTCCACGTTCTCCGCCGACATCGCCTACCCCCGCTCCTGCGCGAGGCGTTCGGCGGCAGCACGGGCCTCGGCGATGTCGGTGTAGTTCGTGATTCGCGCAATCTTGCCGTCCTCCCACACGCTGACGGTTCCGTAGCGCAGCTGAACCTCACCGCTGCTGCCGACTGGACGGCCCTTGTGAACGAGCACGCGAAAACCAACTCCGTTGCCAAGATCGAGAGTCTCCTCGGCCTCGAACTCGCTCTCCTCGTAGGAGGTCCACCAGTCCGCAATGAAGCCACGCGCCGCCGCCTGCCCCTCAAAGACGCCCATACCCACCGGCGACATGTCATACACGGCATCCGACGCGTAGAAGGCCACGACCGCATCGGCGTCGCCTCGATTGGTAGCTGCGGTGAGCCGCCTCTGCAACTCCACTAGATCGGGGGTCGTGGACTCGTCGGGCATCCTCCGGTGAGTATCCCGGACCGCTGCTTCCGGACCTAGGCGAGCGTTTGGCGGGACGGGCCCGCTGCTATCGCGTTGGACGATCCCCGAGAGCATCGGCGGCGGTGGAAGAGGGCTTACTCTGACGTTCTCTCGAGTGGAGGTGAGCGGCAGCTCGTGTTTGGTTGCGCGCCCCAGGCGCGAGCGCCGGCCGTTAGCGTCGGGCAGCGTCTGAGCCCGCCAACTCGCGGGCACGTGCTGCCAGGTGGATGACTCCCAGCTCGTCGTACTCGTTCGCGGCCTGCTCGAGCGACACAAGGGCTGCTTCGCGGTCATCCTCGAGTAGTCGCTGGCCGAGCAGCAGGTCGCAGCGGGCGGCCTCCAGTGGGCGGCCGAGGTTCTGCCAGGCTTCGTGGGCGCGCTCGAGTTCGGTCAGCGCACCCGGCAGGGGCCCGACGATGCCCGCGGCTTCGATCGCGGCCGCCTCGCCAGCGGGGTAGCGGACGCGGTCGGAGAGCGCAATCGCCTCCTGTGCGGCCTCGCTCGCCTTCTCGTGCCGACCGGCGAGCGTGTGTAGGAGGGCCTGTGCGGAGTTGGCCTGGATCGATTGCGCGATCAGCCCGGCGCTCTCGCAGACATCAAGCGCCTGCGAGAGCGCGGTCTCCGCGCCCAGGAGCTCGCCCTGGTCGCGGAGTGTGTTCGAGAGCCCGTACAGCGCGTCGAAGCACACCTCCGACCAGCCGATCTGCTCCGCTAGCTCGTGGGCGCGTCTGTACGAGCTCTCGGACGCCTGCCACTCTCCGCTGCGCCACTGCAGTCGCCCGCGGAGAGCGTAGGGCAGGCAGAGCTTGCCGATCAGGCCCTCACGCTCGGACAGTTCCGCGCTGGCGTCACTCGAGCGCACCACCGTCTCCCAGTCGGCCGCATAGAGCGCCAACTGCGCGACGGCGGCGTGCAGCTCGATCTCGGCAGGCACGTCTCCGACCTGCCGCGCGAGTGCGAGCGCCTCGCGGTAGTAGTCATCCGCGGCCGGGTAGTCGCCGTCGGAGGTCTCGAGCTGATGGCCGAGTGCCATCAGCGCTAGGACCGTCTCATGCGCGTCGGACCCGCGCGCAAGCTCGACTGCGCGCTCCAGGTTCTCACGCGCCTTGGCAGTGTCTCCGATGCGCCCGAAGACGCGACCGAAGATGCCATGTGCGCGGCTCGCGGCGCGAACCTCGCCGAGGCGCTCGGCGAGCCGCAGCGCCTTCTCTGAAGCGTAGATCGCCAGCATGTTGTCGCCCGTCTGCATATACAGCCACGCGGCCTCCTCATACAGGCGCACGAGCGCGAGCGACGGCTCGCCGTCCTTGATCAGATTGATGCCTCGCTGGTGGTGCTCGATCGCCCTCTTACGCTCTCCCTTGTGGGCCAGCCCAGCGCCGATCTTTCGGTGTAGCTCGGCGACGTGCTCGAGATCCTCTCGCGCGCCGTGGTGGTCGAGCGCCCCTCCCCAGACCTCGATCGCAGCATCCACCCGACCAAGCCGCAGGGCGACATCGCCCTGCTTCTCCAGGAGGCGGGCGACCGCGTCGGCATCCTCGCCGGCCTGCTCGAGCGCAGCCTCGTAGTTGGAGAAGGCGTCCGCGTTGGAGTAGAAGGCGGTTGCCGCGTCACCAGCGGCCTCCAGGTAGGAGAGCGCCTTTGCGCGGTAGGGCGCCATCTCGGCGGCTGCCAGGCCGAGCTCACCCCCGAGCTCCGCCGCTTTGCCGTAATGCTCGGCGAGCAGCGCAACGACCTCCTCGACACGCTCCCCGGCGCCGTCCTCGATAAGACAGGCCACCTCGAAATGCTTCTGCGCTCGCACGGCCTTCGGGAGCATCTCGTACGCCGCATCGCGGATCAGCGCGTGCTTGAACGCGAGCTCGGGCTCGCCGGCAAGCGCTGTGCCCTCGCCGGCGACGATGATGTCCTTGTCTCGCAGTGCCCTAAGAGCCTCCGCCAGATCGCCCCCCTCAGCTTCCGCGACAGAGGTCAGACCGCCCTCCCAGAATGTCCGCCCGATCACCGCCGCGTGCGCGAGCAGGCGCCGCTGAAAGGGCTCCAGCGAGTCCAGGCGGGCCGCGAGCAGAGCCTGCACCGTGGCTGGAAGCTCGGCGGCGCTCGCACCCTCCTCCTCGGAAAGGCGGCGCACCATCTCCTCAGCGAACAAAGGGTTTCCCTCCGCACGGGCAGCCACCGCAGCGACCACGCCGTCGCTGGGGCCGGCGCCACGCATCAGCGAGGAGATCAGCTCACGCGTCTCGCTCTCGCCGAGCGGCTCCAGGAAGATGGTCGTGGAATCGCGCCGCACGCCCCCCCACCCGACATGGCGCTCCAGTAGCTCTTCCCTGGCCAGACAGATCTGAAGCACCGGTGCCCGCACCCATTGCACCAGATGCTCGATCAGATCGAGCATCCCCTCATCCGCCCAATGGATGTCCTCCCACACAAGCACCAGCGGCCCATCACGCGCGAGGCCCTCCACACACGAGCGCACGGCCGCGAAGAAAACTTCGCGCGCCTGCTGGGCATCCTCCCGCTCGGCGGCCACGGGTTCATCCGGTCTCTCGATCCCGAGCAGGCGACCGACCACGGCCGCCTTTGACGCTGCGGACCGGCTGTCTGACCCCGAGCCATCGAGCAGCTCACCGATGCGGGTGGACAGCTTCTGCCACGCAGCTGCAGGAGGATCGCCGTCGACGATCGCGCACTCGGTGCGAATGACCTCGCCGAGTGGCCAGTAGACGATGCTCGACCCATACGGCAGGCAACGCCCGGCGCGCACCAGCGGCCGGGCCTCCCCACTGTGCAGCTCCTGCTCGAACTGGCGCACAAGCCGCGACTTCCCGACGCCCGGATCGCCGATGACCGTCGCCAGATGCGGTCCGCGCTTGCGCTGCACCCGCGCGAGCAGATCGTGGAGCTGAGCGAGCTCGGCGGCGCGGCCCACGAGTGGAGCTCGCACGGGGCCCGCCGAGGTGGCGCCCGCCGGCCGCCCGTCGCCGCCAATCGCCTCCCAAGCAGGGACCGGCTCGGTCTTGCCCTTGAGCACCAGCGGCTCCGCCAGAGCGCTGTAGTTGATCGTCTCGCGGGTTGCCTGGTAGGTCGCCTCACCGACGGTCACGCTCCCAGGATGCGCAGCCGCCTGAAGCCTCGCTGCCACGTTCACGGTGTCGCCGATCACCGTGTAGCTGTCCCCGACGTGACCCGCGAGCACCTCGCCCGTGTTGATACCCACACACAGCTCGAACGTGACCCCGTGCTGGGCCGCCAACGGCTCATTGACCTCGCCCATCGCGGCCTGCATACCCAGGCCGGCGCGCACCGCGCGCTCGGGGTCATCGCCGTGCGCGACCGGAGCGCCGAAGATCGCCATCACGTTGTCGCCGATGAACTTGTCGACATACCCACCGTAGGCAAGGACCTCCTCACCGAGACGCCCGAGAATCCGCTCAAGCTGACGCTTCACGGCCTCGGGGTCCAGCCTCGCCGCGACGGCCGTGTAGCCGGACAGGTCCGCGAAGAGGACCGTTACCATGCGGCGCTCATCAAACGTCGGTGGTGCAAGAGCGACACGTGGCGCATCCGCGTCAACAGCAGTGCTCTGCTTCGCGGCTGGCTCGCTTGCGGCGCTCGCCGCATTCAGCGGAGCGCCGCAAGTCATACAGAAGCGTGCCCCCTCGGGCACCGGCTCACCGCACGACTCGCAGCGCCGCTCAAGTGGTGCTCCACACGCCATACAGAACCGCGCCTCGGCGGGACTCTCAGCAGAACACGCCGAACAGCGACCCATAGGGCTCAGCTCAAGATCGCAAGAGTCATGGACATCGCTGCGAGTATCACCGATCCCCCGCATGCCGGCGTCTGAGCGTTTGGTGGGCGCGAACTTGCGTATCGTCTCTATGAAGGAGTCTCGGCGGTTCTCACCGACACGCTCGCATCCATGACGGAGCACTCGTGTCGGGCGTTCGCCGACGTCGCCGTCTCATGGGGCACCTGCTCCTGCCCGTTACTCCTCCAGCCCCACGGCTTTGAGGGCCTCCTGACGGTCGACGAACATGCGAACGTGGCTGATCTTGCCGTCGATCAGGTCGTACACGTTGGTTTGAGGCCATGCCATGCGAATGCCGCTGGCTCGGCCTGTGGAGTTATTGCGCAGGAACGCGATCACCCGCTTGCTATCGACCTCTTCCACGCCGTCAAGCTCCATCCGGAAATCGGGTGCGGCTTCCTCGACGTCCGTCAGGAAACGCCTGATGCCGTCGATTCCTTCGTACACCCCTCCAACGGCGGCCATTGGCGTCTCCAACTTGACGTCCTCAGTGCAGCAGGCGCGATAGCTCTCGATGTCCCTCGCGTTGATCGCCGCGATCGCGCGCTCAACCAATCTCAGGTTCTCCTGCGGCATCGCCTACCCCCGCTCCTGCGCGAGGCGTTCGGCGGCAGCACGGGCCTCGTCGACCTCGGAGATCGTAAGGCGTGCGATCAAGCCTCGTACCCAGACGAATACCCATCCCTCGCGTTGTCGAAGGTGACCGGCGCTGCCAGCCGGACGACCGTTCTGAACGACCACGGCAAACACAACCCCATTGCCGAGGTCGCGGACTTCCTCAAGCCCGAACTCCAACTCCTCGTACGTGCCAAACCAGTCCTCAAGGAAGCTGCGAATGGCCGCCCGCCCCTGGAAGTGGTCCCCCAACGCCCTGCCGTCGAAGGTCGCATCTTCGGCGAAGCTGCTGGACACCGCGTCGAGATCACGACGATTTGCGGCCTCCAACGCCCTGCCCAGAAGCTCAACCGGATCGGGGGTCGTGGACTCCTCAGACATCAGGCAACGAAGTATCACGCAGGCCCTGTGGCTACCGCCTTGTGAGGCTGAGCGAGCGTCGACGCTGGACCCGAGCAGACGCCCGAGTTGGACGAGAAGGAGGTCGAGGTCGTCGCCTTTTGCCTGGCGCGGCGGCCCTGGGAGCACCCTCTCGGCCTTGTCCGCGTCCCAAGTCCGATGCTACGACCCAGGCCAGCCGGGCACGGCTCGACCGACGGGTACCGAGAGGTCGCTAATGGGAGCGGATCGTCCCCCCGCTATGAAGCAAAAGCCCTGGAAACTCGGGGACTTTCGTGGTTCTAGGGCTCGGGCGCTGGCCGAGCTTCCTCCCGAGATTTCCTCCCGGGATCGGGTTGGGGGCGCTTCGCGTCTGCGAGTAGCGACGCCGCTTAGCCGCTTGCGCTGTCGGCCGCTGTGAGCGCGACGGTGCGGTCGAGCGTGGCCGGCTCGTCGTAGCGGAGCTCGGCTGCCCAAGGCGTGAGCCATTCGGTGTCCGATAGCTCGTCAGGCACTTCTGTCCCTGCCTCCTTGACCTGTTCCACGAGCAGCTCAAGATCATGCGTGCGCGGCAGCTCCGAATCGGCCAGCACGAGCGCCACCTTGAGCGCCTTCTCGACGGCCTGTTGTGCGTGGAACCCGATGATGTGGTCGTCAACCTCGGCGTCGTCGGCAAGCTTGTGGCAGGCGTAGAGGTCCCCCGCCGCGAGGCGATGCAACATGTCCGCGTACTCGATCTGCTCAGGACTCGGCGACAACGCGCCCCTCGCGTAGAGCGCGATCGACCATCGTGCCCTTGACCTTGGAGCGTCGTTCGACAAGCCCTTCGTCCATCACGATCACATCCACGGGGACGCCGAACCCTCGTAGGGCGCGGCGGAGCTTGACGGCCTCCGCGAGACGATCGCCAACCTCGCGCTCGATCACCAAGAAGTCGAAGTCGCTGCCCTCACCCGCATCTCCACGAGCATGCGAGCCAAACAGGATCACCTTGGCAGGCGTCGACGCCGCGTCGATCAGCGCACGGCCTGCACGCTCGATCAGCGCCTCTGCGGCGACCGCGTTCATCCTCCCCGCTCCTTGGCTGCGGTTCCATCCAGTGCGGCGGGTGCCGATGTACGCATAGCCCGGTCGATTGTAGCCCCGCAGACGACGGCGGCATCAGCGGCCTGCCCGCCAGCGAAGAACCGGCGGAACACCCCCTGCACGTCTACCGGCGCGACCTCCAGACCGGTGAAACCACCCTCGTTGACCGGGTTACGGGGCGCGAAGGCCAGATCCTCGACGAACGCGGAGCAGAAGCCGAGGCCGTCTCCGAAGACGGACGCTATGTGCTGTTCAGAGACCACGTGGAGGACCTCGCCAACACCGCCGGTGCTCATGAAGCGGGCCACCAAGCTCAGCATCTGGCTCTCGCTGGGCCGTCACGCGAGACGGCGTCGCCGCGGATCAGGTGGGCGAGCGAGCGGGAGTGCTGGAAGGTGGGGCTCAGCGTCCCAGCGCGCCAGTCGCCTCGCGACCTTCGGCGGGCCGCTCGCTGGAGGCGCGGGCAGCATAGATCTCGGCCAGCTCGAGCTGCAGGTTGCGTGGCTCCTCGCTGGGACCGGGCGAGCGACGGTGCCACACGCCGTCGCCGTCCAGATCCCAGGAGCTCTGGTTGTCGGCGAAGGCGCGCTCCAGCGTGTCGAGGATCTCTGCGCGAAGCTCCTCTGACTCGATCGGCACGGCCAGCTCGACGCGGTGGTCGAGGTTGCGTGGCATCAGGTCGGCCGAGGCGATGTAGATCGTGTGCTCGCCGTCGCGTTCGAAGGCATAGACACGCGAGTGCTCGAGCAGGCGACCCACGATCGAGACCACGCGGATGTTCTCCGAGAGGCCTCCCAGCCCCGGTCGCAGGCAGCAGATGCCGCGGACGTTGAGGTCGACCCTCACCCCCGCCTGGGAGGCGCGATAGAGCGCGCGGATGCAGCGTCCGTCGACGAGCGAGTTCATCTTCATGGCGATGCGGGCGGGCGAGCCCTCGGAGTGCGCGGCGATCGTGCGCTCGATCTGCTCGACGATGCCCTCGCGCAGCTGGTTGGGGGCCATCAGCACCTTGCGGTAGTGCAGCGGGCGCCCGTAGCCGGTGAGGTAGTTGAACATGTCGGCCACGTCCGCGCCGATCTGCTCGTCGGTGGTGAACAGGCCGAAGTCCGTGTACAGCCGCGCGGTCGCCGAGTGGTAGTTGCCGGTGCCGATGTGGACGTAGTTGCGCACGCCGTCGCCCTCGCGGCGCACCACGAGCACGCACTTGGCGTGGGTCTTCAGCGCCGGCTGGCCGTAGACGACGTGCACGCCGGCCTCCTCCAGCGCCTTGGCCCAGTGGATGTTCATGCGCTCGTCGAAGCGCGCCTGCAGCTCGACCAGCGCCACCGCCTGCTTGCCGCGCTCGGTGGCGTCGATCAGCGCGGGGACGAGGGGAGAGTCGTCGCTGGTGCGGTAGACGGTCTGCTTGATCGCGAGCACGTTGGGGTCGGCCACGGCCTGCTCCACGAAGCGCTCGACGGAGGTGGCAAATGAGACATAGGGGTGGTGCACGAGCAGGTCGCCTTCGCGCATCGCCCCGAGCACGTCCGGTCGGTCGCTCTCGTGGCGCAGCAGCCGTGGATGGGTGATCCCCACGATCGGCTCTTCGCGCAGCTCGGCGTGGCCGGGGAGCTTCACGATCTGCCACAGCGACCCCATGTCGAGCAGGCCGTCAACCGGGTATACCTCATCGTCCTCGACTCCGAGCAGTCCCTGCAGCTCCTCACGCAGCTGCTCGGAGCAGCTAGCGCCGACCTCCACGCGTACGACCTCGCCGAAGCGCCTGCGCCGCAGCTCGTCCTCGACGGCCTGGAGCAGGTCGGCAGCGTCGTCGGAGACCTCCAGGTCGGCGTCCCTGGTGACCCGGAAGACGTCGTAGTCGGCGATCTCCATGCCCGGGAAGAGCGCGTCGAGATGGTGGGCGATCACGTCCTCCAGCGGCACCAGCAGGGCCGGCTCGGGCGCGGGCTGCTTGAGCGTGACGAAGCGCGGAAGGATCTCGGTCGGGACCTTTACGCGCGCGAACACCGTCTGATCGTTGACCGGGTCGCGTACCAGCACGGCGAGGCTGAGCGAGAGGTTTGAGATGTAGGGGAAGGGTCGCCCGGGGGCCACCGCCAGCGGGGTCAGCGCGGGGAAGATGGCCTTCTGGAAGTGGCGGGCGAGCTCGGCGCGCCGCTCTTCGTCGAGCTCCTGGACGCCGACAACGCGGATGTCGTGCGCGGTCAGGGCCGGGCGCAGCTGTGCTTCGAAGCAGTCGGTCAGACGACGGCTCTGCCCGAGCACCCGCTCGCGGATCAGGGCGATCGTCTCGGAGGGAATCAGGCCGTCCTGGCTGGGGTTCTCGACACCCGCGTCGATCTGGTCGCGCAAGCCGGCCACGCGCACCATGTAGTACTCGTCGAGGTTGGTCGTGTAGATGGCGCAGAACTTGACGCGCTCGAGCAGCGGCACGTCCTCGTCCTCGGCCAGCTGCAGGACGCGGTCGTTGAAGTCGAGCCAGGAGAGCTCGCGGTTGAGGTAGAGCGAGTGTTCGTCGCCCTCGGGCGAAGCGGCGGTGAGCAGGCGCTCGTCGGTGAGCGGGGGCTCGTCGGTGAGCAGGCCCTGGTCGGTGTCGTGATCGCGGTCTTGCATCGGCTCTCCAAGCTACACGTTGAGGCGCGATTCCTGAACGGCTGGGCGGGAGTGGACGGGCGTGGAGTCCGGCACGCTAGGCTGCAGCCGATCGAAATGGCTCGTCAGCTATGGCTACTTCGTCATGCGGATGCCGAGCCGCACGGCGCCCGTGAGGACTCTGCGCGCAGGTTGACGGCGCGGGGAGAGGCACAGGCGCGGGTCGCGGGAGTGGCGCTCACCCGCCTGGAGGCGAGCTTCGAGGCGACCCTGTTCAGTCCCAAGGTTCGCGCCCGACAGACAGCCGAGCTTGCCGCCGAGGGATGGTCCGAGCAGGAGCGCTCCCGCCTGGCGGCGCACCCGCCGCTGGCGAGCGGCTTCGATGCGGCCCAGGCGCTCGAGGCGCTGGCCGGTCTCGGCGCCGACGGACGCCTGCTGCTCGTGGGACACGAGCCCGACCTGTCGAATGTGATCGCCGCGCTGACCGGCGCCCGCGCGGACCTCAAGAAGGGGGGGCTTGCGATCGTGCGCCTAGAGGGGGCGCGTGGTGAGCTCACGGTCCTCATGCGGCCCCGCGAGCTTGCTCTCATCGCCGGAGTCCCAGTCGGCGGGGGGTGAGGAGGGCACGTCGCCCGGGTCCACGACCTCGAGCGATTCGGCCGCGAAGCGGTAGCCGATGCCGAAGTGGGTGTGGATGTAGCGCCATTGCGGCGAGGCCTTCTCGAGCTTCTGGCGGAGCTTGCGCACGAACACGTCGACCGAGCGGTCGCCGCGGACCATCGTGTAGCCCCACAGCCGCGAGTAGATCTCCTCACGCTCGAGCACGCGCCCCTCGGCCGAGGCGAGCAGCTCGATCAGCTCGAACTCGCGTCGCGTCAGGTCGAGGCTCTGTCCGGACACGTAGGCCTGGAAGCGGTCGGGGCGGATCTCCACATCGCCCGCCACGACCGGCTTGGTCTCGGTCCTCGAGGCGCTGCGACGCCGGCGGCGCACGACGCTCTGCACACGTGCGATCACTTCCTCGGGGTGGCATGGCTTTGTGATCCAGTCGTCGGCGCCCAGCCTCAGGCCGCGAACGCGCTGGGCCACGGTGGAGGGGCCGGTGCAGACGACGATGCCGAGCTCGGGCAGGGCCTCGCACAGGCGCTCCAGCCAGGTCCAGGCCTGCGGTCCGAGGACCGCCAGGTCGACGACCAGGGCGCTCAGGCGCATCGAGACGACCGCCTCGGCCGGCACGGGGCTGGCGAGCACGCGGTGCTCCCAGCCGAGTCGGTCCAGGCGCTTGGAGAGAACCTGGATGAAGCCGCTGTCGCGATCGAGGACGGCGATCCGAAGAGACGCTGAAGATGAGGCCGTACCCTCGGGGGCCGCTGACGGACCCCCCTGGGCTTCGGCGCGCACGCTTGCCGTCATCGCTGCGCAGTGTAAGCGATGAATCGGGCCTGGCAACAGTCCCGCAAGGAACGTAACAGGATGTTCACAGTCGCTCATCGCTATTTGCGGCGGTGCCGGGCGCTCTCGCCTCCGTGGATCGGCCGAATCTCAGCCCGGCGGGGAGCCGGATCTCAATCCGGGATCGCGCCGTAGGGGCGCGAGGAGTCCGAGAACTCGCGGAACAGACCGGTCACCACGAAGGCCACCTGCTCACCGATGTCCACCGCGTTGTCGCCGATTCGCTCCAGCGCGCGGGCGACCAGGGTCATGTGCATGGCCCACTCGCGCGTGTCGGGATCGTCGCCGATCTCGATGGCAAGACGGAAGATGTCGCGGTTGAGGCGGTTGATTTCGCGGTCCTGGCGCACCAGGTCCTCGGCCAGGCCGACGTCGCGCCCGGCGAACGCGGCTTTGCACTGGACGACCTCCGAGCGGGCGAAGGCGCCCATCTTGGCGAGAGCTTCGAGCAGTTCCTCGTGCACCGGCGGCTCGTGGCCCGAGAGCGGGATCATCTTGGCGATGTTCACGCACTGATCGCCCATACGCTCGATGTGCTTGATCGTGTGCAGCAGCGCCGCCACCAGGCGCAGATCGCCGGCGACCGGCGCCTGCAGCGCGAGCAGCGAGAGGATCCCCTGGTGGACCTCGAGGTAGCGCCCGTCGACGCGGTCGTCGTCGGCGATCACCATCTGGGCGAGCTCCACGTCCTGGTGGTGCAGCGCCTCGAGCACGCGGTCGAGCTGCTCGACGATCAGGTCCAGGCCGCCGAGCGCGTGCGTCTCGAGCTCGCGCAGCTGCGCCTGGAAGTGCGCCCGACCCTCGGCGTGACCGTGCGGGAGAGTGCCCTGAGGGTCGGCGGGCGCGGGTACGGGCGAGCTGTCGCTCTCGCTGCTAGCCGAACTTGCCGGTGACATATTCCTCGGTTCGCGAGTCGTTGGGATTGGTGAAGATCTCCTGGGTGGGGCCGACCTCGACGAGCTTGCCGTCGAGCATGAAGGCGGTGCGGTCGGCCACGCGGGCGGCCTGCTGCATGTTGTGGGTGACGATCACGATCGTCACCCGGCGCTTGAGCTCGGCTATCAGCTCCTCGATCTTGAGCGTCGCGATCGGATCGAGCGCCGAGCACGGCTCGTCCATGAGGATGACCTCGGGGTCCACGGCGAGCGAGCGGGCGATGCACAGGCGCTGCTGCTGACCTCCGGAGAGGCCGGCTCCCGGCTCGTCGAGACGGTCGGAGACCTCCCCCCACAGTCCGGCGCTGCGCAGCGCCGCCTCGACCTTGCCACGCAGGTCGCCACCCCGCTGCGAGGTCAGCCGCAGGCCCGAGGCGACGTTGTCGAAGACCGACATGGTCGGGAACGGGTTGGGCTTCTGGAAGACCATGCCGATCGCGCGGCGCACCGCCACGACGTCGACCGAGGAGTCATAGACGTCGAGGTCGTCGAGCATCACCCTGCCCTCGGCGCGCGCTCCGGGAATCTCCTCGTGCATGCGGTTGATGCAGCGAACCATCGTCGACTTGCCACAGCCGGAAGGGCCGATGATGGCCGTCACCTCGTTGGGGCGAAACTCGAGATCGAGGCCCTTGACCTGTTCGGCCGCGCCGTAGAAGGCACGGAGCTGCTCGAGCCTGACGCTCACGCCGCGCTTGGACTCGAGAGCTCCGCGCTCGCTGTCCGGGACGGATGCGGGCGCCGGCGGCGGGACCAGACGCGGCGTGCTCTCGGAGCTCGGCTCGAGCTCGGAGCGGGCCTCGGGGTCCGCGTCAGCCACGTTCGTGGTGGGTCGTGGTGATGTCATGCAAGGCGACTCCTTCGCGCGACGACGCGGGCGATCAGGTTGAGGATCAGGATCATGACGACGAGCGTGAGCGCGGCGCCCCAGGCCCGGTGTTCCACCGATGCTGTCGGGGAGGTCACGTCGCTGTAGATTTGCACGGGCAGCGAGTTCATGAACGAGCCGAGGCCGAAGCTCGTCTTCAATGTAGCCCCGGCGGTGAACAGCAGCGGCGCCGTCTCCCCGGCGGCGCGGGCGATCGCCAGCAGCACCCCCGTGACCATCCCGGGCAGCGCCGTGGGCAGCACGATGCTGAAGATCACCCGCCAGCGCGGTGCGCCCAGCGCGAGCGCCGATTCCCGCAGGGCCCCGGGAACCAGCAGCAGCACGACCTCGGCCGAGCGGATCACCACGGGCAGCATCAGCAGGGTGAGGGCGAACGCGCCCTTGTAGCCGGCGTAGGTGCTGCCGGTGCCGACGATCAGCACGATGTAGATGAACAGCCCGAACACGATCGAGGGCACGCCCGTGAGCACGTCGACGAAGAAGCGCACGGTGTGGGCGAACCAGCTGTCCCTGCCGTACTCGACGAGCCAGACCGCCACGCCGATGCCGATCGGCACGGCGATCACCGACGCGAGCGCCACGATCTCCACGGTGCCGAGGATCGCGCTCTTGATCCCGCCGATGCTCGAGCTCTTGAAGAAGGTGTTGCCGGTGGGGTCGGTCGTGAAGAAGCTCGAGCTCCACGAGCCGAGGCCCTTGAGCAGCAGGTAGTAGATGATCAGCACCAGCGGCACGAGCGCGATCAGGGTGGCCGCGAGGATCGAGCCGCGGGCGAGGCTGTCCCTGCGCCTGCGCGCCGGGCTGACCGCGAAGCGGCCGAGGAGATCGCTCGATCCGCTCGGTGCGCTCATGCTCCGCTCACCGCGTCGGCCACGAGCACGCCGCCGTCGCCCACCCCGGCCGTCGGTGTGGTGCTCCCACCGCGGGCGGCCCTGACCACGAAGAACCGCGCCAGGCCGTTGACCAGCAGCGTGAGCACGAACAGCACGAGCCCGGCGGCGAACAGGGCGGAGCGGTGCAGGCCCTGAGCCTCGCCGAACTCGTTGGCGATGACCGCCGCCAGGCTGTAGCCCTGGCCGAACAGGTGGCTGCCGAGCTGGGGAGCGTCGCCGATCAGGATCGTCACCGCGATCGTCTCGCCGATGGCCCGGCCGAGACCGAGCATGGCCCCGCCGACGATCCCTGAGCGGCAGTAGGGCAGCACGGCCATGCGGATCATCTCCCAGCGGGTCGCCCCGAGCCCGAGGGCCGCCTCCTTGTGATCGGAGGGGACCGTGGCCATGACCTCGCGGCTGATCGCGCTGACGATCGGCAGGATCATGATCGCGAGCACGAGGCCGGTGATGAAGTAGTTGGGGATCGTGACCAGCCCGCCGCCGATGAAGGGGATGAAGGAGATGCGGTCGGCCACCCACTGCTCGGCTCCCCGCAGCTTCGGAGCGAGAAAGAAGATGCCCCACAGGCCGTACACGACCGACGGCACCGCCGCCAGGAGCTCGACCAGGATGGTCAGGGGTGCTCGCAGGCGCAGCGGGCACAGCTCGGTGGCATAGATCGCCCCCGCGACCGCCACGGGAACACCGATCAGGAGCGCGAGCGCGGAGGTGATCAGCGTCCCGACCACCAGGGGCAGCGCGCCGAAGCGTTCCGCGTTGACGTTCCAGTCTTTGTTGAACGTGAACCCGAACAGCCCCGCGTGGGAGAACGCGGGGCTGGACTCGCCCACGAGACGGACGAAGAAGTAGACGATCAGGACGAGGATCAGCGCGGACAGCGCCGTCAGCCCGTACTTCAGCGCCCGATCGGGCAGGCGCGCCAGTGGCGACCGCGAGAGAAGCCCGCGGCCGCCACTGGGAATCGAAGCTGCCTCCATGCCCCGTTGTCTATCGAATCCGGGGCCGGCTCGTCACGTCAGCCGCCGAGGGAGCTGCCGTTGCACTGCAGGCCCGCGACCGCCGCCTTGGACTTGGCGAGGATCGCAGCCGGGAGCCCGGCATAGTCGGCCTGCGAGAGGATCGCCTGGCCTTGGCCGAGCCCGTAGTCGAGGAACTTGACGACGCCCTTGGCCGCCCCTTCGCCGCCCGGGATGCCGGCCTTGCACATGTCCTTGCTCACGATCACGAACGTCTGTGAGGTGATCGGATAGCTGGCCGCCCCGGCCGGGTTCGAGATCTTGATGCCGAGGTTGGCCGGCACCTTCACGCCCTGAGCGGCGGCGCTGGCGGAGGCGAGGGTCGGCGCGACGAACTGGCCGGCCTTGTTCTTGACTGCGGCATAGGTGAAGTTGTGCTGCAGCGCGTAGGCCTGCTCGACGTAGCCGACGGCGCCGGTGGTCTGCTGCACGGCGCCGGCCACGCCGGCGTTGCCCTTGGCGCCCGTGCCCGTGGGCCACTGCACGTCCTTGCCTTCACCGACCTTGCTCTTGAATTCCGGATCAACCGCGGCGAGGAAGCTGGTGAACCCCGAGGTCGTACCCGAGGAGTCCGAGCGGTGGATGACCGTGATCGGCGTGCTGGGGAGGGTGAGCCCCGGGTTCAGCGCCTTGATCTCGGGGTCGTTCCAGGTCTTGACCTTGCCGAGGTAGATGTCTGAGATGGTCTTGCCGTCGAGCTTCATGCCGGCTTTCACGCCTGGCAGGTTGTAGGAGACCGTGATCGCACCGAGGAACATCGGGATCTGCACGGCGGTGCTGCCGTTCTTGGCGATCGCTTCTTCGTCAGCGGGCTTCAGCGGCGGGTCGCTGGCGCCGAAGTCCACCGTCTTGGTCTCGACAGCGGTGATCCCGGCACCCGATCCGACGGCCTGATAGTTGACGGTCAGACCGGACAGCGACGAGGCCCACTGCTCATAGACGGGGGCCGCGAACGTGGAGCCCGCCCCGGAGATCGTTCCCGACCCCGAGCTCACGGCGGTGGCGGTGGTGCTTGGTGTGCTCGACGCCGTCGAGCTGCTGGAGCTGCTCGACGAGCTGGAGCTGGAACTGGAGCTCCCGCATGCGGCGAGGCCCAATGCGAGCACCGCGCAACCGGCGAGTGCGCCCATCTTGTTCTTGATCACTGCGTCTCCTCTGACTGGATGGTCTCTTGACGGGCCGCGAGGCACAAGGCACATCGCCGGACCGGCGTGACGCACCTAGTCTCTTCAGGCCCCGGTCGCCTCCATGTGAACATTTCGTGAAGGCTGCGGCTGAAACCGGTATCCAAATCCCGGATGGGTGTGGATGAAGCGCCGGTCTGGAAGCGCCGCTTCGAGCTTGCTGCGAAGCTTGCTCACGTACACGTCCACCGATCGGTCTCCAGGACGCAGTTCGCCGCCCCAGACGGTTCGGTAGAGCTCCTCGCGGGTGATGATCGCCCCGACACGACTGGCCATGGCGGCCAGCAGCGCGAACTCTCGCACCGATAGGGTGAGGGCGCGCCCGGTGGCGAGCACGAGCCCCTCCTCGAGCCTGATCTCGAGCTCGCCTGCATAGAGGATGTCAGCGGGAACATCCGCGCTCTCGGGGAAGGCCGCCACGACGCGGAGCGTCGCAGGCCAGCGCCTGGGAGGCGTTGCAAACTGGTTATCCAATCGTGAAAAATCTGTGAAAGAACGGGAACGTATCGCGTGCGTCAATATCCTCGCTGAATGGTTTTTCCGCGGCGAGGCGTAGACAGCACCCTGATGGGCCTCGTCGAGGAGGCTGGACGCAACGTCCAGCGATGCGGCCTGCTGCTGCGCGACCTGCTCGTGGACTATCCCGAGCACGCAACGCTGGCGCAGGACCTGAAGGTCTGCGAGCAGGAAGGCGACCGCATCACCCACGACATCATCCACCGCCTTGCCGGGCGCGGACGCGTCCGGGCTCCCTTCGACGCCGGCGATGGCTATGCGCTGGCGACAGCGCTCGATGACATCGTCGATCACTCCGAGCAGGCGGCGGCACAGCTCGGCCTCTACGGCGTCGAGGCGCCGATGGAGCAGGCCGTGGAGTTCACCGAGGTGCTCGTCGGCGCCGGTGAGCAGATCGCCCAGGCTCTGCGCTCGTTGCGCACCGGCACCGAGCTCGGGCCGCACCTGGTCGAGATCCACCGTCTCGAGAACGAGGGCGATCGCCTGCAGCGAGACGGCGTCGCCTCCCTGTTCGCCGGCGGCATCGACCCGATGGTCGTGATTCGCTGGAAGGACATCTTCGAGTCGCTCGAGGCCGCCGTGGACGCCTGTGAGACGGTTGCCCACGTGCTCGAGGGCATCACGCTCAAGCAGCGCCGGCGCCCGCGCTGAGCCCCTCCCAGCTCGCCCTGCGCGCACGCGGCGGAAGTTGCACTTGACCTCGCGCGCGATGGTCGTCTCGGGGCTGCGCGAGGGGGAATCGGAGCGTCACGGGATGGACGTTTTCACAAAGCCTTCACATTCCGCATATTCCGGACTTGCATTGTGAAGATTTTTTAGATACAAGTCGCTCCCATTGTTAGCTTGAAGATCGGAGTACGGGGGCATGAAGACTCAGGGACGTTCTCAACTCGGCGTACGGGCTGCGACCGAGATCTCGAGTGCAGGGCACGCGAACAGGCTGCCGAGCAAGCGGCCCAGTCCCGCGCTCTCGGCGCTCCTGGCCGGCGGCGAGGAGGAGCAGCCGCGGGCGCTGAGGATCGCGATCCTCGATCGCGACTCGGGCTTCCTGGTCGTGCTGGCCAAGCGGCTCGAGCGGCCAGGATGGAGACACGAGGTGCTGTCCTCGAGGATCTCGGCGAAGGCGCTCGCGGCGATCGAGGCGGACGTTCTGGTCCTCGACCTCGCGGTCCTCGGGTCCAGACGCTGGACCTGGCTGGGGCGGCTGTGCGAGCAGCGCCCGGACCTGAGGGTGATCGTCTGCACCGGCGCCTCGACCGCCGCAGAGCGCGTGCGCGCCCTGCGCCTGGGAGCCGACGACTGGCTGAGCAAGCCATGCCACCCGGAGGAGCTGCTCGCCCGCATCGAAGCGATCACGCATCACCGTCGTCGCGCGGAGGCGCGTGACTTCACGCCCGTGACCCTGGGCGAGGTGGAGATCCGCCCGGATCAATATCAGGCGTTCGTGCGTGGAGTCAGCGTGCGCCTGACACGACGCGAGTACCAGCTGATCGTCCTGCTCGCTCGCGCCGGTGGTGAGGTGCTCCCGCGAGAGCGCATATACGAATCCCTCTGGGGCTACGAGATGGCTCGCAACGACCGTTCAGTGGACGTGTTCGTGCACAAGCTCCGCAGGAAGCTCGAGCGCGCTTCACCCGGCTGGCGCTACGTCCACACCCACTTCGCGATCGGCTACCGTCTCGCCGCTGAGGCGACGGAGGCCGCGGCCGTTCACGACCTCCACGTCGGCGCTCCTCCCGCGGAAGATCTGTTGGCTGCCTAGGGGTCTCGATTCAGCCGAGGGATGTCGGCAGCGCGCTCACTTCGAGCTTTCCCCCACGGGGATCGCCGATGAAGAAGACCTGGAAGCGTATGGAGGCGCCCGCGGGGGCCTGGGGCAGGATCGCGCGACCCGCCGCGACGATCGCGGCGCCGCGCCGGGCCACCGCGTACACCACGAGTTCCTGCTGAGAGATGCTGGAGTGGTTGACGAGGACGCCTTCGGCTCCTGGCCCGTTGGTGGGGTCTTCGTAGACGTGCGCGCCCTGCACGCTCAAACGCGGGATCGCCACGCTGGTCGCTTCGCCTTCGCCCACCTTCGCCCGCACGCGCGTGGGGGCTCCACCGACGGGGATCTGATCGTCGATCCAGGTCAGCTCCCCGTGGGCCGGCAGCAGCGGGGCAGAGACCAGCGCGGGGGAGAGCCCGGGTGCATTGTTGCTGTACACGGCCGTACCGCTTGCGCTCGTGAGCGTGATCGCCACGGGAACGTTGCGCATCGTGGTGGCGGAGGTGTTGCGTAGGGTCACCACGGCGGCGACGCCTTCGGAGCTGTGCAGGACCGAGGTGGCGAGGATCCTCACCTTGGTGCTCTCGTGAACGATCGCCAGCCCGCGTTTCCCGGGCGCGCCGTGCTTGGCGGCTTCGCGTTCGTGAAGCTCGGCGATCTTTTCGAGCTTGGCTGCCTTTTCCTGGGTCGTCTCGCAGCCTGTGAGCGTCAGCGCCACGAGGGCGAGAGCGGCCCACCTCACCCGAAGGCTCCGCTTATGTACTCGCGCGTGCGGTCGCGTTTGGGGCGGTCGAACACCTGCTCGCTGGAGCCGTACTCGATCAGCTCGCCGAGGTGCATGAAGGCGACGTGGTCGGCGACGCGGAAGGCCTGCTGGAGGTTGTGGGTCACGATCACGACCGCCACGCTCTCGCGCAGCTGCACGATCAGGTCCTCGATGATGGCCGTGGAGATCGGATCCAGGGCGGAGCAGGGCTCGTCCAGCAGCAGGACCTCCGGCTCGGCCGCCAGCGCGCGCGCGATGCACAGTCGCTGCTGCTGGCCGCCGGATAGCCGCAGCGCAGAGCGATCGAGATCGGATGCCACCTCGTCGTAGAGCCCGGCGCGCTGGAGGGCGTCATTGACCGCGCTCTCGATCTTGGCGCTCCTGCGCCGACGCCTGCCGCCACGCCCGGGGCGCTCGGCGAGGGCGTAGGCGACGTTGTCGAAGATGCTCATCGGGAACGGGTTGGGCTGCTGGAAGACCATCGTCACCCTTCGCCTGAGGGTGTTGACCTCGAGCTCGTGGATATCGTTGCCGTCGAGGCTGATGCGCCCGGCGCGGGCGGCGCCGGCGGTTACCTCGGTCAGACGGTTCAGCGAGCGCAAGAGCGTTGTCTTGCCTGAGCCCGAGGCGCCGATCATCGCCAGCACCTCGCCTTGGCGCACCGGCAGGCTCACGTCGCGCACCACCCAGTTCTCGCCGTAGGCGAGCCACACCGATTCCACCGCCATGCGCTCGCGTACGATCGGCGCCGGAGCCCTGACAGCGCGTGGACGCGCCGCGACGGCGGTGGGGGCGGCGCCATTTGCGATCGGCTTCGGGGGGGCGATGAAGGGATCGCGGTCGAGCGCGATCCGCCGCACCGGTGGCGGCATCATCGGGTCCATCGGTCCTCCTGGAGTCGGCTCATTCCTGCGCGCCCGAGAATCGCAGCAGTCGAAATGCAGTGCGCGGCCCACGTCGTTCTCCCGCGCCGGCATTCGTCAGCCACGTGACAAGCCCGTTGAGCGCGAGCACGAGCACGAGCAGCAGGAAGGCGGCCGCGTAGGCCTTCTGGGGGGCGTTGCCTTCGCCGGCCGGCGAGTTTTCATAGACGTAGCTCGTGAGCGTCGAGCCTGTGCCTCGGAGCGCTCCGATGATCGGCAGATGCCCTACGCCCTGGTTCGTCAGCGAGACGCCGAGCAGGATCCTGATGATCGCGGTGTCCCCGATGATTCGCCCCATTCCGAGTACCGTTCCGGTGGCGATGCTCGGGCGTATCGAGGGAAGCAGGACGCGCCGGATCGTCGTGGCGCGCGTACGTCCGAGCGCATAGGAGGCCTCGCGTAGGCGATCGGGCAGCTGCTCGAGGGCCTCGCGCACGGAGCCGACGATCAGGGGCAGCGCGAGTACGGCCATCACCACACCGGCGGCGATGAAGGAGCGGCCGTAGACCGCTCCGTTGGCGGCCGTCTGGGAGAGGAATCCGAGAAAGCCCTGCGAGAAGATCAGCAGCCCGAACAGCGCCAGCACGACGCTCGGCGCCCCCGCGATGATTTCGATCGCCGACTCGACTGTGTGCGCCAGCCAGGCCGGGCGCCTGTACTCCGACAGCCACGCGGCGAGCGCCACGCCGATCGGGGCCGCGATCGCCGTGCCGATCGCCGCGACGATCAAGGTTCCCACGATCGGATCCAGGATCCCGCCGCTCTGGCTCTGGATCGCCGACGGCGCTGGAGACTGCACGAGCATGTCGAGGTGCAGATAGGAGATGCCCTTCACCATCATGAACAGCACGATCGCGATGGCGGTCACGCACAGCCCGATGCCCGTGATCCAGCACAGCCAGAATGCGATCCGATCGACGAGCGGCCACGAGCCTGTGCCTTCGCGACCGGTGCGCGCGATCGACAGCCCCGGCGGCGGGGAGGGTGCGAGCTGACCGGTGGCCATCAGGCGCGGATTCCGTAGCGTCCGAGCTGGCGCTTCGCCGCCCAGCCCGCCAGCGAGAGCATCGCTGCGGAGACGAGCAGCACGGCCCCGATCGCGTAGATCGTGTGCGCGAGCACGGGTATCGTCAGGCCGTCGGAGTTCTGGAAGATCGTCGCGGCGAGCGGGCGCACGGGCTCGAACAGGAACGTGATCCCGTCGAGCGGGTTGGCGGCAAAGCCGCGTCCACCCGAGACCATCCCCAGCATCACGGCCTCGCCGAGCGCGCGCGCGGTGGCAAGGATGGTCGCGGCGATGATGGCCGGTCGCGCCGTGCGTAGCGACACACGCCAGATCGTGCGCCAACGGTTCACCCCCAGGGCCACCGACCCCTCACGCCAAGCTGGCGGCACCGCCGCCAGCGCGTTGGCGCTGATCGCGACCATGATCGGCAGGATCATCACGATCAGGATCAGCGTGGCGGTTGTGAGATTGGCTCCGTTGAGTTGGACGACGATCGAGACGGAGGCCTTGCGCGAGTTGCTGAGCAGGTGCTGGTTGATCCACGGGGCGATCGCGAGGATCCCGATCAGGCCGTAGATCACCGATGGAACGCCGGCCAGCAACCTGATCACGGGGTCGAGTGTTCGGCGCATCGCCGGGGGTGCGAACTCGGTCAGGAAGATCGCCGCCAGCGTGGAGATGACCAACGCGATCAGGACGGCGGCGAGCGTGGTCACGAGCGTTCCCCAGATCAGCGGCCAGGCGCGGAAGTAGTACAGCGAGTGTCCCGGGAGGGCCTTGGCTTCCTGCATGGCCCGTAGCTGCGTGTCGACATCGCCGCCGGGTCCGAACCAGCTGAGGCCGTTGTGAGAGAAGGATGGCCAGCCTTTCGCGATGACCGTCGCGGTCATCGCCGCGATCATCGCGAGCACCGCGACCGCCAGCGCGCCGAGCGTGAGCTCGACGCGCCGGTCGATCCTGCCCGCGGTCATCTGCCGCGGGGGTCGTGCTCTGCGGAGAGTCACCGGGCTAGTGGATGGCTATCCACTCGGAGCTGACGATCGCGCGGACCGTGGTGTTGTTCGGCTTGGTGACCCAGTTGATGAACTTGGCGGCTTCGCCCTTCGGAACGCCCTTGGTGACCATCCAGAAGTTGCGCACGCCTCCGTACTGACCGGACTTGGCGTTGCGCAGCGTGCAGGGGATCCCCTGGTAGTTGACCGTGTGAACGCTCGAGCCGATGGTGGCCGCGAACGACACGAAGCCGATGGCGTTCTTGTCGTTGCCGCTGCCCACGGCGTTGACCTCCAGGCCCTCGGAGTTCTCGGCGGTGGCGCTTGGGGAGATCTGTGTGCTTTCGCCCAGGAAGATGTTCCGGAAGGCGTCCTGGGTACCGGAGGCGCCGTCGCGGTCGAACAGGTCGATCGGTCCCGTGACTGTCGCGCCCGGTACGTTGCTCCAGTCGCGGATCGAGCCGGTGAAGATGCCCTGGACGGTTTCCTGCGAGAGGTTGGGCAGGGGGTTGGCGCTGTTGGTGATCACGCAGACGCCGTCGCGGGCGATCTTGCTGAAGACCAGGCCTTTGGGATCGACGCCCGGGATCGGGTCGCGGGAGGCGTCACCGATGTCCACCCTGCCCGCGGACGCGTCGCCGATGCCGATCGCCGTCTGGCCGCCGCCAACTTTCGGCGCCGGGATCTTGGGGTAGGCCTTGTGGTAGGCGTTGGCGAGTTTCTGGACGAGCGGCAGCATCGAGGTCGAGCCGTCGATGATCACCCGCTTTGCGGCAGCGCCGGCCGGCACTGCCAGGACGAGCCCAATGATTACTGAAACTGCGAGGGTGCGATGCGCGCGCACAGTCTTTGCTCCTTTGTTTTCGGGAGTTGGCACTGCTCTAGCGTCGACGACGCTCAGGGTGCAAACAGAGCGAGGTGTGAATCGATGCGGTATGCGCGATGAACATCACCCCACGCGAAGCCTGTCGATGCGGGTCGCCGTTGGTGTTTCGTTTTTGTGAACGCCAGACTCGCCCCTCCAGCTTGTGTCTTTTTTGTGAACGCAGACCTGTTGTGTAAGTTTTGTGAAGGTCCTCGGCGGGTCCTGTGTCGTTTTTGTGAACGCCATTGCATTTCGGTCTGCGGCGTGTGAGGCTGCCGTCGATCGATTCGTCGGCCGCCTTTCGCGACTGCCCTGGCGTGTGATATTCGGGATTCGGATGTAGTCCAGCCGAAGATCTCGACCACGCGACTGGGTGCACCGCCCGTCGCATCGATCTCGAACATGACGATCCCAGCTATCGCCCCCCTGCGCTCGAAATGACAGACGAACCCACGACACCAGCACCCGATCCGCCACCCACCGGCGGCAAGGGGTCCACCAACGGCAAAGCTCCCGGGGGCACCGCTGCGGCGACCGTGCGCTCGGGCCTGGCGCACCGTCGCAGCCCGGTTCTGGTGGCCATCAGCGGCTTCCTCTCGGCGTTGCGGCGGATCGCCCTGCGCGACCCGCTCTCGTTGTTCCTCCTGCTGGCCTCGATCGGGCTCGCCATCGCCTTTTCGACTCTCCTCGGGGAGATCAAGCCGGGCAGCTCCGGGCGGGAGGTGCCGCTCAGCGCCGTGCAGACGCTGGCCAAGCGCCACGACATCGCGAGCGCGATCCTGCTCGATCACGACAGCCGGGTGGAGATCACCACGACGTCCACGGCACCGGTGGTGTCACCGGCCGGCACCGTCGCAGGCAGCGAAGGCGGTGCGACGGGTGCCACCGGAGGCACGACCACGGCCACTGGCGCTGCACCGGTCGCCGAAGCGCAGCGGCTGTGGGCGGCCTATCCGGCCTCCGGAGCCCAGACGCAGGAGCTGGCGCGCGAACTCGACAGCAGTGGGGCGGTCGTATCGGTCGATCAGCAGTCGGGCAAGCCGACCAAGGCGATCGTCGTCCAGTTCCTGATCCCGATCCTGCTGCTGGTGTGCCTGTTCTCCTTCTTCACGCGGCTCGGCGCCGACGGCGGCGCCGGCGGGATCGCGGCCTTCTCGCAGTTCACGGGCAAGGGGCGCAAGAAGGGCAAGGGAACCGCCGACAGGATCACCTTCGCCGACGTCGCCGGCGCGGGCGAAGCGCTCGCGGAGCTCAAGGAGATACGCGACTACCTCGCCGACCCGAGCAAGTACCTCGCGGTTGGCGCGGCGGCGCCCAAGGGCGTGCTGCTGGTGGGGCCCCCGGGCACCGGCAAGACGCTGCTCGCCAAGGCCGTGGCAGGCGAAGCCGACGCGGCCTTCTTCTCACTCTCGGGCTCGGACTTCGTCGAGTCGCTCGTCGGGGTCGGCGCGGCCCGCGTGCGCGACCTGTTCCGCAAGGCCCGCAAGGCCTCGCCCGCGATCATCTTCATCGACGAGCTCGATGCCGCCGGGCGCAAGCGCGGCGCGGGCATCGGTCAGGGCAACGACGAGCGCGAGCAGACGCTCAACCAGATCCTCGTGGAGATGGACGGCTTCGCGGGCGACGGCGGACTCGTGGTGATGGGCGCGACCAACCGCCCCGACATCCTCGACCCGGCCCTGCTGCGCCCCGGTCGCTTCGACCGCCAGGTGGTGATCGACGTGCCCGACGTGCACGGGCGCCTGGAGATCCTGCGCCTGCACGGGGGCAAGCGCCCGCTGGCACCCGATGCCTCGCTCGAGGAGGTCGCGCGCCAGACGCCCGGCTTCAGCGGAGCCGAGCTCGCCAACGTGATCAACGAGGCGGCCCTGCTGAGCGTGCGCGACGGACGCGGGCAGATCGACGCGGCGACGCTCGACGAGGCGATCGACCGCGTCGTCGCGGGACCCGCCAAGCATCACATCCTCACCGAGCAGGAGCGCTGGCTGATCGCGATCCACGAGGCCGCCCACGCCGTCGTCACCGACGCCCTCGGGCACACGGCCTCGACGCGCAAGCTCTCGATCGTCGCCCGCGGGCGCCAGCTCGGGACGGCCGCCCACATGCTCTCCGACCGCGACCAGACGATCATGACCAAGCCCGACCTGCAGAGCCAGCTGATCGTGATCACCGCTGGGCTGGCGGGTGAGCGGATCGCCTTTGGGCACACCTCGACGAGCGTCAACGACGACCTGCACGCGGCGACCGCGCTCGCGCGCAGCATGGTCACCTCGTTCGGGATGTCGGAGGCCCTCGGCCTGGTCACGATCGGCGAGAAGAGCGGCGAGGTGTTCCTAGGGGCCTCGCTCCAGGACCTCGGCTCGGTGGGTCCGGCGACGCTGAACCTGATCGACAACGAGGTAGAGCGGCTGGTCGGTGACGCCGAGGCGCGCGCCGCGGTGGTCCTGGATCGCAACTGGAACACGGTCGAGGAGACAGCGAGCGCCCTGCTCGAGCAGGAGACGCTCTCCGGTGTAGCCCTGGATGCGGTGCTCTCCACTGTCCAGGGGTTCACTCTCGACGATCTGCGCGACGTGCGCCGGGCCAGCCCGGCACGCGACCCCAAGCAAGCACCATGAGGCGCCGCCTGCCCTCGCCGGCGATGGTCGTCGCGCTGGTGGCTCTGGTGCTCTCCACTACCGGGCTCGCCGACGCCGCGCGCCGCGCAGTGGTCAGTGCTTTCGCTGGCCACCGCGTCAGCACCAAGCCATACGCGGGCGGGATCCTGGTCCTCGGCAAGAACAGGAAATTCCCGGCGGCCGCGATCCCCACCGTCAAAGATGCTGCACGGGTCGATGGCAAGACGGCCGAAGAACTCGCCGGGACCTGCCCGCCTCAGACCGTCGATCTCGGGACGTGGTGCCTCGACACCGCGCCGTATCCGCTGACCAACGCGCAGGCCGGCAAGAACAACTACATCTGGGCGAGCAAAGCGTGCGAGGCCGAAGGAGGGTGGCTGCCCACCGCCGCACAGCTCGTCGGCGCAGCGGATCGCGTCAAGCTCGAGTCCACGATCCACGACTCCCAACTCACAGCCACGATCGACCTCGACCCCAGTCGCGGCCTGAAGGACGAACGCGAGATGAGCTCGACGCTCGTGACGACCGAGGCAGGATCGGCCGCCGCCGGCTCGGAGGGGGTCAGCGAAGGCGCCACCGGCAACCCTCGCCAGGGACAGGCGAACCCCGTTCCGCTGCCAGCCAACCCACTGCCCGAATCGCTCCAGTACGTGACGGTCTACGACAACGGCAACCTGGGCGGCTTCGCCGGCTCGGAGCCGGTCGCCGCCGCCGAGAACTTTCGGTGCGCCTTCAACAAGGCGCCGGGTGCCCTGAGCAAGCCGGAATCCTGAGTGCTCGGCAAGGTCTGGCGGACCCACCCGGAACTTCGACTCGTCGTGGCTCTCGTGGCCGGCCTCGCGCTCGTCCTGCTTGCCTGCGCGCGGCGAGCTGACGCCGTGATCCTCCCGGCGCAGACGATCGACGGCCCGAACGAGAACATCGTCGGCTTCGGCGGCGTCGCGATGGCGGAAGACGGAACCGGCGGTCTCGTCTACCTCAAGCGGGTCGAAGGTGTGGCCCACGTGTTCGTCGCCCGCTATCTCGCCGGCCACTGGCTGGCCCCGATCAGGATCGACGACGAAGAGCGCTACGCGGCCAGCTGGCCGCGGATCGGCGCCGCCGACGGTGGAGAGCTCGTGGTGGTCTGGACGACGCCCTACGCCACCGTCTCGCAGCGTCCCGTCTCAGAGCTTCTCTCGGCCACGATGGGACCCGGCGCGAGCCGCTTCGGGCCGGCGGTGATCATCGATCCGAACATCGGTGAAGCGACCGGGACCAGCCCCGACCTCGCGATGAGCTCCACCGGCCAGGCCGACGTCGTCTACAGGGAAGTCAGTCCGCACGGAAGCACCGCGCTGCTTCGCCCCGGCGATGTCAGCGAGAAGGTGCAAGTGGCGCACTTCAACGGCGAAAGATGGACGCAGCTCGGGGCCATCAATCGCGACCCCGGAGTCTCGATGCGCCCTCCGAGCGAAGCCAACGCCCCGCAGATCACGATCGGGCCGACCGGCAACGGGGTCGTCGTGTGGCAGGAGCCGGAAATCGAAGGTGTGGCACGCATCTGGGCGCGGCGCCTGTTCGGCTCGACCCTCAACTACGTGATGCCGGTCAGCGCGAGCTCGTTCGGAGGAGCGCCCATCACCGAAGACGCCGACGCCCCGACCGTCGCCGTCTCGCGCCTCGGTCAGGCCGAGGTCGCCTATCGGCAGGTGCGCGGCGGCGCACCGCTGCCGGGACCGCGGATCTTCCTCAACGTCCTGCCCGACGGGGAAGCCGCGAAGGGGGCGGAGTTCCAGGGCGCGGCGATCGCGGATTCGGCGGTCGCGGGTGGGCGGGCGGCTCAGGTCGGACGACCGAGCATCGACCTCGACGAAAAGCAGGAAGCACGGCTGCTCTACGACAGCAACGGTCAGCCGCGGGTCGTGGAGCGCAACGACCTTGGACCCTCCGGCACGCTCTCGCTCGGCTCGCCCTTCGTCGGCTCCCAGCTCGTCCCAGCCGACGAACTTCCCTCGGCGAGCGTCATGAATCCCGAAGGCGGAGGGATCTCGGCCTGGCCGAGCGCGGGCGCCCAGGGAGCCCCCGGCGTGGCCGTGCGTGAGGACTTTCCAAGCGCAGCGGTCCAGACCGGGCTTGTCACGGGCGGAGCCGGCGGTCCGATCGGCGCCCTGGCCGTGGGGCGCTCGGGTCTCGGCGACGGGCTCGTCGCCTTTCAGCAGGGACCGCTGGGCAATGCGGCCATCGTCGCGGCCCAGGTCACGGCGCAGCCTGAGAACTTCGTGATCAGCGTGACCAAGGGCTGGCTCAAGCCGTCCCAGGCGCAGATCTCCTGGGAAGCGGCCCCGAGCGCGAACGGACCCTTGCGCTACAGCGCCGTGCTCGACGGCCACGTGTATCCGACGACACCGGGAGCGAGCGCCTTTCAGTTCGATCCGCGCGGTCTCGGCAGCGGAGTGCACGCGGTGCAGATGCTCGCCACCGACATCTTCGGGCAGGCGACGTTGACCGCTCCCTCCAAGCTGCGCATCGACGGCCAGGCGCCCGCGGTGACGGTCACGCGGACACACGGTGGGCACGGCGTCAGGGTGCGCATCCGGGACCCCCAGTCCGGCGTGGACGCCCGCGCGGTGAGCGTGCAGTTCGGCGACGGTCAGCGCGCATCGGGGAGATCGCTCTTCACGCACCTCTACAGTCGCGCCGGGTTCTACACGATCGTGGCCCAGGTACGCGACAAGATCGGCAACCAGGGCATCGTCCGCAGGCTGGTGAGGGTGCCGTGAGGCGCGCCGCCGTGCTTCTGCTCGCCTGCATGCTCGTGGGTTCGCTCGCGCTGAGCGCAACGGCGAGCGCCGATGTGTTCGGGTCGATCACGCTGCTGTCGGCCAGCCCCTTCCAGCAGGCCGACTACGCGCACGATCCGGCGATCTCCGGCGACGGGCGTTACGTGGTCTTCGACGGGTCGGTCGGAGGGGTCACCGGTGTGTGGCGCCGCGAAAACCGTCCCGGCGGGGAACTCCAGGAGGTGGCCGGGGGCGATTCTGAGCTTCCCTCGATCAGCGCCGACGGTCAGTACGTGAGCTTCACCACCAACGAGGGTGCGCATCTCAGCGAAATCACGAACGGGCTCCCCGATCCGCTGCACCAGACGCATGAAGCGCCAAACGTGTACGTCCGCAACATGGCGCTGCCCGCAGCGGACGGTGCGGCCTTCGAACCCGTATCCGCCGCGAGCGGATCGCTCGAAACGCTGCACTACGAATACGAAGGTGGGGAAGGCCTCGAATTCGAAGAAGAACGGTACGGCTCGGTGGCCGCCGGGCGCACGGCGCTCAGCGCCGACGGGCGCAAGGCCGTGTTCGTCACCACCGCCAGATCGAACCTTGACGGCGTGCAAACGCCGGCCCTCGAGGTCGCGCTGCGCAACCTCGACACCCACACAACCGAGCTCGTGAGCGTCGAATACGACCCGGCGACGGGCAGGCCGGCGCTCGACGAATCGGGCCAGACCAAGCCCGTTCCCTCCCAGACGGAAGGTCGCTCCACCTTCGGCGCCGTCTACAGCGCCGGCGGCGCGCCACCGTTCCGGCCGCCCGAAGCGTATTCGCTCGAGCCCGCGATCGGGGCCTCCATCAGCGCTGACGGATCGACGGCCGCTTGGCCGGGCCAGGACGTCGGCGAGCAGGTGCGGACGCTTCCGGGGGAACCGCTCAGGGCGAGCTTCAGCGAGCCGCTGTGGCGGCGCGTCGCCGACGGCGAGCTCGCCCCGACACGGTCGGTCACGGGGGGCGCGGACGCAGAAAGCCCCGCGTGCGTCGCGAGCGGCGAGGCCGCCCTGCCGCAGGTGCATTCCGCCTCCGACCCCTGCCAGGGGCCGTTCTCGACCGAACGCTCGCTGGGCGTGTGGACGGGCGGTGAAGGCGATTTCTTGCCGCGTCTCAGCAGCGACGGCTACATGGTGGCCTTCATCGCCAACGCGCCACTGCTCTCCCTCGGCAGCGACTTCGGGGTGGACGCCGAAAACCGCAACAGCGATCTGTACGTCGCGAACATGCACGAAGGGCTCACCCGCGTGCAGGCCCTGCGGACCCTGACCGAGCTGGCGAGCGGTGAAGAAGGCAACATCGCCACCAACGCCCCGATCGTGGAACTCGGCATCGACACCGCCGGCGATCAGGTCGCCTTCACCACGAGGCGTACGGTCTTCCCGCTCGGCTCCCCGGCGTACGTGAGCGCACCTGCCGGCGTCCCCGGCATGCTCGAGCTCTTCGACGTGGACCTGCTCAACGACACGCTGACACGCGTCACCCAGGGCTATGAAGGCGACGCCAGCGAACACCCCCACGAACCGGTGCCCGCGAGCGACCAGGACCAGTACCTGCAGCGCGGAGACGGAGCCCTGTCGCCGTCCTTCTCAGAAGACGGCAACACGCTCGCGTTCAGCTCGACCGCCTCCAACCTGGTCTACGGCGACGGCAACACGCCGCCGCTGGGCGACAACCACCTCGACGGAGCCGACGCCTTCGCCGTCCACCGCGTCGTCTTCGCAGAGAACCCAGGACCGCAGATCATCTCGGAAGCGCCGCCCAACCCGGCGCCGCAGCCGAGCTGGAGCCTCGGGGTGACGGCCCGCTCGCTCGCAAACGGCAAGGTCCAGCTGTACGTGGAGCTCCCGGGGGCGGGATATCTGCACGCGAGCGCGAGCAGCACGATCCGCTCCACCTCGGCCGGCAGCGCACATGGCGCAAAGCGGACGAAGCGACGAGCGCGCACCAGTACCACGGTGCTGACGCGCACGGTCGCCGCGAGCAGACAGCTCCACGAGGCCGGCGCCGGGCTGAGCACGATCACGCTCGCCCCCGGATCGAAGTACTCGCCGTTGGCCGCTCGCGCGGGCGGACTGTCGGCGACCACGAACGTGACCTTCACCGCGCCTGGGCGACCGACCCTGCACGAGAGCGTCGCGGTGACGTTCGTGCGCAAGGCCAAGACGAAGGCCAGGTCCAAGACGGCCAACTCCAAGAAGAGCAAGGCCAAGAGGACATGAGCGCCCGCGCCCTGTATGCCCTCCTGCTCGCGCTGCTGATCACGGCGCTGCTCGGTGGCGCGGCGGCCAACGCCGCGGAACTCGCCGACGACGGCAACGCCGAATGGCGCCTGGAACAGCCGAGCCCGCCGAGCCCACCTAGCGGGGTCGAAGGCGCGAACGCTCCCGTGGGGCTCGGCAAGATCGGCGACATCCAATTCTGGTCGCCGAACCGCGGCGTTCTGATCACAGCTGGGAACGGAAGCACGGTGCCCGCGGGCGTGTGGGCCTACGACGGCGAAGGCTGGCACGAGCTCGCGAACGTGTGCGGGGCGAGCGACGGGCGCATCGCGTGGGCGGGCCCCAACGAATTCTGGACGGTCTCAGACGGGCGACCCGGCCAGGCCTCCGAATCGCGCGGCTTCGCGCCTCCGCTCGAAGACAACACGCTGTGTCGCTTTGCCCTGAACCCCGGCACGGGCAATCTCGAAGTGGTCGACTCCTACGCCTCGCTGGCCTTCCAGTCGACCTCCTACCAGGCGATGCATGCGGCCAGCTGCCTGAGTGCCAGCGACTGCTGGTTCGCCGGCGATTCGCTGCCGGAACCCCAGATCGGCTCCTTCCAGCTCCACTGGAACGGCCGCACGCTCACGGCCGAACCGTATCTGCCGGAAGGTCACGCGGTGGAGGATCTGCGCACCTTCGAAGGCGGCCTGTTCGAGAGCCTGCGCCTGTCCGCCTCGGATCGCTTCATCAAGCGCTCGCTGGAAGTGCCGGCCATGCACGCCCTCGACGGCGAAGGCACAACCTCATTCGAACCGGTCACGGGCCTGCCCCTCTACGGGCCGGGCGAGTTCCCCTACGCCCTGGACTTCCTGCATCTCTCGAGCGATGCGGACGCGATGTGGGCGGCGGCCGGCACGGTGATCGAACCGCCCGAAAAATCGGCCGAAGCGGGCGTGACCGTTCTGCGCTACTCGAAGGTCCAGTACTCCAAGGAAAGCCACGAATACCTCGAAGAAGGATCCCCCAGCTGGGTGCAGGTCCTCGGTCCGCAGAGCGAACCTTCGGGTCTCGAAGCCTTCTCGGAAGATCAGATCGTCAACGCGGTTGCCGGCGAGCCGGGCACGCACAGCGCCTGGCTCGCCCTCGAGTCCCAGGAAGAAGCATCACGCGGTCCCAATCCGCTCGCGCGGGCGACCGTCGCCCACATCTCCGCCGAAGGATCGATCTCGGACAGGTTGCAACTGCCCCTCGCCGGCGAACAGGATGGCCCGAAGGGAGCGGCGGAAAAGATCGTGTGCCCGGCGGTCCACGACTGCTGGATGGCGAGCACGCGCGGGTGGCTGTTTCATCTCAGCACCGCTGAAGAACGCGCTCACCCCCAGCGCGACGGCGACCCCGCCTTCGATGGTGAAAACCTGATCACGGCACGCCCCGCCGACGAAGGGGTGCCGCGGGAGGCCTCCGATGCGGTGCCCGTGGACAACTCGGGCCTCTCGGAAGGGGCGGCCTCGGAAGGACCTGTGGTCGCGCAGGTGGTGAACCCGTTCGCCCGCGTGGCGGTACCGCTGCTCTCGCACATGCGCTCGCGACTGATCCACAAGACCGAACTCGAACTGAGCTTCCAGCTGGCCGTCACGGCGCGCGTGCGCCTGCTCGCCGAGCGCAAGCACAAGGTGGTCGCAAGCACGCCGACGCACACCTTCGCCGCAGGCAGGCGCAAGCTGCTGCTGCGCCTGAACGCAAAGCGCTGGCCGACCAAGCTCGACCTGCAGACACACGCGCTCGCCCCCCTGCCCACGAAGTCGACCCAGGAAGCGAACACCAACAGCGTCTCCACCTCGCTGGCGTTCCCCAACGCACGCGCGATCCTGCAGGGTGGCCCGCTCGGGGCGGAAACACGGTTTTGAGACCGCTGCCCCGATCCCGACGCCCGCGCTCGCGGCGCGCCCTCGCCGTGATCGCAGCGATCGGCGCAGCCCTTGCGGCGGCGCTGATGGCTGGCCTGCCGGGGCCTGGCGCGAGCTCACGCGCGGCCGAATCTGCGGGCGAACCGGTCCCGCAGACCGACGCCTCGGTCCCGGCCACCAGCGTCACGATGTTCGGTGCCTCTCCCGCTGAGGCGCCCGACGAGACGTGGGGGCTCGGGATCGAGAGCGGTGCCTCCACGCTCGTCCGCTACACCCGGGAAACGGGGTGGAGCACAGCGCCCGCGCTGCTCGACCACGCAGGTCATCCCCTCTCCGGCTTCAAGCTCGATCAGCCGGAAGGCGGCAGGTTCAGCACTCCGAGTCCCCTCGCCGGGCAGATGACAGCCGCGGGCGATGGCGTCCTCGGGGGAACCATCCCGTCGTCGGAATCGAGCGGCGCCGTCGAACGGGTGCTGCTCGTGCGCAACCCCGGCGGGGCCTTCCAGCAGCTCGCGCCGCCCGCAGGCGAAGCGGCGCTGAAAGAAGGCGAAAAACTGCTCGGCGTCAACCGCGCGCCGATGATCGCCGCGCTGGACGAAGGCGGCCACGCCGGGGCACTCGTCGTCCCCGTGAGCGAAGGAGAAGGCAAGGAAGAGCGCGTGCTGCACTGGGACGGCAGCGAATGGAGCGTGGAGCCGATCGAGGTTCCCGCGGCGAGCAAGGAAGAATTCCAGGTGCTGGCGATCAGCGCGAGCTCTCCCCAGAATGCTTGGCTGATCGCAAGGCTCTCCTCGCACTATCCCGCCGGCTCGATCGCGCTGTTCCGCCGCCGGCCGGGGACGGGCGGAGAACCTGCGAGCTGGCAGCCGGTCACGCTCAGAGCTGGTGGAGAATCGGGGGAACCGATCTTCGTCGAAGGCAGGGAAGGCGCGCGAGAGCCCTTCACCGTGCCCCAGCGCGTCCAGTCCCAGCTGCTGACGGCCACCTCGGACGGCGTCTGGATCGACGGGGAACGCACCGACTTGCAGACCTCCGCCACGATGTTCTTCAAGGGAGAAGGCGAAGCGTCGGGCAGGTTCGTGGCGTCCTGGTGCGGGCTTCCGGCGGGGTCCGGCGCGAGCGAACCGTGCACGCACGAACTCCCCGAACAACTGCCGACCGCGCGCGTGCGCAGCTTCGCCTGGGCCAATTCCTCCACCCCGGAAGCCATCGGCGAACGCGTCATCACCGGCTTTCCCGATGGCGTGAGCCTGCGCCTGGACGGGACGCAGCTCACGCGCGTGACCGCGCTTGGAGGCTCTCCTGCACCCGCTGACGTCGGCGGGAGCTTCGGCTCGGCGTTCTCCAACCCGCACGAGGGATGGCTGGGGCAGGAACGGCTGCCCGTGCACCTGACGCTCAACCCGGTCTCGAGCCGTCTCACCCCCTGGCCCGCCTCGTTTCGCCGCGCGCTGCTCGCGGTCGCGCCCGCTCCGGGGCAGCCGCTCGGCGCGCTCTCCAGCGAAGCGCTCGCGGTCGGCGATCGGGGCGAGGTCGCGCGCTTCAAGCCGGGCGAGGGATGGGTGCCGGAAAGCCTGATGGGCCCCGGCGGAGGTCACGAAACCCCACGGCTGCGAGCCGTCGCGTGGCCCACCCCGGGTCGCGCCTATGCGGTCGGGGACGCGCCCACGAACCTCCGCCAGATGTGGTTGTGGCGAGGCGAAACCGGTCTGTGGGAACCCGATCCGGCGGCGCCCGTGAACTTCCGCGGGAACCTGCTCGGCATCGCCTTCGATCCGAGCAACTCGGCTCGTGGCTATGCGGTTGGGCAGAACGGCGTGCTGCTGGACTACGGCAAGACCTGGACGCAGGAACCCGAAGAAGACATCCCGCCGTCGGCGCGGGGCGCGAGCTACTCCTCGATCGCCTTCGCCGGCTCGGAAGCGATCGTCGCCTACCGCAAGATAGTTCCCTCCTCAGAGCGCTACGAAGGCGGGCTGATCGTCAACGACGGCTCCGGCTGGCGCCTCGACACTGGCGCAGCCGCCGTGATGGGCAAGAACTCTCCCTGGGCGGTCGCCGGGCTGCCCGACGGCGGCGCGGCCTTCACGGCCTCGGGCGTGGGGGAAGGCGGGCAGGTGTATGAGCGTCAGTCAACCGGATCGGCGTGGCAGGCCACGCCGACGCCTTATCCCGCTGACGCCTCGCCGGCGTCGGTCGCGCTGTTTCGTGAAGGAGGTGCGCTGCGCGCGGTCGCCGTCGGCAGCGCCCCCAACACCTTTGCCGTGGACAACGTGCCCAGTCCGCCGCCAGGGTTCCCGCCGACGCTGATCGACCCCTATCCGCTGTCCTCGAACCAGGAAACCGGGGTGCTACGCCAGACGGCCACGGGCTGGAGCGACGAGGAGCACGAACTGAACGACGTCCAGCAGCCGCCCGGGGAATACGAACGCTACGACACGGTCTACCAGCCGGATCCCGTGGCGGCGCTGCTGGTCAACTCCAGCGGAGCTCTGGGCTGGGCAGTCGGGGGAATCGTCGACAACGAAAACGAACAGATGGACACGGCCGACGTGTGGCGCTACCCGGCCGATGGCGTCCAGCCGACAGGCGTCGCCTCGGCACCGGTGCCGGCGACGCCGAAGCAGGCGACGTTCGCGATCGCCGGCGGCGCCCAGTGCGCCGCCCCCTGCGCTGAGCGCAACCAGGCTCAGATCGGACCGGACGTGTGGCTGCGCCACGCGCTCCAGCTTGCCGGCCAGATCACGGGCGTTCGTGCCTTCCTCTACACGGGAGCGCGGGTCACCACCGGCAAAACCGCGGGGCCCGCGACGCTTCAGGTTCCCTACGCACGCGAGCTCAACCGCTACGCCGGGATCATCGGCTCCAGCGGGATGCCTACCTACGTGGCTCCGTCGGCGACCGACCTCGATGCGAGCCACAGCGAGCAGTCGTTCTCGCTCGCCTTCAGCGGATTCCCCGAACCGTTCGGCAACGCGGGGTCGGCTCCAGGGCTCGAATCGGCCGGTCGCTCGGCGCAGAGCTGCGCCGCTGTGGGGAGCCAGTGCGCCTACTACGCGATGAACTCGAACGGACCGGCGGGCCCGGTGCGCGTGATCGTGCTCGACGACAGCACGCCGGTCGGGGAAGCGCAACTGGTGTGGCTCGCGGCCGAGCTCAGCGAAGCAAAGGCGAACAGCATGCCCGCGATCGTCCTCGGCAACGCCGATCTTCGGGCACAGGCGGCAGCGGGGGAAGCCGGCGCGAGCGCGGTCGTGCAGCTGCTCGTTGCCGGTGGCGCCTCGGCCTACTTCTTCAACTCGCCGGAACAGAACGTGACGCTTGCGCTGCAGACGAGCGCGGGCTCGATCCCGTCCTTCGGCTCGGGCACGCTCGGATACGTGAGCTTCGCCCAGCAGGCGCTGAACGACTTCATCGGTGCGAGCGGGTTCATGCTGGCGCAGATCAACGTTGCCGCCCGCAACCCAGCGACCAACGTGGCGCCCGTCAGCGTCCGGCTGGTCCCCAACATCGGAGAACTGGCGCTCGAAGGCGAGGACGGGACGCTGCTGCGGCGCAGTCAGGTCGCGCGCTTCGAGGGACTGGCTCGGCGCCCACGCTCGGGCAACGTCGCCCACAACAGCTCCACGACCCCGGAAACCGATCCCTACATCCCAATTCCCTCCAACTGCGTCGGGAACGCCTGCGCGCACGGACTGTTCCCTGAATACACCTTCACCTCCTCGCGTCCGGAAGTCGGCAACTTCGTCGAGCCCAACCTTGCCTTGTCCAACCCTTTGGCCGTGCTGCAGGGACCCACCGGCGAACCGATCCCCGACCCGCAGTCGGGGCTGTTCTGCGCCTACAACCCTGGGACCACGATCGTGACGATCACCGCGGGCGGGCTGTCCTCCTCGCTGCCGGTGACCGTCCAGCCCGGAAGCGTGCGTGAGCCGTGCGGGACCGTCCCGGCTCCCAAAGCGCCACTCTCGAGCGCCAGCCAGTCGGCTCCGGCTCCCGCTCCCGCTCCGGCGCCGGCCCCCGCGAGCGCTCCGCCGGGCGCCGCCGTGCCGCTGCCCCTACCGCCGCCGGCCGCCCCGGCCGCCCCGCCGCCGGCTGCCCCGGCCTCGCACCCGGTTGCGGCCACGAACTTCTTCGTGCCCCCGTCCTTTGCCAGCTTCGTCCCCGCCTTTGTGCCCGCACCGCTGCCACAGCCCGCGCGCCCGACGCCGCCGAGCGGGACCTCTGCCGTGACCTCGCCGGTGGAGGCGCCTGAGAAAGAAGAGGAAGAGGAGGCTGCGCCCGAGTCGGTCAGCAACGAGGCGGTAGCCTATCGCGCACCCGAACACGAGCCGACGGCTCCATACATCCTCGGACTCGTAGTGCTGGCGGCCGTCGCCGGCGCGGCGGTCCGCGGTCGCCCGGGCCGCCGGCGCGAGGTGCGCCTCGCGCCCGCGACGATCTCCTCGCTGCGCTCGCAGCGACGTTTTCAAGATCGCAGGGGCCGGCCATGGTGATGGCGCCTTCACGCGTTGTTCACGGCTTTAACACGACGACGCTCGCTTCGGCCGCCAGCATTGACCGCGGCCGGCAATGCCGGCAGGGAAATTCGGCCGGTAACCAAGCGTCACCGCCGTGGGGTCGGTCCTCAGTGGGCCTGGATTCTCAACCAGCGAAAAGATCGGAGCAAGATGTCTGACCTCGTAAGCCTCGTCCGCCGCCTGACAGCCACGCTGGCGTTGAGCGCCTTCGCGGTCGCCATGACGGCGGGAGCGGCCCAGGCGGACAACTACGGAGAAATCGCGAGTTTCGGATCCGCGGGCAAAGGCACCGGTCAGCTGGAACCCTTTGAAGAAGCGGCAGGCATGGGTGTGGATCCGACCGACAACAGCGTCTATGTCGTCGATCTCCCGGACGAAAAGGACGAATTCCGTCTGCAGAAGTTCACGGTAAACGGTGAAGGCAAGTACACGGCCGTCGCCTCTGTGAAGTTCAGGCCGCAGGACACCGAAGCAAAAAACGAAGAAGCCGACGTTGTAGACAATGTCGTCATCGACCCTGTCCTCAAACGCGTGTACGTGCTCGCCAGCGAGCTGCGCCCGTCGGAAAAGATCGACCCCGAAAAAGTCGGCGCGGCGGATCTGTACGCATTCTCGACCGAACCTAGCGAAGGCAAGCTGCTGCCGGCCTCGGGGACGCCCGCGACGGGCAAAGAAACGGGCGTGCTGGCCGGTCCGAAAATCCTGAAACCGCTTTCTGAAAAACAGGGCGAATCGCTGCTCGAACCAGCGGGCATCGCCGTGGACCCGACCAACCACGACATCATCCTCCTCGGCGGGGAAGACCCCGGGCACGCCCTCGGCGAAACATTGATCGCGATGGAGCGAGTCAGCGAAACGGGGGCACTGGGCGGCAAGAGCAAAGAGCCCCGCTGGGTGGACACCACGAACTACTTCGAAGGCGAAGGAGCCACGTCTCCTGTCGTGACGCCCGCGGGCAAGGTGCTCGTCGACAACGTCGACGAAATCGACGAAGTGCCGTCGAGCTTCGCTGAAAAAACCGCGCCCAAACCGATCATCGAATTCGAAGCAGCATCCGAAACTCTCGTCGAATTCCCAGGCAACCCGCTGCCGGAAGCGGGGGGAGGTCTCTCCCTCGGTCCTGAAGGGACGATCTACACGAAGGCCGGCATCGTGCAGCAACTCAACGGCGAAAAGACCGGCTATCGCTACCCCGGCGTGCTCGAGTTCAGCTCCGCCGGCGTGGAGGAAGGCTGGACGGGCGGCCAGAGCGCCGCGACCGTCGGCGAAAACGGGCCGTGCCAGATCGGCTACAGCGCCCAGTCTCAACTCGCCGCCGGCAAGAACCACGACGTCTTCGTGTACGACTCGACATTCACCAAACCCAAAGTCATCGAGTTTGGGCCGGGCGGCACAGGCTGCGCGAAGCCGAGCGCGACCAAACCGACGCACAGCGTCAACGGCATCGGTGTCCCGGAAGCGGAACCGATCCCGATCGGCGACACGGTCGCGCTGTCCTCGCAGCTGACGCAGGGCAACGCGCTGAGCGTGGAATGGGAATTCGGCGACGGGACCAAGCAGACGGTGAGCGCTGACGAGTTCCAGACGACCGAAGTCACGCACAAATTCACCCAGGCGGGTGCGCTCGAAGTCACCGAGAAGATCCACACGGACGTCCTGGCCGAACCGGAACTCGTGATCCACGGCAAAATCAACATCCAGGCCCCCGGCCCGGCCGCTGTAACCGGTGAAGCGAATCCGATCGGGAGCACGACGGCGACGCTCAACGGCACGGTCAACCCGAACGGCGCCAAGGTGAGCGAATGCAAGTTCGAATACGGGACCACGACCTCCTACACCGCGAGCGCGCCATGCGCGCAGAAAGAACCGGGCGGATCCGGTTCGAGCGCGACCGCGGTGACTGCGGCTGTGACCGGATTGACGGCGCACACGACCTACCACTTCCGGCTGGTCGCGAAAAACGCGGGCGGAGCCGGTGAAGGGCTCGACGGGACGTTCACGACCGGCCCGACACCCGCTGTCGCGACGGAAGCGGCGACGAGCCTGGGCGAAACGACGGCGACCGCGCACGGCACCGTCAACCCCCAGGGTGCCGCGCTGACGAAATGCCAGTTCGAGTACGGCACCGCCAGCGTGAGCGAACACACCGAACCGTGCTCGCCGGCCGGGCTGGGCTCGGGCTCCACTCCGGTCGCCGTGTCCGCCTCACTGACGGGGCTGAGCGCCCACACGACATACAAATTCCTGCTCGTGGCTGCCAACGCCAGCGGCAAGAGCCAGGGAACGGAACTCACGTTCACCACCACTGGCACCGTCGTCTGCACCAGCGGATGTGGCGGTGGTGGCGGCGGTGGCGGTGGCGGTGGCGGTGGCGGCGGCGGTGGCGGTGGCGGCGGTGAAGGCGGTGGCGGCACCGGAGGCGGCGCCCCAGGCGGCGGTGTCCTCGGCAACGTGGTCGTCAAACCACCGCCCGTCCCGATCGCGACACTGGCCGGCGCCTCGGCGTCGGTGAGCAGCGCGGGAGCGTTCACGCTCAAGGTGTCCTGCCCGGCCGGCGAGAGCAGCTGCTCTGGCGCGGTGACCCTGAAGACGCTCAAGGCGGTGGTGGCCAGCGTCGGCCATCAGGCCAAGGCGAAGGCGTCGATCCTGACGCTCGCCACGGGCGCCTTCTCGGTCGCGGGCGGACAGACCAAGACCGTTACGCTGCACCTGTCGGCGAAGGCGCGCTCGCTCCTGGCGAAGCTGCACGTGATCCCGTCACGAGCCACGCTCGTGGCCCATGACCCGGCAGGCGCCACCCACACGACCACGGCGACCGTCACGTTGCGCGCCGCCAAGCACCACTAGCGAAGAGGTCTACTCGGGAGCTGTCGGGGCGCCACGTGGCGCCCCGGCAGCACACCGGCGGCGGGGCTCACGCGGCTCCGCCCGGCGGCGCGGGCGCTCCGGCCCAGGCCGTCGTCACCGTTGCGCGGCCCGTCATCCGTTCTGCTGGTATCGGCCGAATGTGAACAGCGTGTGAACTTATGTAAACACGCTGTAATCAGGTGTCATCAGCATCTGGCCCACGAGCCGCAAACGGCGGGACAGTCACCGCTCGACAACCTTGTCAACGGGTCAGTTCACGAGAGTGCCAGTCGGCAGCAAGACGCTGCCACTCTGGCCGATCTCGGGGGGCGCTGCTGTCCGGGGCGGCGAACTGCATACCAGGAGGTAGTAGAACGATGCATCCTTCATCTGCGCGCCGTATCTTGATGGCGTGCGCGGTCGCGGCCCTCGCGGTAGCTGCTTTGGTAGCACCGGGCGTTGCGAGCGCAAAAACCTCGACGTCGCACTGTCTCGGTGACAACATCATCGGGCAGGGCTCGTCGCTGCAGAAAGGCGCGCAGCAGACGCTGTGGGACAAAGGCTTCAACGGAACCCCGGTGACCTCGAGCAAGTTCGCGTGCAAAACCCCCGGTGAAGAGCCGACCGTGACCTACACCTCGGACGGCAGCGGCGCCGGCATGAAATCGTGGGGTGCCGAAGGCTCCCTTGAATCCGAATACGAACCCGGCAAATTCGCCACGACCGGCTTCGCGGACAACAACGCATTCGTCGGGACCGACGAACCGCCGAGCGCGACGCAGATCACTAACATCGAGAAACAGGAGTCGACCCCGACCACCAAAACCCTGCTGACCGTACCAGTCGCGCAGGAGTCTTTGGCGGTCGTCGTGCACCTGCCGGCGGGCTGCTCGGCGACCAGCCCAGCGGCGGCCGGACGCCTGTCACTCACCGACAAAGAGCTCCAGGGCATCTACGCGGGCACCGTGACCACGTGGGGCGCGCTTGAAGCCGAAGGCGGCAACGTGATCACCGGCACCGGCTGCGGCGCGGACCCGATCCACGTCATCGTGCGTCAGGACTCGTCAGGCACGACGCACATCTTCAAGCAGTTCCTTGGCCAGATCAACCCGAGCTCGCTGACGACGTCCGAAGGCAGCGAGACGTGGCAGCAGCTGTCCGAGGGGTCGCTGAACACCGTGTGGCCGACGGCCGCCAACGTGACTCCCGCGGGTGGCAACGGCGGTAGCGCCCTCGCGACCAAAGTCCTCGCGACCGAAGGTGGCATCGGCTACATCAACCTGTTCGAAGGCAGGGCGAAAGGATTCGCCCCGGCGACGAGCACGACGTTCTGGGCCAAGCTCCAGAACGGCGTCAAGGGCAAGAACACCACGTACTCCGACCCGTCGACGGGCGCGGAAGACACGACCGCCACGGCACAGGACGCCAACTGCAACAAGGTGACCTACGTGGACCAGAAAGGCACTCCGTTCCCGCCGCCGGCAGCGACCGCGCCGTGGGACAGCGTGACGACGTCGGTGACGCAGAAGGCATACGCCCTCTGCGGTTTGACCTATGACCTCGCGTTCACGAAATACTCCCTGCTGACGGGGACGAGCGCGAAAGAGACCGAAACGGTCAAGGCGTTCCTGCAGTTCGTGACGGACAAGAAGGGCGGTCAGTCACAGCTGGCCGGCCACGACTACCTGGCGCTGCCGAAGGGCGCAGTCACCAGTGAGGCAGTCGCAGGAGCCGCGTCAATCGGCTAGAGGGGACCATCGGCTCCGGGAGCCGAGGCAGATGCAGTTCGGGCCGGGCCCCGCAGGTATGCGGGGTCCGGCCCTTTTCATGCTCGCGGTCGGTGGGCCGCACCGCCGGATGTGTGCGCGCCTCGGTGCAGCCGTGGGGCGGCCATGCGGCACCGATCGATGATGCCACCGGCCCCTGCCGGATCGCGCCCGACAACCGCTCGATCCAAGGGGCCCGCGGCGCCCTTCCGCGGCCGCCGCTCGGCGACACGCGTGTTTACAGGAACTGTACATCCTCACCGAGACCGTGAGAAATACTCCCGACAAGCCTTACCAGAATGGTGAGGATTTGCCCGTGGCAGCGCACGGGGGGAAACGAGTCTCGATCGGAGGTAGTCCTGCAATGAAGGTCATCACCACCCGCCGACTGCGAACAGTGCCGGCGGGCATCATCACCGCGGCGGCTATCGCTTCCCTGGCCGGGCCAGGGACCGCGAGTGCGTCGCTCGGCACGCAGTGCTCGGGCGGGCCGATCACCGGCCAGGGCGCTGCTGTCGAGATCGTCGCGCAGCGTGTCTGGACGAGCAACTTCAACAAATCGACCGACAACTTCGCCTGCAGTGGCAAACAGGGAAGCAAAGAATCGCCGGTCGTGACCTACAACGGGACCAGCAGCGGCGCCGGCCTGAAGTCGTGGGGCGAATCCGGAACTCTCTCAGGCCCCGTCACCGGGTTTGCCGCGAACAACGCCTACGTCGCGACCGCGGAAGCACCCAACGCGACCCAGGTCAAAAACATCACCAACCAGGAGTCGACCCCGACCGAAAAAACGCTCGAGACGCTCCCGGTCGCACAGTTCTCGCTCGCGGTCTATGTCAATCTCCCAACCGGCTGCACGGCGACGAGCGCCCCGGCTCCGGGGCGTCTCGTGCTGAGCGACGCCACGCTTCAGGGCATCTACGCCGGCACGATCACAACGTGGGGCCAGATAGCCGACAACGGTGACACGATCACCGGGGCCGGCTGCTCCTCGGACCCGATCACGGCGGTCGTGCGCAAGGAAAAAGCCGGCACGACCAACGTTCTCAAGAAATACCTCTACCTGATCAACAAATCGACGCTCACGACAGCGTCTGGCAGCGAGACCTGGCAGCAGCTCTCGGAAGGCAGCACGCTCAACATCGTCTGGCCCACGGCACTGTCGCTGGTCAAGACGACGGCGGAAGGCGACAATGAAGAGGCCAAAAAGGTCTCAGAAACGCCGGGCAGCATCGGCTACTCGAACCTTGCCGAACTTCGTGAAACGGCCCTGTTCAGTGGGGCCGGAAACGGCGCGGGCACGGCTAAGTTCTGGGTCGAGATCGAGAACGGCTCGAAGGGCAGCGGCACCAAAGCCAAAGTGACCTATGCGGATCCGTCGAGCAACGGTGATACAGGTCCCGCGGCGAGCGCCAACTGCAAGAGCACCGGCTACACCAATGGGTCCAACCCGTTCCCGCCGCCATCGGTGACGGGGCTCTGGAACGAAGTGACGACGGCGGTCCCGCCATCGACGGTGAAGGAGAAGAGCTACACGCTCTGCAACTTCACCTACGTGCTGGCGTTCACCACCTACTCGCTGCTCCCCAGCACCACGCCGGGAGAGGCCACGTCGGTCGACAACTTCTTGAAGTTCGTCGCCGACAAGAAGGGTGGCCAGGCGGAGCTCGCCGGTGCGGACTATCTGGCGGTGCCCAAGGGCGCGGTCGACACGGCGCTCATCGCCGGAGCGGCGGCGGTTCAGTTCTAGGCGACAGCAAGCAGCAGATCTAGGCGACAGCAAGCAGCAGATCCACGTACAGACTGCGCCCGGCGAGCCTCGCTCGCCGGGCGCAGCCCTCTGTCCGGACCGCGAACACAAGGGCTTCACATGCCGTGACCTGGCCCTATGCCCGAGCCCGTCGGCGACGATCGGGCGGTGCTCGGTCACCAAATTTCGACATCTCTCGATCGGGCTTGGGGCATTCTCCGTCGCCCGTGGCGAACGCAAGGAGGCCGCTTTGAGTGTTGAGGCTGGTAGTGGGGTTGAGGGTGGTGTCCCTTGGGTTGCTGGGTCGTCGTTGGCTGGTTCTCGGGGGTTGTGGGGGTTTGGTCGGCGGG
>JADGPL010000036.1 GCA_017882455.1 Solirubrobacteraceae bacterium | reverse complement strand
GCCTGTCCCGGCTGACCCGATGGCTTTGAGGTATTCGCCTTTTTCGTTGAACTCGGAGATGCGGCTGTTGCCCTGGTCAGCGACCCAGATGTCGCCTTTCGAGTCGACTGCGATCCCCTTGATTTCGCCGAACTGCCCAGCCCCCGACCCATAGCTCCCGAACATTTTGATGAATTCGCCGTTTTCCTTGAAGACATCCACCCGGGCGTTGCCTTCGTCGGAGACGACGAGATCGCCTTTCCCATCCAGCGCGATGCCCTTCGCCCCACCCAGTTCTCCCGCACCCGACCCATGCGTCCCAAACTTCGAGACAAACGCTGGAACCGGAACGGACACGGTGGCTGTCGCTGCCGACGTGCTCGACGCGAAGCCCAGAGCGTTCGTTGCCGTGACCACAACTCGTATGGTGTCCCCGACGTCGCCGTGGCTGAGCGCATAAGTTGCGCCCGTCGCTCCCGTGATCGAGGTGCAGCTTTCTCCGGAGCCGTTGCAGTGGCGCCACTGGTACGTGTAGGTCAGAGGCGCGGCGCCGGACCAAATGCCCGTGTTGGCCGTGAGCGTCTGCCCTTCCTGCGCGCCACCCGTCATGGACGCTGCAGATTTGCTCGCTGGGCTGCCGCTTCCGCCGCCTCCCGGTTCGTTGATCGCTGTTGGTCGGCCCTGGGCGTCACGTGCGAACGTGGTCGTGAACGTCGCCGGTTCTCCCCCGAGCACATTGCCTCGGGGGCTGACCATGGCGATCTCCTGCGAGTCTTCGTTATAGCTCCACGTGCGCTTGTCGCCTTCGGGATCTGTTTCGGCAGTGCGGTCGCCGTTGGCGTCGTATTCGTAGCCCCAAACCCGTTTCAGTGGGTCTTCGACGCTCGTGAGCTCGCCGTAGGAGTTGTAGGCGTATTTCGTGGTCTGGGTTTTGCTCCCAGGCGCGGGCCGCGAGATGGTTTCCGGCTCGCCGTGGGCGTTCCGGGTGATGGTCGTGACCTCTCCGCTGGGCTTGGTAGTCGTTTCAACGTCATGGGTGGCGTCATATGTCCAGCTCGTTTTGTCGCCGAGAGGGTCTGTGCTGCTGGTGCGGTTGCCAGCCGTATCGTAGGTGTAGGTCGTGGTGTGGCCGTTGCCGTCGGTGTGACTGGCTAGCTCGCCTTCGGGGTCGTATGTCGATGTTTCGGTGGTTGCTTCGGTGGTGCCGTAGCCGTGGGTGATCGAGATGAGCTCATGCGCGCCGTCGAAGGACTCCTTCGTGACGGCACCCGTGGCATGGTTTGTGATCGTCGTCTGATACGGCACGGTTTCCTCTTGGTATTCGAAGCTGAGTTTGCGTCCCGCCGGATCGGTCTGCGCGCTCACGCGATGCGAGCTGCCGTATTCGTTGACGGTTGCGCCGCCGCGACCGTCGATGACTTCTGTGAGCTGGTGAGAGCTGTCGTATTTGAACTGCCAACGCGGCGACGTCCCCCCAGGCTGAGTGACGCTCACGAGCTTCCCCGATTCGTAACCATATTTCGTGATATGGCCCATCGGGTCGGTCGCGCTTTCGACGCGGCCTTCTTCGTTGTAAGCCAGCGTTATTGTGCGGCCCGCGGGGTCCGTGATCGCTTCAAGATGGCCGCTGCTGTAGGACAGGGTCGTCGTGTTACCATTGCGGTCTGCGACACTTGTCAGGCGACCGCTCGAGTCGAAATGGAATGCTTCCTGGTCGGGCAGCGTGTACAGGTAGGTCCCATCGCTGTTGTGTACGAGCGTCGATTGCGCCCAAGCCGGCGCGGTGAGCGGACCCGGGGTGCCGAGGCTGCCGGTGAAGGCGACCGTGCTGCCGTTGGCCTGGCCCACCGTCACCGTGCTCGTTTCCGTGTTTATCGTTAGGTGGTCGCTGAAGGACGAGCTCCAGCCATACCCAAACGGGCCCGGCGAGCCTTCCGCGACGGCCGCCTGCGAGTTGTATGTGCGCGAGAGCTCCAGAGGCACCCCGCGTCCCGGAACTGATATGTCGGTCTGGGTGTCGATCTCATTCCCGGTCGCACAGTTCACGGGTTTCCCGGCGCACGCGATGGTTCTGCCTGGCTCGCCTGGGTTGCCGGCACCGAATTCTTCTGATGGCAGGGGCACCGTTGTGGGGTTGGAGCCTTCCCCGGTGGTCTCGTAGCGCACCCATGCGTTGAACGGCCCACTTCCGGAAGCTTCCAGCGCCGCTTTCAGAGCGGCTTCGACGGCTTCGACCGACGGTGCGGGTTCAGGAGCACCATTCGTGACCACGTCATTAGCGGTCTGGCTGCTGTATTCCTCAGGAACGGCATAGTGGAACGGCCGTGTGCGCAACGCCGTGAGGTACTTGATTCCACCGCACGTAGCATATGCCTCCGATGGGTTGCTCCATCCAGGCCACGGCGTCGGGGGCGAGATCGATTCACTGCAAGTGGGTACGGCCACTTCAGCGTAGTAGCCGATGCCGCCGTAGTAGCAATAGTGTTGCTTGCCGATAAAGGTCCAGCCAGACGCTTTCGGCTGGGCCGGAAGCCCCGATTCTGGGCTCGTCCCATACGCTTCCCCTGGCGCCGCGAGTTCCTCGAAATAGCTGCCGGCGCTGCCACACCAACCGTACTGAGGAGTGGTCGCTGCCCCCTGTTCCTCGAACTTCATCCATTTGCCAGACGGACCGCCGACATGCCAGCCGAGCGTAAACGGCCCGACTTCAAATCCGACCCCGCCGTACGACAGATCTGTAGCAAGAGTGCTCAGCGATGGCCACAGCCCCTCAGAGGCCTCAAACGCGCCGAGCTGATCCCAGATTTCCTGCGCCGCAGGCCCATTGGCCATCGCACCATGCTCAGCAGTCCAGAGCGCAGCACACCCTTCACCACAGCCCAGAGGATCACTCGCCGCACCATTGCGAAAGACCCATTGCACGATCACCGGCAACTTTTCTTTCTCGGCATGACTGAGTTCTTCTGCCCCAGCAGACGCCGTCAGCCCCAGCCCAAACACCGCCAACACCATCGCCAGCGAGCCAAGAAGCGCAGCGGCACGACCGTGACGCAACGCTCGCGGTTGTGTTCCCGGCCGAGCTTGCAATCGCAGCCCTTCTCCCATGCCCCCCGCCCCCCGTTCGCGAATGGATCGAAGCGTGCGCTCCGAGATGTGCTCGGGACCTTCAGGACCCCCCCGAGGGCGATGATGCTAGTGCAACGAGAAGTCCAAAGATCGGATCATGGCCGCATGGTCGATGCGACTGCGCGCCGCTGTCGCCACTCGTCTGAGTGAGAAACGTTCCGTGCCCGCCCAATCGGGGCGGTCGGGGGTTCGAGTCCCCTCGCTCACCCTTCTGAAGCGCCCCTGCTGGAAGCGGACCGTCAGGCCGGGGCGACGCGGGGAGACCAGCTGCGCAGGAACGCCTCGGTGGCAGCGACGTCGAGCGGTCGCGCGAACAGGAAGCCCTGCCCGCTGTCGCAGTGCTCGTCCTTCAGCAGCGAGAGCTCTCGCTGCCGTTCGATGCCCTCCGCGAACGTCGCGATCGAGAGCGCCTTGCCGAGCTGCACGAGCGTGCGCAACAGCGTCTCGCCCTCCTGGTTGTGCGTGAGACCCGAGATGAACGAGCGGTCGATCTTCAGCGCGTCGACCGGAAAGCGCTGCAGGTGCGCGAGCGAGGAGTAGCCGGTTCCGAAGTCGTCGATCGCGATGCTCACGCCCAGCTGCTTGATCTCGGTGAGACGGCGAGCCGTCTCCTCGACGTCGCGCATGAGCGTCGTCTCGGTGATCTCGATCGTCAGTGCCTCGGGATCGAGGCCGCTGCTTGCGAGCGCCCCGGCGATGTCCCCGACGAGCTGGTCGGTGTCGAGCTGGCGTCCGGAGACGTTCACGGCCATCGTGATCGCATGTCCCTGCTCGCGCCACTCGGCGGCCTGGGTACAGGCCTCCTCCAGAACCCACCGGCCGATCTCGACGATCAGCCCGGTCTCCTCGAGCAACGGGATGAAGTCGTCGGGCTGCACGACGCCTCGCACGGGATGCCCCCAGCGGATCAACGCCTCCAGACCGGTGGGGCTCATGTCGTTCAGGTCGAACGTCGGCTGGTAGGCGAGGAAGAACTCCCTGTTCTCCAGCGCTTCGCGCAGATCCATCTCGAGCTCCATGTTGCTCTGCATGACAGCCTGCATGCCGGTCTCGAACACCGCATAGCGGGCCTTGCCGTCCCACTTGGCGCTGTACATCGCGATGTCGGCGTCGCGCAGCAGCTCCTCGGCCGAGATGCCCTCACCGGTCGCGATCCCCACGCTCGCGGTCACACTCACGCGAGCCTCCCCCGCGGCACCGAGCGTGAAGGGGTGCTGGAGCGCGTCCAGGAGGCGTTCGGCGATGAGCTCGGCGCCGGCCGCCAGGGAGAGATCCTCGGAGATCACGACGAACTCGTCGCCGCCGAGGCGTCCCAGGGCGTCGACGTCGCGGATCACGCCCTCCAGCCGGGCCGCGACCGCACGCAGCAGCTCGTCGCCGACGGCGTGGCCGAGCGTGTCGTTGATTCCCTTGAAGTTGTCGATGTCGATGAACAGCGCCGCCACAGGCGTCTGGTTGCGACGCGAGCGCGCGAGCATCTGCTCGACGCGGTCGAGGATCAGCGTCCGGTTCGGTAGGCCCGTCAACGGGTCGTGCGTGGCCAGGAACGCGAGCTCCTCCTCGCGGCGCTTGAGCTCCTCATCGGTGCGCTTGCGCTCGATCTCGAAGCACTCGCACATGCGAACGAGGCTGAACTCGAGGCTGAGCTGAAGGATGTTGAGGGCTTCGCCGAGCGTCTCCGGCGAGGTGTCCAGCACCGTGGCGCTCTCGTGCAGGACCTCTGCCATCGAATCGCGCCAGCACAGGCATCTACGCGTGACCTCGTTCAGCGACGCCGCGCGATGTGCTGCGAGCTCACCGAAGATCTCCCAGGTTTCCTGGCCCGCCTCGCGAGCGACCTCGAGCCCCTCGCCGGCCATCCAGCGCGCCACCGCGATCGTGGAGCTCCTGCTTATCCGTTCGAAGCTGTCCTGCACCACGGCGTCGACATCGTGCCCCGAACCGCCGGTTCGAGTCACCGTCAACCTCAACACGTCCTCGGCACGCGCTTTCAGCGACTCGCCGAGCAGGCACAGCTCCTCACCGGAATGCTTCACCGGCGCGGAAGGAGGCATTGGGCCCCGCATCGCAATTTCCCCCAAACTCGAGCTCTTGACACTGCATGTCAGACCCAATCGGCCGAAAGGGGCAGTTCCATGAGACCGAATCCGCCGCGATAGACGTCACGTGAGTTGGCTTTAGATAGACATGGATGTACAGTCAAAGCAAGGACACTCGTCGAATTCCCCGACCGTCGAGTCTTGAGGCGCGGCCAGACCGCGCCCCGCTTTCGCTCGGGCCGACCGCCACGGCGGCGGGCAGCACGCGCGATCAACCGTCAGGATGATCGCGATGTCAGACACGAGGCTGGTCATCTTCGACTGCGACGGCGTGCTCGTCGACAGCGAGGTCATATCCAACGAAGTGCTCGCCCGTGAGCTGACGGCCGCGGGGCTTGCAACGACGCTTGCACAGGCCCGGCGGGACTATCAGGGGCTGCTGCTCGAGGAGATCGCGCGCGATGCCGGCGCGCGGCTCGGCCGTCCGCTCCGGGAGGACTGGATTTCCCGCTACGAGCAGGTGCGCTCCGAGGCGTTCCGGCGGGAGCTGTGCTCGATCGCCGGGGCCGCAGAGCTCGTGCGGGCGGTTCGCCAGGCCGGGATCGCGGTGTGCGTGGCCTCCCAGGGGGCGCTCGCAAAGACGAGGCTCTCGCTCGAGCTGACGGGCTTGGCCCCGTATTTCCGTCCCGAGGAGCTGTTCTCCGCGGAGCAGGTGGCGCGGGGCAAGCCCTTCCCCGATCTCTTCCTGCACGCGGCCGCCGCCATCGGCGCTCCTCGGTCTCGGTGCGTCGTGATCGAGGACACCCCCTCCGGCGCTCGCGCCGCGGTGGCGGCGGGCATGCGTGTGCTCGGCTATGCGCCCGACAGCGACGCGCATGCGCTGCGCGACGCGGGCGCCGAGATCGTCATGTCCCTCGCCGAGGTGCCAGCGCTCCTGGGCCTGCCCTGAGGCGGTAGGCGCGGCGTTCGGCGCCGAGCTGCGGGCCCCGGGCGGGGGCGTCGCTGCGCAACTTTGACCTGTCCCGTAGGTTTGAGTGGCATCCGACGTCCAAGCCAGGTCGTCGCAACCAATCCAACAGGGGGGATTCATGCGCAGCCGCTCCAGAGGCTTCATAGCTGTGTTGGCCATCGGTGTTGCGTCGGCCACGACGGCGCTCGTCGGCATCAGCACGGCCGCTGTCAACGTCAGCGATTCGGGCTGGTCGTGGTCGAACCCCACGCCGCAGGGCAGGACGCTCGCGGCGATCTCCTTCTCGGGCGGAGTCGGCTACGCGGTGGGCAGGGGCGGGACCGCGCTCTCCACGAGCAACGCGGGTGCGTCCTGGAGCGGCCTCACCACCGGCACGACCGGCGATCTGGAAAGCGTGCAGGTGCTCTCCCCGGCGAATATCGTCGTGGGCGGCGCCGGCGGGTGCATCACCCGCATCTCGGCTGACGGAGGGCAGACGTTCAAGCGGATCTTCAACGTCGCCGAAGCAGGCTGCCCCGAACCTGTGGCAGCCTTCAGCTTCGTATCGCCCCAGGTCGGTCTTCTGCTGCTGCACAACGGCTCCGTCGAGGCGACCGCCGATGGCGGCGAAACGTTCACCCGCAAGACCGGGGTTCCCGGAACCTCCGCCTCCAGCGGTGGCGGCGGAGCCGTGGGGGTGGCCCTGCACTTCCTCAGCGCAAGTGTGGGCATCGCGTTCGTCAGCGACCCCAACTCGGGCGCGAGCAGCGCCTACACGACCCCTGACGGCGGGGTCTCCTGGACGCAGGTAACGCTGCCCGCCGGCGCGAAGGTGACCTCGCTGCACTGGGTGGATGCCAACGACGCCTATGCGATCGGGCCGGGGACGTTCCTGCGCAGCAAAGACGCCGGGGTGAGCTGGGAATCGCGCCCGATAGCCGCCGGCAGCTCGTTCAACTCGATCGACTGCGCGACGGTCTCGGAATGCATCCTGACCGTGTCAGCCGGCAACGAGCTCGTGCTCACCACCGACGGCGGCGCCACCGACACCGTGAAAACGACCTCCAGCTCGCTGATCTACGGCGCGGCCTACGCCAGCCCGACCCAGATCGTGGCCGTTGGCGCCAGTGGCGCGACCGTCCTCTCCGGCGACGGCGGCGCCACGTTCGCGCCGTCGAGCGCGGACATCGGGGGGGAATACGGCAAGTTGCGCTCGGGGCCCGGAGGCCTCGTGCTGGCGCCCGGCGCAAAAGGCGACCTCGCGCTCTCCTCTGACGCTGGACAGACCTGGCGGGTGCTCGCGACCCAGACCTCGGCAGAACTCGCCGACGTCGCCTTCTCAACCCCGCAGGTGGGCTACGCCCTCGATGTGAATGGCGGCCTGCAGCAGACCAACAACGGTGGCGCCAGCTGGCTGACACTGAGCCCCGGCACGAGCACCCCGGCCAGGGCCGTGGCCGCGGTCGGCACCCGCGCGGTGCTGCTGATCGGTCCCGTGGGGATCCATCGGGCGCTGAGCGGGGGCCGCTTCGAGGCGATCTCGGGCAACGTGGTCGCGCGAGCGCACCTGTCCGATTACGACCTCGCCGGCTCCACCGTGTTCGCCTTCGGCGTCGGCACCCACACCCTGATCCGCTCCACGAACCTCGGCGGCAAGTGGACCGCGATCAAGCTGCCCCTCACCAACAGGAAGGGCAGGACGAACGTGTCGGTCCGCAGCGTGGCCTTCACCGCTCCGGGGCGCGGGCTCCTGCTCGACACGGCCGGGCGTGTGTGGCTGACCGCCAACAGCGGCAGGCGCTGGCGGGAGATCACCTCGACGGGCTCGAGCGATGGCATCCAGCTCGCCTTCTCCGATCCCCTCAACGGGTTCCTGACGGTTCGCTCGTTCGGGCGGGACACCGGCAACGCCTATGTGCTGCGCACGACCGACGGGGGCCTCAGCTGGCATCCCCAGGTGATCACCGCCGGCTCGATCCCCGTCGATGGCATCCTGGTCAGCAGTGCGATGAACGCGTCGCTGCTCATCGACAGCACCTCCGCCACCAACACGCCGCTCAGGCGCCTGCTGTTCACCACGAGCTCGGGTGGGGAAGTGGCGGGCGCGCATGCCAGCCTCTCGCTCTCCACGCGCCGCCGTAGCTTCACCAAGCGCAAGCTGAGAGCGGTACGCGGCACGATCACGGTCAACGGCACGCTCACCGGCGCCATCGGCGGCGAGCAGATCGTGGTCTCTCGCCGGGCGCTCTCGGGGGGCGCCTGGCAGCACCAGGTGGTCGTCGCGGGAGCCAACGGCGGGAGCTTCACCACCACCTGGCGGATCAGCTCCTCGTCTGTCTTCGTGGCCCAGTGGGCCGGCGACAGCGGGCGCCCGGGGCTGGGCTCGAAGGTCCTGAGCGTGACCGTCCGCTGATATGGGCGCTCGGCCGCGCCGGGAGCCCAGCACCCGGCACACCACGCCGCTAGTCCAGCGGCGTGGTGTACGCGCCGCTGAGGCCGCCGTCGATCAGGAAGGTCGAGGCGGTCACGAAGCTCGAGTCCTCGCTGGCGAGGAACAGCGCTCCCTTGGCGATCTCCTCGGCGGCGGCAAAGCGCCCCATCGGCACGTGCACGAGGCGACGGGCCGCCTTCTCGGGGTCCTTGGCGAACAGCTCGCGCAGCAGCGGGGTGTCGACGGGGCCGGGGCACAGCGCGTTCACGCGTACGCCCCGCCGCGCGAACTCGACCCCCAGCTCGCGCGAGAGCGCCAGCACGCCGCCCTTCGACGCCGTGTAGGAGATCTGCGAGGTCGCCGCGCCCATCACCGCGACGAACGAGGCCGTGTTGATGACCGAGCCGCGTGCCGGTCCGTCGTTGTCGAGCAGGTGGGGGATGCCGTGCTTGCAGCAGAGGAACACGCTGCGCAGGTTGACGCTCTGCACGCGCTCCCATGCCTCGAGCGTGGTCTCGAGCACCGAGCCGTCATCGCTGGGGGAGATGCCCGCGTTGTTGAACAGCACGTCGATGTGCCCGTACTCCTCGCGCACGCGGGCAAAGACGCCGCGGACCTGCTCCTCGTCGGTGACGTCCGCCTGCAAGGCGAGCTCGCCGGGGCAGTCGGGCTGCAGGTCCACGCCGACGACCTTCGCGCCCTCACGGGAGAACAGCTCGACGCTGGCGGCGCCGATCCCGCCACTCGCCCCGCTCACCACGCACACGCGCCCGTCGAGCCTGCCCGCTTGAGCCATCATCCCTCCGTCGCGTAGAAGATCGTCTTGAGCTCCGTGTAGGCCTCGAGCGCATGGGGCCCGAGCTCGCGTCCGTAGCCGGACTGCTTGAAGCCGCCGAAGGGCGTGCTCACCCGCACCGAGGTGTTGGCGTTGATCGAGAGCACCCCCGTCTCCACCGCGCGCGCCACGCGCAGCGCCCGTGCGCCATCGCGCGTCCAGATCGAACCGGAGAGGCCGTAGATGGTGTCGTTGGCCAGGGCGATGGCCTCGGCCTCGTCGCGAAACGGGATCACGGCTGCGATCGGACCGAACACCTCCTCGCGGGCCACGCGGTCGCTGGATCTCACCGGAGCCATCACGGTCGGAGCGAACCAGAACCCGGCGCCCTCGGGGGCGCTGCCGCGAAAGGCAACCGGCGCCTCTCCGTCGAGGAACGAGGCCACGGTCTCGCGCTGGGCGGCCGATATCAGCGGGCCCATCTGCGTGGACTCATCCAGCGGATCGCCGACGCGCAGCGCCTTCACCTCGCGCTCGAGCACCGCCATGAACGGATCGAGCGCCTCCTCCTGGACGAGAATGCGCGAGCGCGCGCAGCAGTCCTGGCCGGCGTTGCCGAACACCGCCGAGGGCGCCGCGACGGCTGCCGCCTCGAGGTTGGCGTCGGCGAAGACGATGTTCGCCGACTTGCCGCCGAGCTCCAGGGTGACGCGCTTGATCGTGGCGGACGCCGCCGCTGCGATCGAGCGTCCCACCTCGGTCGAGCCGGTGAAGGCGATCTTGGCCACGTCGGGATGCTCGACCAGCCGCTGCCCGCAGGTGCGTCCCGGACCGACGACCACGTTCACCACGCCCTCGGGCAGGCCCGCCTCGAGGGCGAGCTCGGCGAAGCTCAGGGCCGTCAACGGGGTGAGCTCGGCCGGCTTCAGGACCACCGTGTTGCCGGCCGCCAGCGCCGGCGCGAGCTTCCAGGAGGCGATCGTGAGCGGGAAGTTCCACGGCGTGATCAGGCCGACCACGCCGACGGGCTCGCGCACGGTGAACGCCTGACCGCCCGCCACGGGAATCGTGTCTCCGAGCAGCCGCTCGGGCGCGCCGGCGTAGTAGCGGAAGGTGTCCACCACCATGCCCATCTCGCCACGGGCGTCGATGATCGCCTTGCCCGCGTTTCGGGCCTCGAGCAGCGCCAGCTCCTGCTGGTGCGCGGCGAGCGTGTCAGCGAGCGCGTACAGCTGGCGGGCACGCTCGCCCGGCGCAAGCGCCCGCCACGCCGGCAGCGCCTCCCTGGCCCGCGCGACCGCCTCGTCGACCTCCTCGACGCCGGCGCGCGGGATCTCGGCGAGCACCGCCTCGGTGGCGGGCTCGAGCACTGTGAGCAGCTCGCTCAGCGCTCAGCCCTACGGGAACTGCGAGATGTCGGGCAGGGCCTCCGCCGCGTCGAGTTCGTCGATCGTGCGGATCGGGCCTGTGAAGGTGCGTTTCGCCGACAGCGTGTACCAGATCGTGACCCCGAGCATCACGCCGATCGTCACGATCGGGGCGTAGTTGACGGCCGACCAGTTGAAGCCGGATTTGAAGAACACGCCTTCGGGGGCGAACGGCAGGCAGAAGATGACCACGCAGATCGCCACCCAGCTGAAGGCGATCGGGTTCATCCATTTGTACTTCTTGCCGAGCGTCCACGGCCCGGCCTCGAACCTATCGCCCATCCGCCAGCGCAGGAACACGGGGATCGTGTATGCGATGTAGAGGCCGATGACGGAGATCGAGGTGACCGCGAGGAACGCCACGGGCGTGCCCAGATGGTTGGGGAAGTAGGCGGGGATCGTGACGATCATCGCGAACAGGCACACGAACAGGACGGACCATGTGGGCGTGCGGTTCTTGCCCAGGCGCCGCCAGAGGTTGTGCCCGGGGACTGCCCCGTCGCGCGAGAAGGCGAACGTCATGCGCGAGGCGCTCGTCACGCAGGCCATGCCGCAGAAGATCTGACCGATGGTGGCGATCAGGATGACCGCCTTCGCCGCCGCCGAGCTCAGCGCGGTGGTGAAGATCGCGATCGCCGGGAAGCCCGCTTTGAGCAGTTCCGGCTCCTTGCTCTTCTGGATCGCGAAGGTGATCGCCAGCAGCACTATCCAGCCGACCACCGCCGAGTAGAAGACCGAGCGCCAGACGCCTTTGGGCGCCTGCTCGGCGGCGCCGTGGGTCTCCTCGGAGACGTGCGCCGAGGCGTCGTAGCCGGTGATCGTGTACATCGTCAGCAGGAAGCCGAGCGGCAGCACGTAGAACCAGTACATGTGGCCGCTGAAGCCCGACACGTTGGCGCGGTGGCCGAACACGTAGGAGAGGCTCGCGTGGTGGCTCGGCACGGCGATCAGGATCACGACGATCACCGCCACCCCGATCAGGTGCCACCACACCGAGATGCCGTTGAAGATCGAGACGAGGTGGCTGGAGAAGACGTTGATGAGCCCATGGATGATCAGCAGGAACGCGAACAGCGCGAAGTTGACGTGAGCGCTGTAGTGAATATCGGTGCCAGCCGCCGCCTTGGTGAAGTTGAAGATGAAGTGGACGTTGTAGAGCCCGAGCAGGTTCATCAGGAAGGTCGCGCACACGTAGTCCACCGAGGCCACGACGGCGACGAGGCCGATCAGGTTGAACCAGCCGGTGAACCAGCCCCAGCGTGCGCCGCCGAGCTTGGAGGCCCAGTAGTAGATGCCGCCCGCCGTGGGCATCGCCGAGGCGAGCTCGGACATCGAGAAGGCGACCATCAGGATCAGGACGCTGATGATCGGCCACATGATCGAGATCGCGATCGGGCCACCGTTCTTGAACGCCTGCCCATATGTGGTGAAGCAACCGGCGAGCACCGAGATGATCGAGAACGAGATCGCGAAGTTGGAGAACCCGCTCCACCCGCGGTGCAGCTCCTGCTTGTAGCCAAGCTCGGCAAGGCGCTTTTCGTCTGCGCTCACTGTCCCGGTTGTGCTCATCGACTAGCCCCCTCGAGGAGAAAAGGTTTGGACATCCTTCCTTCGATCGTGACAATAAGCGCGATCACGGACGGAAGTCAAGAGCACAGGCGCCCAAAGATCGCCACTTTGCGCCGGACAGCTGGCCAAGCTCACGGGAGGACGGGATCCCGCTGCCGATCTGGCGCGCTGTGATGGCTTCGGGCGGCGCAAGCGCCGCCCGGGCCGTGCCACATGTGGCACGGCCTCGCAGTTGGCGCATGCGCCAACTGCCGGCGGCGCATGCGCCCGCCGCGGGGCCGCACACGTGCGGCCCCAACAGACAGCCCACCGCACATGTGCGGCCCCAACAGCAAGCGGATCGCACATGTGCGATCCCAACAGCAAAGCCCGCCGAACAGCTCAGCCGCCGGGCAGCAGGCCCGCGAGCACGTGCTCGGTGCCCTGCAGATGCTCGCTCATGGCACGCACGGCGCGCATGGCGTCGCGCTCGCGCACCGCGGCGAGCACTCGGCGGTGCTGTGCGTTGGAGGAGGAGAGCACCTGTGGCGGGTGGGCGATGTAGGCGATCAGGTCGGTCATCGCTCCCTGCACTTCGGTGACGGCGGCCACGAGGCGCGGGGAGCGCGTCGCCTCGGCCAACCCCACGTGCAGGCGGATGTCGGCCTGGCGGTAGGCGGCGAAGTCCTCGAGCGCCTCCTCGAGCGTCGCGGCCACCTCGTCGAGCGCGTCCAGATCGGCCCGCTCGGCCCGTTCGGCCGCCAGCATCGCCACCCCGAGCTCGACCGCCAGCCGCTGGTCGCAGGTCTCGCGCCACTGGGCGAGCATCTGCGGGGAGGGGGGATCGGCGGGCGGTTGTGGGTCGGAGACGAACGTGCCTCCGCGCCGTCCCCGCGTGGCGAACACGTGGCCGCTCTGCCCGAGCGCGGTCAGGGCCTGGCGCAGGGTGGAGCGGGCGATGCCGAGGCGCGCGCACAGCTCACGCTCGGCCGGCAGCCGTGAGCCCGGGGCAAGCAGCCCGAGCTTGATCGCCGTGCCCAGACGCTCGACGGTCTCCTCGAAGGCGGTGTAGGAGCGGACCGGGGCGAACACGGCCTCCGGCGTCGTGAGGATTGGGGCGGCCGCGCTCCGATCCTCAGGAAGGCCCGCCATGGCTCTCCCGCTCGGCGAGGCTCACAGCCGCTCGAACCCTCGCACGCGCTCCCAGTCGGTGACCGCTGACTGAAAGGCGCTCAGCTCGACGTCCGCCGCGTTGAGGTAGTGCGCGACGACCTCCTCCCCGAAGGCACCGCGTGCAACGTCGCTCGAGGCGAACAGGTCGCGGGCGTCGCGCAGCGTCTCGGGCAGTCGCGGACGGTCCCCGGCGGTGTAGGCGTTGCCCTCGAGCGCCGGCTCGAGCTCGAGTCCGGCGTCCACGCCGTGAAGTCCCGAGGCGATGATCGCGCTCAGCGCGAGATAGGGATTCAGATCGGCGCCGCCCACGCGGTTCTCGAAGCGCAGCGAGGGGCCGTGGCCGACCACGCGCAGGGAGCATGTCCGGTTGTCCTTGCCCCAGGCGACTGCGGTGGGGGCGAAGCTCCCCGCGGCATAGCGCTTGTAGGAGTTGATGTGCGGCGCGAGCATCAGCGTCATCTCGCGCAGGCAGGCCAGCTGACCGGCCAGGAAGGAGCGGAACAGCGGCTCCTCGCGCGCGAACAGCGGGGTGGGCGGGTCCGAATCCTCGGCGAGCGAGAAGTGGATGTGGCAGGAGTTGCCCTCGCGCTCGTCCAGCTTGGCCATGAAGGTGATCGCCATGCCCTCCTCGGCCGCGATCTCCTTGGCGCCGTTCTTGTAGATCGAGTGCTCGTCGGCCGTGCGCAGGGCGTCGGCGTAGCGGAAGTTGATCTCGTGCTGGCCGAAGTTGCACTCACCCTTGGAGTCCTCCACCACCATCCCCGCCGCGGCCATGCTGTTGCGGATCCGGCGGATCAGGGGCTCGACGCGGGCGGTGCCGAGCAGCGAGTAGTCGACGTTGTAGAGGTTGGCCGGGCGCAGGTCGCGATAGCCCTTGTGCCAGGCCTCCTCGTAGGTGTCCAGGAACACCACGAACTCGAGCTCGGTGCCGGCGTTGGCCAGCCAGCCACGCTCGGCCAGACGCGCGAGCTGGCGTCTGAGGATCTGGCGTGGCGAGGCCACCACGTCGGAGCCGTCGAGCCAGGCGACGTCCGCGAGGCACATCACGGTTCCCTCCTGCCACGGGACGGGCCGCAGCGTGTCGAGGTCCGGGACGAGCAGCATGTCGCTGTAGCCGCGATCCCAGGAGGACATCTCATAGCCCTCGACGGTGCGCATGTCGACATCCACCGCGAGCAGGTAGTTGCACCCCTCGGCTCCGTGTTCGGCGACCTCGTTCAGGAAATGGGTGGCGGTCAGGCGCTTGCCCTGAAGCCGGCCCTGCATGTCGGTCATGGCCAGCAGGACCGTGTCGAGATCGCCACGCGACGCCGCCTCTGTGAGCTCGTCGAGTTTCACGGGGGTTGAAGGTACTGCACGCGGGCGCTCCCGGCGCGGCTGGGCTACGTGCGCCTGAACATCGACGCCACGGCCGCGCCGACGCCCGCGGCGGCTGAACGGCTTTCAGCCTCGACCCCAGCCCGCGAGCAGCGCCGGCAGCTCGGTGATCGAGTCGAGGATCGCAGTCGGAGTGACCTTCGAGCTCTCCAGCAGCTCCGCTCGGAACTTGCCCGTGCGCACGAGAACGCCGCGCAGTCCCGCGGCGAGCGCGCCGCCGACGTCGGCCTCGACGTCGTCGCCGACCATCACCGCCATGTCGGGCGCCGCGGCCAGATCGGATAGCGCGGCGGCGAAGAAGTCGGGCGATGGCTTGCCGACGACGACAGCCTCCTTCCCGCTGGCGTACTCCAGCGCCGCCGAATAGGCGCCCACGTCGAGGACCAGGCCGTCGGCCCGGCGCCAGAAGCGGTTGTGCTGCAGTGCCACCAGCTCAGCACCGTCCATCAACAGGCGAAACGCGCCGTTGAGCACGTCGGCGGTGAACCCGTCGCCGAGGTCGCCGAGCACGAGCGCGTCGGTCGCCTCGGCGCTCCCCGAGGGCTCGAGCTCCTTCAGATCCTCGCGAAGCGCCTCGGAGACGAGCAGCCTCACCGCGCGATGCCCGCGCTCGCGGCAATGACGGACCGCAAGCGCCGCCGGGGTGAGCACCTCGTGTGCGGCGACGTCGAATCCGAGCTCGTGCAGGTGCGCCACGATCGCCCGTCGCGGGCGCGAGGTCGTGTTCGTGACCAGCCGGATCCCGCCGCTCAGCCCACGCAGCTCGTCCAGCGCCTCGACGGCGCCCGGGATCGGACGGTCTCCGACGTAGAGCACGCCGTCGATGTCGAGCAACAGGACAGGCGCGGGGCGCTCGCCTGACATCTGCCAACTGTAGTCGCTGCGCTCGCGCCTACTCGCTCAGCGCGGCCGCCATCTCCTCGAATGCCTGGACGTAGGCGTCGACCGCCTCCTCGGTGTGCATCACCGAGAGCGTCCACTCCTCCTCGCGCCCGGGGGTCATGTAGATGCCGCGGTTCATGTTCCACAGCCACGCGAGCTCTGTCACCGCGACGTCCTGGCTGGCCTTGAACGTTTCGTAGTCGACGATCGGCGTGGGGGAGAAGGTGACACAGCCCTTCGAGCCGATGCCGACCGCATAGCCCGGCAGACGGTGGCGCTCGATCACGGCTTCACAGCCGGCGAGGATGCGATCGTTGAGCGCGTCGAGGTGGCGGTAGGCCTCGGGCGTGAGCACCTGCTCGAGGCTCGCGCGGGCTGCGGCCATCGTCAGCGGGTTGCCGTTGTAGGTCCCCACCTGGTAGACGCTGCCGTCCTCCACCACGCTCATCACGCGCTCGCTCGCGCCGATCGCTCCCGCGGGCAGCCCGCCGCCGAGCGTCTTCGCGAGCGTGACCATGTCCGGCTCCACGCCGAAGCGCTCGGTCGCGCCGCCTGCGGCGATCGCGAGGCCGGTCTTGACCTCGTCGAAGATCAGCACGACTCCGTGGCGCGCAGTGACCTCGCGCACCTGCTCGAGGTAGCCCGACTGTGGCAGCACCACGCCGAGGTTCATCATCGCCGCCTCCATGATCACGCAGGCCGGGAGGCGGTCTTCGCCGGCGAGGCGCTCGATGCGACGCTCCATCGCGCCGGCGTCGTTGAAGGGGACGGCGATCGTGAGGTCGCTGACGGCCTTTGGGATACCCGCGCCGTAGGGCAGCGAGGCCAGGTCCTCGCGGTCGCCGATCTCCTCGTAGGGGACACCGATCGAGACCATCACGGCGTCGTGGTGGCCATGGTATGAGCCGAAGATCTTCATGATCGTCTCTCGGCCCGTCAGCGCCCGGGCGATCCGGATCGCGTCCATCGTCGCCTCGGAGCCCGAGTTGACGAAGCGCCAGCGGGGAAGCTTGAAGCGGCGGGCCAGATCCTCGGCGACGATGACCGTGTCCTCGGTCACGGCCGCGAAGTGGGTGCCGAGCTCCGCACGGTCACGTATCGCCTCCACGATCGCCGGATGGGCGTGGCCCTGGACCATCGAGCCGAAGCCGTTGTGGAAGTCGAAGTAGCGGTTGCCGTCCACGTCGGTGACCGTCGCTCCCTCGCCGGAGAGGAGGTAGATCGGCCACGGGTCGCGCAGCTGGTAGGAGGAGGCCACGCCGCCGCTGAGCGAGCCGCGCGCCCGCTCGTACATCTCGGCCGAGCCTTTCGTGCGCTCGTTGAGGGTGGCGAGCTCCCGCTGCGCGAGCTCCTCGACGCGCTGGTGGTTGATCTGTATGGGGGACGTGGCGGCTATCGAGGATCTCCTTCTGCGGCGGCTGATCGAAGGGGTGCCGGCCGCCTCCTCAGCAGCTTAGAAGAGGAGGTTCTGGAAGGGGCTCGCGGGGAGCGGGCGGGGAGGAGGCGTACGGGCCGCACCCGCTCTAGCGACTGCTGCTGCCACTGGGCAGCCCGCGACGGTGGCCCGTCGGCAGGCGACCGTCGCCCTGCGATCTCACGGATACGATGTCCGCCACCTGTGCACCAAGGAAATCCCGGAGATCGGTGGACCTCAGCTCGACACCTGCCGTCAGGTCTCCCGAGCTGATGTCGACCATCTCCTCCTCCAGCACCGTCGGGTCCATGAAGATCGGGGCCTTGCCGTGAAAATGCACCGGGGAGATCGCGCCAATCGTCACCTCATGATCCCGTGCGAGCTCCTCGGCGTTCATGAGTGCCAGAGGAGCGCCGCCGATGAACTTGCGAACCTTCCTGAGCTTGAGCGTCCTGTCACCTGGAATGAGCAGGACCACCAGCTCGCGGGCGTCGGTGCAGGCGACCATGCACTTGACTATCTGCGAAAGTCGTATGCCGCGCTGCTCGGCAGCTGTATCTGCCCTCAGCGCCACCTCCTCGTGAGGCTTCATGACGAAGTCGATGCCAGCTTCCCGCAACGGTCTCGTGACGACGTCGTGACCCACTAGCGGTTCCCCCTCGTGCGATCCCGCGCCGGGCTGGGTCCCGGACGAGACTTGCGGTGCGCGTCGCGACTGCCCGTCGCGAAGCAGAGGCTCCTCTGTTCGGGTGGCGGCCCGCTCCGGGCCAAGCCCGGCCAGCGCACGGGGCGTGCCCGAACCTCCACTGAGCCTATCTCCGCGGCGGGATCCTGCGGTGCGATGTCGAGTGTGCTGAGCATGCGTACGCATCGGCGGGTTGCGTCGTGAACCTGAGCCGGTCAGAGGGTAGAGGAGAGCCGGTGACGCGGTGCAAAGATCTTGAGTTCTAAGTTGCGAGCGGTCGCGCTGGAACGCGGGAGAACATGCCGCAGGACGTCAGGCGAGTGGCTGGTCTGTCGCCGCTCGCCTGAAGTGATTCGGGTGCGCCTATGCTTTCGCCAGCGCGCGGACCGACAGGACGCCAGTACTCGCCACCGAGCATGTCTGAAACGGGAACGGGACGAGCCTCGAGGTCGTCTGCCCGGGCGGGAACACGCGCAGCCCCGCCGCCGTGACCTGGTGGCAGCTTGCCGTGGGGAAGTTGCCCGCGTCGACGATCCGGAGTGTCGCCGTCGCGCTCGCGCCGGCGGCGAGTGTGACCGAACCGGACGGTTGGGAGGTGTCACGGCTTGCTGCCCTACCGATCTTGCGGCCGCCAAGGTCAGTCGCCGACACCCCTGGGAAACCACGGATGGTGCAGGCGTGGCCGGACAGGTTTGTGAATTCAAGCTTGTAATAGATGCTGCCTGCTGTCCCGCCGCCACCTTCGTTGTTGAACCAGATATCCAGTCCGGAGGTCCTGCATTTCTGCGTGGCTGATGCGGATGCAGCGCGGACTGGTGTCGAAGCCAGGATGGCGATCGACGCCAGCAGGGCGGCACAAGCCGATGCTGCCCCTACGGCCAGCTTCGTGAGCCCAGGTGAGTGTATGTGGATCATGTGATGGGCCCATTGCCCTTTCCGCGCATGGAGCCGCTCGCTGCGGCGCCCGCGCTGAGTTGCGATGCACGTGGAGATTCGGTTATGTAGAATACGGCACGAGGTGCGAGGGCGTTAGGTCGTCCAACCTGCGAAGGCTTCTGGACGCGTTGGATGGGTCTGGAGGGGCGGATGTTCTCAAAGATGTTCTCACGGATCGCCTAGGATCTGGGCATGTCGGATGTGCAGGCGGACCTGCCTGGATACGAGCTCGTGAGTGCGGGGCTCGACGATCTCGCGGCGGGGAGGGAGAGCGAGTCGGCGCTGTTGGTCGCTATGGCCGCACCTCGGCTGCGTGCCGTCGGAATCGATGTGCCGCAGGGTGGGGGAGAGCAGCCGTCACATCGTCTCTACGAATTGCTCACGGAGACAGATGAGGGGGCTCACAGTCGCTACAACGCGCTGGTCGCTCGTGTGGTGAGCTTCGCGCGGGCGGCCGAGCATGCGTCCGCCGGTTGACGAGGCTCGTCTACGGGAGTTGGCTCGCCGTCTCGGTCGGGTGGCCAGCACGCCGACGAGGATCTATTTGACGGGAGGCGCCACGGCTGTCCTCGAAGGCTGGCGGGGCTCGACCGTGGATGTCGATCTGAGGCTCGAACCGGACCTCGACGTGTTGCTCCGCGAGCTTCCCGCGTTGAAGGAGGATCTTGGCCTGAACATCGAGCTGGCCTCGCCGCCGGACTTCATTCCCGAGCTGCCAGGCTGGCCAGGACCTGGATGATGTGGCGCGGATGATGGCGTCCGGGCTCGTGGAGCCAGCCAGGTTGCAGGAGCTCTACGACGCGATCGAGCCTGAGCTCTATCGCTATCCGGCTATCGATCCTGCGGCGTTTCGACGGAAGGTCGCGGCTGCACTTCGCTGATCTCGGCTGCCTCGCTTAGCAGGGCTCTCCGCAGGCGCCCGAGTGGACTCGAACACCACGGACCGTGAAGTCCACAGGGCCCTCAACCAGATCCCGGGGGTGTAGATGGGTCCTGGGGCGTCCAAATGTGATATCCTTACTTCACAGACGATGTAAGGAGAGTTGTCGTGGATTCGTCAGCACGTCTCACATCAAAGGGTCAGGTCACGATCCCGAAGCGGGTTCGAGACGCGTTGGAGCTGCACGAGGGCGACGAGATCATGTTTCGCGTTGAGCGCAAGCGCGCGATCGTCGCTAAGACCCCCGACTTCCTAGGGATGGCTGGGTCAGTTGTCGTGCCCGCGGCCAAGCGCGGCACGCCATGGGATGAGGTTCTGGTGCGCACGCGCCTTGCGCGTGCGGAGCAACGCCGCTGAGAGCATTCCTCGACACCAACGTCCTCATCCGGCATCTCACCGGCGATCCGCCGGAGATGGCAGTCAGGGCGACCGCGACCCTATCCAGCGCCGAGCAACTGTTCCTAGCCGATCTCGTGCTGGCCGAGTGCGTGTACGTGCTCGAGTCCTTCTACGAGGTCGAGCGGCCGCGGGTGGCAGAACTGATGCGCGCGGCGATCGCACTGCCGTCGGTCACAGTGATCGATGTCTCGCTCCTGCTGCGTGCGCTGGAGGCTTACGAGATCGACCGGCTCGACTTCGCCGAGGCGTATCTCGTTGCCAGCGCCGAGGCCACCGGCGTCGGGGCGATCGTGTCCTTTGATCGCTCTATCGATCGCGCACGGACGATCTCGCGCGTTGAGCCATAACGGGTGTCAAGCCGACCGAGTGCTCACCCAGCCGCCGCACTGCTCGAAGACGAGCGAGCCATGCCGCTTAGGATCGCGATCTCGAGGCCGAGCGACCGGCCTGGAGGGGTGGATGTTCTCAAAGATGTTCTCACGGATTTGGGCCTGTGCGGGCGTTGATCGGTGAGTGTCAGGTGGTCATGCCGCGGGGCGGTGGCGGGATTGACTCGACCGTGCTTGCGTCCAACGGCGTGCATCCGGCCGGCGGCCAGTCGGTGGTGAATACGCATGTGATGAGCGAGCCGGGAAGCGCGGCGCTGGGGGCTACGAGCCCGGCCCAGCCTTCGTGCCAGAGTTGCTCGCCGACACGTTGATAGTCAGGCCAGGTGTTTCGGCTCGGTCGTGGTGTGCCGAGACTTACGCTGCGTAGTTGCTCTACGTCGCTGAGGTCGGCGAGTTCGACGTTCAGCTGCCAGCGGTGGTGGTCGTAGGGGATGTGGTCTTGCGGGGAGAGCCCCCACTCGGCGAGTGAGCGGTACCACTCTGCTGTTGCTGTCGCAACGGTGTCGGCGAGATAGAGCGCGGGTACGACATGGCCTCGGTGCCAGCGCCCATCTGATGGCGTGTCCGCTCTTCCGAGGAGGTCGGCTCGGTGGGGTACGTGCCTGATCCACATTCCCTCGACAGTGCGAGGGCGAACGGACGACTCCCCCACGGTCAGGAGACGCCGGGGTACTCGATCTCTGCGATGAGCTTGGCGACCTTACGGTATTCGCCGCGGGCGATCAGCTCGATCGGCTTCTCGTCATCCAACGCAAGGATCGGCCGTTGCAGCCAGACTGGTATCGACTCCGGTCGCACGACGAGGGCAAGCCGTTTGGTCATCTCTGCCAGCTCGATCAGTCGTTCGGCGCGTGCGCCCGTCGGCTCGCTGCGGCCGGCGAGCCAGCCACGTACAGTGCTTGCCTTCGCTCCTGTTGCGGAGGCAATCAATCGGTCCGACAGACCTGCCACGTCATGGACCCTTTGGGCGTCTTCGAGCAGCGGGGTCATGAACAAAATTATAGCGCGCAATCGTGATTACGTCGCGAAACAGTCGCATGGGCGAATCTTGTAGCACGGCCTGCGTGCCGGCGAACGCAGGTTCGCGGCTGTCGCCTGACAACGCAAAGCGGCATATCGTGTTCTTGAGTGCGCCCGAGTGGACTCGAACCACCACGGACCGTGAAGTCCACAAGGCCCTCAACCAGATCCGGGGGGTGTTGATGGGTTCTGGGGCGTCCAAATCGGTAACCGTTCAGTGGGGTAGGGGGACATAACTCTGCTTCGTCGAATCTTGGGGTGTGGGTCGGGCTGAGGCGGAAGCGGTCTATGACGCGGGGCGTGA
>JADGPL010000035.1 GCA_017882455.1 Solirubrobacteraceae bacterium | reverse complement strand
AGGCGAGCGTCGCCGCTCGCATCGCTCTCCTGAATACCGACGTCCGCGTGGCGCTCATCGCCGATGAGATCGACTTCATTGCAATCCGCTCCTCTTTCGATTTGGTGATCAACCCGGCCCGCACGGGACCAGTCAACCTGAGCTCTTCGATACGGAGCAGGTTCTACCCTCGACAGATCACCACCGTCAAGAGTTCACAGATCCCAACACGGCGCGGTGCTTGTATTGACCGTTGACGCGAAAACGCTGGGCCGTACCGCAAGGCAAACGGCGCCATGAGGCCCACGGCAGCATGCTCGACCACGAACACCCCCCGGGACACAGCCGGTCCCGGCCAGCACCCCAACACCGACCCCGGCGAGCACCACGCGGCCACCCCGAACCCGGCCAAACAGCCTCGCAGCGACGCGCATCCACAGCACCAGCCGCCACGGCATCAGGCGCAACACTCGCGCCAAGGCGCAACCCCCGCCGCAAAGCCGTCGAGCCCAACAACCTCGAGAGGACCCTCCACGCGGGCCTCCGGCCCGCAAAGCCCCGGACCCCATGACCCGGGCCGGCGGACCCACCGCAGGCCGAACCTCCACAGACCAGCAGGCCTCACCACCGGCGACCCCGACGGCTGAAAGGTCTCGAGACACCGGTCTGAGGTTGAAACGTCTACTAGACGGCCACCCGATTCCTGCGCATCCTTCGGTGCACTAGCGACGCTTGACACGGGCGGGCGACGGCAGACAGCCAGTCTGGCTCGCCGACGCCTGACCGGCGGCGCCGGCGAGCCGGCCCCGAACAACAACGAGCCCGGCCACCGAACCGAGCACACATGGCCCCGCATCCCCAACCCCCGCCCCGAGATACAGCTACGCCAGCAACCGGCAGAGGACTGTGTAGCCGACGAGTCCCCGATCCGGCTGACGCGCCGCGGTAAAGTACGAGCATGACCGCAGCCGTCGAGTTCACGATCGCCTACGAGGGCCCCGACGAGGACGGTTGGATCGTCGCCCAAGTGCTCGAGGTGCCCGGAGCGCTCAGCCAGGGACGAACCCGCGAGGAGGCCCGTGCGAACGTCCTCGACGCACTCGCGACAGTGCTCACTCCCGACGAGGAGCTCGGTGGGCAGAGCCAGGACGCCGACGTCGAGCACCTGCGCTTTGTCGCCGCGTGAAGCGGCGCGATCTAGAACGTCATCTGCGAGATCACGGCTGCCGCGAAGTAGGCGGCGCGAAGCACGCGAAGTGGCGCGGGCCGAAAGGGCAGGTTTCGGCGGTGCCGAGGCATCGTGAGATTGGCCCGGCGCTGACGCGGGCAGTCTGCAAGCAGCTGGGAGTGCCAGTGCCGGAAGGGCCACGGTAAGCGGGCGCCCCCGAACTATTGTCCTATTCGCGTGATGCTGCCCGCGGGCACGGTGGCCGGCGGAAGGACCAGGGCGAGAGCCCTCTCGTGCGCAGCCCCGCGCGCGGAGTGCGGGCGCGGCAGGAGGGTCGCGGCGGGCGCGGCTCGGGAAGGCCGGCCGGGGCCTCCCAGGGCGGCCAGGAGAGCTCCGGCTCTGAGCGGGGCATCCGCACCGGCCGCTCGGGGGCGGCCCCGTCGTGCCCCTCAGCCGCCATGGGCCAGCCTGTATCGACGGGTGACCGGGTCGCGTTCGAGCAGGCCCACCGCGACGAGCGTGGAGATGTAGCGGTGGGCGGTGCTGGCGTTCACATCGAGAATCGCCGCGATCTCCGAGTTGCGCACATAGCTGCCGTCGGTGGGGAAGGCGGCGAGCATCAGAAGCCCCGTCAGCAGCGAGCTCGACAGGCCCGCGTCGTCGAACTCCCGCGGGGAGGCCGCGAGCGCCTCGCGCACGTCTGCGAGCCCTGAGATCAGCACCGAGAGGCTGCCCGTCCCGGAGGCCTCGCGGACGACCCGATCGACCTGGGCCTGGGAGAGCTCGATCGACACCGGCTGCTGATCGCCCGCGCTCATCGTGTGCTCCGGGGCAGCCCATGCGCGGCGAGCTCCCGTCTCAGCGCCGCCTCGACCTGCTCGCCCCTGACCGTCAGATGCCATGCGTTGGCTCCGCCGAGCTGCCAGCCCGGCCCGGTGTTCTGGACGAGCCCGAGGCCCGCCAGGCGGGCGAGGAGCCGAGAGGTCTGGGCCTGATCGGCGGTCCCCGCCGCCTCACAGACCTCCACGTTGCTGCATCCGGGCTGCTCGGCGATCGCCGCCAGCACCCGGGCCGTGCGGTAGGTGACGCGCATGGCGAGGCCCGCCAGCGGCCCCTCCTCGGGCCTGCTCGACACGGGAGGTGTGGGCGCGGGCGCGGGGCGGCGCAGCTCGCGGGCGGCCGCGGCGGGCCCGAGGTAGGGCAGCACGATCATCCACATCAGGGGGTTGGCGAGTCCGCTGAGGTCCCATGAGCGCCTGCGCATCCGCTCGTGCAGGACCGCCAGGACGCCGCCGACGGTCATCTCCGCCGCGAGCGGCGGAGGCTCGCGGCGCGAGCCGGCCCGGGAGCGGCCTTCCTCCACGATCGCATGGAGGCGCTCGAGCACCACCCCGCGCAAGGGGTGGTTGTGAGCGGATTCCTCGAGGAGGTGGCCGAGCAGGAACGCAGCGGCCTCGCGCTCGTGTTCGAGGAACCCCAGGAGCTCGACGAGGGCGGCCCGGAGGCGGCGCGACCAGTCGCCCTCGCCCTGCTCGTAGACCGGGGCGAGCCTCTCGGCGATGTCCGCGACGGACTGCTCGAAGACAGCCCGGAAGCAGTCATCGGCGCTCTCGAACTGCTCGTAGAAGGTCTTGCGCGAGACACCAGCGCGAGCGACTATCGCCGCGACCGAGATCTGGGGCCGTCCGCGCTCGGCGGACTCCGCCAATGCCGCCGCCAGCAACCGCGAGCGCTGGAAGCCCGCGATGGTCCCCGGCTGCGTGCGCCGGGCGCGGGACAGCCGGGGAGTCGCCGGGTGCCGCCGTGCGCCCGCCCCGCCCCCACGTGGGCTCAGGAGCTGCCCTGCACTCATCGCCGACATACCCGGTGACCGACTCCTCTCAGCGCCGAAATAAACACTGTTCTTCACTCCCTTACCGTGGATGACCAGTTGTCAATGCTATCCAACAATCGGGCATATATCCTCGCAGAAACCAGGGTAACACGTAAACAATCCGGTACGAGCGGGGCCGCGAATGCGAGGTCTAATAAACAAAGGTGATGTAATTATGATGACACCTGCAGACGGTACCGCCGAGGCGCCGGGATGGACGCAGAAAAGCGATAAACACCGGCGTTCAAAATGAGGCTCTCCGGCGCCACGCGCCCTCGAGCTCCCCGTCTCGGTGCTCGCAAGGGAGGCCGAGCGCGAGGACGGGAACCTCGAGCGCCGTCGCGGACAGCCGCCCGCAGCGCCCGCCCCGCCTCCGAGCGCAGACGCCCTGGGCGGGGCCGTGCGGCGACTGCGCCGGGGCCAGGGGGCGAGCATCGAAGCCATCGCCCTCAGCGTTGGCCTGCACCCCACCTCCGTGCACAAGATCGAACGGGCAGAACGCCGTTCGACATGGACGACCCTGTGCGACCTGGCCGCCGCCCTCGGCGTGAGTGTCTCGGCGCTCGTCGAGACGGCCGAGCGAGAGGCCGCCAGTGTCAAGGGATAGACAGTATTTGCGCCGTGAACGCCGTAGTGTCAACTCAGATACCGTTTGCGCCCGGGCGCCCGCGCGAGCCGGCGCCCGTGGAGACGATGGTGGAAAAGGGCCGCAAGAGCACGCAGCGGGAGCGCCTCCTCGAGGGGATGGTCGAGATCGCCAACCGTCGCGGCTACACATCCGCGACCGTCTCCGCGGTGATCGAGCGGGCCGGGGTCTCACGGCCCACCTTCTATGAGTACTTCGAGGATCGGGACGACTGCTTCCTCGCGAGCATCGCCGACGCCCAGGAGCAGCTCGCCGAGCGCGTCAGGGGTGCCATCGAGGAGCGCCCCCCGGAGGAGGGGGCGGCGGGCGCGCTCGATGCGATCGTCGCCTTCGCCTCCACCGAGCCGGCCCGCGCCCGCCTGCTGATGAGCGAGGCGATGGCCGGTGGCGTGCAGGCACTCGACGCGCGCGACCGGGGTATCACGGAGCTGGCCGCGCTCGTCGACGGCCGAGCAGGCACGAGCGCGGCGATCCCCGACCTCGACCCGCGCGTGGCGATCGGCGGCATCTACCGCGTGCTGGGGACGAGGCTGCGCCGCCGCGAGCCGGCGATCTCAAAGCTCACCGGCGAGCTGCTGGAATGGATCGGGAGCTATTCGCAGCCCGCCGGCGCTCAGCGCTGGCGCACGCTCGCCCCCAGCCCGCCGGCGCCGCCCTCCCCCTATGTCCCCGACGTGCCCATCCAGCAGCTGCCGGGCGTGCTGCCGCCCGGGCGCCCGCGGATCTCCGAGGAGGAAGTCGCCGAAAACCATCGGCTGCGGATCCTCTATGCGGTGGCCCGGCTGGCCGAGAGCAAGGGCTACACGGCCACGACCGTCGCAGACATCGCCAAGCTCGCACAGGTCGACGGCAGCGTCTTCTACCGGCTGTTCGCCGACAAGCGCGACGCCTTCATGTCCGTCCACGAGCTCGGTTTCCAGCAGGTGATGGACGTCACCACCAAAGCCTTCTTCGCCGGGCGCACCTGGCCGGAGCGAAGCTGGGAAGCCGGTCGCGCGCTGACGCAGCTGCTCGAAGAGAACCCGCTCGTCGCGCACGTTGGGTTCGTGGAGGCCTACGCCGTCGGCTCAGCGGCCGTCCAGCGGATCGAGGACAGCCATACGGCATTCACGTTCTTCCTGCAAGAAGGCCTCGTGCACAGCCCACCCGCCGCGCCGCCCTCGCGCCTGGCGATGGAGGCGATCGTCGCCAGCATCTTCGAGGTCATCTACCTGCAGGCGCGCCACGCCGAGACGCCGCGTGTCACCACGATGCTCGGGCAGATCGCGAACCTGTGGCTGGCGCCGTTTCTCGGCTGCGAGGAGTCCAACCGTTTCATCGACTCGCACCTGCTCGACAGGGACGCTACATAAACGCGAGCATACGCGATAGCTTGTGGCGATGATGTGCGTCGTCCACCAGTTCCCGCCTCAGGCTCATCCGGCCACTTTGAAGCCAGCTGGTCCCCTAGGGACGGGATGGCGGCGCCAAGCCCGACGACCCGCCATAAAACACTGGTGTAGAAGTTCTTTGCGGGACTAAGCGGGCGTTGCAAAGGGGCAGCAAAAGCACGCAGCGCGAACGACTCCTGAGCGCGATGATCGACATCGCCGCCGAGCACGGCTACGCCGCCGCGACGATCGCCCGTGTGATCGTCCGCGCGGGCGTCTCACGACCGAGCTTCTACGAGCACTTCGCCGATAAGGAGGAGTGCTTCCTGGCCGCGCTCACCGACGTCCAGGAGCGACTGCTCGACGAGGTCACCCTGGTCGTTCGCGGCCAGCCGCCCGAGCGCGCCATCGGGGGGGCCGTCGAGGCGCTCATCGAGCTCGCCGACTCACAGGCCGCGACGGCGCGATTCCTGATGAACGAGACGCTGGCCGGCGGATCGCGCACGCTCGATGCTCGCGACCGTGGCATCGAGGAGATCGCGCGGGTCATCGAGCAGGCCCACGAGCAACTTGGCGCCGACGCCGTACTCCCCGACCTACCCGTGGCGGCCCTGCTCGGCGCAGTTCAGCGGCTGCTCGCCGCGCGGCTGCGCCGCGGCGAGCAGACACCCGCCGGGATGCTCGAGGATCTGCTCGAATGGACGCGAAGCTACGAGCAGCCCGCAGGTGAGCACCGCCGGCGCACGCTCACACCGATCGAGCCCGGTGCGCGCTCGCCGTTCCTGGCGAAAGTGCCGCTGCAGCCGCCACCGCCACTGGCGCCCGGGCGACCGCGCCTGTCCCAGCAGCAGGTGGCCGAAAATCACTCCCTGCGGATTCTGTTCGCCACCGCGGAGCTCATCGGGCGGGAGGGCTACGCGGCCGCCACCGTCGCCGCCATCGCCGAGCTCGCCGGAGTCGACGGCCGCGTGTTCTACCGGCTGTTCGCCGACAAGCAGTCAGCGTTCACGGCTGTCAACGAGCTCGCCTTCCAGCGCACGATGGCCGTGACCGTCGGCGCGTTCTTCGCCGCCGAGGACTGGCCCGAGCAGATCTGGGAGGCCGGACGCGCGTTCCTGCAGTTCATCGAGCAGAACCCCGTCCTGACGCGCGCCTCGCTGATCGAGGGGCACGCAGACGGCCCGGCCACCGTCGAGCGCTTCGAGCACCTGCTCAACGCCTTCACCATCTTCCTGCAGGAGGGCTACAAGCATGCCCCGCGCGAGCGCGCGCCCTCGCGCATCGCGCTCGAGGCAATCACGGCCACGGTCTTCGAGATCGTCCAGCACCAGGCCCGCAAGGACGGCGCCGAAACGCGTGTCGCCGGCCTGCTTGCACATCTGTGCTTCATCTGCCTTGCGCCGTTCCTCGGCCCGCGCAGGACCAACGAGCTGATCGACGAGCGGATCGAGGCCGAACGCGCGCCGCGCGTCACGTAGGCGCCGGCATCAGTCAGATCAGGCGATCACCTCCACGCCCGCGCGCAGGCCCGGAGCTGCCGCGAGGCGGGCATCGAGCGTCAGCAGTGGCAGCCCCAGGCGCTCAGCCAGGGCTATATAGAGCCCGTCGTAGAAGCTGACATTCGCCCGCAGGCCCCACGCCCGTTGGAGCAGCACGCGGTGGGGGGCGCGCCGCAGGGGAACCTCCGCAAGCGCCTGAAGCGCACCTCGCGCCGCGCTCGCGCTCAGCTCACCCGCCAGTGTCGCGCGGCGCAGAACGTGTCCCACCTCAGCGTCGATCAGGTGCGGCGCCCACAGCCTGTCGGGGTCGAGCAGGATCCGTCTCCGAGCCTCCTGCGCGTGCTCTCCGCCGGCGAGATATTCGACCAGCACCGACGCGTCCAGCACCGGCATCAGCCGTCTCGAACCTCCCTCAGCGCCGCCAGCACCGTCTCGGTCTTCAGCCCCGACTCCCCGCGCGCCTGGATGCGCTCGTCGACTTCCTCGAGCGTCGCCTGTTCCGCCGCTCGCGTCAACTCCCGCTTGACGTAGTCCGACAGCGACGTCCCCGTCGCCGCCGCACGCGTCTTCAACGTCCTGTGCACCGCATCCGGAACGTTTCGAACCTGGATCATCACAGACATGTGACCCACATTAGCACGTGTGGAGCACAGCTAAACGCCTCGCACCTCGGAGTCGCAGCGGGACGCCTGGCGGGCTACCCTACAGAATAAACATAGGTTGCTGATCAAGACAACTGGGGGGAGCCGATGAGCGCGACATCCCGGCGAGATCGCAGCGAGGCCACCTCGCCGCCGAAGGAGCAAAAGGCCTCGGGTCTGAGAAGCACCCAGCGGGAGCGCATCCTGCTGGGGATGACAGACGTGGCCGCGGCCGAGGGGTATGCCGATACGACGGTCGCGAAGGTGATCGCCCACGCGGGGGTCTCGCGTCCGACCTTCTACGAGTACTTCACCGACAAGGAGAGCTGCTTTCTGGCGCTGCTGCGCGAGATCGGCGACGAGGTCATCGCGCGAGCCCGGCGCGAGCTGCGGAGCCGGCCCGCGGCGCAGGCCGCGGAGGCCGCCGTGCGAGCACTGATCGACACCTCCGAAGCGCAGCCCGCGCGGGCCCGCGTGCTGTTGTGCGAGGCCCTCGCCGCGGGGCCGCGCGGACTCGACGAGCGTGATCGCGTGATCGGCAAGATCGCCCAGCGCATCGAGCACCGGCACGCCGCATGCCCAGCGGACGCCACGATCCCCGACCTGCCGGCCTGGACCCTCGTCGCGGCCATCCACTGGCTCCTCTCACAGGCCCTTCGCCGCGGCGAGAGCACGTTCGATGAGCTCGCGGTGGAGATCCTCGACTGGGCGGCGAGCTACGCGCGAGCAGCAGGGGAGCATCGCTGGCGCACGCTCGAGCCCGGGCCCGCGCCGCCGCCCTCGCCGTTCGTCTCAGCGCTGCCCTGCGGGCCGCCCGCGGCGCTCCCGCCCGGGCGGCCGCGGCTCTCGCACGGTGAGGTCGCGCGCAACCAGCGCGAGCGGATCCTCTACGCCACCGCCGAGGTGGCCTCCCGCCGGGGCTACAACGCCGCGAGCATCGCCGAGATCGTCTCCACCGCCGGCGTGGACACGCGCCTCTTCTACGCCCACTTCCTCGACAAGGAGCAAGCGTTCCTCGCCGCGCACGAGCTGGGCTTCGAGCACATGATGGCCGTCGTCGCCGGTGCGTTCTTCGCCGCGGCGGAGTGGCCCCGGCGCATCTGGCGGGGCGTCCTGGCCGGCTGCCAGTTCCAGGCGGGCCATCCGACGCTCACCCATCTCCTCTACGTACAGTCCTATGCGATCGGGTCGCCCGCCGTGGCGCGGATCGACGAGACGCACGCCGCCTTCACGATCTTCCTCCAGGAAGGCAACGAGCTGGCGCGGGCACCGCGCTCGCGCATGGCGATGGAGGCGATCGTCGCCGCCTGCTTCGAGGTCGCCTTCCACCTCTCCCGCCAGGGCCACGGGGAGCGGATGACGCGGATGGCAGGCGTGATGAGCTACCTGTGCCTGGCGCCGTTCCTCGGGCCGCGGGCAGCCGAGGAGCTCATCGCCGTGGAGGCTCCGCGACGTCAGCCGGCTTGCGGCTCGCCGGTCTCGTAAACAGAGATATCGGCGGTTCTGTGGTTCTGTGCCGGCCTCAGCGTAGGGGAAGCCCTGAAACGAGCGCCGCCTATATAAACAATGACACGCACGTTAAGGGATCCGTGGCATCTGCTGTCGATCGCGCGGGAAAATTGGGCGAATTCCCGGCTATATATCTGATACAACGGGATAGCTGTGAGAGAGACGCATCCGGTGCCGAGGACCGCTATAAACGAAACAGAGGTAGTTATCGTCGATGTACGTGGGCGAGGAGCTGCGTGAGGTTGGCCCAGGCTCACTCGTCCGCCTGTCGCCCCATCGCCGAGCTCCAGCGCACGGCGATCCTCACCGCGATGGTCGAAGTCGTCGCCGAGCGAGGCTATGCGGGAACCTCGCTCGGCGTGGTTCTGGCGCACGCGAACGTCTCCAGGCGCGCCTTCCACGAGTGCTTCGAGAGTCTCGAGGACTGCTTCGTCTCGATCCTCGACGACGGGATGCACGCGATGGCCGCTGTCATGGCCGACGCGTTCGCCGGGGAGGAGTCCTGGCTCGACGGCCTGCTCGCCGCCGAGGCCGCCGTCCTCTCCCTCCTCGACAGCGAGCCGACGCTCGCCAGGGTGCTCCTGGTCGAGTCGCTTGGCGCCGGCTCGTGGGCGCTCGAGCGGCGCGAGCAGAACGTCGCCGCCCTGCGCGGCCAGATCGTCGATCAGCTCAGCGACTCTCCCGTCGGCGAGGACTTCCCACCGCTCGCCCCCGCCGCCATCATGGCCTCCCTGCTCGGCATCATCCAGGACCACCTCATCCGCGGCGAGGACGCCCCGCTGATCACCCTCCTCGGGCCGCTGATGGGCGTCATCACCACGCCCTACCTCGACCCGAGCGGCGTGCAGCGCGAGATCCGCCGCGGCGAAGAGCGCGCGAGAGAGATCCTCGCCGCCCGATCCACGCAGCTCGAACCCGAGGACGGCGGCGCGCCATCCCACCTGCCGCGGCCACTGAGCGACCCGCGCGCGCACCGCGCAAGGAGCGTTCTCATCCACCTCGCGTCCAACCCCGACGCCAGCAATCGGCAGATCGGCGACGCCATCGGCGTGGAGAACCCCCCCCAGATCTCGACGCTGCTCGCACGCCTGGAGGAAATGGGCCTCGTGCACAAGCACCCCGGTCGACCCGGGACCGCCAATGCCTGGACGCTCACCGTTGCGGGACGGCAGGCCGCGCTGCTGCTCGCCGGCGCAGGCCTGACCGGCTGACCTCGCTCGCGCCTTCGAGGAGTCCATGGCGCCGCGCTCGCGCTCGCCGGCGTTGGGAGACACGATGAGCTCGTCGATCGCCTCAGCCGGCGGGCGCGGGAGGCTCGGCGCTCCCGCGCCTCCCGCGCCGGCCTCTCGGCTCTAGACTTCAAGCCCCCAGGCTTCGGAGGACTTGAGCGCCAGGGTCACGACGCCGTGGCAGGTCGCCGCGAACGCGTTCATTTCGAACTTGATGCCCGACGTTTCGACCGTCTTGCCGCTGACGTCTTCGAAGTAGCGCGTCAGTGACGTCGCGGGGCCCTCGACGAGACGGTTCACGAGCAGTTCGTTGGCGCTCGTGTTGGCGAGGATGATGCCCTTGCCTTCGATCGTGTTCAGGCCGGAGGGATGACATTCCGAGCTCGCTTCGAATTCTGCGATCAATCTGTGCGTCCCGGTGGGGGTCAGCAGCGTGCCTGTCGCTCCCGCCGCGAGGCTATCAGCGCCGCTGCCGCCGCCCGGGGGAGGCGCTCGCCCTCCTCGCGGACGCCCCGTAGCGCCTGCGGGCCGCCGCTTCGCAGCGAAGCCGACGCGGGCGTGACCGGTCGCGTCTGCACGCCTTCAGGGCGGCGGCGAGCGCCTTTGCGCGCCTGGACGCAGCCGACTGCGGCTTCGGAGCGGTGGGGGCGGCGAAGTTTTCCCCCGCCAGCGCGGTCCCGGGGCCCGGCGTCGGGAGCGACGGCGGGCCGGGCACGGGCCCGAGGCAGGCTTCCCGCGAGCAGGAGACCGCGCTCGCCGGTGCCGTCCCGCCGCCGACCCGGGCGTCGTAGATGGTGCCTTCCTCGGTCGGTGCCCCGGGCAGCTGCGGTTCGCGGGTTTCGAAGAACGCGTCCTGGCCGCTTGAGTCCGTGCCGAGCAGTTCCGCAGGTTCGGCTCCGCCACCGGCGATGCGATACACGTGGCCCGCGTGCCACTCGTACACCTTCGCGAGGCCGCTGGAGGACGACACTCCGCCACCAGGCGCCAGCAGGTCCCCGCTCTGGAAGAAGACAGTTCCACCGTCGGCCGAGAGGGCCGACCATTGCGGGGTGGGCGCCGTCCCTCCTGAGCCGTACGCGGCCAGATATTGCACCGGCTGGCTCCCGAGAGTCGCATCGTATTCTTCGGTGTTGCCGTTGCCGTTGTAGCCTTCGCGGCCGACCGACACGCGCCGAAGCAGGCCTTCGCCATGCGGGCCGCCTTCGGCTTCGTACTCGAACACCTGCCACACGCCTTTGCTCGTGTCATCGGAGGTGAGGTCCGCATGACTCTGGAACACCAGGTACCTGCCGTCCGGCGTCGCGTCGGCCGGGCGTTCATCCACATTGCCCGCTCTGCCCCAGAGTTCTTCGTCGAGCGACGTCTTTTCACCTCCAGCTTCGACGGTGGGCGCCAGCTTCGCGATGAAGCGCGTCCGCCCCGCCCCGGCGGCGGGTTCGTAGACGTAGAGGTTGTTGGCGCCCGGTTCGGCCGTTTCGTGGTTGGCGTTCGCTTCGCTCGTGAGCTGGCCCGTCGCGACGAAGTAGACGTGCGAGCCGTCCTGCGAGATCCGGACCACGCCCTGCACGTGCGGTTCGCTGCTGCCGGCCGAGACAGCCGCCAGGTGTTTGCCCACAGGCCGCGAGAAGTCGTATTCGTAGAGATTGCAGCCGGAGCCGATGGCTTCGGGGCAGCCCGTTTTGGATTCGATTCCCCAGGCGGGGTTCGCTACTTGCAGATCGGCGCTGTCGTGGGGCGTGGCGTCTTCTGCGGCTTGGGGGGTGAGCTTCTGCGTGCTCAGGAAGAAGGCCCTGCGCCCGTCGCGCGAGGCGCCCGCGAAGGTGCTGTCGGAGCTGGGCCCCGCAGCGCACCCCGAACTGCACTCCGGCAGCGAGAGGGGCACCGTTTCGGCCTGATCGATGCGGGCGTAGAGCAGCGCGAAGCTGGGGCCCGGTTCGCCTTCACAGCTCGTATCGGCGACGTTGGCGCGCGTCAGCGGGGTGAAGAAGATCTTGCTCCCGTCAGCAGAGATCGCGTTGTAGGAGCTGGTGACCGGAGGGCCTCCCAAGCTCGCTCCGCAGCGCCCGATCAGTTCTTTGCTGCCCGCCCCGCCGCGCACGGCCACCATCACCGGTTCGGCGTTGTTGGCACCGACGTACTCGTACATGTTAAACGTGCTCGGAGCGGTCAGGTCGCCACTCCACCCGTAGGGCTGCTTGACGTCGAAGACCACGTGGGAGAGGTCCGGGGATCCGCCCAGAAACATGTAGTCGGCCGTTGGGACTCCGACGTCGGGCCCCGGGTTGTTGACCGCTCCGTCTTCGGGAGGCGTGATCGGCCCGATGTGGCTGTAGGCTCCTGCGGGCTCCCGCAGATAGAAGTCCTCCTGGCCGGCAGGCGCGGAGGGCATGTCGAACATGAGGCTGGAGAGGTCGGCGCTCAGCACCCTCCAGGTGACGGCGCCGCGGAACGTCGGGCTCAGCGGGCTGATCGGCAGCGTTTCCCAACCGGCGGCGCCTCTGGTGATGGCGTAGACCACGCCCACGCTGGTGCGAAGCACAGGTGCCGCTTCATCCCCCGCGAATGCTCCCAGCGAGCCGATCACGACCCGGGTGCCGTCTTCGGCGATCGCGACGGGCCTCAGTTTGTCGGTCTCGGTGTAGGTCGGCGTGACCTGTTCAAGGCCCCGGCAGTCAGGGAGCGCGACCGTGAAACCCACGAGCTGTTCGTTTGGACACGGCCCGGAGACGTTCGCGTCACCGGCCGCCAGCGAGATCGCCGGGACGATGCAGGCCGCGCAGCAGGCGCAGGCGAGGACCCTCACCAGACGGGCGAGCACCGGTCGCGAGGTGCTCGTGTCGGCTCGCGCCGCGATCGGTGGCGTTGGGACGGTCATTTCTCTCCCTAGCTTGGACGGCGTGGTCGACGGTGGCAGGCTCTCGTGCGCGGATGTGGCGCGGACGTTGCGGCTCATGCTCGCCTCGATGCATGCGTGTGGCGGGCCTTGCCGGTGGATTTCCTGGTGGTGTGTTTGGGTTTTTTGGGACAGCCGGTGATGGCGATCTTGGTGGTCTGGGTGAGGACGGCGCCGTTCTGGCCGGTGATCGTGGTCGGGATGCTGAGGGTGCCGGGGACGGTCTTCCTGACGGTCCTGGTGATGGTCCGGCGGTGTCCGCGCACGGTGATCGTGACGCGCTTCTTGACGGTCGCGGTCTGGGTGAAGCTGCAGAAGCTGTGGCTCCTGCTCGAGGGGATGTAGGCCGCGAAGATGCTGTGCGGGCCCTGCGGGAGCACCGTTTCGAAGCTGCTGATCGGCACGTCCGGGACCGTTTCGAAGTGGCTGTAGGTGAAACCCTGTTTATCGATGAACGTCTTGCCATCCAGGACGACGGTGACGCCCTCGCCCTGCAGCACGAACTCGACGTCGGGGAAGGCGGCACCGCCGTGGCTGACGAGGATCGCCGGCCCCTGAAGCGGCTGGGAGAGGATCGGGGTATGGGCCGCCGCGGTACCGATGAACGACCCTTCGGGACACCCGGCGGGGTTCGTGTCGAACTGCGCTTCGGTGCAGGCTTTGTGCAGCGTTCCGTTGCGTGCGGGCAGGATCTTGGGCAGCTGCAAGTCGACACGGCGGATGTTCGCTTCACCGGGCTTCTGCGCAACCCTGACCGTCAGGGAGGCGCCGTTCAGTTTGCTGGTCTGTCCCTTGGTGGAGGCCGTCAGCGACGGCTTGAACGGGCGGGCCTTGCAGCCGGTCACCGCATAGGGCACGGAGACGGGGGCGGCGGCTCCGGCTGTCCCGTCGGGGAGCGCCCCTGTCACGGTGCCGGTGATCTGCAGTTGGCTGCAGTTCGTGGGGGCGAGCATGAACCCAGGACGGTCCAGGTCGACCTGCACGGTCTTCAGGCGCAGCGGTATGCCGTCGACGCTTTGCGGCAGCGGGTCGCTTTCGACGGTCGCCGCGCCCGTGTCCGGGCTCACGCGCAGCGCGGCCCTCGTCGCGATGTCTCCGAGGTTGAACGGGCCGGCCTTGGCGGGCGTGACTATCAGCAGCCCGAACGGCGCGCCCTCATAGGGGCCGGTGAGGTAGACGGTGCCTTCGACCCAGTAGGGGGTCGAGCCGACGCCCGCTGCGGCGTTGTCGTGCCCGATCAGGCTCGAGGCGGGGCACTGCATCAGCGCGATCTGCGGTTCGGCGCACTGCGTGACGGACGCGAGGTTGGCCGAGACACCGGGCGGTGTGTGGACGATTATCCGGGAGAGGTCCTGTTCGCCGTCGTGGCGGGAGACGGTGACCGTCATCGGGCTTGAGCCGCCCGCCAGCGGCTGGATGCTGCCGGCGGCGAACAGCGGCGCGAAGGGAGCGTTCGCCGGGCAGCCGATGACGCTGAACGCGGTCTGCGGCGCGGCCGTCTGGCCGGCGGTGCTCCACGGTTCGATCACCGCGGTCGTGGTCGCGGTGCCGCACGTCTGCGGGCTGGCCAGCGGTGCGCGGGGGCCGCCGTTGACCTTGATCTTGAGTTCGCTGACGGGGAGCTCGGGGTTTTCCAGGAACCGGGCCCGGATCTGCCCCGGCGCCAAGCCGGTTTCGCGGCTGCGGGCACCGTTGCCGCCGACTTCGATCGCGCCCTTCAACTTCACGTCCACACCGGACCCGTGCGCCTCCAGGTAGCCGGTGATCATCTCGCCGTCTTCGACCTGCGCTTCGCTGCACGGCGCCTGCGCTCCGCACCCGGGGACGGCGATGAACATCGACCCGGTGATCGGGTGTTCCAGCAGCGGCGTCACGATTTCGACCTGCCCGACCTGGGATCTGCTCGGACAGTGCCCTTCGGTCAGATAGGAGAGGCCGTCCGCGCCGATCGCTTCGCCTTCGCCTGCTTCGTCGGGATGCAGGCGTTCGCCGCGGCCGTTCACACCGGTCGGGATGTCGATCCCGCTCGGCCCGGTCGCTTCGCAACCTTGCAGACCGTTCGCGGAGGACACCGACACCGACAGGCCTGGCGGGAACGTCAAAGACGCGCCCTTGATCTCAGGAGACGACAGGGCGCCCCACGCCGAGTCGGCATGAGGGACCTTCAACGCCACTTCATACCCATCCGGCGAATCGGCCTGCACCGTCGCGGGCGTCTGGTCGGCGGGCGTCTGTTCGGGATTCACCGCCACTTCCGGGGCGAAGCCGAGCAGGTCGCAGCCGTCGACTCTCGGGTAGGCGACCGTGTCGGCTTCGAGCCACGAATGCGGCTCTTCCCACGAATCGATTTCCAAATGCGCATCCAACGGCCCGGTCTGGCACGCCGACGGATTCGTAAGCAGCGCCGCGGAGGATCCGGGCCCACCCTGGCGGCCGAACAGCGTGACCGTCGCCCCGTTGATGTTCAACACGGGCAGCGCGGGCTCTGAGACACGCAGCCGGTATCCCGCGGCCGTCTTTACGAGGTCCGCATAGAAGACGACGGGATACTGGTGCTGGACGGTGAACCCGAACTCGGCGGCGTGCCCGGCCTCGGGCACGACGTTGTAGACCGGGGTCGGATAGCCATAGCCGCGGTGGACGACTGTGCCGCGGGGGGTTTCGGCTTGACCGTCGGTGAAGATGACCGAGCCGACGGCGCTGCCCGCCGGGCACGGGTCGAGCGCTTCGTTCGCCGGACCTTGTTCCGAGTCCGCGAGCGCGGCCGCCGAGCAGCGCGGCGCGGAGAGCGGGTTACCCAGGAACCCGTTCGGCAACGTCACCGCCACCGTCCGCGGGTTTTTCGCCGGACGATGGTTGTTTTCCCCGCTCGGTTCGTTTGGGTTGCTCATCAGCTCGAACGTCGTGGACTGCTCGAAAGGATGCGCCGCGGCCTGCGTTTCGCTTTCGCCGGCCGCGTCCGTCGCGGTGAACTGGAAGCCGCCGGGCTCGAGCGCGAACGGCACCGGTTCGGAGCTGATCGGTATTTCAAGCGTCGCCGATGCCGGCGGCGCACCCGCCCCCGTCACCGTGAGAGTGTTCACGACGACCCCGCTCGCAGGAACTTCGGCTATTCCCAGCCTGCCCTCAATCGTGCCGCCGACCGGGATCGATTCGCTTGTTTCACATGTATACCCGCCCGGGGCTTCCGGGCAGGAAAGTTCTTCCCTGCTGCTCCAGTCTTCCACTTCGAACCTTCCGCGCACACCGGCAGAAAACGCCTCATGAATGACAAGCGGTTCGGCTGGGCTGCTGGGAGCCCCGCCCGTGTTCGTAATCAGGATGTCGACCTCGTCTTCGTGGTGTTCGGGCGAGAAATGCGACGAACGCGGGATCAACTGCACACTCCAGTGCGGCGCCGGGGCGACCGCCCCGGCGGGAGCGGCGGCGAATCCCGCGGCCGCGAGGCACAGCGCGAGCGCGAGCGACAGCAGCGCCCGCGGGCCGCGGGCTCGAGTCGGCGTGTGTGCGGCGCCCGTGCGCGCCTTCGGTGCGGGACCGCGATCGGCCCTCCAGGTGACTTCGGGCATCGATCTAGCGCCTCCCCTTGCGCACCACAGCCGCAGTAGCCGTTTTTGCCGCTTCACAGCACGAGCGACGGCTCGTGCGAGCACGCAGCCTCGCGGCGCTGGAACAATTCCACCGGCTCTCGTGCATCCCCACTCCCTCTCCGACGCTGCCTGCTCCCCGCTGGCCGGCGGACTCACTCACCTCGCCGCCTGGCCGACCCCGATAAACGATCACGTAGACACTAGCGCATCCCGAAGACATTTGTCAATTGGTCTCCGCCTATCGGCGGCTTTCTGTGGGTATCGCCTGGATTCAGGGCGCCAAATGGCGACCGACCGGCAGGGTCGTCCGGCGATTGATAAACTGCAACTCTGGATTTATGGTGGCCGCGGCGGCTTGCCGGGACATCGCCGAGCGCGGCGTCGCTGGGTTGTGAGGTCGTAAACACGGAAAGAGCGTTAGGTTGGGTCCACAGTGCCGGAGCACCTCAAGAGCACCCAGCGCAAACGGCTGCTCGATGCCATGATCGACGTCGCGGCGCGCAACGGGTACGCGTCCGCGACGATCGCCCGGGCGATCGCCCAGGCGGGCGTCTCACGACCGACGTTCTACGACTACTTCACCGACAAGGACGACTGCTTCCTGGCCGCCTTTGCGGTCGTCCAGCAGCGGCTGCTGGACGACGTCCGCCGAGCGGTCGAGAGCGCGGAGCCCCGGCGGGCCGCGGCAGCGAGCATCGGGGCGCTGGTCGAGTTCGCGAGAGCAGAGCCCGAGCAGGCGCTCTTCCTGACCAACGAGCCGATGGCGGGCGGACCGCGAGCACTCGACGCTCGCGACCGGGGAATCGCCGAGATCGCACAGGTCGTCGACCGCATGGGCCAGACATCGGGCGCGGCCACGCCCGATGTCTGCTCGCGCGTGCTGATCGGTGGTATCCACCGGTTGCTCGCCTCGCGTCTGCGCCGCGGAGAGCACAGCATGGATGGAGTGCTCGAGGATCTCCTGCCGTGGGTCAAGAGCTACGAGCAGCCCGCCGCCGAGCAGCGGTGGCGCACGCTGATGCCGGCGGCACTCCCCGCTCCGTGGCCGATACCCCCGGAGATGCTGCTGCGCGCACCGCCGCCGCTCTCACGGCGAGGACACCCGCCCGAGGAGGTGGCCGAGAACCAGCGCCAGCGCATCCTGTTCGCCACCGCGGAGGTCGCCGAGAGCAACGGCTACACCGCCACCACCATCGTTGCGGTCGCCGAGCGCGCCGGGGTGAGCCACCGCACCTTCAGCAAGTTGTTCGCCGACAAGCAGGAGGCTTTCATGGCCGTCCACGAGCTCGGGTTCCAGCGCACCATGGCCGTCGCCGCCAGCGCGTTTTTCGCGGGGGCCGACTGGCCCGAGCGCATCTGGGAAGCCGGACGAGCGTTCACCCAGTTCCTCCATCTCAACCCGACGATCGCGCGCATCGGCTTCGTCGAGTCGGGCGCCGTCGGTCCCGGCGCCGTGCAACGCGTCGAGGACACCCTCGCCGCGTTCACCATCTTCCTGCAGGAGGGCCAGGCCGCGCAGAGCGCGCGCAGCACCAACCCGCTGGCGCTGCAGGCGATCGCCGCCACCGTCTACGAGCTCGAGTACCACGAGAGCCGCTACGACGGAAGCCGGCAGATGCCAAACCTGCTGCCCCACATCACCTTCCTGACCCTCGCGCCGTTCCTCGGCGCGACCGAGGCGAACAGGTTCATCGACAAGCAGCTGGCCAGCATGGGCGAGACGTAGGCGGGCTGCGGTCTCTGAACGGATTCGGCCAACGGCGGCAACGACCACGCGCACGCGCACGCAGTGCAAGCGGCTCGTGTGCGGGATGACCCATGTGGTCGCACACGAGGGATATGCCGCCGCGACGATCGCCCGGGTGATCGACCACGCGGGCGTCCCACGGCCGACGTTCTACGACTACTTCACCGACAAGGACGACTGCTTCCTGGCCGCCCACCGCCCGGCGGGCGGCCCCCGCGCGCTGGACGCACGCGACCGCACGATCGGTGAGATCGAGCAGATCGTCGAGCGCGCATGCGCCGCGACGCCACCCGACACCCCCAGCCCCGACGTCTCGACCCGGCGAGCGCGCCACCGCGTCACGACTCGTAAATAGAGACATTGAAGTTCTGTCTGGTAACGGGCCATTTCAGGGCTTTCGAGAGCTGCCCGTAGTGGCCGTGCTCAGCGTGCTTGGCGGCACTGGTATCCCGCTTTTAGGCGGTTTCGTGGCCGCTCGGCTACGCTGTAATCCCTCATGGCTCCACGCTCCGCCTCCAAGCAGCCGATAAACACGCAGTTGCAGAGAGGTCGCAAGAGCACCCAGCGCGAACGGCTGCTGGCGGGGATGATCGCGGCTGCGAACCAGAGCGGCTATGCGGGAGCCAGCGTGTCCGAGGTGATCGGGCGCGCCGGGGTCTCGCGGCCCACGTTCTATGACTACTTCGCCGATAGAGACGAGTGCTTCGTCGCGGGCGTGACCGACGTGCAGCAACGGCTGCTGGGCGAGGTCCGCGAGGCGGTGCGCTCGCGGGCACCCGCAGACGCGCTAGAGGCGACAATCGAGGCGCTCGTGGGGTTCGCGATCGCCGAGCCGGCGATGGCACGCTTCCTCACGAAGGAGACGCTGGCCGGGGAAACCGGCGCGCTCGACGCGCGCGATCGCGGGACCGCCGAGATCGCGCAGATCGTCGAGCAGGCGTTTGCCCGCGTAGGCCCCGAGCAGGCGCTCCCCGACCTACCGCTCCCGATCGCAATCGGCGCGATTCAGCGGCTGCTCGCCTCGCGCCTGCGCCGCCGCGAGCGCGAGCTGAGCGGGACGCTCGAGGATCTGCTCGACTGGGCGCGAAGCTACGAGCGGCCCGTCCGCGAGCACCGCTGGCGGACGCTATCGCCGGCCAGCGGTATCGCGCCGTCGCCGTTCTTGCCCGCCATGCCGCTGCGCGCTCCCGCGCCCCTGCCGCCGGGCCGACCACGCATCTCCGAGGAGGCAGTGGCGGAAAACCACCGCCTGCGGATCATGTTCGCGACCTCTCAAGTCGTCGCCGAACGAGGCTACACGGCCGCCACGATCGCCGAGATCACCAAGCTCGCGGGAGTCGACGCCCGCGCGTTCTACCGCCTGTTCACCGACAAGCAGGACGCTTTCAGCGCGACCTACGAGCACGGCTTCCAGCAGACGATGGCGGTTGTTGCGCGCGCGTACTTCGCCGGAGAGGACTGGCCCGAGCGCATGTGGGAGGCGCTGAGGGCCGCCACCCAGGGCCTGCAGGGCAATCCCACCGCTGCCCATGTCGGCTTCGTCGCGGCATATGCCGTCGGTCCCGGCGCGATCCAGCGCGTCGAGGACAGCCGCCTCGCCTTCACGATCTTCCTACAAGAGGGATATCGCCACCAGCAGACATCCAACCACCCACCCCCACTGGCCCTCGAGGCGATCGTCGCGAGCCTCTTCGAGATCCTCTACCACGAGGCCCGCTCCAGCGCCACTCACAAGCCAGCGGGCCTGCTCCCCCATCTCATGCATCTGTGCCTCACCCCATACATCGGAGCCGAGCAGTCCGATCGGTTCATCGACAGGAAGCTGAAGGAGGACGGCCAGGGGACACATATGAGACACAACGCGTCGAAGCACGCGCCCCAGCGCGCACGCGTACGGGGCGCCGCGCAGATCGCCTGACGGCCATGAGGCGGGCGCGTTGATCGGGGCGACCGACGATCACGCGCCTGCGACCCCCGGTATCTAGGGGTGGTACGAGGGTCTCGATGCACGCTCCAGGCGCACACCACGCGGCGTCAGCTGCCAGGCGTTGGCAGCGCCGCTCGGCTGTCCTTCACCGTAGTTATCGATCAAGCCCAAGCGTGTGAGGCGAGTCAACAGCTTGGAGATCTGGCCCTGATCGAGGATCCCCGCTTCCGCGGCGATCTCGCGGTTGCTGGCGCCGGGCTGCCCGGCGATGGCCGTCAGCACCCGGACCGTACGGTAGGTCAAACGCATGTTGAGGCCCTCCAGCACGTCGGGGTCATGGCCGGGCCTCTCCACGTGCGTGACCTGCGGGCGAGGCGCAGGCTTGCTGAGCTCGCGGCTCGCCGCCCTCGCGCCAAGATAGGGCAGCACGAGCATGCTCATCAGCGGCGCGAGCAGCTCCGTGAGAGGCTCTCCCTCGGACCTGGACAGGCGCGTGTGGAGGACCGAGAGAACGCCGCCGACGATCGCCTCGGCGGTGAGCGGGGACGGCTCGCGGCCACGCTCGGAGCAGGAGCGGCCCCAGTCGATGGCCGTGGCGAGCTCCTCGAGGAGCTCGCCACGGCGGGCGAGAACCCGCGGTCCGCCCGCGAGCGTATCGATCACGCAGAGCCTCGCCACGGCTGGCTCCTGGTCCATCAGCACGAGCAGGCGGGCCAGAGCCGAGCGAATGCCCGCCCGCCACGAGCCCTCGTGCTCATACGCCTCGCGCGCGATCAGCGACGCTCGCCCGAGCTGCTCTTCGAAGGCGAGGAGGAAGCAGTCTTCGCGGTCTGCGAAGACGTCGTAGAAGGTCTTGCGCGACACCCGGGCGCGCCCAATCACATCGGCGACGGTCATGCGGGCGTAGCCGAGCTCGCCGACCGCCTCGACGGTCGCCGCGATCATGCGGCTGCGCTGGATCCCCATCACCTGGGCACGCTGGAGCCCGTGGTGGCCTGGTCGCAGCCGCTGGCCGCCGACGCAAACGCTCGCTCTGGCGGGCATCAGCTCTCGCGTCACCCAGGGCAGCCGGGGCCAGCGGGGGGACGACGCGGCGTGTGAAAGGGCCACGCCGCCACACCCAGCATCCGCAGCCCCGGGCGCCTGGCAGGGAGCGAGCGTGCGCCACACGACAGCGCGCGGACGGGCGCGCTGTGCCGGCGAGAACGATCTGGGGGCAAAGCCCCAAAGGGAGTGGAGAGGCCGCCCCGCCGCCACGCCGGCTCGGGCTGGAGACCCGGACGACAGCGAGACTCGGGGTCGTTCTCGGGTGATTGCATGGAGACTCTGGGTCCTCTCGGCTCGGCAGAATAAACGCTTGCATGCAGTCTAAACCAGGATCGATTTTCCTGTCAAGAGGTTGGTCTCAGTGCACAACTATCCCTTCTATATTGGTGCCTTGGCTGTCAATCCGAAGTCGGAGCGCAACGAGGTTCCTGCCTAAATAAACATTTTCTATGATATTTAGTCTGACCCCAGTGGAGCGGTCTCGCCCATGTGCAGGCGGGCGTGCAGGGCCGCGAGCGGCGGGCGCGGTCAACTACGCGGGGGCCGGCGCGGCCAATGCAGTTCCTCGCCTCCACCTGCGCACGTCCCCAAGATCTTGTTCCCCGTCTGCTGGCATCCGCCGCTCCCGATCTACCAGAAAGCCACATGCCCAACCACCGCACCAAGCGCCCGAACTGATCACATTGCACGGCGCTCAGCGTCGCCCCGTGCGAGAGAGGCGTTTTCTGGAAATTGCACCCAGCTTGCGCCCCACCGCGGGTCTTCTACGACACTCGCCGATCGGGTAGGCGCCGGGCTCACCCCGGCGCCCCCCACACCACCGGACGTGCGGGTCCGCATCCGGCGGTTCGCTCGGCATCCCGGAAACGGCGGTAGG
>JADGPL010000021.1 GCA_017882455.1 Solirubrobacteraceae bacterium | reverse complement strand
GCGTGCGATCCTGCTGCACCACTGGAAGCGCCGTCCGACGATCGTTCGCAACCTCATCGCCCTCGGCGCTAACCCGCGGGCAGCATGGCACGGCGTCTACGCGGGACGCAGATCCCTGTGGGCGCTGAGCCACATTCCACAAGTCGACAACGGTCTGCGGACCCGGTTTTTCACCGACCGCGGACTCGACTCGCTCGTGGAGCTGCACCACCGCTTCCACCAGGAGATCGTCGCCCCCGCCCGCGAGCAGCTAGCGCTGGAGTGGGGATAGATCGAGGTCGATAACGGCCGGCGGCGGGGTTCATAACCCGCCGCCCCGAGGAGCCGTGTGTGAACAGCACAAGCACGGTTCTGTGGGAGCCGGGGCGGGCAACCGCCCCGGCTACCCGACAGGCGGCGAGCGGCTCTTGTTCGACCCTCCAGGCACGGGCGAACCGGGCGGGCGGTTTCATCCCGAGCGCGGAGTGCGGCCGGTGGTGGTTGTAGTCCTCGCGCCAGTCCTCGATGAGTACCTTGGCCTCGGCGAGGCAGGAGAACTGCTCGACGGCGAGCAGCTCGTCGCGAACCCGGCTGCCGAACGACTCGACGTAGGGGTTCTGCCAGGGGCTGCCGGGATCGATGTAGCTCGCGCCGACTCCGGAGAAGCGGCACCAGTCCTTCAACGCGTTCGCGGTCATCTCGGGCCCGTTGTCGCAGCGCACGAACTCGGGCGAGCAGCCACGTGCCCGGGCCAGGCGTTCAAGGACAGCGACGGTCGCGTCCGCGTCGATGCTCCGCGCGCACTTGATCTCCAACGCCTCGCGGGTGAACTCATCGACGACGTGCAGCAGCTTCAGGATGTGCCCGTCGGCGGTCTGGTCGAACTGGAAGTCAAACGCCCACACATGATCGGGGCGCTCCGCGCGCAGCCGAGCCGCAGGGACCGTGGAGTCCCCGAGCCGCTGGCGCTTTCGCCGGCGCTGAGGGACCCTGAGGCCCTCCTCGCGCCAGATGCGCTGCACCCGCTTGCGGTTGATCTGCCAGCCCTCGCCGAGCAGCTCGGCATGCGCCCGGCGATAACCCCACCTGGGGCGAGCCCGCGAGAGCTTACGCAACCGTGCCCGCAGCGCCGCATCGTCCTCGGCAACGACCGCCTCGCGGCGCTGCGTGCTGCGGTGCTGGCCGGCGAACTGGCACGCCCGCCGCTCCGAGATGCCGAGACGGTCCTGCAACGCCAGGACTGCACGGCGACGGCGCGACGGGCTCAGAAGTTTCCCTTCGCCAGCTCCTTGAGAGCCAGGTTTTCCAGCTCCTTGTCCGCGACCAGGCGCTTCAACTGGCCGTTCTCCCGCTCGAGTTCCTTCAGCCGCTTCACGTCGTCGGCCTTCATCCCGCCGTATTGCGCACGCCAGCGGTGATAGGTCGCCTCGGACACTTCCAGCGCCTTGCAGACCTCGGGCGTCTCCGTGCCCTCGGCCAACATCCGGTCCGCCTCCCTGAGCTTCCTGACGATCTGCTCCGGCGTGTGTCGTCTGCGCTTCACGTGATCGATCCTCCTCTCGCCCATTCTCCATGAGCAGAAGGACTCTCACACGAGCCGGACCGAATCTAAGGGGTCGGGCCAATCCGGCGCGAGTTTACCCTGGGCGACCGACACTTAGTTATTCGGGTGCGCCGTTGGGTAATGCTTGTGAAAGCCAACAATGAATGCAAGAGAAAGGCTGGGGCAGATCGACGCAAGGCGAGCTACGCTGGCCGCCGAAGCGTGGCGCTGGACAGAGCGGTACTGGACTTGGTGGCCGTGGTCGCGTGCGCGATCGCGCTCGTCATATGCGCAGCGCTGGGGGATAGCGCGGGGGTTGTCAGCGCCGCCAGTGCTCTCGCGGCCGTGCTCAAGCTGCGCGACGGTTCGGAGGTCAAAGCGCTTTAGCCCCCGAAACAGCATCGTCGACAGCAAGCCGACGTCCGGGGCTCCGCATCCGAGGCGCGACAGACGCTCCCCGAGCGAGACGACCCAGCGTTCGAGCGACTCACAGAGCGTGATACCCACAAACCGCGCGAGAGCCATTATTCTCCTGACGCGCAGGTCATACGCGACCAAGACTCGGCCGCACGCCACTAACGGGCGCGGGAGCTAGCCCGTGGACACGACATACAGTAAGTCCTATCCTCGGGCGCTCCGTCGCGTTCTTCTCGACATCGTGGTAGCGCCAGCCCGTGAGCCTCGCGACTACCGCTGACTGCGGCAACCAGGATGCCACAACCTAGATGCGGCTTGCGCACGTTGACCCCAGACGAGAGTGCTTGAAATCGAACTGAGGACATCACGATTCCTGCGTTTGTTGTCTTCGATTCGAGGCTCGCCGTAAAGTCCGGTTCTTCTTGTCAATACCGCATGGATAAGCCATTTGTCGCCGTAACAAGCTGTTCGTAAGGCTTCTGGAGACGCACCGATCGGCTCAAACAGGCACTATTGACAAGGGTTTGGGCCGAGCAATGGGCCTACGACAGACGCCCGTCGGCCCAAACGAACCCGTTTGGATAGCGGCCGCTTTCCGAAAAACACTCCCATTTGCAGCGCCTTTCCGATGGCGAGACCCGGACTCGAACCGGGGACACCACGATTTTCAGTCGTGTGCTCTACCAACTGAGCTATCTCGCCGCAACGGTCGATCCTACCTGCTCTCCGGGCCCGCCGGGAGACCCGCCGGCGGGCTGTGGCCCGATTAGCCGTGTTCCCAAGCTTCGAGGTAGGGCAGCGGGTCGATCGGGTGACCACCGCTGGCCTGCCAGTCTCCCACCCACATCTCGAAGTGGAGGTGCGGGGCCGTGGCGTCGCCCGTCTGGCCCGCCTTGCAGAGCGCCTGCCCCGCCGTTACGGCCTGCCCGGCGCCCGCCGCGAACGAGTTGGCCTCGCAGTGCGCGAACATGAAGTCCAGACCTACGCTCGTGTGCTCCACGGCGTAGTAGCCGGCACCGCCAGGCTGGTAGCTGGTGGATTCGATCGTCCCAGCCATCGGGGCCAGCACGGGCGTGCCTTCGGCCGTGAGCACGTCCTGGCCCTGGTGGACATGCCCTTCGCGGGCCGCCCCGAAGCGGTTTTCGGGACCGCCGAAGCTGTGGGCTCCGGCCACGGGGAAGGCGGCTCCGTCAGCCACGGTCTGGGCGGGCGTGGGAACACCCGGTTCGCTCGTCGCGAGCGGGGCCGGCGAAACCGGCGCACTCGGAGCCGGCGGCGCCTTTACGGTCAGCGTGGCTTGGCCCGAGCTGTGGGCCAGGCGCAGCAGGGTGGCGCCGCGGTGATCGTGCGCGCTCACCGTTATCTCATAGCTTCCGGGCGAGAGCTGTGCGCCGGCAGGCCAGGCTGCGGCGAGCGTGCGGGCCGTGTGCGACCAGCCCATGGTGGCCACCACCACGGAGTGGTGGGTGGCGAGGCTGATGATTTTCACCTGCAGATAGACCGTGCCCACGCCCTTCTCGTCGAGCCGAAGCATCACCTTCGGGGGTGGCCCGGCGAGCGCGCTGGACGGCGCGGTGAGAGCACTGAGCACGGGATGCGACGTCGGCGCGACGCGCGTGACCACGCCGTACTCGCTGCCTCCAGCCGCGGACGCGGAGGGCGCCTGCACGCCCCCGGGCGCGCCCGCGATCGCGAGCGCCGACGAGGCCGAGCCGCAGAGCGCCAACACGGCCAGGACGGGAGGCAGGATCCCGCGGGAGCGAGAGAGGCTCATGGGAATCCCTCGACCGACCGGCGCCGTCCCGGGAGCCCTGCCGCGCTAATTGCACGCCTGTCCGATGCGCTTGCGCTGTCTGCTGCAGACCGCCGATGGCGGCGGGCGGGCCTACTTACTCTCGAATTCGGCCACGAGCGCCTCGTAGGTCCGGCGCAGGCCCTCGCCGATCGGAACCTCCGCGCGCCACCCCAGCTCGCGCTCGGCGAGGCTCGCGTCCAGGCAGCTGTGCTCGAGCTCGCCCGGGCGCAGGTCGGCCAGCTCGGGCTCAATCTGCTTGCCAGCCGCCTTGCTCAGCTCGCTCCACACGGTGGCCACGTCCGTCTCCACCTGGGTGGCGATGTTGTACGTGCCCGAGCGTCCAGACGCCGAGAGCAGCGCGTTGACCACGTCGCCCACGTACACGTAGTCGCGCGTGGGCTTGCCGTGCCCGTAGAGCTTGGGCGCCTTGTCCGTGTACAGGTGGTGGGTGAAGATCGCCACCACCCCCGCCTCGCCGTGGGGGCTCTGGCGCGGACCGTACACGTTGCCCAGCCTGCACACCGCATGCGGGATGCCAGAGGACAGCGACCACGTCTTGACGTACGCCTCAGCCGCCCACTTCGATGCGCCGTAGGGAGACAGCGGCGCCGGGATCCGGTCCTCTGGGGTGGGCATCTGGGCCTCATCGCCGTAGAGCGCGCCGCCGGTCGACGTGAACACGACCGAGGCACCGCATTCGCCCGCGGCCTCCACCACGTTGAGCGTGCCCCTGACGTTGACTTCGCAGTCGCGTCCCGGATCCTCCACCGAGGCCACTACGCTCGCCTGGGCCGCCAGGTGGAAGATGGCCCGCGGCTGGATCTCGGCGACGAGGGCCTTCAGCGCGGGCAGGTCGACGATGTCGAGCACGCGCAGGTCGGCCTGCTTGGCCACGCGCGCAGGATCGCCTGCGGAGAGGTCGTCGACGACGGTCACCGAGTCGCCGTCCGAGAGCAGGGCGTCGACCACGTGTGAGCCGATGAAGCCGGCGCCGCCGGTCACGATCGCGCTGGATGCCATGCGGCTAAATCTATACCGATGCGCCCGAGGCGGCGGGCGCCAGCAGATCCTCGACAGCCTCGACCGATTGGTCGATGCGCTCGAGCACCCTCGTGCCTTCGCGCTCCCGCGGCAGGCTCCCGCCGACCGCCGGCCCGCTGAGCACGACCGGGATGTGGGGGTGGCTGGCGCGCAGCTCGCGCAACGCGATCTCCACCGGCTCGGCCTCGCGCGCCACCGTGGCGCCGATCACGATCAGGTCGGGAGATTGGCTCTCGACCATCGCCAGCAGCCGCTCTGCCGAGAGGTCCGTGTCGAAGACCGTCTGGAAGCCGGCCGCCGCCAGCTGGTCGTGGACCATCTGCAGGCCAAGGGTGTGCTGATCGCCCTCCACGCCCGCGAGCAGGACACGCTGGCGAGTGGGCTCGGTGCCGCTCGTCATGTAGCGGTAGAGCGTGGCGAGCACGCGTCGGGTGATCGTGTTGGCGCGGTGCTCACGATCGGCGTCCAACTGCCCCGCCTCCGAGAGCACGTCTATGCGCCTGAGCGTCGGGCCGATGACCTCAGCGTGCAGGATGGTCGGCGTGATGCCGTCCTCGATCGCGGTCGCGATCGCGCCCTCGGCCATCTCGGCGTCGCCGCGTTCCAGGGCGTTGGCGAAGGTCTCCAGGGTGCTCTCCACGAGTGCCGCCGGGTCAGAGCGCAGCTGCTCGCGCGCATCGGGACCGGAGCGTCCCAGCACTTCCATGAACGCGTCCAGGAGCACCGGGTCGAAGTGGCGCCCGCGCTGTTCGCGCATCATCTGCACAGCCTCGTCCACCGAGAAGGCCTTGCGGTACACGCGGTCGCTGGTGAGCGCGTCGAACACGTCGGCCACGGCCACGATCCTGCCCTCGATCGGAATCGTCTCGCCCTTCAGGCCACGCGGATAGCCGCTGCCGTCCCACTTCTCCTGATGGCTCAGCGCGATCGTGGCCGCCATGTCGAGGATCGAGGAGGAGGAGCCGCGCACGAGCCTGTGGCCCTCCTCGGCGTGCGTCTCGACGATCGCGCGCTCCTCCGGCGTGAGCGGGCCCGGCTTCAGCAGGATCGCATCGGGGATCGCCACCTTGCCCACGTCGTGAAGGGGTGCGGCGTGCTTCAGGCGCTCGCAGAACTCCGGTTCCATGCCGATGTGTTCGGCCAGCAGCACCGAGAAGCGCCCGATGCGCTCGATGTGCGCCCCGGTGTCCTCGTCGCGGAACTCGACCGCCATCGAAAGGCGCTGGACGGTCTCGGCCTGGGCGATCTCGAGCTCGGAGAGCGCGCGTTTGAGATCCGAGGTCCTGCTCTCGATCTCACCCTCGAGCGCCACCCGTCCGTTCTCGCCGACGCGCCAGCCGAGCCCCGCCGCGGCGCAGGCGAGCACCAGCCCACAGGCCACCACGAGCACCGATGCGCCGGCGATGATGGCACCTACGGCAGCAGTGACACACAGCAGTGCCCACCACAGCAGACTCAGCGGCGAGTGACTGCGCTTCGAGCCCCCCTGTGGGGGCCGGCCACCCGTGGACGACCGCCTGTGGTGCCCTGTGCCCACGTCACCCAGTCTACGCACGTAGGCCCCGATTCCAGTGGTCCGCTCGTGCCCGAGCTTCTCGCTGCCGACGGGACGACGTGCACCCCCACGCTCGGCAGGGTTCTGTAGCAGGCTTGCTTGGATTGCACCATTCACTGAGAACTCTCGCATCCTTGTCCGGTCCCAGGTTCGCGTCGCGATTCAACATGGGGTTCGACGCTTGCGGGTGCTGGCTTGACGCGGTCTCAGCGCGCATGGACAAATGGCCGAGCAGCCGGCTTGGCTCAGTGACCGCTTTGCAGTTGATTGATGTTGATCGCGCCGGCCGGGGCGACCAACGTGACCGGCTTGTTCCAGCGGTCGAACACGATCGAGCCGCCGCTGGGGCCGCTTTTGGCGATCTCGAGCGGATAGGCGGCGCCGGTGCTGGCAACGTACAGAGTCCCGCCCTTGGCCTTGTCGGTCACGCCCACGGCCTTCTGTCCGTTCACCGTCCTGGTGCCCGCCCCCGTCAGCGCTCCGTGCGCCGCCAGGGTGGTGTCGATCAGCTTGCTCAAGTCGGTCAGCGATGCGAGCGAGGAGAAGTTGCCGCCGCTGGCGGGCGCCTTCAGCCATTTGCCCCGCAGCAGTTGCGCGGCCGCTGGGCCGGCGACGTGGCGATAGAAGGCATCGCTTCCATTGATGTAAACGGTCCCATTGATCTGGACGAGCCGGATGCTGAGTCCTTCGAGGGCGATCGTCCCCTTGCCGCCCTTGCCCGCCTCCAGTTCCATGTTCAGCGAGATCGGCTTGCCTTCGTCGACGATCGTGCCCGCCACGTGCACGGTGGCCGCCCCGGCCGCCGCCGCTTTCGCGGCGGCCACGATCTGCGTGGGCGTCTTCGACGCCACGCCGTTGCCCGACGGCGAGGACGAGCCGCAGCCGGCGAGCAGCGCGATCAGAGCGAGGGAGAGAAGGGCCACCCCGCGGTGGGGAGATGGGCGGGACATGGTCGTTGACTGTACCCATGCGCCCGGTCGCCCCTGCAAGATCGCTCACACGGCCGTAGCCGCTCGCCGCCTGCTATCGGCGCCTGCGCCCGGCCAGCGGACGCAGGAGCTCCGCGAAGAAGCCCTTGCCGAGCACGCTCAGCGTCAGCAGCGAAGCCTTCAGACGAGCATCGCGACTTGTGCCCAACGTCGCCGCCCTGCCGTTGTGCTCCTGGCCCGCCACATCGCCAAGGCTGCCCCGTCGCGACCGTGCCGGCCCCGGGTCAGGAGGGATCGCCGGCGACCGGGACGACGAGCACGGGACGTCCGGCGTGGTTCACCACAGCGCCCGAGACGCTGCCGAGCAGAGCCGACTGCACGCGCGAGAGCCCACGCGCGCCCACCACGATCGAGCTCGCATCGATCTCCTTCGCCGCCTCGCAGATCGCACGCCACGCCTTGCCGCTCGCGAGCTTCCCGCTCGCCTGAAAGCCCACCTCGCCCGCCAGGCGCACGCCCCGCGCGAGGGTCTCCCGTGCGATGTCTTCGGCGATCTCGTCCAAGCCCAGATCCTCGGAGGCCAAGCGCGAGACGCCGGCGCTCATCAGCGCCGCCGGATCGTAGGGCGCCCACACGGCGACCGGCTCCCATACCGTCACGACGGTGGCCACACGCGAGCCGAGCAGCGCGCCGGCCACGGTGATCGCGTGGGCGGCGTCGCTCGAGCCGTCGAAGCACAGCAGTGCCCCCGCTGGAGGGTCGGCCCGATCGGTCATGGGAACACTCAAGCGCCCTGCGCGCGAGCGGCCATCCGCGTGCCACCACGTGGGGATTGCGGGTTTCTACCTGCCTAGTGCGACTGCGTGTAAACCCGCAGCCGACCGGCGGGCGGGCGCGGATGGCGCAGGTCCGGCGACGGTGTTGGCTGTGGCGTGTACATACAGGCGAAGCAGCAACAAGAAGGCGGGTGATGAGATGCACGTCGAGGTACCAGACAAAGAGACTGAGGTTCGAGATCAGGCAGAGTTCGACGACACGGTCGTCAAGACCGGTAAGACAGTCATCGAGGTGTTCGCGGGCCTCGGGATCTTCGCGGCCCTGCTGATGTCGATCATCGCGCTCAACCAGAGCAGCGAACACAACACGGTCACGGTCACCTCGGGGATCGCCACCGCTGCCACCGGTACGGGTGCCAGCTCGAAGACCGCAGCCGCGCTGCCACCAGAGGTCATCAGCCTCCAGATCATTCCCGGCTCGAAGCTCGGCCCCGACAAAATCAAGCACGACGCGTACACCAAGACCGAATTCGCGGTGAAGGTGGGGCAAACGCTCGACCTCAAGATCGACAACACCGACGAAGGCGAACACAGCATCACCTCACCGGTGCTCGGCGTGAACATCGTCGTCAAGCCCGGGCTGCACACCTACCAGATCGTCGTCAAGGAAAAGGGACGCTTCTCCTGGTTCTGCGTGATCCCCTGTGACGACGTGGCCAACGGCTGGGCGATGCAGCACGCGGGCTACATGGCCGGCTACATCACCGCCACCTGAGACCCCAGATCCTGCAGGGCCGTGCCCCCGGACCGCCTGGCCGGGGGCACGCGCCTGTCGGCTCGCGGGTCATGGTCTCTCCAGTGCTCTAGCGCGCGGGGGCCCGCCAGACGAACTGCCCGCCGCTGCGGCGCCCGTCCAACCCCAGGTCGGACACCGCCTGGGCCACCCCCGGGTAGGCCGGATGGCCGTAGTCGTGGAAGACCACCACCGCGCCCGCCGCGAGCGCGCCCTGCCACGCACGGAAGGCCGCCGCCGCGGGCTCGCGCTCGTGCAGCGAGTCGATGAACAGGAGCTCCACCGGCGGGTCGCCCGCGTGCGGACCCGCCGTGTCCGGCTCGCCGCGCAGCTCGATCCGCTCGCGAACCGCCGCGCCCGCCAGATCCAGATACGCCTCACGCTCCGGGCGGAGCTCCGGGTCGTAGGAGATGACCCGGCGGGCGGGGTCCGCGAGCGCGAGAGCAATCGTGCTCCAGGCTGTGCCCGTGCCGAGCTCCACGACCGCCCGGCGGCCCGCCGCGAGCGCCAGCAGCTCCGCCAGCTCCTGGGGGCGTGCGGCCGAGTCGAGGCTGAAGCGGTCGCCATCCCGCGACGCACGACGGCGAGCGCGCACGTAGAAGCCGGCGACGCGCGGTGGCAGCACGCGCAGCGAGAGCAGCAGGCGCAGCTCGGCCCTCAAACCCCCAGCGCCACGTACTTGGTCTCCAGGTACTCGTTGATCCCCTCGAAGCCGCCCTCGCGGCCGAAGCCCGACTGCTTGACACCGCCGAACGGAGCGGCGGGGTTCGAGACCACGCCCTGGTTGAGACCGACCATGCCCGTCTCGATGCCCTCGCACACGCGGAACGCGCGTTCGAGGTCGCGGGTGTACACGTAGGCGACCAGGCCGAACTCGGTGCGGTTGGCCGCCTCGATCGCCTCGTCCTCCGAGGAGAAGCTCGCCACCGGGGCCACCGGGCCGAAGATCTCCTCCCCGAGCAGCCGCGCATCGTCGGGGACCCCAGCCAGCACCGTCGGCTCGTAGAAGTAGCCGTTGCCCTCAGCCCGTCCGCCGCCCACGAGCACCTGTGAGCCACGCTCCACGGCGTCGTCCACGAGCTCGCTCACCTTGGCGAGCTGGACGCTGTCGATCAGAGGCCCCACCTCCACGTCCGGCTCGGTGCCGCGACCGACCTTCATCGCCCCCATGCGCTCGGCCATCCGCCGCGCGAACTCCTCGGCGAGCGACTCGTGCACGTGGAAGCGGTTCGCGGCCGTGCAGGCCTCGCCGACGTTTCGCATCTTGGCCAGCAGCGCGCCCTCGACCGCCGCGTCGAGATCGGCGTCCTCGAAGACCAGGAACGGCGCGTTGCCCCCGAGCTCCATCGACACGCGCAGAACCTGCTCGGCCGACTGTTCGATCAGCCTGCGCCCCACCTCGGTAGAGCCGGTGAACGAGAGCTTGCGCGTGCGCGGATCCTTGAGCAGCGGTTCGATCACAGCGCCCGATCGCTTGGCCGTGATCACGTTGAGCACACCCCCCGGCAGCCCCGCCTCCTCGAGGATCCTGGCGAGCGCCAGCATCGAAAGCGGCGTCTGCTGGGCCGGCTTCACGACCATCGTGCAACCGGCCGCGATCGCCGGGGCGATCTTGCGGGTGCCCATCGCCGTCGGGAAGTTCCAGGGGGTCACGAACACGCACGGCCCGACCGGCTGGCGCATCGTGAGGATGCGGCCCTTGCCGGTGGTGTTGACCATGTAGCGCCCCTGGATGCGCACCGCCTCCTCTGAGAACCAGCGGAAGAACTCGGCCGCGTAGGAGATCTCGGCGCGCGACTCCGCCAGCGCCTTGCCCATCTCGAGGGTCATCAGCAGCGCGAGCTCGTCCGTCCGCGCGACGATCGCCTCGTAGGCGCGGCGCAGGATCTCGCCGCGCTCGCGCGGGGCGCTGATCGCCCACTCGCGCTGTTTCGACGCCGCCGCGTCGAGGGCCGCCATCGCGTCCTCGAGCTGCCCGTCGGCCACCTCCACCAGCGACTCCGTCGTGGCCGGGTCCTCCACCGCCAGCGTCTCCCCGCCGCTCGCCGCGCGCCACCCACCGTCCACGTAGAGCAGCTTCGGCACCTGCTCGAGCACCGCGCGTTCCTGCTGCGCGCCAGTCATCCTGCAGCCCTCACGGCCCACCGCCAGGCAACCGACCGAGAACGTATGGGAGCTTCCGTCCTCGAGCGCGACCGTGGCATGCTGGACGTGTTGATGTTGGCACGGATGCCGCTCACGGCCTCAACCTATCACCGCCTCCGCGCCCGCCGGGGCGCCTTTCGCCGGGGTGTCGCGGCGACCGCTGCAGCGCTTGCCGGGATGGCGTTGTGCGCCGGCCCCGCGGGTGCCTCCACGCTCGTGATCGAAGGCGCCGGCGATGGCCACGGGGTGGGCATGAGCCAGGACGGGGCGTACGGCCTCGCCATCCACGGGGCGAGCTACCAGGCGATCCTCGCCCACTACTACACCGGCACCACGATCGGGCAGGCGCCCGCCAAGGCCGTGATCCGGGTGCTCGAGGGCTCCAGGGTCGTCAAGGTCCCGCTCGAACGCTACGTCCGCGGCGTCGTCTCCGCCGAGATGCCCTCGAGCTGGCCGCTGCCGGCGCTCGAGGCGCAGGCGATCGCCAGTCGCAGCTACTCCCTCACCTCCCACGCCGGCGGCTCCAGGTTCGACGTCTACTCCGACACCCGCTCGCAGGTCTACGAGGGCGTCGCCGCCGAAACCGCAGCCACCAACGCCGCCGTCAACGACACCGCGGGCCAGATCGTCCTCTACGACGGGCGGCCCGCCGCCACCTACTTCTTCGCCAGCTCCGGTGGCATGACCGAGAACATCGAGAACTCGTTCCTCGGCTCCCAGCCCGAGCCGTGGCTGCGCGGGGTCGCCGACCCCTATGAAGGCAAGGCCTCCAGCTGGAAGCTCAGCATGAGCTTCCCCGCGGCCGCGTCGCGGCTCGGCGGCCTCGTGAAGGGCTCCTTCCGCGGCATCGAGGTCCTCGCCCGCGGCGTCTCGCCGCGGATCGTCTCCGCGAAGATCCTCGGCTCCCGCGGCACCACGCCGGTCACCGGCCCACAGCTGGCCGAAGCGTTCGGGCTGAGCAGCACCTGGGCCTACTTCAGCGTCAAGAGCGGCGCGACCATCAGGCGCGAGCCCGACCACAGCGGCAAGGCCCCCGTCGCGAGCCCACCCGCGAGCCCACCGGCAAGCCCTCCCGCTCCCGCGCCCGCGCCCGCGCCGGGGCCCCAGGGCGGCGCCCAGGCGCCCGCCGCCGCAGCGAATACGTCCACCACCGGCGGCGCCGCGGCCGGTTAGTCGATCCGTCCCCCCACCTACGATATGCGTCCGTGATTCAGCGGCAAGCTCCATCGAGACGGTTCAATGGTGTCCTCGCCGCCTCGAGAGCTCCCATGGGACTTCGTCGACCGATCCTCATCTCCGTCTGCCTTGCCGTGCTCCTGCTCCCGGCGAGCGCGCCCGCGGCGCACTCGGTCGGCACCCGCGAACAGATCGCCTGGGTGCGGCGCGCGGCCACCAACTTCGTGACCGACGAGCTCGCCGGCAACGGCGAAGGCGCCTGCGGGATCCTCAACGCTCCGCTGCGCGCCGCGCATCGCGGACGCACCTGCGCGCAGCGGTTGGACGTGAGGCTCGCAAAGATCCTGCACGAACGCGGCGGCCGCGCGCGCCTGCGCGCCCAGCAGCGCGCGATCGCCTCTGCCGTCGTCCTGGTCCACGGCAACGTCGCCTCGCTCGCTCTGGGAACGCCGCTGTTGAATGGCTCGAACCACTTCGTGTGGACCGAAAACTGCTGGATGCTCGAGGGCTGAGCCGGCGCCCGCCGGCGCCGGGCGCCTGAGCGGCTATCGCGCGCGCCGCAGCCCATACGCTGAGGCGGTGTCCGCCCCGCTCCTGATCGCAGACGTTCCCTGGCTGCTCTATCGCTCGTACTTCGCCCTGCCCAAATCGATCGCCGACGAGTCGGGGCGGCCCGTCAACGCGCTGCTCGGCACCGTCAACACGATCCTCTCCCTGTTCGAGTCCCCACCCGCCGCGGGGGTGCCGCGGGCGGTCCTCGCGTGCATGGGCGCCGAGCAGGCCGACTACCGCGTGGCTCTCTATCAGCCCTACCACGCCCACCGCGACCCGATGCCGCCCGAGCTGGCCGAGCAGTGGCGCAAGGCGCCCCGGCTGCTCGAAGCCCTCGGCTGGGAGGTGCCCACCAGCGAGGATCTCGAGGCCGACGACCTCATGTACTCGTTCGCCCGTGCCGAGTCCGAGCGCGGCGGGCGGGCGCTGCTGCTGACCGCCGACCGCGATCTCTACGGCGCGGTCGACGAGCGCGTGGCCGTGCTCGAATTGGGTAGGGGCGGCGCCGAGCACGTGGAGATCGGCCCCGAGCAGGTGCGCGAGCGCTACGGCGTAGAGCCCGCGCTCGTGCCCGACTTCATCGCCCTGCGCGGCGACCCCTCAGACGGCCTCCCCGGCGCCCCGGGGATCGGCGCCAAGACAGCCGCCGAGCTGTTGCGGAGCCACGGCTCACTCGAGGCGCTGCTCGCTGCCGCCCACGGTGAGGACGGCGGCGGCCTGCGCCCGCGCGTCGTCTCCGCGCTGCTCGAGAACGAGCAGCTGCTGCGGGCCTTCAAGCAGATCGCCACGCTGCAGCAGCTCGAGGTCGAGGCCCCCGGCGATCACGCCACCGACTTCCTCACGGGCGCCGAGGCCGCGCGCGAGCTGGGGATGCGCCGGTTGGCAGGGCGCCTGCAGCAGCTCGGCCAGCGCGCCGGCTCCTGAGGATCTCCCTGGCGGCCCGCTCGCCGCTCTGCACCGCTCCGTCGAGGAAGCCCTGGTTGGCCGTGGAGGTGTGCTCTCCGGCGAAGTGGATCGCGCCCTCGCTCGCCGCCGCCGGCGCGCCGTAGCTGGACGCCTGGCCCACCCGGCAGTAGGAGTAGGCGCCGAGCACCCACGGATCCAGTGCCCAATGGTCCTCGTAGGCACGACCCGTGTACGCCGCTTCGGTGCCGGGGTAGAGGAGCTCGATCTGCGCCAGCAGCCATCGCACGTCTGCGGGCGGCGCAGCGCCGTGGGCTTCGCCAGTCAGCGTGCTCCTGCCGACGTGGCCTCCCGGAAAGCCGAGGAACAGGGCAGGACTGGCGTCCGGGCCGCCCGCGACCGGTGAAAGGAGCGGTAGCCGACAAGACCCCAGTCCCCATCGGCTTGCGCATACGTGTAGCGCGAGCCCGCTATCCAATAGACCTCTTCCCCGCTCGGCAGATCGCCGCCGTTGACGAGCTCCTCCTGCAGGCCGAGCCGGGCCGCGAGACGCCTGATTGACATCTGGTTGGAGTTGATGAATGCGCCTCCGTGCTCGGTCTCGAGGCCTCCCGCGAAGAAGCCGCGCAGCGTCCAGCAGCGCCCGCCCGGGCGCGACGGGTTGGCGTCGTAGACCGTCGCGCCGATCGGCTTGCGCGGGTTGCCCGTCCACAGCTCGTGAGCGCAGCGAAGGCCCGCCAGGCCCGCGCCCACGATCGCGATCCGCGGGTTCGACGGCCTCCTCAGCGCCCGGGATGCCGCTCCGCGCGGACTCCGCGCGGCGCGCGAACATGCGCCGCGCGCTCGCCATCCCCGAGCTTCGCGGCGCTCGTCTCATGACGGAGTGGGCATTACGGCGTGAACTTCACCGTGATCACGTCCCCGTCCGCCATCACGTAGTCGCGGCCCTCCAGGCGCAGCGTGCCGCGCTCGCGCGCCCCCGCATAGCCCCCCGCGTCCACGAGCTCGCGCCAGCCGATCACCTCGGCGCGCACGAAGCCCTTCTGGATGTCCGAGTGGATCTGTCCCGCCGCATGCCAGGCCGTGAGGCCGCGGTGCAGATGCCAGGACTGCGCGATCGTGGCTTCGCCCGCCGTGAAGAACGAGATCAGCTCCAGCAGCGCAAACGCCTCACGCACGACGCGCTGGAGACCGGACTCGCTGACGCCGAGCTCCTCACGCATGGCCGCCGCGTCCTCGTCCTCGAGCTCCGCCAGCTCCGACTCGATCCGCGAGGAGACCGCCACCGCGCGCGCTCCCTGGGCGGCCGCGTGCGCGGCGACCGCCGCCGGGACCTCCTCCGAGCCCTCATCGACATTGGCCACGAACAGCACCGGCTTGCTCGTCAGCGAGCCCAGATCCCGGGCCGCGTTCGGCGCCTCCTCGGGCACCGGCACCGTGCGCGCCGGACGGCCCGCCTGCAGGGCCGCGACAACCTCGCCCAGCCACCTCTCCTCCGCGATCGCGACGCGATCGCCCCCCCGCGCCTGTTTGCCGACTTTCTCCAGACGACGCTCAGCCGCCTCGAGGTCCGCCATCACGAGCTCCGTCTCGATCGTCTCGATGTCCGCCAGCGGGTCCACCCGGCCCTCTGGGTGGATCACGTTTTCGTCGGTGTGCGCCCGCACCACGTGCACGATCGCGTGGGTCTCGCGGATGTTCGCCAGGAACTTGTTGCCGAGGCCCTCCCCCTGGTGTGCTCCCGCCACGAGGCCCGCGATGTCGTGGAAGTCCACCGTGTCCCACACGATCTCCGAGGAGCCGAGCGTCTTGGCCACCTCCTCCATGCGCTCGTCGATCACCGGGACCACCGCCACGTTCGGCTCGATCGTCGTGAACGGGTAGTTGGCCGCCTCCGCCCCCGCTTTCGTGAGGGCGTTGAACAGCGAGGACTTGCCCGCGTTGGGCATCCCCACGATGCCGATGCGGGTGCTCACGACTCCGTCTCCGGGGTGACTCGCGTGCGTGCGCGCGCGCGCGCGAGTGCCCCGTCTGGGGGTGAGCCCCCGGCGGCTGGGCCGCCGGAAAGGCCCGCCGCCACCACGGTGCCGAGCAGCGCCCCGGCGAGGATGTCAGAGGGGTGGTGAACGCCCAGGTACAGCCGCGACAGCGCCAGGCCCACCGCCAGCGCGTACAGCGGTCCCGCGGGCAGGCCCAGGCGCGAGTACGCAAGCGCGCCCGCGAACGACGTCGAGGCGTGGGCGCTCGGAAAGCTCAGCCCCGTCGGGGTGCCCGTGAGCGCCGGGAGATCCGCCATGCTCGGGCGTCGCCTCCCCACGATCGGCTTGATCGCCGTGTTCAACACGTAGGCCCCCGCCACGCTGCCCATCGCCCGCCGCCAGCCTGTCCGGCGAGGCCGATCGAGCGTCTGTCCCGCCATCCCGATCGCGAGCCACACCCCACCGTGCTCCCCCAGCTTCGAGAACCGCGCCACCGCCCGCTCGCGCGCCGGGGTGTGCCCCGCGGTGCGAGCCAGTCGCAGCAGCCGCTCATCGAGGTTGGGTTCGTTTCGGGACATGCCGTTAGGACGCCCAGCGGGCGTCCTAACCGAAGCCTACGCGCGCCTCGTCCGACTCGGCGCTCACGTAGACGACCTGGCCGAGGTCGATGCGGACGGGACCGTCCTCGCTGTCGATCTCGTGCCAGCCGACCGTGCCGAGCGTCTTGTTGAGCGATTTGAGCTGCTCGTCGGTGAGACGCAGCGCGAGCACCTGGCCACCCTGGAAGCCGACCGTCACGCGCCGTGTGGCCTCGGGCATCAGTGGCCACCCGTCCCTGCCGCCGGCTCCACGATCTCGGTGAGCACGCCCACGGTGGCGCGGGGGTGCATGAAGGCGACCCGCGAGCCGCGGATGCCGGTGCGCGGCTGCTGGTCGATCAGCGCGAGGCCCGCATCCTTGAGCGTTTGCAGCGTGGCCTCGATGTCGCTCACCTGGTAGGCCACGTGGTGCAGGCCCGGGCCCTGCTTGGCCAGGAACCTGCCAACGGGGGTGTCCGGACCGAGCGGAGCCAGCAGCTCGACGTGGCTCTCACCCACGTCCAGCAGCACCGCCTCAACGCCCTGCTCCCGCACGACCTCACGGTGGGCGACGGTCAGCTGGAAGCTGTCCCGGTAGAGCTCGAGCGCGGGCTCGATCTCCTCGACGGCCACTCCGATGTGATCGATTCGGCTGAACACCAGCCGAAGTCTATAGCCGTCGCGCCCCGCCCTCGGGGGGAGCGTCCGGCAGGGGGATCGGCGCCGGGCCCGGCAGGGGCTCCCGGGGGCTCGCCGCCACCACGCGCAGGCCCACCCCGGGGGCGCGCTCCATGCGCGGCACGCCCTCCATGATCTTGTCGATCGCGTCGCGGTCCAGCACCTCGTTCTCCAGCAGCTCCCGGGCGAGCGCCTCCAGCTGGTCGCGGTGCGCCACGATCAGCTTCTGGGCGGCACGGCGCGACTCGTCGATCAGGTCCTGGCGCTCCTCGTCCCGGATGCGCAGGGTGATCTCCGACAGCCGCACGTCGCCGTCAGGCGAGCGCCCCACCCCGGAGGTGACCATCGCGAAGTCGTGGACCATCGAATGGGCGATGTCGGCCACGCGCTTGAGATCATCGGAGGCACCCGTCGTGATCGCGCCGAAGACGACCTGCTCGGCCACGCGTCCGCCGAGCAGCACGGTCATGTAGTCCAAGAGCTCCTCGCGGGTCTTCAGGTAGCGGTCCTCCGCCGGCAGGTTCAGCGTGTAGCCGAGCGCCCGCCCGCGCGGCACGATCGAGATCCTGTGCACACGGTCCACCGACGGCAGCAGCTCGCCGCAGAGCGCGTGCCCTGCCTCGTGGTAGGCGACCACGCGCTTCTCATGGCTGTTGAGCACGCGCTTGGACTGCACGCCCGCGATCACCCGCTCGATCGCCGAGTCGAAGTCCTTGATCGAGATCGCCTTCGCGCCGCGCCTGGTCGCGAAGATCGCCGCCTCGTTGCAGATGTTGGCGAGGTCGGCCCCCGTCAGGCCACTGGTCTGCTGGGCCACCAGGCCCAGATCGACGTCCTCGAGGGGCTTGTCCCGCGTGTGCACCTGCAGCACCCCGAGACGGCCTTTCACGTCCGGGGGCACCACGAAGACCTGGCGGTCGAAGCGCCCGGGGCGCAGCAGCGCCGGGTCGAGCTTCTCCAGCAGGTTCGAGGCCGCGATCACGACCACCCTCCCGCTCGAGTCAAAGCCGTCCATCTCCACCAGCAGCTGGTTGAGCGTCTGGTCCTTCTCGCCCGAGATGTCCATGCCGCGGCGCCCCCCCACCGCGTCGAGCTCGTCGATGAAGATGATCGCCGGTTCGTGCTTGCGCGCCACCGCGAACAGGCGGCGGATGCGCGCCGCGCCGAGGCCCGCGAACATCTCCACGAAGGAGGCCGCCGACTGGGCGAAGAACTGGGCGCCCGACTCCTTGGCCACCGCCTTGGCCAGCAGCGTCTTGCCCGTGCCCGGCGGGCCGTGCAGGAGGATCCCCTTGGGCACTTTCGCGCCAAGCTTCTGGAACTCCCTGGGGTCGCGCAGGAACTCCACGATCTCCTGCAGCTCGGCCTTGGCCTCGTCCACCCCCGCGATGTCCGCGAACGTGACCGCCTGGTCCGATGCCGGCTTGATCCGCTGCGGCTTGATCCGCGGCATCACCTTCAGCATCCGCCACATCACGAAGATGATCACCACGAAGAACAGGACCGCGATGACCGGCTCCCAGTTGTAGGCGAAGTTCTGGACTTCCTGGGCGAAGGAGACCTGCGGAGCGGCGGCCACCGGGACCGCCGAGTGCACAGCCGCGTGCGTCAGCACCGCGTGTTTGACCGCCGCATGCGCGGCCGTGTGTACTGCGGCCGTGTGTGCCGCGGCCGTGTGGACGGCGGCGTGATGCGGTGCCGCGGTGGGCGCGCCCGCAGAGCCGCTCGCCCCGCCCGGCGAGCTCGGCCGTGGCGTGGCCGTCGTGCTCAACTGTCCATCCTCCCTTGCACCATCCTTGGCATCGTCAAAGCGATTATGCGGGTTCTACCCCGATATGTCGAGGGCTGACATTTTTAGCCCAGGACGCGCACGGCCAGATCGCGAAAGAGCTCGGTCGCGAAGGCCAGGTCGCGCACGTCGATCCGCTCGTCTGCGCCGTGGATGAGAGGAGCGGTCTGCAGCAGCGTCTGGTGGCGGTGGGGGAAGAAGCCGTAGGCCACGCACTCGGGAAAGGCCAGGCGGAAGTGGCGGGAGTCGGTGAAGCCGGGGAGCACCACCGGCACGACCTCCGCCCCCGGGTCCTGCTCGGCGATCCAGGCGGAGATCGTGTCCATCAGCTCCGAGCGCACCGGCGAGCGGTTGCCCACCACGCGCTCGGTGAAGTCGATGCGCCAGGGTGGGTGGGTGTCCGTGCTTTCCGGGCCGAGCACCTCGGCGATGCCTCGCCGCACCTCCTCCTCGCCCAGCCCGGGGGGCACCCGGCAGTCGACTTTGAGCTCGGCGCGGTTGGGGATCACGTTGATCTTCTCCGACGCCCTGATCCGCGTGGGCGTGAACGTGACGCCGAACATCGGCTCGAACATGGTCGCAAGCCGCGGGTCCGCGTCGCGCAGGCGCTCGAGCGAGCCGTCGAGATCCTCGGGGTCCTCGCCGATTCCCCGCAGGAATGCGAGCGGCTCCTCGGTGGGCAGGTGGGAGGGCTGGCGCGCCGCCAGGCGCTCGAGCACCGGGCCCATCTTCAACAGCGCGTTCTCGCCCATGCTCGGCATCGAGGCGTGCCCGGCCACGCCGTCCGTGGTGACCGTGAAGCGGAAGACGCCCTTCTCGGCGCAGCACACGCCGTAGCAGCGCCGCCCGCCGTACTCGAACACCGCGCCCCCGCCCTCGTTGACGAGCAGGTCGCAGCGAACCTTCTCGGGGTGGGTCTCGGTGATCCACTGCGCGCCCAGCGAGCCCCCGGTCTCCTCGTCCACGACAGCCACGATCAGCAGCTCGCCCCGCGCCGGGCGCCAGCCCGAGCGCGCCAGCGACGCAGCGGCCGCGATCTCGGCCGCCACCTGGGACTTCATGTCGAGCGACCCGCGGCCCCACAAAAAGCCGTCCACCACGTCCCCGGACCATGGGTCGTGCGTCCAGTCGGCCGGGTCCGCCAGGACGGTGTCCACGTGACCGAGGTAGCAGAGGGTCGGCCCGTCTCTCCCGTCCTCGGCCCGCAGCCTTGCGATGAGGTTCGGGCGCCCCTCCTCGGCGCCCAGCAGCTCGCACTCGAACCCCGCTCGCGCCAGATGGTCGGCCAGGTACTGCTGCGCCGGGCGCTCGTTGCCGGGGGGGTTGACCGTGTTGAAGCGGATCAGGCCCGCCAGCAGCTCCTCGGCCTCCGCCCCGAGCTCGCCGATCTCTGGAGTCCGGGCGCTCATCCGGCAGATCGTACGCCGATCTCCCCGACCTCCTCGCGCGTCAGCGGGAAGTGGCAGGCGGCGCGGGTGCCCGAGTCCATCTCCTCCAGCAGCGGCTCCCGCGTGGAGCACAGCTCCTGCGCCTTCGGGCAGCGGGTGTGGAAGCGACAGGCGCTCGGAGGGTTGGCCGGGCTGGGCACGTCCCCGCTGAGCAGCCGGCGCGCCTGCCCGTGATGGGAGGGGTCGGCCACGGGCACGGCCGAGAGCAGCGCGCCCGTATAGGGGTGGCGGGGGAAGCCGTAGAGCGCATCCCCCGGCCCGATCTCCACGATCTTGCCGAGGTACATGACGGCCACGCGGTCGCACATGTGGCGCACGACCGAGAGATCGTGGGCGATGAACACGACCGTCAGGCCGAACTCGCGCTGCAGGTCGCGCAGCAGGTTCAGCACCTGCGCCTGGATCGAGACGTCGAGCGCCGATACGGGCTCGTCGGCGATCAGCAGCTTGGGCTTCAGAGCCAGGGCGCGCGCCACTCCGATGCGCTGGCGCTGCCCGCCGGAGAACTCGTGGGGGTAGCGGTTGTAGTGCTCGGGGTTCAGCCCGACTGTCTCCATCAGCTCCTGCACGGCCCGTTTGCGCTCGCCCTCGCCCTTCTCGAGGCCGTGGATCGCGAACGGCTCGCCGATGATCGAGCCGATCGTCTTGCGCGGGTTCAGCGAGGAGTAGGGGTCCTGGAAGATCATCTGCATCTCCCGCCTGACCGCCTTCAGGCGGGAGCCCTTCAGGTGCGTGATGTCCTCGCCTTCGAAGCTGACCCGCCCGGAGGTGGGCTCGAGCAGGCGCATGATCAGCCGCGCGGTCGTGCTCTTGCCGCAGCCCGTCTCGCCGACTATGCCGAGCGTCTCGCCCGGCTCGATGTCGAAGCTCACGCCGTCCACGGCCTGCACGGCGCCGACACGTCTCTGGAAGACGATCCCCTTGGTGATCGGGAAGTGCTTGACGAGGTCGCGGACTTCGACGAGCGGGCTCACGGCTTCGCACCGTCCGCCGTGACGCTCGCGAGCGCCTCCTCGGGCGTGCGCCCGGCCTGCAGCTGCGCCCACAGCCGCCTGCGCACCGCGCTCTCGAGCAGGCAGGCCACCTGGTGAGGAGGCCCGTCCGCGACGGGCTCGAGCTTGGGGTCGATCCGCGCGTGATCGGGCTGGGAGTAGGGACAGCGGGGGTGGAAGTGACAGCCGGACGGGCGGTTGATGAGGCTCGGGGGGGAGCCCGAGATCGGCACCAGGGCCTCATCGCGCGAGCCCTCGAGCCTCGGCAGCGACTTCAACAGGCCCCACGTGTAGGGATGCTCGGGCTTGGAGAACAGCAGCTCGGCCGAGGTCCTCTCCACGATCCGTCCCGCGTACATGACCGCGATGTCATCTGCCAGCTCGGCCACGACGCCGAGGTCGTGGGTGATGATCACGATCGCCATCCCGAGCTCCTGCTGCAGGCGTTCCAGCAGCGCCAGGATCTGCGCCTGCACGGTCACGTCGAGCGCCGTCGTGGGCTCGTCCGCGATCAGCAGCTTGGGCTCGTTGGCCAGCGCCATCGCGATCATCGCGCGCTGGCGCATCCCGCCGGAGTACTCGTGCGGGAACTCGTCCACCCGTCTGGACGGATCGGGGATGCCCACGAGGCTCAGCAGTTCGATCGCCCGCTCGCGCGCCTTGGCCTTGGAGACGTCCTGATGCGTTCTCACAGCCTCGATCAGCTGTGCTCCCACCTTGAAGAACGGGTGCAGCGAGGACAGCGGGTCCTGGAAGACCATCGCGATGTCTTTGCCCCTGATCGAACGCAGCTCGTCGTCGGAGAGCGCCGCCAGGTCGCGGCCTTCGAAGAAGATCCGCCCGGAGATGCTCGCGCCCTGGTTGCGCGTGAGCCCGAGCGTGGTGAGCGCGGCCACCGACTTGCCCGAGCCCGACTCGCCCACGATCCCGAGCGTGGCACCTCTGTGCACCTCATAGTCGATCCCGTCGACCGCGTGCACCACCCCATCTTCGGTGTGGAACTCGACGTGCAGGTCCTCCACGCGCAGCAGCGGCTCGGCCGTGCTCACAGGTCACCGGCCCGTTCCGGCGCCCGCATCGTCGTCCCTGGCAAGGACGCAGGGAGCGTGGCGTGCGTTGCACGCGAGCGACCGAGGACACAGCCAGGGGCGTCGAGGCGAAGCGGGCTCATGAGTAGCGGACCCGGGGGTCGAGATAGGCGTAGGCGATGTCCACGACGATGTTGGCCACGACGATGAACAGCGCCGCGATCAGGACGGTTCCCTGCACGATCGGGAAGTCCGAGTGTGTGATCGCGTCGTAGTTGAGCCGCCCGATCCCCGGGATGTCGAACACGGTTTCGACCAGGATCGCGCTCCCGAGCAGGACGCCGATGTCGAGCCCGAGGATCGTGAGAATCGGGTTGATCGCCCCGCGCGCCCCGTGGCGCAGCACCACACGCCGCTCGGACAGTCCCTTGGCACGCGCCGTACGGATGTAGTCCTCGCTCATCGTCTCGATCAGGCTGCTGCGCATGAGGCGCGCGTAGACAGCGGCATTGCTGGCGGCGACGACGAGCCACGGCAGGATCAGCGAGGTGAACCATTTCACGGGGTCGCTCGTCAACCCCACATAGCTGCCCGAGCCGGGAAAGATCTTCACCTTGCCGATGTCCGAGGCGAACGCGAACAGGGCGAGCAGGCCCAGCCAGTATTCCGGTGCCGAGACGAGCACCAGCGCCCCGCCCATCGAGAAGCGATCCAGGCGCGAGCGCGGTTTGCGCGCGGAGATGATCCCCACCGCCAGACCCGAGCCGAGCCAAACGACCGCGCCGCCGAGGACGAGCGACACGGTCGCCGAGAGGCGATTGAGGATCAGCGTCTTGACGGGCGCGGTGCTGTAGTAGCTGTAGCCGAGGTCGAAGTGGAGAAAGATTCCCTTCATGTAGATCCAGAACTGGGTGAGGATCGGCTTGTCCAACCCCAGGTCGTGACGGATCGCCGCGATCACCCTGTGGTCCTGCAGGCGCCCGGCGCGCAGCTTCGCGGGATCTGCCGTGGGGAAGACACGGAACATCACGAACGTGGCGGCCGAGACGATGATCAGCAGTCCCACGCCCCAGAGGAGCCTGCGAATGATGTAGCGGGCCATGTCTAGGTGGCGGTCGGCTGCGTCATGTTTTTTCGGTGGGATGCGTCATCTGAGCGGGGCCTGATGGCAAATGCGGATACGGGGTGGGCCTGCTCGCCCTGTGGGGTGGGCCTGCTCGCCCTGCGAGCGGACCCACCCCGCTGCTCCTGCTCGCCTCGCCTACTTCAGCGAGGTGAAGCTGTAGTCCCAGGAACCCTCGTTCGCGACGTCGCCGACACCTGCGACGTTCTTCGACTCGATGTTGGGCTGCTTGGACCAGTCATACGGCGCGGCCACTGCTTCTTCGACCAGTTCCGTGTCGATCTTCGCCCACGCTTCCGCGCGGGCCTGTTTGCCGACGACCAGTTCGGCGGCTTTCATCGCCTTGTTGATCTTCTTCACGTCGACCAGGCCCCAGTTGGAGTTGGTCCCGTTGTTGACGATGTATTCCCCGTTGAAGGGAACGCTCAGCACTGCTTCAGGGTCACCGAAGTCGGCGAGCCAGCCCACGTTCGGACAGACGTCGATCTTTTCGGAGACCACCCCGCAGTACTTCGAGTACATCACCGACTGGTCGACCAGGTTGAGCTTCGTCTTGAAGCCGAGGCTCGTCAGTGCCTGGTTGGCGATCTGGGCGTCTTCGGAGGCCGGGCTGCCCGTCGAGCCCACCACCTGGACGGTTGCCGACCCGGTGTATTTCCCGCTCGGGTAGCCGGCGAGCTTCATGTACTTTTCGGCCACCGCCATGTCACCTTCGGGGTGTTCGTTGAAGTCGAGCTTGGGGCCGGCCGGGCCGCCCGCCTGTTCGAAGCCGGGGATTTCCGGATAGATGAAGTGGGTCATCACGTCGCTGACCAGTTCCCCGCCGCGCGCCTTGTCCATGGCCTTGCGGTCGAGGACGGCCCAGTAGGCCTTGCGCAGGTCCACGTTCTTGAACGGACCGTTTTTGTTGTTGAGCGCCACGTAGTGGTCGCCGGCGCCCGATGAGATCTCCAGCTGCGAGCGGAACTTTTCGTAGGCGAGCTTGACGATCGCCTGGGCGGGCGTGTCGTTCTGCACCATGTTGGAGCCTTCCAGCACCTGGCGGCCGATCACGTTGGTGTCACCGCCGATGCTGATGTTGATCTGGTCGAGGTAGGCGGGACGGTAGTCCGTGCTCGCGTTCCAGTTGGGGTTGCGCACGAGCGTCGCCGACTTGCCGGGCTGGTAGCCGACGCCGAGGATCTTCCCGGAGCTGTCGGCCTTCCACATGTAGGGACCCGTCGCCACCTGGTAGTTGCCGTATTCGCTCGGCTTCTTGGCATCGAGCTTCTTGGCGTATTCCTCGGGAACGGGAGCGCTCAGCGGCAGCACCAGCGCGCCGATGACGGTGGCGGCCTTCGGTTCTGTGAGATGGAAGACGATCGTGTACTTGTTCGGCGTGGTGATGCCGGCGATTGGACCGCCGGTGGCTGTCTTTGCGCCCACGATCGAGTTGAAGTACGCGCCGAAGTAGGGGTTCCCGACGTTCGGGTTGGCGCCGCGATCGAGCGCATAGGCGATATCGGCCGATGTCACTTCGCGGTTCACCGGCGGGCTGAAATGCACGCCATGGCGGATCGGGATCGTGATCGTCTTCTTGTCAGCCGAGATCTGCGGCACCCCCGAGGCCATGTCTGGCACCGGTTCTTTGAAGTTGTCGGGCTTGTAGGAGTACAGCGGACGAGAGGTCACAGTGTCGGCCTCGTAGTCGATCGAGAAGTAGGACTGCCCCGGGTCGATGTGTTCGAAGTCCTCGTGGTTGAGCACATTGAGCGTGCCGCCCCTCTTGCCGCCGCTCTGCGCCTCGGTCGCGGGCGTCAGCACCCCGCTTGGAGCGCTTCCAGAGCTGCTCGAGCTCGAGCTGCTCGAGCCGCAGGCGGCCAGCGCGAGCGCGAACACACCCGCGAGCGCCACCAGGGCAACCGTCCTCATCGACCTCGTCATGGGGCCTCCTCTTGCTGTTCTTGGACCGGCCGGCTCACCGGGTGGTCCTTGGATTCAGGGCATCCTGCAAGCCGTCGCCGAGCAGGTTGAACGCCAGCACGGTCAACAGCAGCGCGATGCCCGGGAAAGCCATGTACCACCAGGCGGTGTTGAAGATGGGGGTGGCCGAGGCGATCATCTGGCCCCAGCTGGCCGTCGGCGGGCGCACCCCCACGCCGAGGAACGACAGCGCCGCCTCGAGCAGGATGTTCGACGGGATCAGCAGCGAGGAGTACACGATGATCGGCGCCACCAGGTTCGGCAGGATCTCGCGGAACATGATGCGCGCGTCCGATGCGCCGAGGGCGCGTGAGGCATCGACGAACTCGCGCTCGCGCAGGGACAGCACGAGCCCTCGGACGATCCGATACATGTAGGTCCAGTTCGCCAGCGCGATGATGAAGAGGATCTCGCCGAGCCCGGGTTGGATGGAGCCTTTCAAACAGCCCCTGACCGCGCACGCAGCGCCGATGCCGAGGCCGAGGACCAGGATCGGGATCGAGAGGACCACGTCAGTGAAGCGGGAGAGCAGCGTGTCGACCCACCCGCGGTAGAAGCCCGCGATCAGGCCGAGGACCACGCCGATGACCGCGGCGATCCCCGTGCCGAGGATGCCCACCTCGAGCGAGACCCGGGTGCCGTAGATGACACGGGACATCACGTCCTCGCCGAGCTGGTCCACGCCGAACGGGTGCGCGGCGGTCGGGCCCAGCGGGCTCCCGAACGAGTCGGTGAGGTTCGGGTTCTCCGTATAAGGGCTCGGCAGGCCGAGCCCTTTGACGACCAGGGGCGCCGCGATCGCGAGGACGATCAGGAAGATGATGAAGCCCCCCGAGGCGAGTGCCACCCGGTCCTGGCGAAATCTCCGCCAGAACAGCTGCAGCGGCGACTGCGCGGCTATGTCGCCGCCCATGTCCAGGAATTCGAGCCCCCCGCCCCCCGACGGCAGCACCTCGGCTCCGCCGATGCTCATCCGGGTTCCCTACGACGACTGGTGTTTTGCCTCGTCAACGAGCTCATCCAAATCATACGTTCGACATCCCATGCGCCCCAACCTGCCGTAAAGACAGCGGCAAAGCACCCCACAGGCGCGATACTGAGAGGGATGGAGAGCCTGTTCGACGCCGACTCGACGCACGGCGAGGACTCGCACGAGAGGGCGCTGACGCGCGGGCGAGAGGCCGCCGAGGGCCGCCCGCTGGCGGTGCGAATGCGCCCGCAGGGTCTGGAGGAGTTCGTCGGGCAGTCGCACCTGCTCGGCCCCGGCTCCGCGCTGCGCACGGCGATCGAGCAGGGCCATCCGCACTCGATGGTGCTCTACGGCCCGCCCGGCTCCGGCAAGACGACGCTCGCGCGGATCGTGGCGGCGCGCTCGAGCGCGGCCTTCGAAGAGCTGAGCGCTGTGCAGGCGGGACGCGCGGAGGTGCGCAGCGTGATCGAGCGCGCGGCCCACCGCCGTGAGACCAGCGGGCAGCAGACGGTGCTGTTCCTCGACGAGATCCATCGCTTCAACAAGGCCCAGCAGGACGCGCTGCTCCCGGCCGTCGAGGACGGGCTGCTGACGCTGATCGGCGCCACCACGGAGAACCCGGCGTTCGAGGTAAACGGGGCGCTGCTCTCGCGCCTGCGCGTGTACGCGCTCCAGGCCCTGAGCGGCGAGGAGGTCGAAGCGGTCCTCGAGCGAGCGGCCGGCTCGGCGATCGCGGTCGAGGGGAAGGCCCTGGGGTTCCTCGCGCTGCGCAGCGAAGGGGACGCGCGCACGGCGCTCAACGCGCTCGACCTGGCCGCGGCCACGGCCGCTGAGCTGGGCGAGGAGCGCGTGAGCCTCGAGCGGGTGGAGGACGCCCTGCAGCGGCGGGCGGTGCTCTACGACAAAGGCGGAGACCGCCACTACGACTACATCTCGGCCTGGATCAAGGCCACCCGGGGCTCCGATCCAGACGCCTCGCTGTACTACCTCGCGGTCATGCTCGAGGGCGGCGAGGACCCCCGCTTCATCGCCCGCCGGATGGTGATCCTCGCCTCCGAGGACATCGGCAACGCCGATCCGCAGGCGCTGTCCCTGGCCACCGCTGCCGCTCAGGCGGTCGAGCTCGTGGGGCTGCCCGAGGCCCGCTACGCGCTCGCCCAGGCAGCCATCTACCTGGCGCTCGCCCCCAAGTCCAACGCAGCCGGGCGCTCGCTCTCGGCGGCCGCTGAGCACGTGCGCGAGCACGGCGCCGCGGCCGTCCCGGGCCAGCTGAGATCCGGGCCGAGGCCCGGTCAGGAGCGCGGAGGCTATGACAACCCGCACGGACACCCCGGCCACGTCTCCTCGCAGGAGCTCGCTCCCGAGGGCGTCTCTGGGGCGCGCTTCTACGCGCCCGACGAGGCCGAGTCCGAGCTCGCCGAGCGCCTGGCGCGGATTCGCCGGGCGCGTGGCCTGGAGCAGCGATAATCGCTCCCCGATGAGCACGAGCGCATCCTCGAGCGAGATCGCCACGCCGGCGCCGGCGGAGCTGCTCGCGCGGTGTCCGGCAACCGGCGAGATCCTTGGCCGGGTCCCCCTGACGCCGGCAGCGCGAATCGAGGAGGTGGTGCAGGACGTCGCCAAGGTGCAGCCGCTGTGGGCGCTGTTGCGGCTGCAGGATCGCGCCCGCTACATGCGCAGGATGGCCCAGTCGGTGATCGACGACTTCGACGAGCTCGCGCAGGAGCTCGCGCGGGAGCAGGGGCGCCCGGAGGCCGAGGTCGCGGCGCTCGAGCTGCTGGCGGCGATCGACGCGTTGATCTGGATCGCCGAGGACGGAGCCGACGTCCTGGGCGCGCGGCGCGTGAGGATTCACCGCTCGATGGCGCTGCTGGGGCGCGGGCGGATCGCCTACGAGCCCTACGGCGTGGTGGGGGTGATCGGCGCCGGGAGCGCCCCGTTCGCTCAACCCCTGGGGCAGATCGCGGGCGCCCTGCTGGCGGGCAACGGCGTCGTGTTCAAGCCCGCCCGCCGCGCCTGCCTGGCCGGCGAGCGCATCGCGCGGGTGCTCGCTCGCGCGGGGCTGCCCGAGGGCCTCGTGCGTGTGGTGCACGGCGCGGCTGACACGGGCGTGGCGCTGGCAGAGGCGTCGGTCGACAAGGTCCTGTTCACGGGCTCCCCGGCCGTGGGACGCACCGTGGCGAGCGCGTGTGTCTCGCGCGAGACGGAGGTCACGGTCGAGCTCGGCGGCAAGGACGCCATGCTGGTGCTCGCCGACGCCCACCTGGCCCGGGCGGTGGGCGGGGCCCTGTGGGCCGGCTGCGCGGGGGCCGGGCAGGCACGCGGCTCGATCGAGCGCGTGTTCGTGGCTCGCGAGGTCTACGAGCGCTTCCTCGCGGGGCTGATCGGCGAAGCTCGAGCTCTGAAGGCGGGTGACCCGCGCAGCCCCGGGGTGCAACTCGGACCGCTGGCCTCGACCCGCCGCGCCGAGCACGTGGCCGAGCTCGTCGAGGACGCCGTGGCCCACGGCGCGACGCTCCACTGCGGCGGGCCGGTCGATCCGCCTGGCTGCGCCGCGGGCGTCTTCTACGCCCCGACGATCCTGACGGGCGTCACTCCCGAGATGCGCCTGGGGCGCGAGCCGGTGGACGGTCCCGTGCTCGCTGTAACCGCGGTGGACACGGTCGAGCAGGCCATCTCGCTGGCAAACGACGGCGACTACGGCCTCGGAGCGTCCGTGTGGACGGCCGATCGCTATCAGGGCACGCGAATCGCACGGGAGCTGCGCGCGGGCATGGTCTGGCTCAACGACCACCTTCCGGGACCCACCGTCTCGCGCGGGCCCTGGGGCGCGGCGGCCGGAGGAGGCCTCGGGCGCACGCTCGGCCAGGCCGGCCTGCGCGCCTGCGCGCAGGAGAAGCTCATCACCTGGGACCCCCCCGCGATCCGCGGGCAGTGGTGGGGTCCCTACGACGCCACCAGCACCAAGGCCATGCGGGCGGTCGCCAAGATGCGCTCGGCCCGCGAGGCCGACCGCGAGCGCGCCTGGCGCGAGGGAGCCCTGGCTTTGGCCCGCGTGGGGGCACGAGCGTTCGGTCGCGGATTGCCGCGGTCCTAGAAGCTGTTCCAGACGGCGCATGCGCCGTCTGGCGGGGCCGCACATGTGCGGCCCCGTGTCAGGGTCGCATGCGACCCTGACCTCCCTGTGTGGTGTGTGTCGTTTTCCGCCCGGTGTATAACCATGGTTATACGGCGCTCCGTTCAGGACACTCCTCACCCCGCACGACTGCAAGAGGCGCGAGGACGCGGCTGCACTACTCTTTGAGCTGATGCCGGCCCAGGCCTATGCAGGTAAGGAGTGCGTCTGTCAGCTGCGCAGGGGGATCTGCGACCAGAGCTGCGTGCGGGGGATGCTGGACACCCCCTTCTACATCGCCTGCCTGAAGCTCACGGGCCGGCGCTGCGTGGTCGTGGGCGGCGGAGAGATCGGCCTGGAGAAGGTCGAGGGGCTGCTGGCCTGCGACGGCGAGGTGACCGTGATCGCGCCCGAGGCCGAGCCCGCCCTGGCCGAGTACGCGCGCGAGGGCTCGATCGTGTGGGAGCGCCGGCCCTACGCCGGCGCCGAGGACCTCGAGCGCGCGTTCATGGCGATCGCGGCCACCAACGACACAGACGTCAACATCGCGGTCTACGAGGATGCCGAGCGCAGGGCGATGCTCGTCAACGTGGTGGACGTGCCGCCGCTGTGCAACTTCATCCTGCCGGCGATCGTGCGCATGAGCCCGCTCGCGATCGCGATCTCGACCGCCGGCGCCTCGCCGGCCCTGGCCAAGCGCATGAAGCGCGAGATCGAAGCCCAGTTCGGCGAGTCCTACGCCCAGCTGGCGGTGCTGCTCAACGAGGTCCGCGGCTGGGCCAAGGGCACCCTGGCCACCTACCAGGAGCGCAAGGAGTTCTTCGAGGGGATCGTCAACGGAGATCCCGACCCGATCGCGCTGCTGCGCGACGGCGACGAAGAGGGCGTGCGCGAGCTGATCGCCCAGGCCCAGAGCGCGCACGCGTTGCACGTCTAGCGAGCGCTGGGCGTGGCCGCACTCGAGGTCGAGGGCCTGGCTCGTCACTACGGCGAGCGCGAGGCCCTGAGCGATGTGTCGCTGTCGCTGGAGGCGGCGCGGACGCTGGTCGTGTTCGGGCCCAACGGCGCCGGCAAGACCACGCTGCTGCGGGTGCTCGCCACGCTGCTGCGCCCCCACGCGGGCGCGGTGCGCGTGCTCGGCTCGAGCCTGCCCGATGACGCCTGGGCGGTGCGCGGACGCATCGGGCTGCTCGCCCACGAGCCGCTGCTCTACCGCGAGCTGACCGCCCGCGAGAACCTGCGCTTCCACGCCCGCCTGCACGACGTGGCCGAGGAGCGCGTCGAGGAGGTTCTGGAGGCCGTCGCCATCTCCGCCCGCGCCTCCGAGCCGCTGCGCAACCTCTCCCGCGGGATGGTCCAGCGAGTGGCCGTGGCGCGCGCCGTGCTCCACGACCCGGAGCTGCTGCTGCTGGACGAGCCCTACGCGAACCTCGACCCGGCCGCGATCGAGCTCGTGGAGCCGCTGATCGGCGCTGCGTCCGGGCGAACGCGAGTGGTCTGCAGCCACGACCCCGGCGGGGGCCTGGCCGAGGCCGACCTCGTCTTGGGACTGCGCGCCGGGCGCACCGTCCTGCTGCGCGACGCCGCCGCCGTGCAGCCGGGCGAGATCGCCGAGCTCTACCGATGAGACGCACCGTCGGGGCGCTGCTGCGCAAGGAGCTGCTGGTCGAGCTGCGCACGCTTGAGTCCGTGCCCGGCATGTCCCTGTTCGCGGTGACCACCTTCGTCGTCTTCCACTTCGCCCTGAACCGCAACAGCGTCGACGGCGACCTCGCCTCGGGCATCCTGTGGGTGACGCTGCTGTTCGCCGCGATCCTGGGAATCAACCGGCTGTTCGTGGCCGACGCCGAGGAGGGCGGCTTCGACGGCTTCCTGCTCGCCCCGGTGGACCGCAGCGCGATGCTCGTGGCCAAGGTGTTGACGCTGCTCGCCTACCTGGTCGTGCTCGAGATCGTCGCCGTCCCCGCCTTCGCCCTGCTGCTGCTCGGCCCCTCGCTCGCAGGAGCCATGCCGGGCCTGCTGGTCACGCTCGCGCTCGGCGATCTCGGCGTGGCGGTGATCGGCACGCTCGTGGCCGCGCTGGCGGTGCAGACCCGCGCGCGCGACCTGCTGGGGCCGCTGCTGGCGCTGCCGCTGCTCGTCCCGATCGTGATCGGGGGGGCCCGCGCGACCTCGCCGCTGCTGGCCCTGTCGCATCCCACGGGGGCCCCGGCGCGCTGGCTGTTGACGCTGGGCCTCTATGATCTGGTGTTCGGGCTGATCGCCTACGCCCTGTTCGATTTCCTCCTGGAGGACTAGACAAACCGATGTACGGAAAGGGCCTGCGCGCTCTGAGCATCGCCACCGTGGCCGCCATGGCGCTCGCGCTGGCGCTCGTCTTCTTCTACGCGCCCCTGGAAGCCGAACAGGGCTTCCTGCAGAAGATCTTCTACCTGCACGTGCCGCTGGCGATCGTGGCGCTGTGCGGCTTCGTGCTCGGCGGCCTGCTGGCGATCCAGCACCTGCGCACGCGCGAGGCGCGCTGGGACATGCGCTCCTACGTCGCCATCCACATGAGCCTGATCTTCGCCGTGGCCACGCTGATCACAGGCTCGATCTGGGCCAAGGGCTCGTGGGGGCACTGGTGGGTCTGGAGCGAGCCCACGCTCGTCTCCTTCCTGATCGTGTTCCTGCTCTACGCCACCTATCAGCCGCTGCGCTTCGCGATCGAGGACCCCGAGCGCCAGTCCCGCTACGCCTCCGTGTTCGCGGTCACGGCCGGGGCCTTCGTTCCCCTGAACTTCATCGCCGTGCGCCTCTCCACCGCCTACCTGCACCCGCGCGTGCTGGGCTCCACCTCCAACCTCCCGGGCCCGATGGCGCTGACGTTCGTGGTCTCCCTGGCGGCGATGGCGCTGCTGTTCGCAACCCTGTGCAAGTACGAGCTGACCGCCAAGCACACGCGCGCGCAGGTGCGCGCCCTGCGCAGGCGGCTGACCGGCGAGACGGGCGCGCCGCTGCGCCAGCGCAGCGCCGCTCCCAGCCTGCAGCCGACGGCGGCGAGCGCTGGGTCCGCGACGGGGTCGGGAGCCTGATGGGCGCGCTCTTGGCCGAGCTGCCGGCGCTGCCGCTGCACACGGCGGGCAAGTACGTGGCCGCCGCCTACGTGGTGGCGTTCGCGATCGTGCTGATCTACGTCGCGATCATGGGCATCCGCCTGAGCCGCATCGAGCGCGAGCTCGGGGAGCTGCTTCAGCTCACCGAGAGCTCGCCCGAGGCCCCGGCCGAGCGCGAGCGGGAGTCCACGCCGGCATACCCCATGAAGGGGCACACGTGAGCGAGCTGCTGGCGCTGGGGATCTCGCACAAGACCGCGCCGGTGGCGCTGCGCGAGCGCCTGGCCTTCACCGAGAGCGAGGCGATCGAGTTCGCGCGCCAGGCCACCTCCACCACCGAGGTCCGCGAGGCGGTCGTGATCTCGACCTGCAACCGCACCGAGGTCTACCTCGTCGTGGGCGATCCGGTGAGGGCCGAGTCCGACGTGCTCGGCCTGCTGGCCCGCCGCGCCGACATCCGCCCCACCGAGCTGGCCGAGGCGATCTACTCGCCGCGCAACTGCGACACCGCCCGCCACCTCTACCGGGTCACCGCCGGCCTCGAGTCGATGATCGTCGGGGAGGCCGAGATCCAGGGCCAGGTCAGGCGTGCCCACGAAGCGGCGATGCGCGCAGAATGCACCGGCCCGCTGTCAAACCGCCTGTTCGCGGCCGCGCTGACCACGGGCAAGCGCGTGCGCTCAGAGACCGCGATCGGGTCGAGCCGCGTGAGCGTGCCGTCGGTGGCGGTCGATCTCGCCCTGAGCGTCCTCGGCGGCCTGGAGCAGCGTCACGTGGTCATCCTCGGGGCGGGCGAGACCAGCGAGCTGACGGCCCGCGCCCTGGTCGACCAGGGCGCCGGGACGATGTTCGTGGCCAACCGCCATGCCGACCGCGCGCTCAGCCTCGCGCAGCGCTTCGGCGGCTCGGTCGTCGGCCTGGACAAACTGCCAGAGCAGCTCGTGCACGCCGACATCGTGCTCTCCTCCACCTCCTCGCCGCACCCGATCGTGGGACGCGAGGAGCTCGAGCTGGTGATGGCCGAGCGCAGCGGACGGCCGCTGCTGTTCATCGACATCGCCGTCCCGCGCGACATCGACCCGGCGTGCGCCGAAGTGGAGGGCGTGAGCCTCTACGACATCGACGATCTGCAGTCGGTGGTGGCGCGCAACCTGAGCTCGCGCGAGGTGCAGGCGCCGCGGGCGCTGGCGATAGTCGAGGAGGAGATCCACCGCTTCGCCCGCTGGCTCGGGCAGCTCGACACGCTGCCCACGGTCAGCGCCCTGCGCGAGCACGGCAACACGATCGTCGAGCGCGTCCTGGCCGAGAACTCCGGGCGCTGGGAGACGGCCTCACCCAGGGACATCGCGCGCGTCGAGGCGATCGCGCGGGCGGTGATGACGCGCCTGCTGCACGAGCCCACGATCCGCCTGCGCAGCCTCAGCGCCGAGCGCGGACACGCGAGCCTCGAGATCGTGCGCGAGCTGTTCGGACTCGAGCAGGACGCACCGAGCGAGGAGCCGGCCGCGGCAGCAGCAGAGCTGGCGGAGGTCCACGACCTACGCCGCCACCGCGGGCGCTGATGCGAATCGGCACCCGGCGCAGCGCGCTGGCGCTGGCGCAGGCCCACCACGTGGCCGACCGCCTGCAGGCAGACCACGGCCTCGCCTGCGAGATCGTCCCGTTCACGACCACCGGCGATACGGATGCCGGCACGCTCGCAGGCGACTCCGACAAGTCGCGCTGGGTCGCCGAGCTCGAGCAGGCCCTGCTCGCCGGCGAGATCGACCTGGCGGTGCACTCGGCCAAGGATCTGCCCGGAGAGCTGGCCGAGGGCCTCGCGCTGCACGGCGCTCCTTCGCGGGCGGCCGTCGAGGACGTCCTCTGCGGGGCCTCGAGCCTCGAGGATCTGGCGTCGGGGGCGCGGGTCGGGACGAGCAGCATCCGTCGCGTGGCCCAGCTGCGCGCGGCCCGGAGCGACCTCGACGTGGTCCCGCTGCGCGGCAACGTCGACACCCGCCTGCGCAAGCTCGCCGACGAGCGCGAGGGCCTCGAGGCGATCGTGCTCGCGCGCGCCGGGCTGCAGCGGCTGGGACGCGAGGCCGAGATCGGCGGGATCCTCGATCCGGCCCGCTTCGTGCCGGCGCCCGGCCAGGGCGCGCTCGCCCTGGAGGGGCGCGCGGAGGACTCGCGCGCGCGCGAGTCGGTGCGCGCGATCACCGACTCGGAGGCCTTCACGTGTCTGCTGGCCGAGCGCGCCGTCGCTCACGGGCTCGGTGCCTCCTGCCACACGCCGTTCGGCGCCTGCGCGACGGCGCTGGGCACGGGCGCGATGCTCCTGCGCGCCTGGGTGGGGCTGCCCGACGGCTCGGCCTGGGCGTGCGATGAGCTGCGCGGGGAGGCCTCCGCGCCCGAGCAGCTCGGCGCCGATGTGGCCGAGCGACTGCTGGCAGCCGGCGCCGCGGAGATGCTGCGGCGCGCCGAGGAGATGGCGTGCGCCCCCTGAGATGCTGTGTGTTAGTGTGTGGCCATGCGATTGCACATAAGCCTTGACGATGACCTCGTAGAGCAGCTCGACCAGCGCGTGGGCAGGCGGCGCCGCAGCATGTTCATCAGCGAGACGGTACGTCGCGCGCTCGAGGATGAGCGTCGTTGGGAGGACATCGAAGCCGGCTTGGGCGCGCTGGCGGGGAATGAGCAGGACTGGGATCGCGATCCTGCCGGCTGGGTCACTACGCAACGCTATGGCGACCCAGCTCGCGTCGGCTAGTTGTCGCCGCTGCTGCTCGACACGACCGTGCTGATCGATGCGCTGCGGGGCCGCACCGCCGCTGCGCGCGTGCGCGAGTTGCGCAAGGCCGTGCACGTGCCATGGGTATGCGCTGTCAACGTCGAGGAGGTGATGCGCGGTGCCGCCGGTGGGAAGGAGGCGGTGATCATGCGCTTCCTCAGCGGGCTTCAACTTGCGCCGCTCGGCCGGGCGGAGGGAGAGCGCGCGGGAAGTTGGCGGCGAGACTATGCCCGCAGGGGAATCACGCTGAGCCAGGCGGACTGCCTGATCGCGGCGGCAGCGGTGAGCGTCGGCGCTCGCCTGGCAACGGGCAATCCCAAGCATTTCCCGATGCCCGAGCTCGACGTCGACCATTGGCCAGTCGGCAGATGAAGGGCATCGTCTACCTGGTCGGCGCCGGGCCCGGCGACCCCGGGCTGCTGACAGCGCGCGCGCTCGAGCTGATCGCGCTCGCGGACGTGATCCTCTACGACCGGCTGATCCCGAGCAGCGCGCTCGAAGGGGCGCGCGAGGATGCCGAGCTGATCTATGTGGGCAAGGAGGGCGGGGGGCCGTCGGTGCCCCAGGAGCGAACCGAACGGGATCTCCTGGCCCACGCGCGGGCGGGCAGGACCGTGGTGCGCCTGAAGGGAGGAGACCCGTTCGTGTTCGGGCGTGGGGGCGAGGAGGCGCTGGCGCTGCGCGCCGCGGGCATTCCCTTCGAGGTCGTGCCCGGCGTGACCGCGGGCGTCGGCGCGAGCGCATATGCGGGCATCCCGGTGACACACCGCGGGCTCGCCGGCGCAGTCGCGCTCGTCACCGGACACAGCCGCGAGGACGCCGCCGGCTGCGCCCGTGAAGATGACGCGGGGGTGGACTGGAGCGCCCTGGCGGCCTTCCCGGGGACGCTCGTGCTCTACATGGGCGTGCGCCGCCTGCCCCAGATCGCCGCCGCCCTGATCGCCGCCGGGCGCCCGGCCAAGGAGCCGGTGGCACTCGTTGAAGCGGGTACGCTCCCCAGCCAGCGCACGGTCACGGGCACACTCGAGACGATCGCCGAGATCGCCCGGCGAGAGGAGGTGCGCGCGCCGTCCATAACCGTGGTCGGCCCGGTCGTCGCGCTGGCGGACGAGCTGGCGTGGCTCGGCCCGCGCCCGCTGGCCGGACGCACGGTGGCGGTCACGCGCGCCCGCACACAGACGAGCACGCTGGCACGCCGTCTGGAGAAGCTCGGAGCGGGCGTGGTCCAGGCTCCCGTGATCCGCATCCGCCAGCTCCCCGTCACCGAGCTCGACCTCTCCCCCTATGACCTCATCTGCCTGACCAGCCCCAACGGCGTGGAGGCGCTGTTCGAGCAGCTCGCGGCCACGGGTCGCGACGCGCGCGCCCTGGCCGCGGCGACGGTGGCGGCAATCGGGCCGGGGACAGCCAGGGCGCTCGCCGCCCACGGGATCAGCGCCGACGTGGTCCCCGAGCGCTTCGTCGCGGAGTCGCTGGTGGAGGCGCTGGCCGAGATCCCGGTTCGGCACGCGCTCGTGGCCCGCGCACGCGAGGCGCGCGACGTGCTGCCCGACGCGCTGAGCGCACGCGGCGCCGAGGTTGACGTGCTCGCCCTGTATGAGACGGTCGCCGAGCCGCTCGACGCAGCGGCCCTCGTATCGGCACGCCAGGCGGACTACATCACCTTCACCTCATCCTCCACGGTGCGCTTCTTCCTGCAGGCCTGCGGCGGCGAGGCCGGGCTCTCGCCGGGAACGCGCATCGTGTCAATCGGACCTGTCACCACCGAGACGCTGATCGAGCACGGAATCGCCCCGCACGTGGAGGCCGAGCGCCACGACGTGGACGGCGTGGTCGAGGCGCTGCTCACAGATGCCCTCGCGCGAGGCGACTAGCGCGATGGGGCATGGCGGCCCCACGGCGCCGATCGTCAGCTTTCTCTCCGACTACGGGCTCCTCGACGAGTTCGTCGGGGTATGCCATGGGGTGATCGCCTCGCGCTGCCCGCGGGCGCGTGTGATCGATCTCACGCACTCGATCGCGCCCCAGGACGTCCGCGCGGGCGCGTTTGCGCTGCGCGGCGCACTGCCGTTCGTGCCGGCCGGGGTGCACCTGGCGGTCGTCGATCCCGGCGTGGGCTCGGCGCGCCGCGCGGTGGCGATGCGCACCGCCGTCGAGGATCGCCTGCTGGTGGGCCCGGACAACGGGCTGCTGATGCTCGCGGCCGAGCGCTTTGCGGGGGTGAGCGAGGTGGTCGACGTGGGCCGCTCGCCGGTGCGCCTCGAGCCGGTGTCGAGTACCTTCCACGGCCGCGACATCTTTGCACCGGTCGCCGCCGCGCTGGCGGCGGGGGCGGCGTTGCGGGAGCTCGGCGAGCCGCTGGATGTGGCGGAGCTCCACCGCCTGGAGCTGCCCACGGCCAGCTTCAGCGGAGGGCGGTTGACGGCCCACGCTATGCACGGCGACGGCTTCGGCAACGTGGTCCTCGACGCCTCGCCGGAGCAGCTGGCCGCCCTCGGTGGCGCTCCCGGCGACACCGTCACGGTGCGCCACGGGGAGCTCGCGCACACAGCGCGCCTGGGGCGCACGTTCGCCGCGGTGGAGCCCGGCGCGCTGCTGCTCTACGCGGACGCCCAGGGAGCGGCGGCGCTGGCGGTCAACCTGGGCTCGGCAGCGGAGCTGCTGGGTGTGGAGCGCGACGCGGAGCTCGTCCTGGAGCGCGCGTGAGCATCGCCGCCGCGGATGCAGGCGCGCGACTGGGGTTCCCACGCGTGCACCTGCGCAGCACCGACTCGACCAACGAGCGCGCCCGCGAGCTCGCCCGCGCGGGCGCGCCACACGGCACGCTGGTCACGGCCTCCGAGCAGAGCGCCGGGCGCGGGCGCCAGGGCCGGCGCTGGTCGGCTCCCCCGGACAGCTCGCTGCTGATGTCGCTGCTGCTGCGCTCGCCGCCGCGGCTGCTGCCGCTGATGGCAGCCGTGGCGGTGTGCGAGGTCGCTGACGAGCGTGCATCCATCAAGTGGCCGAACGACATCGTGGTCGGGCTCGCAGGCGGCGCTGCCGCACCGCTGGCCAAGCTGGCCGGCATCCTGATCGAGGGGCGACCGCAGGAGGGCTGGGCCGTGCTCGGGATCGGCCTCAACGTGGCCGTGCGCCTGGAGGATCTCCCCGCCGAGCTGCGCGCGAACGCGGATGGCACCTATTCAGGCCAAGGCCTGCCGGCCGCCACGATGGGTGCCGCGCCGAGCGAGATCGAGCCGACGCTCACGCGACTGCTGCAAGCGCTGGGGCATCGTCTAGCACAGGAGCCCGCGGAGACGCTCGAGGCGTGGCGGGAGCGCGACGCGCTGAAGGGACGCGAGGTCGCCTGGAGCGGCGGCAGGGGGCGCGCGCAGGGGATCGACGGCGAGGGGCGGCTGGTGGTGGCGCTGGCGCAGGGCGGCCATACCGCGATCGGCTCCGGCGAGGTGCACCTGGAGCGAATCAGCTGAGCGTGGCGTCGCGCGCGAGCCCGTCGCGCACGTCCTGGCGCAGCTCGTCCTGGGTCTGGGCGCCCTGGCCTCCCTCGAGCGACGCCATCTGAGCGCCCGTGGGGGCCCCGCCGTTGGCGGGGGCCTTTGCGCCCTTGCGCCGGCGCCGCGCGTTGCGGGCGCGGCGTTTGGGGAAGTTGCGCAGGAGCTCGCGGGCCAGCGCGGGAGGCTTGCGCGCCATCCGCGTGCGTGCTCCGCGCAGCGCCTCCTCGGCCTCGGGCGTGTGCGCGAGCGCGGCCGCCAGCAGCGCTGCGGCGAGGCGCCGGTCCTGCTTGCGCGCGGCGTGGATCAGGCGGCGGGCATTGCGTGCGTGCGCGCCGCCGGCCGAGTTGACGAGCAGGCCCAGCAGGCGCTTGGTCTCGGGCCAGCGCTGGACGGCGTACTCCTCGTGCACGTCGCGCGTGTACTCGGCCAGGCGCCAGATCCAGGCGTTGGCCTGATCACGGCGCCCGATGCGGCGCTCGACGAGCGCGCGCAGCATGATCTTGGTGGCCTCCTTGCGCTCTTCGCGCGGCCAGCCGCCGATGATGTCGATCGCCTCGTCGAAGGAGTCGGGGTCGCGCAGCGCGGCGATGTCGGCCAGCGCGCGCAGGCGCAGCTGCGGGTTCTTGTTGCGCTTGACCGCCGTGATCAGGAAGCGGCTCTTGAGCTCGCCCGTCTTGTCGAAGTGAAGCATCGCCCGCGCCCTGCGCCAGCCGTTGGGCGCCACGCGGGCGCCGGCGAGGGCAGCCCACAGGTGCTGCTCGCCGTAGTCGAGGTGCTCGACCGCGATCCGCCACAGCTCGCGCTCGAAGACGGCGAAGCGCCGCTCCTCCTCGGCGCAGACGGGCAGCACGCGGCGCTCCACACGCATCCGCCGCCCACGCCCGCGGCGCACCGGGCCGACCACGATCGCGCCGCCGCGATATACGTCGCGATCGAGCAGCGAGTGCAGCGTGACCACGGGGTCGTCGTGCTTGGTGGCGGGGTGCACGAAGTCGACGACCAGGCCGGCCTCCTTGCCGGGATGGCGACGCGTGACGCGTCCCACGCGCTGCTGGTAGATGCGCTTGGAGGCGGTCGGCGCGAGGTGCACGCAGACGGTGGCCCGCGGGCTGTTCCAACCCTCGGCCAGCAGCTGGGCGTTGATCAGCACGTCGATGTCGCCACGCTCGTAGCGCGCGAGGATCTCGACGAGCTCGCGCTTGGGAGTCTCGCCGGAGACGCCTTCAGCCTTGATGTTCTCCGCGCGGAACGCTTCGGCGAGGTTGTAGGCGTGGCGCACCCCGGCGGCGTAGACGACACCTGGAACGCCGTTGAAGCGGGTCTTGTAGAGGTTCGCCACGGCCATGTTGAATGGCTGCTGGTCGAGCAGTTTGGCGAGCTCGTCCTGGTCGAACTCGGTGTCCACCTCGCCGCGCCTGAGCGGCACCTTGGCGATCGTGCGCACGCCCACGCCGGGCGAGATGCGTACGCAGCGAAGCGGTGAGATCACGCCGCGGCGGGCCGCCTGGGCGAGATCGAAGCGAGAGGTCTGGGTGGGGAAGAGATCGGTGACGTGGCGAGCGATCAGGGCGCCCGTGGCCGTCATGCCGATGAAGATCGGACCGGTCCAGTTGCGGATCGCCCCGCTCGTCTTCTCGCCCAGGGCCGTGTGGGCCTCGTCGCAGATCACGATCGTGTAGGCGCTCGAGATCTTGCCCGCGTTGCGCACGAACCACTGATAGGTCTCCACGGTCACCGGTCCCTTGACCGAGTCCTCGCCCATCAGCAGCGGCCGGCTGATGCGCTTGGAGTAGCCGCGGTCGCGCAGCTCCCCATGGAACTGGTCGACGAGGTTGCGCCGGTGGGTGAGGATCAGCACCCCGCCCGTCTGGGAGGCCTCGACAAAGCCCAGGGCCGCCACCGTCTTGCCGGCGCCCGTGGCGTGCTCGAACCAGAAGCGCTTGGCGGCGTTGGGGTCCTCGGGCTGCTCCGCGAGGGCTTCCTCCTCGTCCTCGTCCTCGTCCACCCAGTCGCGCGGCTCCTCGTCGGATTCCGTCTGGAGCTCGGGCTCGTCCTCGGGCTCGTCCTGATCCTCCAGCTCCTCCTCGAGCTCGTCGTCCTCGTCCTCGTCCTCGTCGGGGGCGGCGCGCTGGACGGGACCGAGGTCGTCGTCCTCCTCGTCGTCCTCCTCGTCCTCCTCGTCCTCGACGTCCTCCTCATCCTCCTCGGCGGCTTCCGGCTCGCGCTCGCGCGTCTGCACGGTATCGCCGTCGCCGTCGGACTCGACGTCCTCGGGGCCGAGAATGTCGGCCGACGCGAGCAGCTCGGGAGAGGCCGAGGGCGCCCCACGACCGTTGCCGTTGCCGGTGCGCTGAGCCTCCGCCAGCAGCGCCGTGAGCGTGCCCGAGAGCGCGTCCACCTGGTGTGCGGAGAGGACCGTCCCATCGACGAGGGTGGGCTCCTCCTCGGAGAGCAGCCGCTCCAGCCCGAGCAGCAGCGAGAACTCACGCCGCCAGGCCGTGGAGGGGTGCTTGGCCTTGGGGTCGGCCTCGAGCTCGGCGAGCGCTTGGTCGAGCGCGCGCCTGCGCGGCGTCCCCGACGCCAGCGCCACGGCCGCGTCCTCGCCCTCGTGCAGGAAGCGCTCGCGCACGAACTTCTCCGCGCGAGCGATATCGGCGGAACTCGGAATGGGCGCGGCCGCGAGGGCCACTGAGGTGGACTCGGCCAATGGAGGCTCTGGACTTCGAGACTGAGCCGCTGTCGAAGTGGTTTCGGCGCGGCTCGAAAAGGGTTGGCGCCCGAATGGCGCCGGTTAGCCGGAAGCTCGGAGAGCCCCGGCTCTGACGTGCCCTTGAGGATATAGCACGCGGAGGCGCGTTTGAAGTGAACGTCATCTGCCACCCTTAGCGGCGATGACCCTCAGGCGGCTACCCATCGCCCTCGGCGCGCTTGCTCTGCTGGCGCTGCTCGTCGTGGGCCTGCTCCAGCTCGCCGGCTCCTCGACCTCCAGCGCGCCCCCGCGGCTGACCGCGGCCGAGATGCGCTTGCGCCTGGCCGGCTCCCCGGCGCCGCTCGCCGCCCTGCACGGGCAGGCGGGCGAGCTCCTCGCGGGCGGTCTGCCCGCCCTGCGTGCTCGGCTGGCCTCGCTCCGCGGGCGCCCGATCGTGGTGAACAAGTGGGCCTCGTGGTGCGAACCGTGCAGAGCCGAGTTCGGGGTCTTCCAGCACGTTTCCGTCTCGCAGGGCCGTCAGGTGGCGTTCATCGGCATCGACTCGGGAGATACGAGCCGAGCCGGCCCGCTGGCCTTCCTGCGCTCCTTCCCAGTGAGCTACCCGAGCTACTACGACCACAGCGGCCAGGCAGGGCTCGCGATAACCGACTCTACGTTCACGCCGGTGACGGTGTTCTACAACCGCGGTGGCTCTCAGTTCATCCACCAGGGCCCGTATCTGAGCGTGGCCAAGCTCGAACAGGACATCCGGCGCTACGCGCTCGACGCCTGAGCATGCCCGAGCTGCGAATCGACCCACTGAGCGGGCACAGGACGATCGTCGCGGGCGAGCGCTCGCGCCGCCCGGGCGGAGAGCCGACATGCGCTGCGCCCGAGGCGATCGACCCCGAGAGGGACCCGTTCGCCGAGGGCCACGAGGACCGCACGCCGCCCGAGCTGCACGCGGTGCGGAATGCGGGCACGCTCCCCGACTCACCCGGCTGGAGCGTGCGGGTGGTGCCCAACCTCTACCCGGCTCTCAGCCCCGCCGCGCCGCGGGACGAGGAGTCATCGCCGGGCGAGGCGCGTCCCGAGCTCTTCAGCTCGATGCCGGCCACGGGCGCTCACGAGGTGATCATCAACGGCCCGCAGTCCGTGCTCTCGCTGGCCGAGCTTCCGGTCGAGCAGGTGGTTGCGGCGGTCGAGGTCTGGCGAGAGCGGATGCGCGCCCACGAGGGCAGTGCCTACCTGCAACTGATCGTCAACGAGCGGCGCGAGGCGGGCGCGTCGCTGCCGCACACCCACGCCCAGCTGTATGCGCTGGACTTCGTCCCGGCCGCCGTGGCACGGGAGCGCGAGCGCGCGAGCGCCTACACGACCCGCACGATGGGGCAGAGCCTGCTCGGCGACCTGGTGGCCGAGGAGGTGCGCCGGCGCGAGCGCATCGTGGCGATCGACGAGGAGGCCGTGCTGTTGGCACCGTATGCCTCGCGCCTGCCCTTCCAGCTGATGCTGGCGCCGCGCTCTCCCCGTGCCCGTTTCCATGACGACGGCCCCACGGGCGCGGCGCTTCTGCACGATGGCCTGTGCCGCCTGGCGCGTCACCTGGGATCCAGTCCGCCCCTGAACCTGTGGGTGCGCACGGCGCCGCTCGGGGCGGAGGACTTCTGCTGGCGGATCGACGTGCTGCCGCGCCTGACCCACCTGGCCGGCCTCGAGCTCTCCACGGACGTCAACCTGAACATCGTCGCGCCCGAGCACGCTGCCGAGCTGCTGCGCAAGGCGTAAGCGCACGCCGGGTGGGTGGGCTCACCGGTTAGGCTGGCGCGCAGCAATGCCCCCGGAGGAACGCTTCGTACCCCGCTTCGCAGCTGAGCCTCCCCAGGAGGAGCTGCCCTACGGACGCTGGGAGGAGCGACTGCGCGAGGAGTTCCTCGCGGCGGCCGCGAGGCTCGACACCGGAGATGTGGACCTGGGCGAGCCGGGGACGATCGCCTGGTATCCGGATCGCACCTGGCACGGACGAACCTACGTGCCTGGAACCTCGCGCACGGCCAGCGGGCACGAGCTCTTCGGCCACGTCCGCTACGTGCCCGCGCTCGAGGAGGACGGGGAGCCGCGAGATCTCACCGCTCTCCTCGACTTCACCGAGGAGACCGCCGAGCGCAACCCGGACTGGCGCATGGACCTGTGCGAGGAGGTGATCGGCTCCTGGCGCGGGCAGTTCGGGGCGGTGGCCGCGATGACGCTCGTGTGGGGGCGCCCACTGATCTCGGGCGGTCGGATCGTGACCGCCGAGCTCGCCGACCTGGCGGTGGACCAGTGCGAGCTGATGGACGAGCGCTTCACGTTGATCGCCCCAGACGATTACCGCCACGACCTCCTGGAGATCAAGCTGTTCGACCTGAAGGGCCGTGAGCTCGCGCGGGAGTCGCTCTACACGGGCGAGGACGATGCAGGTGAGGACGGCGGCGGCGGCGGCGGCGGCGGCGGCGGGCCCTAGAAGCACCTCGAGCGGCTACTTGCCCTGGCCTTCGAGCTTCTTGTAGGTCTTGGCTTCGGCCGCTTCTTCCTTTGCGAACTGCTTGCGCGCCGCTTCTTCGGCCGCCTTGCTCTGTGAGCCCGCCTTGCTCTTGCTGTGCTTCTTGGACTTCGAGGGGCTCTTTGCTCCTCCTGAGCCCTTGCCACCGGAGCCGGAGCCCTTCTTGGACCTGCTCGAGCCCTTCTTTCCCTTCTTGCCCTTCTTGGACTTCGGCGCCGCGGCTTCGGCTTCCTTTGCGGCCGCCGCCACGCGTTTCTTGACTTCGGCTTCTTCGGCCGCTTCGCGCTTGGCGGCTTCGGCCTGGTGCTTCTTGGTGGCGGCTTCGGCCGCTTCTTCGGGGGCGCCCGCCTTGGCCACGCTGGAGGACGCTTTGGCGTTCGCGCCAGAGCCTCCGCCTTCGCCACCGCCGCCGCCACCGCCGGAGCTCGAGCCACAGCCGGCCAGCACGCCGGCGAAGGCGACAGCCACGAGGCACAGCACGGCGAGTCGCAAGAGGCCGGCTCCCGGCCGACTACGCAGAGGCATCATTGCTGCGATCAAGCTACCAGCCCGTATCTCCGCGCTCAAGCCGCAACTCGCGTGAGACGCGGACAGCCCCGACCAGCCGCTATTTGCCCTTGCAGGCGGAGAGCGCTTTTTCTCGCGTCGGGCCGGCGGGCACGGCCGAGCCGTTGATCACTTCTTCGCAGATTTCTCGGGCAGCCTGCTTGACCGCGGCAGTGTCGCCTTTGGCGGCCTTGGCGCAGACGGCTTCCAGTTTCGCTTTGGCTTTGGCCGGAAGCGAGCTCTGCGCAGCGATCTCCTGTTTGCACTGCACGATCTCCTGCCGTATGGAGGCGGCGCTCTTGCCGGCAGTGGAGGAGGTGCCGCCAGAGGTGGAGGTGGTGGCCGCGGTCGAGGAGGTGGCGGCCGGCGCCGAGGTGGTGGTGGCCGTGGTCGAGCTGCTCTGGCTGGTCGTGGTCGAGCTGCTGCCGCATCCGGCGATGAGCGCGCCGCACGCGAGCAGGCCGAGGAGCCACGAGAGTCGGCTTCGGGTCATCTGTTCCCCTTGGTTTGAGGACGTCCGCCGGTGGCCCGTGGGGACCGGGCGGAGCGTCAGGTCGGCCAAGGCTACCGTCAAGCGCGGATCGGCTCCGCTTCGGGCGCCTGTCCGACGAGCGGCCCCTCGAGGTCCTCGGTGACGCGCCTGGCGCTGGCGTTCGCCCGAGGCGTGGTGCTGGCAAGCCCGAGCAGCACGGTGGCCAGGCCACAGGCGGCCACGAGCCACCAACCGCTGTGGCTGCCCTGCAGGAAGCCAGGCCCGACCGAGCCGGCGCCGGCCACGGCGAGCGCCCCGGCAACGGCCACACCGAGCGTCTGGCCCACCTGCCTGGAGGTCGAGGCCACGGCGGCCGCGACCCCGGCCTGGGCCGGGGGCATGCCGAGCACGGCGGTGTTGGTGATCGGCGGGTTGACCATGCCGAAGCCGATCCCGAAGACGAAGTAGGCGGGCAGCAGGGACGCGAGCGAGGTGCTGGTGGTGACGCCCGTCATCAGGGCGCCGCCGAGCATGATCCCCAGCCCGCCGGTGATCAGGCCGGCGCGCGGACCGCGGCGGCCGACGAGGTTTCCGGAGAACGGCGCGAAGATCAGCGTCATGGCGGCGATCGGCAGCGTGTAGAGGCCGGCGCTCAGGGCGGAGAGGCCGCGGACCTCCTGCAGGTAGAGGGTGTTGAGGAACAGGAACGCCCCCAGCGCGGAGAAGGCGAGGACGGCGATCGCGCTCGCACTGGAGAAGGGAACACTGCGGAAGAAGCGCATATCGAGGAGCGGTTCGATGCGTCGCCGCTCGTATGCGAAGAGCGCTGCGAGCGTCGCGGCGGCAAGCGCGAACAGGCCGAGGGTCTGCCCCGAGGTCCAGCCTGCCGAGGGTCCCTCGATGATCGCGTAGGTGAGCGAGGCGAGCAGGACGATCACAAACGCCTGGCCCACAGGATCCAGGCGGCGAGGTCGGGGAGCGCGCGACTCGGGGACGAAGCGCATGGCCAGCACCAGCGCGAGGATCCCGACGGGCACGTTGATCCAGAAGATCGAGCGCCAGCCGACGGACTGCACGAGCGCACCGCCGACCACCGGCCCCAGGGCGAGGCTGATGCCGACCGTGGCGCCCCACATGCCGATCGCCCGGGCGCGCTCTCGCGCGTCGGTGAAGACGTTGCGGATGATCGACATGGCGACAGGGTTGAGCATCGACCCACCGACCCCCTGCAGCATGCGGAAGGCGATCAGCCACTCGAGGCTCGGGGCGACGCTGCACAGCAGCGAGGCGAGCGCGAACAGCACGAGCCCGGTCTCGAAGACGCGCCGGCGGCCCAGGCGGTCGGCCATCGACCCGGACAGCATCAGCAGGCTGGCGAGGACCAGCGTGTATGCGTCGACGGTCCACTGCAGCCCCGTGACGGTGGTGTGCAGCTCTCGCCCGATCGACGGCAGGGCCACGTTCACGATCGTGTTGTCCAGCCCCACGATCAGCAGGCTCATGCAGCAGATCGCGAGGACCAGGCGGCGTCGAGCACGGGTGAGCTCGGAGCTCTCTGCAGAAGCCGGCGGCGACGGGGCCATCTACTCAGTGTGCCCACTGGTCGAAGTCCCGAACCCGATGCGGGCTCCAGGCGCCGCCCGCCTGAGCGTTCGCGCCCCGGCTCGCCGACAGGCCTCCCTCCGCGGTTCGGGTTTCTACGCAGGGATCGCTCGCCTCTCTACCGATGACCCAACCTCCAAGCCGAGGCAGGCTAAGGGTGAAAGTAAGAAAACACTCATGACCGGAGGCACAGCGATGAGGAAAGCATTTGAGATCGGCGGGATGGTTGCGGCGGTCGTGTTGATCGCATTCGGTGTCGCTGCGATCGCGATCGGGGTAAACGGCCGCAGCACGGTCCGGGACAACCTCGTCGAACAGAAGATCGTGGGCACACCCGACATGACACCGGCGGCGATCAAGGCCGAGGCGGCCAAGGCGGGGCTCGACACCTCGAAGATCACCATTCCGAGCTGTACGGCGGCGAACAAGACCGTCAACAACGGCTCGACCGCGAGGTGCTTCGCCCAGTACATGAAAATCCATGCGCTCGAGGCCACGGGCGGTCAGCTCTACTCGCAGATGCCGCGCTATGCGACGGCCAACGGCAACGGCACCAACGAAGAAGCCCAGGCGCTCAAGGACGCCAAGGGCAAGCCGGTCGCCAATTCTGCGCGCGAAGTCTGGGTCCAGGAGACGGCGCTCTCGACAGCGCTCAACACCAGCTACATGGCCGAGCAGATCTCGGTGTTCGGGATCGTGGTGGGCGTAGCTCTGCTGCTGAGCGGCTTCGGATTCGCGATCCTCTCGATCGGAGGAGCGTTGCGCAATCGCGAGAACGCCCTCACGTTCCTCACACCGCGGGACCGCGGGAGCACACCCTCGGCGCGGACGCCGGCGAGCGTCTGACGGTCATCCCACCACCGAGGGCCGCTGCATGCAGCGGCCCTCGGTGGCTGGTGTAGGCGGGCGCCGGCTTCGACCGCTCGAGGTACGACCTAGATCCCGACGTGCTTCACGGCAACCATGAGCCGGTCGGTCGGCCTGCCGCACAGGCATCGCGCTGAGAGGCCGCGCACAAGGAGATGATCGCCGGATGGCGCACAACGTGAATCCCTCCGAGTCGCTCACCGCGAAGGCCATGGATCGAGCTATCGATCTGGCGATCGAGGGCAAGTCGCCCTATCCCGAGCACGCCGCGTTCATCGACGCCGACTCACCTCGCGCCGGCCAGGAGATCACCCGGGCATTCGATGAGGGCTACGCCGTTGTGCTCGTCTCCGCAGACGGGCGCGAGCGCGTCATCACCGCGAAGACGCTTACTGCAAGCGCCTGACCGCGTACTCAGCTGGCATGAGTGCCCCCGCCAGGAGTCGAACCTGGATCTACCGCTTAGGAGGACGACTCGGACGGCGGTTGGAAAGGCCGGATCTATAGGCGGTTACAGGCAAACCGGCCGGTCTGGCCCGATCTTGGATCAGGCGGGATTGGGCGCGATCCGGTGGGGTTTGGGCAGCAGAATGGGGCTGCTGCCCAAACGGCGGGGCTGAGCCGGCTCAATGCGTTCGGTACGTAAGCTGATCCGGTGGGCGTGACTTTCGAGACCTCGGACGGGAGCCTCTACCTGCGCCTTCGCGATCGGCAAGTTTCCCCAGCCTGGCCCCTGACCGCTGGGCGCGGCACAGCGAGATGGCGCTGTGAGTCGTCGGGCGCGTTTCGTACTGTGGGGCCGTGCCGACCGCCCAGCAGACCCCGCCGGAAGCAACCGACGTGCCGCGACGGGCTCTGCCGGTCATCGACGAGAGGGCCGGCGCACTACCTGCTGTCGATGCGTTTTGTGGCGCCGGGGGCCTGTCGTGCGGTCTACAGGCGGCCGGTTTCGACGTCCACGCGCACCTCGACGTCTGGCAGCCGGCTGTCGAAACGCTCAACGCGAACTTCAGCGAGGACCGTGAGTCAGTCGACGTCGCGTCGCTGTCGGCTGCGGACGTACTGGAGTTTGCCGGCGGTGCGACACCGCGGCTGATGGCGGGTGGGCCTCCGTGCCAGTCGTTTACCTCGGCCGGGCGCCGCAAGGAAGACGACCCGCGCGGGAGTCTGGTAGGCGTTTACGCGCGACTTGCGGCCGCCGTGCGTCCAGACGTCGTCGTCTTCGAGAACGTCGAGGGGTTCGCCACGGCTGGCGGCGGTCGCTTCGTGTTCGAGTTGCTGGAACCGCTGCTCGATGCCGGGTACCGGGTGAGAGTGCGTAAGGTCAACCTCGCCAACTACGGGGTACCTCAGCACCGCAAGCGTGTCATAGTCATCGCCAGCTTGCTCGGAGATCCACCCTTCCCGGAACCCAGCCACAGCGCATGGGGCGCGCCGGGCGCACGGTACGTAGCCGGACGACCACCGACGCCAACGCTGGGGGAGGCTCTCGCAGACCTTCCCGCGGCTGGCACACGAGATGCTCCACAGGGACATGTAGCCTCGAAGATCAGCGACCTTGAGCAGATACGTATAGCGGCACTCAGGCCCGGCCAGACTATGCGCGACCTACCCCACGAGCTTTGGCACGACAGCTACCGCAAACGCGCCAACCGGCGCGTGCGCGACGGAACACCGACTGAGCGGCGGGGGGGCGCGCCCGCAGGCCTCCGTCGTTTGCGGATTGACGAACCCTCAAAGGCGATCACGTCAGCGGCCGTGCGTGAGTTCATTCATCCCACGATCGACCGACGACTGACGCTGCGCGAGGCCGCTCGTCTCCAGACGTTTCCTGACGACTTCACATTCCGCGGTCAACCAACTGACCAGGCCACGCTCGTGGGTAACGCAATCCCGCCCAGGTTCGCCGAGGCGCTCGGCCGAGCTGTCGCAGAGCATTTGAGGTCTGCTGGCGAGGAGCGCTCTGAGCATCGCACCGGCGAGCTGCTGGAGTTCGACGTGACGCCGGCGCAACAGATGAGTCCCGCGCTTGCCAGAGTGGTTGCGGCAGTCCGCAGCCGGTTCCTTACGCAAAGTCTTTTTTGCCGGGCTTAGTGCCCCGTAACATGGGTCCGAGTATGGACCCGGAGACCAAACGTAACCTTCAGAACGCCCGCCGCATGTTGACTGGGTCGCTGAAGATCGAGGTCAGCTGGCAGGTCATCGCTGGCCTCGCGCTGCGCGTGGCGACTGACAGGGGGTACGACGTCGCCGGCCGCTATGGGGCAGTCGAGGTGCCCGACTTCTTCAACGTGATCGACCCCGGCGAATGGGAAGCGACCGGTGTAGATGTCGAGGACGCCGTTGAGTGGATCGAAGGGATCGACCGGCACAACACGGTCTACTTGGAGCTCTTGGTGCGTCTGTTCGCTCGGCGCCTGAAGTACCGGCGAATCCTGAGCACACAGGCGTTCGCCACCAGTGACCAGGTCGGCCCCCGTACTCTGCTGGAGCACGGACTGCTCAGCGAGGGCGCGCTCAGCTCGCTTGTCGTGTGGCGCAAGTGGATGATGGACATCGACAACCGCTCAGGCCAAGAGACCGGCTACCTGTACGACGCGATCGTCGCGCGCGCCCTCGGCGGCACGGCCTACGGCTCGCGCACAAGCCCGATCAAGCGCAAGCCGGACAAACCCGGCGGCAAATCGGCCGGACGGCGTCAAGTCGACTGTGTCGTCGACGACCCCAAGACACCGTACGCGTACGAGGTCAAGATCCGCATCACCGACGCAGCGTCACGCCAAGGCCGGCTCAATGAGGAGTTGGTCTTCCCGGCTGACTGCACCTACAGCGACCACGTCCCGCGCCTCCTCGTCTTCGACTCAACGCCGTGCGACACGCTCGACCAGGTGAAAGCGGCCTTCGAGGCCGAGGGTGGAAAGGTGTTCCTTGGCCAGGACGCCTACGCGCACATCGGTGCGACCGCCGGACCTGCACAGGCCGAGTTCCTGCGCCGCTACGTCGCCGAGCCGTTGAAGCGATACGAGGACACCATCCCAGACTTCGGTGCCGGCCGGGTTCTCGCAGACCTACGACTGTCGGCGTCGCCCGACACTCTCCAGTTCGACCTCGCTGGCTATGACCCATACGTCATCCCACGCGATGTCGACCCTCAGACCGTCGTCAACGACGCCGACGCCGTCCCCGACGAGCAGACGTAGGTCGGTTGGCGAGGCGTCTGCCACCCGCACCGCCCACAACGCCGAAGGTCCGGGCGCGGATGCAGCGCATGCCGCGTCGCGACACCAAGCCCGAGCTGGCAGTGCGCCGCGTACTACACCGCCGCGGACTGCGCTACCGCACAAGCGTCCGACCGCTGGTCGGCCTGCGATGCCAGGCCGACATCGTCTTCACACGGGCCAAAGTCGCCTGCTTTGTCGACTCGTGCCACTGGCACGCGTGCGAGCAGCACCTACGACTCCCTCGGACCAACACCGAGTGGTGGGAGCAAAAGCTCGCCTGGACAAAGGAACGCGACGCTCGCAACAACCGAGTCTTGCGCGAGGCCGGGTGGACGGTTATCCGCATCTGGGAGCACGAAGACCCAGTAGATGCAGCCAACCGCATCGAGCACGCAGTCCGGGCGTACCCGTGACGCGACCGCGCGGTCAACCATCCCCCCTCCCCCCGTAGTTAGGAAGGCGCGTCGAGGGCAACCCGGGGGGCTTCGAGGTCGCGGCCGAGATCAGCGCGACCGCCGGGGTCAACGATTTCTCCGACCGTGGGAAGGGCCGTCAAATGGCGACGACGACGCGGCTGCGCGCCCGCAAGCGTGACCCCCCACGGGGTAGGTCCGACTGTTAGCGAGTGCGTCAGCGACCCGCGGGTCAACAATCCCCCCGGAGTCATAGAGGCGCGGCTAGCAACTGGCCCACGGCTCGGCCGCTTACTCGCCGCCGTTCCCGGTCCTGCGCTCTACGGAAGGGCGACAACATCCGCAAGCGCGTCCTCGGGAAGGCCGTTTAGGCAGCAGAACATGGCTGCTGCCTAAACCCTCAGGGGGTCTGCCGCATCGGCGGGTATCGTTTGTCACGTACATACGTTCGGTCAGAAAGGGGTCGTCATGTCAGGGCAACGAAGGCACATAACGCAGAGGCCCGGCGGTCAATGGGCCGACAAAGCGGAGGGGGCGCAGCGTGCGGCTGGCCTCTATCGGACCCAAGGCCAAGCGCAGGCTGCATCCACCGAGCGCCTTGAGCACCGGCAAGGCGGAGGAGAGGTCGTGATCCATCGACCTAACGGCCAGATCCGCAACTCGAACACGATCAACCGGCCGGACCCTGATCCGCCGCGCGACACTCGTCATTGAGCGTCGCTGGAGCCCCAGATGCGCACCGAGCCAGATTCAGTGATTGTCTGCGACAAATGCGGCGAACGCGATACGGAATCCGAGGAGAGCGGGATGGCGGAGGGCTGGATCATCGACTCCGGCACGGAGCCCCACAAGCACTTCTGCCCTGATTGCATGGATGCCGTGGCATGATCCGAGTCCGCTATTCAGGGTCGATTCGTGACGCGCACATGCTGTCACGTCAGCTTTCTGATGCTGGCCTCCAAGCGGAATTCCCTCTGCCTATGGAGCGGCGCGGAGTCGGACAGGATGTCGTCAACGTCACTATCGAAGTCGCGGAGCAAGCCAAGGACGGACTGATAGGCGCGGCGGCGACCGAGGCGGCCAGACGCATCGTTCGCACCTTCAAAGAGCACCACCCTGGCGTAGAGGCAGATGTCGAGACCGACGACGACGGGTAGCGCCGATCAATGCGGCACTCGCTATCGGGCAGTACTCAGGTGCTTGGCTGGTCGAGCAGCTGATCGAGCCAGGCGCGGACCTGTGCCACCGTCTCGCTCGCGGCCTTGCGGTCGAGGCGTTCATCGAGGATGTCCTCGTATCGGAATTCGACCGCCCAGGGAGCGAGTCGTCGGGCATCCCGTGCCGCCTCCGGCGGAGCCAGCCCGGCCTCGTCAAGCAGAGCGACCAACCGCCCAAGGTCGTGGACGCGCGGAGGAGGAACCCCAGCGTTTGCGAGAGCCGCCTTCAGCAGCTTCTCGACCGCCTGCTGAGCGTGGAAGCCGATGACGTCATCCGGCACGTCGTGATCGTCGACGAGCTTCTCCAACGTAATCTCGTCGCTGCGGGCCTTCAGGGCAAAGCGAGCGGCGAGGTCACGTACATCACGTTTCGGCGAGGACACGGCCCTCCGTCAGCGCGTCGTGGAGCAGCGTTCCGGGGACATCGCCCCATTCCTCCATGTAGCCGCGTGGGACGACCACGACATCGGCGGCGATACCCAGCGGGTCGAGGACGGCTCGCAGCCGCACCATCTCCTTTGCCTTGCTCGCCACCGAAGGCTCGACCACAAGGAAGTCGAAATCGCTGTCCGCGCCAGCATCCCCACGGCCGTGCGAGCCAAAGAGGATCACTTTCGATTGGCGCGGCGCGGCGTCCGCAAGAAGGCGGCCAGCACGGTCAAGGATCTCGGCTGTCGTCATAGCCTCGACGCTACCGCAGTTGATGCATCGAAGCGAGCCTCGCTGGAGTTCAAGCCGGCGTTGACGAGGAGGCGTAGCCGACGCCTCCGGTGATCGTAGCTGCGGCCACCTGGCCGCGAGATCCCTCGACGTTTGTGCTGCCCGTGGTCTCGCGCGCCCTCGATGTCTGGCTCGCTGCTCCCCTTATCGCATCCACTCGTTGGGGGCGACGCTGGGTGTCCAGGCTTCGGTGATGCCGCCGCCTTCTTGGCGAAGGGTCTGCCCGTAGTTGGCGAGGTGGTGTTGGAAGGCGATCTCGTCGCGTGGGTCGCGTCCGGTGTTGTCGATTTGTTCTCTCCAGACGACCAGGGCGCAGAGCATCTCGACGTGCGTCTGGCGTTTCCACCAGCCCTCCTTGAGCCACGCGAGAACATCGGAGTAGCGGCCGTGGAGCGCGACGATGCCGCCCCACATCCACATGCGCCATTCACGGTCGCCGCCCCATGGCTCAAGCCACGACGCCCGGAAAGCGTCCTGGTCCTCGGGCGAGTCGAGAGCAACCGTGTCCGTCGCGCGAGAGGATTGCGCGTGTTCGCTGGCTCTGGTTTCGGCGAGCCCGCTGCGGACCATTTGCGCGGCGAGTCGGGCGGCTGGCTCGCCGGTGCTGGCGGCTAGCTCATTGAGCTGCTCTGCGAGCGCGATCGGGAGCGTGATCTTCAAGCGGTAGCTCATCTCGCGCCTCGCTGATCGCGTGGCCAGGCTGTGTTGGTGTTGGTGGGTGTGGTGGTTGTCATGTGGTTCTAGACCACGAGGACGCCCAAGCGGCCAACGAATGGGGCCCACTTAAGGGCCCGCACGGGACAGTGCATCTAGTCCGTCAAGCATTTGGAGCGAAGCGAGCGAGGTGGTGACGCAGCCAGGAACGCGGCCAGACGAGCTGTGTCGCGGGGCAGCGAAGGTGCTCCGTTTTGCTCCGCAGCGGAGGTACTGGAGCGGGTGCCGAGCCTGCGCAGGGAGCGGGCGGGGTAACTCGCTGGCCGTCTGGAGGGGTTCGTGGTCATGGACTCTGATGACTCATCGCACGCGCGCACAACCCCTCGCGGGCTCCCCGCCGCCTGCCGGCGGCGTTCTTGACGAGGCGTTCGTTGAGGCGCTCGCGCGACGCGTGGTCGAGCTGATCCGAAACGAGAGCAACCCGCCCCTCGCCCGCCGCATGGTCGACGCGGCGACACTCGCTGCCGAGCTGGGCATCGAGCGCTCCTGGGTCTACGCCCACCGCCACGAACTCGGCGGCATCCCACTCGGGGCCGGCTCAAAGCCCAGACTCCGGTTCGACGTGGAAACGGCCCGGGAACTGCTCGCCCGTTCTACAAGCAAAGAGGCACAGGTGCCACAAACGCCCGTGCCTGCTCGCGGTTCGTCACGGCGGCGTCGTCAGCGCTTGGGGAGCAGTCCGAAACTGCTGCCCATACGAGGTGCAGGAGTCGCCACCGAGACCGACCAGGAGCGCTTGCGATGACCCGGCTAACGCTTCGACCCGTGCTCCCGCCGTTCGACCTCAACGATGGCGTCGGCGAGCTGGTGCAGGTCGGTGTCGAGCGCGTGCAGGAAGTGCAGGAGCGTGTGCCAGCGGACACCTCTATGGCCGTTCTCGACCTGCGAGATGTATGTCGCGCCGACCTCGACGCGGTGTGCGAGCTGCTCCTGCGTAAGCCCGGCCCGATCACGCAATGCACGCAGAGCGTGACCAAGGGTCACGTAGTCACCGGCGGAGGCGTGGGTGGGCTGGACGATCTTGCGACCTTTACAGATAGGCTATGGTGCGTTAGTCTCGACAGACCATACAAGTGGCGCCCGCGGTGAGTGGATCACCCGGGCGCCTGGCACCAGGAGCGCAAACTCCCGGCACGCCGGCCACGCTACCAATCCCCGGTGCATGGCTGCCTTGCCAGAGCCGTTCTCCCGGAGCCTCCAACCACAGGAGGAACCGACGATGACCACCCCCACCGCAGTACCCGACTCGATGGTATTGGCCGCGATCGAGCGCGCCGACCGCCACCGCGCGAGAGACGTACACGCCGTACCCGTGTGGGAGATATTCGAGCACCTTCACATCGTCCAGCGCTCCGCTGCCGCGCGCCACGTCCGCGTGCGGCTCGATGTCCTGGAGGCGGGCGGGCGGATTCTGCATGTGCGTCTGCACGGCTCCCAAGCGTGGGAGATCACGGCTGCCGGCCGGCGCTACCTGCAACGCCACCGCCACGCGGGCAACGTGCCCGAGCTACCCGAGTCGCCACAGCACACGGCTTGGCGGGAGGCCCACGTGATCGCCGAGACACGCATCGACGGTCTTGGCGTCGCGCTACGCGAGACGCTCATCGAGGCTCTCGATCTAATCGAGGCGGACCCGCCCGCCCGGTCAGACGTGTGGTTCGAGCTGGCCGGAAGGCTACGACGCGCGAGCTGGCGTCTCGGCTCTGCCGTCTACTGCCTGCGCGAGTGGGCCGAGCCCGACGACGCGCACGCCGACATAGACGACCGCCTCACGCCAGCCGAGAAAAGGCTCGACGTAGCCGAGCAGGCACGCCTACGCTCCCGCCGCCAAGGACGACGCGGCATCCGACACTGGACCACGGCCGCTGGGGAGCGCCACTGATGCCCGCGCGGTCGAGTAACGCTAGGACGCGCATACCTGCCGATGTCGTGGTGCTGCTGCGCGGAGCGCTCTACACCGAGCTTGCCCACGCGAGCGAGGACGCGCCCGGAACGATGCCGGACGCGCACACGCGCTCGGGGTGGGCTGACGTGCTCGCTCGCATCGACGGCGCACGCAACGCGCTTGACGTGATCGGCTGGGCCGCGCCCGCCCGCCAGCAGGACGTGGAGGTCGAGCTGGACCGGGCGATGATCGACGCGCTAGAGGCCGACATCGACCTGTGGGAATGGCTGGCCGAACAGGACAGAACCGAAACGCCAGAGGGCCGCAGGCGTGCCGCTGCCAAGGCCAACACGAGCAAGCGTTTCCTCGCCAGCGTCACGCCTCCCGAGATCGCGAGGCACGCCGACGCCGAGACGACGGACGGTGATGCGTGATGCCCCCACTAGCGACGGGACAGGTGATCGTGGACGAGCGCAGGCGCAGCCCGACCTACGGACTGCGCTTCCGCGCCTACGGCCGACGCGAGTACGTGGCACTCGGGACAGCCGCCGAAGGCTGGACACGAACGAAGGCGCAAACCGAGCTACAGAACATCCTCGCCGACGTACGACGCGGCATCTGGCGCCCTCCTGCGCCCGAGCCAGCTCCCGAGATCGACCAGGACCCGACCTTCCACGAGTTCGCCTCACAGTGGTTCGAGTCCACAAAGGGAGAGTGGCGCGAGAAGACGCAGCTCGATTACGGATGGCAGCTCTCAAGCCATCTGCTGCCCTTCTTCAAGAGCCATCGCCTGTCGCAGATCACGATTGCCGAGGTCGATCGCTACCGCCAGGCCAAGGTGGCGGAAGCCCGAGCGATCCAAGCAGCCGCAGCCAACGGCAGACCGCTGACCCACACGTACACAGACAAGAACGGATGCGAGCGCAAGCGGGCACGCCGAGCCCTCTCAGCAACGTCGATCAACAAGACGATCACCCGTCTCGGGCAGATTCTCGAGGTCGCCGTCGAGTACGGGCTGATCGGCGCGAACCCAGCGAAGGGCCGCAGGCGACGACTCAAGCCGCAGAAGGCCGCTCCGGTATGGCTCGATCGCGCCGAGCACATCGAGGCGCTGCTCGATGCTGCGGGCGAACTCGACGTCCACGCCAAGGCGAAGGGAGGCCACGATCAGAAGGGCGGGCTCGTCTACCGGCGGGCGCTGCTCTCGACGCTCGTCTTCGCCGGCCTGCGGATCGGCGAGTTGACCGCGCTCCAGTGGCGAGACGTTGACCTCGCCGGCAGCCGGCTCACCGTGCGTGCGTCGAAGACCGACGCCGGGATGCGACAGGTGGACCTACTGCCCGCGCTCCGCGACGAGCTGGCCGCGTACAAGGCGCATGCGGCGAGCACCGGCCCGAGCGTGTTCGTGTTCACGACTGCGGCCGGGTCCGAGCTGATCCAGGGCAACATACGTCGGCGCGTACTCGACAAGGCCGTGGCGACAGCCAACGAGAAGCTGATCGAGGCGGGGGAGGTTCCCCTACCGGAGGGTCTGACGCCGCACAAGCTGCGCCACACGTTCGCCTCGACACTCGTCGCGCTCGGAGTCGATCCCGGCAGCGTCATGGATCAGATCGGGCATACGGACCCTGGCTTCACCCTGCGCGTCTATCGCCACGGGATGCGCCGCGACGCTGCCGCCAAGAAGCGCCTGCAAGCGCTCGTTGGCGGGACCGAATGGGCGGCAATGGGCAACAGCGAGACGCGAGCACCCTGGACAGAGCTTGCGGCGGGCAACGGTCGGAGCCTCAAAGCCGCTTGAACATCGGGCTTCGCCCTGATGCCCCCGCGAGAGCCGAACCGCAAGGCGCATGTCCCAGTCGAGCGGGAGCTATGCTCCGAAAATCCCAACTGTTGATCTCTACCGCCTTCATGTCCGGCCCGGTGGCGACCGCGTAGCGACGTTTCAGTATTGCTTGGACAACAAGGTTCTAGGCACCGGATGGGGCACCCACTGGGGTGATCTCCGGCCGCCGCGCGACTGGGCCGACTATCTCCAGCTCGCACAGGAAATATGGCCTAAAACCGCGCATCGACCAGTCATTTGGCTGCATGATGCGCCCGTCGGATCGCTCGTGTGGACGAGAAGCCCGAAGGGAATCTATTACCTCGCGCGCCTCACCGGTGAGTGGGAGTACCGCGACAGCGAGCAGAACCGCACGCTCGATATATGCAGCGTGCGGCCCGCAAAGATCGTGGACGTTGCGGGCGCAGAGGCCGGGGTGCCGGGTGCGGTCGTTAGGACGTTCTCGGGACCCGGACGAGCGTTCTGTCGCGTCCACAGCGATGAGGCGGCACGGTACTCCGAATACCTGTTTGCGACGCTCGCAGGCGAACCGATCCCACTATGGCGCCCGAGCATTTGGGAAATACTGGACTCGCTGCTTGGACCGTTCGACGTTCAGGATCTTGTCGCGGCATACCTGCAAGCAGAACGCGGCTATATAGCTCTCCCCGCTCGATACAAAGACAGCACAATCGCGTACGAGTACATCTTGCGCCATCCCGGTGACGGGCATACGGTCGCAGTCCAAGTCAAGACGGGGGACGAGTGGATTGACGCCAACACGCTTCCAAACAGCGGCGGGCTGCGATGGATTGTGTTCAGCGCCCGACAGCGTTACCCATCAGAGCTGCCCCCACACGTCGAAGCGCTTAACCCGGACGACCTCATGGAGTTCATGCAAAACCGGCCGAACGCGCTGCCACCAGTCGCGGGCTTCTGGCTAGGTCTCACCTCGTAGCGTTGTACGACAAAACGCGCCGAAGGAGGCACGCAAATCAAGCGTGACGCTCGCTGATTGGGCAGCAATGGGCAGCAGCGAGGCTCAGACGCCTTGGACAGGGCTAGCGGCGAGCAACGGGCGGAGCCTAAAACCGCCTGAATACAGGGCTTCCAGGCCGATGCCCCCGCCAGGAGTCGAACCTGGATCTACCGCTTAGGAGGCGGTCGTCTTATCCATTGGACTACGAGGGCGCGATCCGTAGAGGCGTGAGGTGGGACGGGGAAGGCTACCGGCCGAGGCCTAGGGCTAGGTGTAAGACCCGAGGAGGTTGTTCAGCTCGCGTAGGCGGGTGCCGGGCGGCTTGTGGCTGAGGGAGCCGTGTGGTCGTCGGTAGTTGTACTCC
>JADGPL010000043.1 GCA_017882455.1 Solirubrobacteraceae bacterium | reverse complement strand
CGAAGTCCTCAGCGCTCATGTCCGGTTGCCGGCGCAGCGTGAACACAACCTCACAGTCACCTCCATCGGTGATGACGCGCATCGGGTTGTAGACGGTCTCGCCTGACGGAAGCGTGACGTCGTGATCGAGGACGCCATATTTGTTCTTCTCGACGAAGGCGATGACCACCCGGCCCATCGGCGAATCCGCGACCCATTGCCCATCTACTCGCTCAATGGATCCGCCGAGCCCAGCGGCCCATTCCGGCAGGTTGGCAGGGTTCGCGGCATAGTCGTAAACCTCGGTGGCGGGCCGCTTGATCGATGTACTGATGTGCCTGGACTCCGACGCCACAGAGACAAGGCTACCCGACTCCGATTGGGCACCTGCGTGCTCAGCTGACGCCATCGGCGAGCCAGCCCGCATCGAGTGGATGCGCGCAAACGTGATCCCGCACGCGGCCAGACCGCCGGAGCGTCTGACCGGCGAGGTCGTGACCTCCTACCAGCAGCGCTGAGCCGGACGGCGGGCAGCCGCGCGCCCGCTGCGCACCTGTAGGACACCGGGGCCCGCGTGGGCTGCGTCGGCTTCTCGGCTGCACCTCCTCGTAGACCCTGCGCTCGGATCGCCTGGCCGCGGCGCGCGTCACGCGCGACGCGGTGATCGAGGAGCTCCTCGGTTCGAAGCTCGCCCCGCGGCAACTCGGCTCGCTTGCCCTCGCGCTCGGGCGAGCGATCGACTCGTGAGCTAAGCGTGCGGGCGCGCCCCCGCTCAGTCCAGCTTCGTCCCGTGCCAGGTCCAGCGCCCGCCTCGTCCTGTGCCACGGCGTGGTGCTCGCGGCGCCAGAAGTCCAGCGACTGAGCGACCTCGGCTCTGACTCCGGCCGCCGTCAGGCGTGTCTCGGACGGCTCGACGCTTCGGCGGCCGCGCGGCGCTGGGCGGCGACGAGCGAGCGCCCCGCGAACAGCATCATCGCTTCCAGGTGCGCCCGCGTTTTCCCGAGGCTGTGTCCGCCGGGATAGATCGCGCCCTCGGCCTGCGCGCCGGCCGCGTGCAGCTTGGCGGCGAACGCTGGGTCCTGCGCCGGTTCGGCGACGGGGTCCGCAGCGGCGCCGTAGAGGAACGCGTGCAGGCCGAACCGCGCCAGGATGGGCGCGTCCGCGTGCAGTTCGCCGTCCAGGTTGTTGAAGAAGCCGAGCCAGCTCTCGACCACAGAGAAGATGTACGGGTTCGCCAGCCCGACGTGCATGGCGCCGAAGCCGCCCATCGAGCTGCCGGCGATCGCGCGTCCCGCACGGGTGGCGATCGTGGGCAGCATCCGGTCGATCAGTTGCTGGACTTCGACCACATACTTCGCGCTGTGCCTGCGGCCCACGTCCTTCCAGTTGTCGAGGGTGATTCGATCCTGCATCATCACCGCGATCATCGGCGGAATCGCCCGTCGAGCGATGAGGCGGTCGAGCGCCTGCTGTATGCCGATTTCCAGGAACGCCTGCGCGTGACCCTGGCGGCCGTGCAGCAGGTAGATGACCGGGTAGCGACGCGTGGTGCTCGCGTAGCCCGGCGGCAGATAGACGAAGAACGACCCGGCGCCGCCGAGCGCAACCGACGTGAAGCTCGCCCGATCGATCGAGCTGCCAGAGCTGTCGCGGCTCACCGGGATGAGCGTCGGCAGCGGCGGCCCTACCGCGGTCGAGGCGGCGGCGACGACGGGCCGGCCCGGAAGGCCCAAGCTCACGACACCCCCGAGCCCCCCGGCCACGTGCGCGGCAAGCGCGCAGCAGACGGCGGCGAGGGCGCTGAGCAGGGTGGCGAGGAGCAGTCGCCGGCGCTGCACCGAGCCTCCCCGCGCAGGGACCGGGCTGGAGCTCGGCAGGGACGCGCCCGCGGGCTCGAGCCGAGGCGGGAACGCCGACACCCACGAAGGCGGCAGCTGCAGCCCCTCGGCCGCCGCCGCCCGCCCCGGCCAGGCCCAGTCGCCGAGGCTCTCCAGCCAAGGCTGCGTTCGAGTGACCTTCGTCGCAACGGACATTCCCCGCGATTCAACGTCAGGAGCCGAGCGGCCCACAACCCCTGCACGAGCCCGCCCAGAGCGAGCCCGCTCGCGCCCCGCCGAGGGCCGCCCCTATCAGGTGCGGAAAACTCCGAAGGTGAAGCGGCGCCGAATACGGTCGCGTCGGCCTCGCGGGAGGCATAGCGTCGCAGTTGAATGAGAGCCGACCTCCAGGAAGCAGCCCAAGATGCTGGTCTGATCCTCGTCGGCCATGACGGACACGGCCGGGACGCGCTCGTCCTCGGGCGAGTGCTTGCATCGGCGCTGGAGGCTCCGCTCGTGCATGCGAACCCCGACTACCTCGAGGACGTGCGAGCGAGCATCGAAGATCGCCTCGCTGGCGTGGCCGCGCCGATCCGCGACGAGGTGGGCTCCGGACCGTGATCGCGCACGGCGCGATCGGCGATGCCCTGGTCGAGCAGAGCGAGAGCTCCGGCTGCGCCGGCCGCCGCAGCCCAGCCTGGTGAGCCCGGACGCGCGTGAGCCCGGACGCGGCTAAGCGATACGTTGACGTCGCAGCCAGAGGCCTCGTTCGTGGCCACGCTCTCGACCATTGATCCACATCCACATACGCACCGCCGACGGTGCGCGCGGCGCCGGCTGGCGGCCAGCACGGCTCTATGGGCCCTCTGCTGCCTGCACCTCGCATCTCCGTCCGAGGGCTCGGCAGGCTGGTCCGCTCCCGCCGTGCTCGCGCAGTGCGGGCTCGCCGGAGGCCCTCAGGTCGCCTTTCCGAGCGAAGGCCCCGCCACCCCCAGCGGCGTCGGCGCGATCCTGTGGGCATCCGAGCCGGCATCCTGCACCCCGCACTCCCCTGGCTCGGGGCGGTGGGCCATCTCCGTCGCTGCGCTGAGCCGGGCCGATCGCGGGAGGATCGTGGGCACCCGGTGGCTGGCGGGCAGGGCGCGCATCGCGTTGACGGCCGTGGGAGCGAGCTCCGGGCGCCTCACCGTGGCGACAACGAGCGCCGCTCCCGCCCCGGCCGACACCGAAGGGGCGCTGCTGCAGGGAGCCGCGGCCGGTGCATCTCACTGGCCGAGCATGCCCATCAGATCGGAGATCGCGCCGGCGCTCGCGCGCGCCTACCTTGGCGACGTGGCCATCGCGGCGGTCGTTCCCGGGCCAGCGATCGCGGTTCGCCTCGAGCGCTCCTTCCGATCCGGCTTCGGCCCGGCGCGGCTGGTCCCGATCGGCGCCGGCCCGGTCACGGCGCTGACGGCGACGATGGACTACCGCTCTGACGTGCTCGTCGCCTGGCAGCAGGGCGGGGCCGTCTACGCCCGGATGCTTCGCGTCTCGGGGCGCAGCGACCCCACGCAGCGGATCGGAGCGAGTGCTCCGGGCCCTCAGATCCAGGCCGTGGTCAGCGACAACGGCCACGGGATGATCGCCTGGTCGAGCACGGTGATCCGGGGGCGGTCCGCCGCCCGGACGCGGATCTACCTGGACCTCTCCGCGGCGGGCGTGCGCTTCGGGCACCCGCTACAGCTCGCGTCCTTCGCAGACCCGCAGCAGGTCGGTCGCAGGCCCGGCTCGCTCGCGCTCGTGCGCCTCTCGACCGAGAACGTGATGCTCGCCTGGACCGTGGCCGAGCACGGGCACTACGTGGTCCGCGCAGCACCCGCCGTCTTCGCCGCATCCAGACCCAACGAGCGCCTGTCCGATCCGCACTCCCAAGCGATCCTGTCCGATCTCGCCCCGGGGCCCGCCGGCGAGGCGATCGCGCTCTGGAGCACCATGCCGCGGGCCGCCGACGGCACCCTTGCGAGCAACCGCGCGCAGCTGTGGGCCGCGCGCACGGCCATCCGTCCCCCCGCGCATGTCGTGCTGCGGCGACCCAAGATGATCGCGGCCGCCGGACCCAACGTCGCCGCCACCGTCGCCGTGGACCCGGCGAACGACCAAGCCGTCGCAGCCTGGCTGACGCTCGCAACCCCGGAGCGCGTCGAGTACGCCGTCGGCGGCGGCGTCGCGGGCTACCGTCCGCGACCTCCCTCGCCAGCTGCGGCTCGGCCCGGCGGCGGAGTGCATTGGCTGAGGATCACGATCGCGGCTGCCGGCGTGGCGTGCGCGATGTTGCTGCTCGCCGCGACGGGACGGCGACGGCGAGCGCGGGCGGCTTGAGACATCCGCGGTTCTGCACGCGCCGGCGCGCCGCCGACTCGGATGCTCGCGGCTGCGGCCCGCAGGCCTCTCAGCGGCGCCGGCGCCGGGTGTATAGGACCATCAGGAGGGCGAGCGCGGCCAGGACCGCGATCGCGCCTGCTGCGATGTAGCGCAGGTGGTGGTGGACGGTCGCGCGCCTCGGCGCTTTCGCGCGGGGGCGCGGAACGAACAGCAGCCGGATGTGGCGCGCGCGCAGGAGTCTCTGGAGCTCGGGCTGCGCGCCCGCCGGATAGACGGCATGCCACTCGTTGAGATTGCGGAACTTGATCTCCACGTCCCGGCGCCACGCGTTGATGATCGCGCGGATCAGCGGACCGGATCTCACCTGTGCGAGGAGCACCGGGTAGCTGACCCAGATCGTGGGGGTCGCCTGCGCCGAGGTCAGGGTGAGCGTGCCCAGCACCTGCGCGCTCGCCGTCGGGGGCGAGGCTGCGACCGGCCGGCTGCCCGCGGCTGCGCCGCCCTTCGGGCACCCCGCCGGCGAGACCCACACGCTCACGGGGTGGCCTGCGTCGCTCACGCCGGCGATCATGGCGGCCCGGGCGTCGGGCATGGCGCCTCCGTCCTCGACGTAGACCGTGCAGTCGTATCGGTGGTGATCGAGCTGGTACCAGCTGCCCAGCCTCGTGTCGGTACCGGGCGAGAGGGGCCGGATCCCTCGTCGCGCCAGCGCAAAGCGCGCCGCCATTTTGAATCGGAAGGTCGAGTTGCCGAGCGAACCGAGCAACAGCACGGTGCGACCACCGGGCACTCCCCGCTCCAAGGCCGCCGACATCGCGCCGAGCGGGCGATACTCGTGCAGGTGTTCGTCAGGGCGCTGGGCCGCCGCGACAGCGAGTGCTGCCAGCGCCACGGCGCCGACCCCGGCGGCGGACACCAGGACGGGCGAGAGCGAGCGCGGCCGGCGCAGCTCCAGGATCGTCAACGGCGCCCACGCCAGGATCACCCACACGAACATGCCGACGGGCGAGCCCAGCCACATGGTGTAGCCGAGCGTGGCCGAGAGCAGAGGTGACGTCGGCGTCGCTGCAGCCACAGCTGCCACGCCGAGGCACAGCACCAGAGCGATCAGGGCGCCGGCCCACAGCTTCACGCGGCGACGGAGCAATCCGAAAGCGGCAACTCCGGTCAGCGCAAGGAGTGCCAGCAGGGCTGACACGGTGGTGAGCGTGCTCGGCGCCTGGCGTACTTCGTTCTTGCGCTGCCAGGGAGACGCCGGGTCCGTAAGCCACCATGGCGGGATGCCGACGGTCAGCGCGACCGCATGCCACCCGACGCCCGCACCGAGTGTGGTCTTGTTTGCCCTCGCCGCTCGCACTACGGCCGTCAGGTTGCCCGGGTTTCCCTCGATCTGGTCGATGGCGGGCGGGGTCCAGCAGACGACCGCGATGAGCAGCGCAGCAAGTACCCACCGCCGCACGCTCCCGGGCTCCCCGGAGACCCTCCCGTCGAGCCCGGCGCCGGGAGACCTGAGCGAGACGACGAGCCCGGCCATCCCGATCGCCAGCGCGCCGAGCGAGGGAGCCAGGAAGGCGAGCTGGCACTGAATCACGAAGCTCGCGACGAGCACGGTCAGCGGAAGCAGGCGGTATTCGCCGCACGCCAGCGACCAGCACAGGAAGACCAGCAGCGTGAACGGGAAGAGGCCAACAGCGGGGTTCCAGACGTCGTGCAGCACCTCGGTTGCAAGCGAGCGGGACATGATCGCGACGGCCAGCGCCGTCGCGAACATCAGCACGCGCCCACCGTGGCGTCGCGCCAGCACGACGATGCCGAGGATCGCTGCCGTGTTCAGCATCCCCACTGTGAGCGTGAGCGTTCCGGGGCTCGCAAGGCGCGCGGGCAGCGCGAGCAGCCAGTAAAGCATCGGGCCGAGGCTGTACAAGGCGTGATGCGTCAGCGCGCCGGCATCAGAGTGCTGGCCCACCAGTGGCGTTCGCGACGTGAGCACGTCGTAGGCGCGCGTGGCGATGATCGCCTGGTCGCCCGCCGGAAGCCAGCCGTGATGCAGCGCGCGCAGCGTCGAAGCCATGACGGGCCCGGCCGCACAGAGGCCCGCCAAGGGTGCGAGCCAGCGATCGGCACGGGACCGCAACCCCGCTGCGGTCGGGACGCCCGCAAGCGGCGACACGTGCTCCATCCCCGGCAAGCTACTCCGCGGAGCGCCTCGACCGGCCAAAGCGCCCCCCGTGCGCCCCATCGCATCGCCCGGAGGGCCTCCCCCGACCCGGGGCGGGCGTCCAGAGAAAGCACCACGAACGACACGTCGTTGCCGAGGTCCTGGGCCTCCAGCTCGTTCTCGTACTCCTGATAGGAGCCGATCCAGTCTTCATGGAAGCTGCGGATCGCCGCCGTACCCTCGAACCTGCCGATCCCAGCAGAGGAGAGGTCCCAGACGGCGTCGGGAGCGAAGAAGCCCATCATCGCGTCAAAGTCGCGGCGCACGAAAGCCTCGTTCGTCTGCCGCCAAAGCTCGACCAGGTCGGGCGTCGTGGACTCCTCAGACATGAGGCAGTATCCCGCAGGCGGACGCCGTGTCTGCGGGATGCGTTGCCGGGGTACGCTCGGGCGGCTCGTGCCTCGCTGGCCGTGGAAGCTTTATGGAAGCGACAAACGGCAGCAAATGGCAACAGAATCGCGCCGCCGACGCTCCAAATCGGCCGAAATCGCTGGATCTGGCTACAAACGGCAACACACGGCAACACACGGCAACACACTGGGCAGACTTCACACACGCGAGAGGTCGCAGGTTCGAAACCCGCCGCGCCCATCAGAGAAATGCCTGCAAATCTGATCCGTTTGGCTGGCCCCGCCCGAGCACGAGAGAGGCGCCAAGCGAAGATGCTCCCGACGTCGGCGCAATCCGCGCTACGAATGGCCTAGCCTTCGTCAGATGCTGCTCATCCTCATCCCAGCCGCCTGGCTGGCGATCGTCCTATTGGGAATGACGATGTTCCGTCTGGCAGCTCGCAGCGATCGCGCCCAAGCGGCTGCGTGGGCCGAGTGGATCGCCGACGCCAACCCCGCCGAAGAGCAGCCGCCGCCCGCCGAGCGACCTGCCGAGCAGCGTCCACTCAGAGCTCATCGCGCGGCGGGCTGACGATGATCTGGCACCAGCCCATCGCACGAGCTCTGCGCTATCTGAGTCTGGTGATACTGGCTTTGCTTGGCGTGCTGCTCCTCGCCGGCACTGCCTACGCCCGCGGCTCAAACCTCGCCGTGACTCCACACGACAGCGCGCTCGTCCCGAGCGAAGAAGCACCGGGAGCCAGCACCCCAGCCCCAACACCAGAACCCACACCCGAAGCCAGCACCCCAGCCCCAACAC